>CAZWHG010000021.1:0-45812 GCA_964633785.1 uncultured Methanotrichaceae archaeon
AATGAATTTTGATGGAAATTTTAGAAAATTCGAGCGAGAGCTAAACACGTACAATATTGGTAATAACTGATTGATAAATTTGTGGGAAGAGAACTAGACCTTAATGTCCCGCATTATTACCTCAGCGGAGATGGCGATCCCCCTTCCTTGTCAGTTCCTGCCAGGGAAAAGATATTTGTCCGTCTCCCGCCCATAGCAACGATGGTGAACGAAGTATTGCATTCTCGATATCTAATTTTGGCCCTTCTCCTCCTGCTCGCTCTCGCGGTCCCTGCCTCCGCCTACGGCAAGAGCGTGGAGGACCTGGTGGGCTCCTTTTCCATTGAGAAGACTGTAAAGATTGGAAGCAGCAGCGAATGCTTCTCCTCAGAAGGTGCAGCCGATCCCCTGGCCCCGCCCCAAAGCACGGCCGTGGGCCCGCTGGCCGACGACCAAGCCCCGAACATCGCGGGTTTTTCCTTCCAGCCACAAAAGCTCTCCGCTGCCTTGCCCCAGACCATTAACCTCACCGCTCACCTCATCGACGACCAAGGCGTTTGGGCGGCGAAAGCGATATTTTCCGGTCCATCCGGAGAGGACGCAGCCGCGCTCTTCTCTTCCCAGAACCTAGCTTCAGGAACGGCTAAAGATGGATATTACGATGCACAAATGCTTCTTCCTCTGAGCAATGAGACTGGCGTTTGGCATCTGCAGAATTTGACCCTCGTGGACCGGGAAGGCAACCGCAGGGTCTTGATTGAGGAGGACTTGCAGGGCCTGGATCTGCCCACGGTGATAACAATCACCTAAGTGCGGGCAATGGCAGCGGTCTACTCGCCCGTGATCTGCACGATCAAAGTGGTCAACTACGCAAAAGTCAAGAAATTATTTATCGCTTCCCTTACATAGCTATCCTGATGGCCTACTATGAAACGGTTCGGCGTATCCTCATAATAATATTTGTAATTAACATAGCTACCGCCCTGGCCAAAGGAGGCTATGGCATTCTTACCAACTCACTCTCCATGAGCGCTGACGGCCTGCATTCTCTCTTCGACGGCACCTCCAATATCATTGGCCTGGTGGGCATCTCCCTGGCGGCCCGCCCTCCTAACAAAGAATATCCTTACGGTCATGCCAAGTTCGAAACCTTTGCCTCTATGGGAATAGCTGTGCTGCTATTTGCCGGTTCAATTCAATTGGTCCTGGCGGCCGTAAATCGTCTGCAAAGCCATTCCACTCCCCAGATAACCGAAATGTCTTTCGCTGTTATGGGCATAACCCTGCTCATCAACATTGGTGTCTCGGCTTACGAATATCTCCTGGGCAAAAGGCTGAAGAGCAGCATTTTGGTCGCCGATTCCCTGCATACACGAAGCGATATCTTTGCCTCTGTGGGCGTCATCCTGGGCCTTGCGGCTGTCGAGATAGGCTATCCTCTGGCCGATCCGGTTATAGCTCTGCTTATCTGCTGCCTGATCCTCTTGACCGGCTTTGAGATTGTGAGAGACAACTCTAAGGTATTGCTGGACAAAGCTCTGGTCGAAGAGAGCTTGATAGTCAATCTGGCAAAGTCGGTAGAGGGCGTCTGCACCTGCCACGGCGTTCGCACGAGAGGCATGGCAGGGGAGATTTTTGTGGATCTGCATATTGGAGTGGACTCGTCGCTTTCCATAGATGCCGCTCATAGCGTGGGCGAAGATGTGGAGAGCATGATAAAGAGCAAGATTTCAGGGGTCAGGGATGTGGTGGTGCATCTGGAGCCCAAGGACTATTGCGAGCTGAAGGCACGGGCGAAATTGGAATCGAACAATAATTAGGAGATAAGAAATTATGCAAAATATCACAATTACAGTTACGGAGGCAGGAACTGCCGCTGCCAGGACTTTTGCCTATAAAATCCAAATCGATGGCACTGTCCACGTAAAGAGAACACTTACACCGGTTCAGACTCAACAAGTACAAGAGATGGTATCTCAGTACTTCTCTCTTCAGCAAAACGCAGCTTTGGCCAGTGCAAAAAACTATCTGCCCATCCTTCGCAGCGGATTATTTCATCTCTTCTTAGAGGCAGGCTGGCAGGATTTTGGTGGCATGGTCCTGCCGGATGCGCGGCTGACGGTTGCCTCGCCCATACCAGAAGTGCTGCAACTGCCCTGGGAGCTGCTCCCGCTTTTCGGCCCGGAGAGCAGTGAATGTTTCGCCGTCATTCGCCTGCCCGACATCGCGGACGGGCTTATTGTCTCGACTACCGCGTCGGCGCCCGGGCCTTTGCGCGTACTTTTTTTGGCTGCTGAGTCGTTTGATTACGAAAAGGAAGAGCAGTCGATCTTAAAAGTGTCTGAGGGCCTGGACATGAATCTCGCCATCTGCGAGAGAGGCACCTGGGAGGAGCTGAAAGAGAGGGCTGAGTCCTTCCGACCTCATCTGGTGCATATGGCAGGCCAGGAAAAAGTTTCCGGAGGCATTGCGGTATTCTCTATGCAAGGACCGGCGGGACGGGCCGATCTGCGAACTGCGGAGGAGCTGGCTGTGGCTCTGAAGGATTCTGGGCTTGTGGGCATCATCCTGAGTGGCCGGCAGAGTGAACCACCCTCGGCTATTCATCTGCTCTGCCAGAAGCTGGCGGAGAGCATCCCACTGGCCGTAGCCTGGAATGCACCCACGTCTGCCGCCAAGCTCCTTTATCAGTCCCTGGCTGCCGGCCGATCAATGGATGACGCACTGCTATCCGTGCGCCAGGAGATTGCTGCGGCCTATGCAACAGATCCGGTTCCCGTTTCAGTTCCTGCCCAATATTCGTTCTATGATCAGCTCAATATTTATGATCCCCAAAGGAGAACGGCTTCGCCAGTACCCCTCTGTCAGGAGCAGTTCGCCTTGCCGGGCCTGACGGAAGGGTGGACAGATTGTTTTGTGGATCGGAGACGCGATCTGCAGCAGCTCGTTTTCGCCCTGCGAGAAGGCGGGACCCAGACTCTGATCATCACCGGCATTGGGGGCTGCGGCAAGAGCACTCTGGCAACTCATATCGCTCTCCTGCTGGCGTCGGCAGGCTACAGCGTACTTGCCATTTACAGCTCGCCGCAGAACCGCATAAGCTCTGTCCGGCTCTTGGAGGCGGCAGTGGGCCATTTGAGCGCAATGGGCCAAGAAACCCTGGCAAAGAGTCTCAAAGACCCGGAGCGCTCGGTCCGGGAGAGACTGAAAAACCTGTTGGATGCACTGAAAGCTTCTCGCATCCTGATGGTTTGGGATGGTCTGGAGCTGGACGGCAAGACCGGCAAAATTTCCGATCCTGATCTGGCAGAGTTTTACATGTTATTGCTAGGAGGCATGACCTCTGGCCGCGCTATCATCACCAGCGGGGCATTACCGGCCGATGCCCTGAGCCTGCCCGCGCGTGCCCGGCAGTGGAAGCTGGAGGGGCTGGGTCAGGCGGCGTTCATCAGATATCTTCTCCAAAACCGGTGTCTGGCGGATCGCTATAAGAATGGCGAGATCTCTTATTCCCTGCTTGCCGCGCACTACCATGCTGCTTCGGGCCATCCGGCTCGGCTTGCCCAAATAGGCAAAGCCCTGGGGCTGGGAGATCTTGCGGCTGGCGAGGATCCGCTGACAAAGCTTACTTCCCGCCTGAGTTTTGCCTCCGGACATGCTCTCTCTCAGGCCGCCGTCTTCGGCATAGCCATAAGTTCGGCTGGTCTAGCTGCGGTCTGCGGCGCGGCGGAAGAGCAGGCCGCCACCAACGCCGGCTTGTGGCAGGATTTCTCCCTGGCTATTGCCGCTGGAGAGCTATGGGTTGTGCCCTCATTCCTTCGTGTTTCACTCCTGGCGGCCTTGAGTTCGGAGGAGCAGCACGCTGCGCAAAAGGCGGCAGGTAATTTTCTTAGAAACATGGCTGAGGCCGGGCGCTCGGCAGAGTTAGGGCTCTCCCGGTTAGATGTCTTGTTGGAAGCGCGCGGACACTATCTGGCGGCCGAGGATGCGGACAATGCCATCACCATGACAGCTCGCATCAGCGGCTATCTGGAAAGGCGCGGCTACTACTCTGAACTGATAAGGTTAAACCAGGAGCTTTTAGATCAGAACATGCTGCATTCTGCTCCTATTGCCTGGATCGCGAAGGCCCATTTGGATCAGGGAGAATACAGAAAAGCAGCAGAGTGGTACGGAAGAGCGCTGCAAATCGCCCCGGATGCCGCCGCTTACCAGGGCCTTGGCACGGCACTCATGCACCAGGAAAAGTACGACCGGGCAGGAGAAAGCCTGCAAAAGGCTGCTGATGCGTTTCATGCCGCAGGTGATCTGTCCGGCGAAGCTGCCAGCCTGAGCAGCTTAGCCTCCATAGACATGTTCAAAGGAGTGAATGATGCGGCAATAGAAAAGCTGCAAAAAATCGCCGAGATCATGTTGAGCCTGGGAGACAGGAAGGGCGAAGCTGCTGTTTTGCAGGAGATGGCCCGCCTGGATATGAGCCGGTGTGATTATGACAGCGCGCGCCAGAGAATCGTGAGATCACAGGAGCTGCTGGAAGAAGCGGGAGACAGTAAAGGCGCTGCTTTTGCTCTCTTTAACCTGGCCAGCCTTGATCTGGAGAAGGGCGACTTCCCGCAGGCAGGCGCGGAGTTTGCCGAAGTCCTCCCGCTCTTTCAGGAAATGGGCGACCGGGCCGGCGAGGCCGCAATTTGGCACAGCCTGGGCATGATACATTCTCAGGCCGGAGAGAAAAAGAAGGCGGCAGAAAGCTTCCAGAAAGCCTTGCGGATCAATCAAGAGGTGGCCGATAGACCCGGCGAGGCGGGGGCCTTTTTCCAACTAGGCGCTCTTGCTGGGCAGCAGGACAAAATGCAGGAAGGTCTGCGGCTTATGGCCCTGGCTGCCATAGTTTTAAGGAGTATCAAGAGTGATGATGTGAAGAATGTCGAGCCGCTGGTGGAGAGGCTGGCGGCGCAGCTTGGCTTGACTCAGGAGCAGTTCATGGTCCTGGTGCAGGAGGTCTTGCAGGGCTACACCAGGGACAGGGGATGGGGACTGGTGGAGAAAGCATGGGAAAAATAGGGTCGTTTGCTCGCTAAGACTCACACAATTCCCCATTTAATTTTTTGGCCTAAAAGTGAAACGGCAACGGCGCGCCCGCGCAGCCAAGCTGCGTGGTATTACGGATAAATAAAAGACTCCGGGCTCAGCCGTCGTCTATCCGCCCTTTGCAGGCTCGTCCACCCCGCAGGCAGCGATCTTCTCGGCAAGCTTTGCCAGCACATCTTTTCTCATGCCGCCCACGAACTTGATCGAGCCGACGACAAGGTGCCCGCCTCCGGAGACGCCGCCGTTGGGAATCTCCTCCATCAGCTCTTTTACCATCTGGGGGATGTTCATTTTCACGGCTTTGCTGCGCAGCACGGCAAAGTCCGGGCCGTAGCCGATAGTAACCACGGGCTTTCCGGCATACTTCTTGGTGAGCCGATCGTGCACCTCGCCGGAGGTCTTGCCGGGCGGAGGGAAGGTAAACTTGTGGGCGAAGTTCTCCACATCCAGCACATTCATAATGATGCCATTGGGAAGACGCGTGCTCTTCACATTGCCCATGCTGGCCCGCAGCTGCTCGTCAATGGCGGCATTGGCCTGTTCGCACAGAAGCTCGACAATTCTCTGATGCCGGTCCAGCCGGCCCAGGCATAAAATGTCGTTTATGAGCCCCCGTCCATCATTGAAACGCTGCCAAAATGCCTCGTAGTCCAGGGCCAGAGCGATCTTCTTGAGATCCTCCCGGCTGTACTTATCCTCAACCAGTTTTATGTAGGCCGCTGCCTCCGGGGCTTCGCTTCGATCGCCTACAGCCGAGACCGCCGGGAAATGCTTGATCTTGCTCTCCACCGGGGGATAGATCATGCGGGCAATCTCGGTGGCCAGCATGCCCGTGGTCAGGCCGAAGTCGCCGCCAGCGTGCGCGGGATTGACGTGAGCGATGAGAAACTGGTCCACTATCTTGTGAGGATGATGGTGATCGACGACCAGCATCTCCATGCCGTAGACCTGGGCCTGACGCATGGCCGGAACATCCTCTTCCGTGGAGCCGTTGTCCATCAAAATGATGAGCGGCATCTTCTGGCCGTGCCGGGTCTGATCCTCCAGAGCATAGGTCAGATCCTTGGTCACATCCTCCAGCTCGTAAAAGGGAGCTTTGCTGGGAGCGCGCCGGTAGTTGTGGTATTCGGCATCCGGCCCGCCTACCTCCGTAATAAGCGGCAAAACGGCCATCTCGATGGCGACAGCCGCAGTGATGCCGTCGGCATCGGCATGATGGCGCACTACAATGGGCTGGGACTTAAGGACGGCCCGGCGAATCTCTTTGGCCACCTGCTTCATGGCCGGCAAGAGACGGGTCATGATCTCGCTTTTCACCAGAAACTCTGTCTCTGTGGGCTCAGCGCGCCGGTCGATTGCTTGTTCAATCAGGTCTTTGACCATGGATGACTCTTTGCCCCAGAGACGTTTCATGGACTTGATCTCGACCTGAACCTGGTTGTTTCGCAGACTTACTTCCCCGATGACCCGCACCATCATCTCGCTATCGATATCGGCATAGGCCCGCACCCCGGCCCGCTCAAAGGCGGCGCAAAATACCAGACCGCTGTCGTCCGCGATAGTGAAGATGGTAGGCCCCCCGGTCTGCTTGACCTGGATGACCTCTCCCTTGATCATGATCTGCTTTCCCACCAGCTTTTGCAGATCCGCAGTCTTGGATATCGGAAGCTCCTTTTCCACCTCAACAGTATTGTACTCCTTCAGCTCGACCGGCTCCAGCTCGATATTGCCGTTAGCAAGAATATTTCGCACCGTAACGAAGATGGCGTCACCCACCTCAGGCTTGCTCTTCAGGTATTTGTTGTGGGCGAGGCCCCTCACGCTCTCGGATAGATCGACAAAGGCCCCAAAGCTGGCCAGGCCATTGACCTTTCCCTGGAAAATCTCACCTATTACTATATCTCTGACATCACACGCAGGATCGAGAATGTGCACGAGCGGCTTTTTGGCGCAGCGCTCGCACAACTCCTTCTTGCTGGTGAGCTTGGCCTTGCACACCACGCACAGGTACTCGCGCCCCAGGCCCGCGCAGGTCGGGCAGCTCTCTGTAACCGGCATCTTGCCCGAGCCTTGGCAGACGCTGCATTTGGTGGAGCCGCTATCAATAAGCTCCTTCATATCCTTATCCGATGCCTCTCCCAAGGAGATGGACTCGGTCTTTCCGCTGCCACTGCAGTTGGGACAGGGCTTCTCTCCTACCACCAGGTAGCCCTTGCCCAGACAAATCTCGCACAGGTTCATCCTGAAGATTGACGCACCTTTGGAATTTAGCTATTTTGCATTGGGTCCGGCTACGGCGCAGGAAATGAGGCCGATTAAGACTATATAAGATGCCCGTTCTCCCGTGGGCATGCGAGTTGTGGTTTTACGCATCGGCCACCGGCCGGAGAGGGACAAGAGAATCACCACCCATGTTGGCCTGGTGGCCAGGGCCTTTGGAGCGGAAGAGATGCTCCTCTCCGGGCGCGACTCTCATGTGGAAGAGAGCCTGGCAGATGTGGCAGAGCGCTGGGGAGGAGGCTTTCGGCTGCGTCCGGATATCTCCTGGAAAGGAGAGACAGCACGATGGAAGGAGGCGGGAGGAAAAGTGGTCCATCTCACCATGTATGGCTCCAACCTGCCTGATGTGATTGACGAGATTCGCGAATGTGAAAATATCCTGGTGGCTGTGGGCGCTGAGAAGGTTCCGGCCGAGATGTACGAACTGGCGGACTGGAATGTGGCCGTGGGCAACCAGCCCCATTCCGAAGTGGCGGCGCTGGCGGTCTTCCTGGACAGGCTCTTTATGGGCAAAGAGCTATATGATGCATTTGAGGGGGGACTTAAGATTGTGCCCTCTCCTCACGGAAAACAGGTCTTGTATCCAGAGTACTGCCCGGAAAGGAAGAGTAAAGGACAAGAGCCATAACCAAAAAAAACACCATGAGAATATTAGTAATAGGCATCAACATCAGACACATTGTCCGCTCAGCAAGCCATGCTGGCCATGAGGTCATTGCGGTCGATTGTTACTGTGATGTGGACCTGGCGAGATTTGCAAAAGTGACGGCTAAGATGCCGCGCGAAGGGGCAAGTGAGCACCTCGCATCTTATGTGGAGAAGTTTCGTCCTGATGCCGTCGTACTGGGACCGGGCCTGGAAGAGGCGTCTGTCCCATCAGTTGCCGTACTCAATAATCCTCCGGAAAAAACTGCTCAGGTCTCGGATAAACTCTGGCTGGCCGGCTGGCTGGAAGAGAAGGGCTTTCCCTTCATAAAGACGAAGCCGCTCGGTGCCCTGGACAATCCGCGATTTCCCTTTCTGGTCAAGCCTCGCAAGGGTGCCGGAGGCGTGGGATGCAGGATAGTTGAGAGAGCAGCGCAGCTGCAAATGGATGAGGGCACGAGGAAGCGCAGAGGCTCAGATAAGTGCATGCAAGGAGGTATAGAGCAAAGCCTTATCGCCCAGGAGCTGATCGTCGGACGGCCCGCCAGCGTCTCTGTAATTGGGAATGGTAGCCAGGCGCGCGCCATTGCCGTCAACGAGCAGCTCATCGGTGTGCCCTGGGCCGGGGCGAAAGGATTCAGGTACAGCGGTAATATCACGCCACTGGCCTTTCCGCAGTGCACCTTAGCGCAAATGGCAGAAGAGATTGTTTCTAAGCTGGGGCTCTTGGGCAGCAATGGTGTGGATTTCCTGCTCACCGAAAAAGGCCCCGTAGTGGTCGAAGTCAATAGCCGCTTTCAGGGCAGCCTGGATACTGTGGAATTATCCGGCGGGGATAATGTCTTTCAGGCTCATCTGCAATCCTTTTTAGGAAGGCTTCCCGAGCGTCCCGCCGCAGCGAGCTGCATTGCCGGCAGAATCATTTTCTATGCCCCCCGTGATCTGACCATTGAGGCCGATCTGGTCAGAGACTGGACTGCAGATGTGCCCTGGAAAGGATCGCGAATAGCCGCGGACGACCCAATTCTGTCAATATTGGCCCAGGGATCGAGCAGAGATGATGTAATGGCCCAGCTAAAGACGAGAGCGGCAATGATCGGTTATCTGATAAAAGACAAGACGATAGATTACCAGGATACTACTCTGTAGAGCCAATTGCTCACCAGTGTCCAGACCTTGACAAAGCCTGATCCTTTCTCCAGCTTTTTCTTGTCACTCTCGCTGTACTTTTTCCCATCTTTCATCCAAGAGTCCATGATGAAGGGTTTTTCTCGTTTGAATTTAACAATGTCGGTCTATAGCGACTGCGCCATGGCAGCTATCAGCTATAGGAATATGTTTTCCGGCATCAGTATAAAAAGATACTGCTGATAAAGATAATATAGCATAACGAGGAAGATATTGGGCAGAGTGAAATGTTGGGGATTAAATGAAGTCACCGGAAAGAATTACCATCGCTCTAGATGAAGAGACTGCTGGTCTGTTCAAAAAGATGAAGGAAGACCTGGGAATGTCCCAGAGCGAGTTGATGCGAGAGTCCCTGAAGTTCTTTGGCAAGCACAAAATGCTCTTTGAATTCGCCGAAGATAAGAAGGTTTACACCCATGCGGAAATGCTCTCTGCAGGCGAACATGTGATCCTGGATATCGATCACTGGATACTGTTTCTAAGCTTCATTGAAACTCATCCGGACAAAGAGAAGTTCTGGAATCTGCATAAAGAGGTCTGCCGAGCTCATGCCGAGCAATTCAAGCACAAGCTCTTAAATGTGGAGAGCATCCTGAGAAGACTTGAGATCTGCAACCTTTTTAATATGAGCAAGACCGGCAAAAGCGAGTTCACCCTTATCTTCGGCTCGGATGCGCCTAAGAAATTCGTGCGCATTGAACTGGAGGAGATATTTGCCGGCATGGGCTTTCTGGTCGAGATCAAGGATGACTTCTCGAAACTTAGGATCAAGGTAATTCATGATCTTTAGCACCACTATGAATTTAAGGAATGAAAAAGACAGAACCGTTCATGGATCTCAAAGCTCAGGTGCAGGGATTCATGGCCCAGAAAGAGAAACAGCTTAGCGGTGAGCTTGCTCGGAAATACGGCGTTCCCCCTGCGGAGGTGGCAGACGTCGTAAATTCCTTTTTGAAGGATACCTACGGACCGGCGATAAGTCAGGCTCAGGCCATTGATCGCAAAGTTGGAATGGTGCTGCTCTTTATCGGCAGAAGAGACTGCAACATCTGCAAGAGAAGCGAGCCAATCCTTGAAAGCTTTCTGTCCTATCACAAGGATTTGGAACTGGTAAAACTGGATTATTGTCAGCCTTCTGGTCTGCTCTACCATATGATTCATAGCGAGAAGAATGGCATGCTTCCGTTGATTGCTTTTATCTTAAATGGCGCTATAAAGATGATATTTACCGGGGAGTGCCTTCACCCGGAGGTCTATGAAAGATATTATAATGACATGCTAGCCGAATGCAGCCAAAAGATATATGCTCACTGAGGTTAAAGGATTGCTGCGAGGGAGATTATGACCTTAATCGTGCTCAATTTCAAGACTTATCGTGAATCGACCGGCTCAGAGGCTCTGCGCCTGGCGGAGATATGTGAGGACATTTCCCGGGATTATTCCGTGCAAATTGTGGTAGCGCCCCAGGTAGCTGATATCCTGGCCATCTCCAAAGCCGTCAAGATACCTGTCTATGCTCAGCATGTAGACGGAGTAGGTTATGGTGGCTTTACGGGCCATGTGACTGCCGCGTCCTTGAAAGCAGCGGGTGCAGCTGGGTCTCTTATCAACCACTCTGAGCGAAGGCTCAAGTTGGCTGATATCGATGCCTCTATCATCGCAGCTCGCCAGGCCGGCCTAAAGACGATTGTCTGCACCAACAACGTGGCCACGACTCGTGCTTCGGCTGCCCTTGAGCCGGACTATGTGGCAGTGGAGCCGCCGGAGTTGATCGGCAGCGGCATTCCTGTATCTAAGGCTAATCCACTTATCATTTCCCAGTCGGTTGATGCCGTCAAGAGCATTGCTCCTGGTGTAGGTGTGCTTTGTGGTGCGGGAATAACTCACGGGGAGGATCTGAGAAGCGCCCTGGAGCTGGGATCGATTGGTGTCTTGCTCGCTTCTGGTATTATCAAAGCAAAAGACCAACGCAAGGCTCTGGAAGATCTGGTGACGGGTGCCAGGAAATGATCGCAGTGCACGTTCGGGTCTCGGGTCGAGTGCAGGGCGTTTCCTATCGCACCTTTACTCAAGAGCGAGCACGGTCCCTGGGCGTTAAAGGATGGGTCCGGAACATTCCCGGCGGAGGGGTGGAGGCAGTACTGGAGGGAGAGAGAAAGCAAGTTGGCGAGCTGCTTAAAGCCATGAAGTCGGGACCAACTGGATCCATAATCCTGGGGATGGAGTTCTCAGAGTTGGAAAGCAAATCGTATGAAGATTTTGAAATAGAATATTAATAATAATATTCATAGGATGTGATCTCATGCTTACTGTCAATAGATACAAATGCTGCTACTGCGGTGCCTGCGTCGGAGTCTGCCCGACATGTGCCCTGGAGCTGGTGGAGACTTGGCTCGAGGTCTCAGCAGAGTGTAAGGAGTGCGGCCTGTGCACCAAGATATGCCCTGTGGGAGCCCTAGGGGTTAAGGCATGAAGTGCGACCTGATAGTAGTGGGTGGCGGTCCCGGCGGATCGATGGCTGCAAAGACGGCAGCCAAGGCAGGCCTTAAGGTCGTCATGCTGGAGAAACGCCAGGAGATAGGAGATCCCGTGCGCTGCGCAGAGGGCGTCAGCAAGAGGGCCTTATGCCGCATGATGAAGCCTGAGTCGGAATGGATCTCCTCCGAGGTAAAGGGTGCCAGAATTTACGCCCCGGACGGAAAGAGCATCGTCATGTCCGAGGATAAGAGTGGCGGCGAGGTAGGCTATGTCCTGGAGAGGAAGATCTTCGATAGGGGCTTGGCCATGCAGGCAGCTATGGCAGGGGCGCGGGTACTGGTTAAGACCAGGGCTTTGGGTCTGCTGAAGAAGGATGGAGTTATTTGTGGTGTGTCCGCACTTCGTATTGGCGAGCCCCTACAGATCGAGGCGCCTCTAATCATCGGTGCGGACGGAGTGGAGTCCAAGGTGGGACGCTGGGCGGGCATCGATACCACTTTAAAGCTGCAAGATATCGAATCCTGTGCCCAGTTCCTGGTGCACGATGCATCCATTGATAATGAATACACAGAATTCTTTTTAGGAAACAACATAGCACCTTCAGGATATGCCTGGTCGTTTCCCAAGGGCGAAAAGCTGGCTAACATTGGCCTGGGAATTCAGGGCTCTCGGTCCAAGCCTGGTGAAGCGTTACGGCTACTGCGCGAGTTGATGAAATCTCGCTTCCCCAATGGCAAGGTTGTGGAGATGGTTGTGGGAGGAGACCCCTGTTCCGGGCCCATTGACTGCGCAATCACCGATGGCGTGATGCTGGTGGGAGATGCCGCACATCAGACCGATCCGCTCACGGGTGGAGGCATTCTCAATGCCATGCAGGCAGGAATCATCGCCGGAGAGGTAGCTGCAAAGGCCATCGCTGCAGGCAATGTCCGCCGGTCCGGGCTGCAAGAGTATGAAGACCGCTGGCGAGATGATTTTGGTAAGGTTGTAGCCAGAAGCTTTCAGTTCAAAGAGTTCTTCGTCAAGCTTACTGATAACGACATGAACCAGCTCATCGGATCTCTGGCCAAGGAGGACATAACCAAGATGGACCTGCCTGGCATGCTGCGCGTTCTCTTCCGGCTCAACCCGAAGCTGCTCTGGGGGCTAAGGAGTCTGATTATCTAGTTTTTTGGGAGAGAAATGGTTCACGATATTCTCTCCGGCTTCTTTTTTGCCTTTCTGCAAAATTGTCTTTTGATTTACGCAAGAACACTGGAGCCATCTGCTCTCTTAGGCAACCTTTCCGGGTCAAAGTGGACGCTAATCTTCTCTTTATCTGCATCAATGGCTGACACGCCCATGTGAAAGATGTAGCGCATGGTTCTGCGCCCGTCCGGAATTTGTAGCTTATGTTCCCGGCGCATGAGAATGGTACTGGCTGTCTGGAGAGAGGGGCTGCTTTGCAGGAACAAAAGGCCGGGCAGATTGAGGCGATGGTGGCTGGTGGTGGGATACCTCTCCTCAATTAATTCGCCCAGCTCTTCGCGACGAATCACAACCTCCAGCTCGCCGCTCTTCACAACAATCTGGTTCTCGTCGGCATGTACCGATTCGACGTGAGAATGCAGTGCCTGAAGGATGTAGCTGTCCCCAAGTCCCCTGTTTTCCTCTGGCAGCAGCGCTTCCAGCTTTTTCATAAAGGGGCGCAAAAGAGGACTGGTCCCAGCGAATAGGGCTGCGGGGAGGTTTCCAATCTCGGTTCGGGCCAGTTCATTGAGATCTTTCTCGCGGACCATTATGGATATCATGATGACGTTGTTTGCCAGCCAGGAAATATATATTTGCTCGATTCAAAGGACAATTCTGCGAGCATATGCTTGGGTGATAACGCCGCATACTAATTCCGTCTTATAATAAATATCATAATAAACAACATTTTAATTGAATATATGTTAGATCTACCTAAATTAATTATTTAATCTAATTCTGATTTGAGAACGGGCAGAGCCCGGAAAAATCATCCATGCTGTGCAACTCATTAATGAGCATTTGGAAATTGATACAAATATAAATTCTCAACTCAATGCATTCCTGCTTGAATCGTCACCTAAATGTAAATGCTGTTTGCTTTTTAAGTTATTATCTAAAGTATTAGTCTAATTAAGTAAAATTAAAGATAATCCCTTTCAAAACAAATTATTTATATCATTACGTATTTGTGACAAGAAAAATATGGTGACGATTATGAAAGAGTCCACCGTAAAGATCCTGGATGATAAGGACATGGAATTTGTCGAAACGCTTCGATCCCTGAGCGTTCCGCGCAACGTTGCAACGCTTATAACTTTTCTGGCCAATGTGGATGAAGCCTCATCTCGCGAAATTGAGATGGGCTCTGACCTTCGCCAGCCGGAAGTGAGCATTGCCATGCGTACCCTGCGTGACAACAACTGGATAGAAGAGAAGGAAATCAAGCGCGAAGGCAAAGGCAGACCAATGAAGGTCTACTCGCTAAGAGCCGGCATTGATTCGATCATTAAGTATTTTGAGGAGGAGAAGCTGCACGAGTCTGCCCAGGCCATGGAGAGCATCCAACGGCTGAAGCAACTCATAGCAACTTAGATAAGGCGGGGGAGGGAAAAAGGGAATAAATACTATTGGGAGGGACTGGCAAGTACCTCCACCTCGATTTTTGCAGCGATATTGCGGCCGAGCGACATTTTCGAGCCATTTACCTCAATTACTACCGGTCCGCCAAAGGGCTGAGAGGCAATTTTGCGGATGCGCTTTCCTTTTCGTATGCCCATGGATTCAAACCTCTTCTCCCAGCCGTCATCACTAACTGTCATGATCTCCAGGGTCTGATTGCAGGGTGCCTTGGCAAGCTCTATGTATCCCATTTCTGATATGTCCTCCATCAGATGCGCACGTTCACGCCCCTCTCTTTGAGGTATGTCTTAACATTGCGGATGCTCCATTCTCCGAAGTGAAAGATGCTCGCCGCCAGCGCAGCCGAAGCATCGGTATTCTTGAAGACCTCAAGCATGTGCTCCGGACTGGCGCAGCCTCCTGAGGCGATCACAGGAACTTTAACATTTTTGGCCACGGCGTTTGTGAGGGGAATGTCGAATCCATCATAGGTCCCGTCCCGATCCATACTGGTGAGAAGAATCTCCCCTGCTCCCAGGGATACCGCCTTGTTTGCCCAGGCGATGGCGTCGATACCTGTAAACTGCCTGCCTCCGTAAAAGGAGCACTCAAACCAGCAGGGCCCTTGCTCGGTTTCTACAATCTGTCGGCCCTCCTCCAAATTGTAGCGCCGCTTGGCGTCTATGGCCAGTACGACCGCCTGATTTCCATACCGATCGGATATCTCACTTATCAGATCAGGACGTTTTAGTGCAGAGGTGTTCACAGTGATCTTGTCTGCCCCGGCATTGAATACTTCTCTTGCCTGCTCTACACTATTTATGCCGCCGCCTACGGCTAGGGGCACAAAGACCGACCGCGAGGTCTCTTTTATGACGCCGGTCATGGTCTCACGCCGCTCATGAGATGCCGTGATGTCCAAAAAGACGATCTCATCGGCACCGTCCTCATAGTATTGGCCGGCCAGTTCCCAAGGGATACCGGCATATCTTATCTGTTTGAACTCAATGCCCTTGACGACTCGACCGCCCGGCACACCCAGGTCGCAGTCCAAACATGGAATTATCCTTCTCGCTAGCATCGTATGGACCTCACAAAGTTCTCCAGGATTCTAAGGCCCTTGGCACCCGACTTCTCAGGGTGAAACTGGGTGGCAAAGATATTTTCCTGGGCTATTGCCGCAGTGACTGTCACTCCATGCTCGGTCGTGGCAACGATCAATGTTTTGTCTTCCGGTTGTGCGTAGTAGGAGTGCACAAAATAGAACATATCGCCTTCTTCAATTCCCTGTAGCATTTCTATGGGGCGCTTGATGGAAAGGCTGTTCCAGCCCATTTGAGGGATCATAACTGATGATGGCAGCTTTACAACTTTGCCTTTTATCCATCCCAATCCTCGGGCGGCCGGGCTTTCTTCGCTCTCCTCAAAGAGAACTTGAAGCCCGATGCAAATAGCAAAGATGGGAGTCCCTTTTTTTCGCGCACTAATGAGAGCGTTCTCGAAGCGAGTAAGTCGATTCATGCACTGCCCAAAGGCTCCCACACCCGGAACCACAATTCCTTCTGCTCCGGCAAGTTCATCGGGCTCGCCTACAATCTTCGGTGAGCCACCCACATAGTCCAGAGCGTTATAAATGCTGAACAGGTTGCCCATCCCATAATCCACTATGGCAATCGTCATCGTTTTTATCCTTCTTATATGTGCACCAGTTGATCTTATCGCATTTGGCAAGATCGCCGGAAAAGCTTTTCCGTTAACTGAAAATCATATAGATCAGGAAAACTTAACACTCCTGTTAGGCAAATTTTTCCTCTCTGCGAAACAGAGTGTTTGGGCTAACAGTTATTTTGGCACACAGATCTAATTTAGTAATTAAGTTTTTATATCATTTCTATCAAATTCAACATGGAACGGCAATACTCATCATCATGGAAGTTTCAATACATTGATGTCTGTTGAAAAATCTGTCAATTGCAAAAGCTTAAATAGGCCACCATGGCATTTCCGCCCTACTTTGTAGTTTATAAATTTAACCCATAATTTTTAAATAGCTAAGGGTGGACATTTGCAACCATCAGTCAATCATAAAGATTTGGGTAGATGCTATACGGAGATGCAAAAAATGTCCAAACCGAATCCCTTTGAGATATCCCAGAAACAACTCGCCGATTGCGCAAAGATTCTGAACCTGGATGCCGGAGTGCATGAGTTTCTCATGTACCCAAGGCGAGAGTTCCACGTATCCATCCCGGTACGTATGGACAACGGCAGCATGAAGATCTTCCATGGATTTAGAGTACAATACAACGATGCTCTGGGCCCCTGCAAGGGCGGCATTCGATTCCATCCCGATGAGACCGTAGATACTGTGCGGGCTCTATCCGCCTGGATGACCTGGAAGTGTTCTCTTCTCGGCCTGCCCTTGGGCGGCGGCAAAGGCGGTGTCATCTGCAACCCCAAGGATTTGTCCATGGGCGAGCAAGAGCGCCTCTGCCGGGGCTACATAGACGCGCTTTGGCAAAACATCGGTCCAGATAAGGACGTTCCCGCACCCGATGTTTACACCACTCCTCAGATGATGGCCTGGATGATGGATCAATTCTCCCTGCATACCGGTTCAAACAGCTTTGGATTCATCACCGGTAAGCCCCTGGTAGTAGGCGGATCACTGGGTAGGGGCGATTCCACAGCACGCGGCGGCCTGTTCACCCTCCGAGAGGCAGCCAAGGAGCTTAACATCAACCTTGCCAAGTCCACAGTGGCCATTCAGGGATACGGCAATGCCGGTAGCTTTGCCCATTCTCTGGTCAAAGAGCTCTTCGGCAGCAAGGTTGTCGCCATCAGCGACTCCAAGGGCGGTGCGTTCAATGCCTCTGGCATAGAAGCCGATGTGGCAGCTCGCGTCAAGGCGGAAACCTCCACAGTCGCCAATGTCCCCGGCGCTAAGAAGATCAGCAATGAAGAGATCCTGGAGCTGGACGTAGACATTCTCATTGCAGCCGCTTTAGAGAACGTCATAACCAAGGATAACGCCGGCAAGATCAAGGCCAAGGTCATCATAGAGTTGGCCAACGGCCCCACAACACCGGAAGCTGACGCCATTCTCTTCAAGAACAAAGTGCATGTCATTCCCGACTTCCTGGCCAATGCAGGCGGCGTGACCGTCTCTTACTTCGAGATGGTTCAGAACATAGCCCGCTACAGCTGGACACTCGATGAGGTCTACACCCGGCTCGATGAGAGGATGACCGTGGCCTACCAGGCGGTTCTTGCCGCCTCCAAGAAGTATAACGTCAACATGCGTCAGGCAGCCTACACCGTAGCCGTGGCTCGCGTCGTCGATGCCATGAAGACCCGCGGCTGGGTTTAAATCTAAGAATCCTGATCAGTTCAAAACCACCAGCATCAGCAGAGGTGCTTGCGCCCTATCTGGGTCCGGCCCATCATAAGGGCGCAAAGGCCTCATTTTTTGATATATTATATATTTAAAAGTAACAGTAAAAAAAGATATTAATAACGGACAGCAATGCGGGCGCATCTCTTTGCGCCTCAAGGGCTCTTTCTGCTCCTTCCCAGTACCATCAGACGGGTGGCCCTCTCCGCGTCGACATTTCGTCGGCATACGGGACAGATACGGACCCATTCCAGTCCATCTGAGTCCTTCTGCAAATTGGCAGGTAGAGTCGATTCGATTCTCCTTAGCATGGGCTCTGTGGCATAGCGTGATTGGCATACCCTGCACGCCACCAGCTCAAAGGAGACATCCAGCTCTGCCGCGTTCTCATCAAAGGGTACCAGCGCCAGTGCCTGGCTGGGGCAAAACTCCACACAAAGATCGCAATCCTCTTTGCACCTCTTCCAATGGATGCTTCTTTGTTCTGTAGTCTCGGTACGTATGATATTTTGACTGGGACATACATTGGAGCAAGATAGGCAGCCCAAACACAGGCCCGTATCAACTTTTATCATCTTTCTACCTCCCTCTGGCAGCATCCCGAGCAGCGCGCGAGCGTGTCCGGCGGTTTGCCAGCTCAAAATCGGTGGTTAGAGCATTGGCAGGACAGGTTGTAATGCAAGCAGGCATAACGTGTCCTTCGCAAAGATCACATTTGTGTGCGATCTTGTTCGTCCAGACAACACCGAAGGGACAGGCCAGCTGGCATAGGCCGCATCCTGTACACTTTTCTACCCCAAAGGCCGTGCGCGCTCCTTCTTTATGTAGCGCCCCGCTAAAGCAGGCCGTAGTACAAGAGGCCTCCTCACAGTGATGGCAGAATATTGGAACCGAGGCAAAATATCCCACAAAATGCACATTGATGTGTCCGCTGCCGTCGTGCACGCGCTGGCAGGCTACTTCGCAGGAACGGCAGCCAATGCATCGGTTGATGTCAATATAAACCGGCATTTAATCCCTCCGGGAAATCTTGCAGGCTGATACCTTGAACTCCGGTATCCTGGCCTGCGGATCAGTAGTCTTTGTGGTAAGAATATTGGCTCCGGGGAAATGGATGGGCATGAATACCACGCCTGTCTTCACTTTATCCGTGAGACGGGCATAGGCCTGCGTCTCTCCTCGCGGCGAGGATATGGTCACTTCACTGCCGTCAGCCACCTTCAGTCGTAGGGCATCGGCAGTATTGATCTCCACATATAAATCAGGCTCGCGCTCCATGAGAGAAGGGCTTCTCCTGGTCATGGACCCGGCATTGTGGTGCACAGCTGCTCTCCCTGTGGTCAGGATAAATGGATAATCCGGGCTCGTATCTTCCGCTGCTGGGCGATAGGAAACAGGCACAATGGTAGCACGTCCCTCGGCGGTACTGAAGCCTGAAGTGTGAAGTATGGGAGTTCCCGGGTGATCAACGCCCGGACAGGGCCAGACCAGCCCATTTCTGCCCAGCCTTTCCCGGGTTATGCCTGCGTATTGCACAACAGTCCGGTTGATCTCCGCCAAGACACAGGCCGCATCAGGGTAGTCGCTGTCCAGCCCCAGTCTTCTGCCAACTTTGCATACTATCTCCAGATCGGATAGAGCCGCTCCCGGCGGCTCTATGGCTTTGTTGCTCCACTGTACACGCCTTTCCGTATTGGTGAAGCTTCCTTCCTTCTCCGCCCAGGCAGCAGCCGGCAAAACGACATCCGCCTGCTGCGCGGTCGCCGTCATGAATATATCCTGCACTACCAGAAAATCCAGATTATTGAGGGCCGAGTGCACATCTTTGCTGCAGGGATCGGAGTATTGCGGATCTTCACCCACGATATACATGGCTTTGATCTTGCCCGAGGCGGCAGCATCGATCATCTCTGTGGCTGTGAGGCCTGGTCCCAAAGGCAGGCTATCCGCTCCCCAGGCGGATGAGAAGTATTTGATGGTCTCGTAATCGTCCGCCTTTTTGTAGCCGGGATAAAACTCAGCCAAGGCTCCCATATCACATGCACCCTGCACATTGTTCTGGCCTCGCAGTGGCATGACCCCCGTGCCCGGCCTTCCCAGTTGTCCGCAGATGAGGGCCAGATTGGAAACGGCCTGCACATTGTCCGTGCCCGTGCTGTGCTGGGTAATCCCCATGGAATAGAGAATGCAGGAAGCTGGGGAGGATGCATAGGCGCGTGCCGCCCGCACAATGGTGACCGGCGTCACTCCGGTTATCTCGGCCACCATTTCTGGAGAATAGTCTTTGGCCGACTCTGCCAGGGCCTCAAAGCCTCTTGTCCTTTGGGCGATGTAATCCCGGTCCGTTAGTCCTTCCTTGATTATCACATGAGCCATGCCGTTTAGGAGAGCTGCATCTGTTCCGGGCTTGTGCTGCAAGAAGACATCCGCCATCCAGGAGGTACGAGTCATGCGTGGATCGGCTACGATTACTACTGCCCCGGCATCCTTGGCTCTGTGTATCCAGCGGGTGAGAACAGGATGATTTTCCGCAGGGTTCGATCCTATGATGAATATGCACTTGGAATTGGCAATATCCGGTATAGGATTAGTCATTCCCGCAGCGCCCAAGGTGCGATTCAATCCCACTACCGAGGGAGAATGACACAGCCGGGCACAGTTGTCAATATTGGGCGATCCCAAAAGGCGA
The DNA here is from genome assembly GCA_964633785.1 of uncultured Methanotrichaceae archaeon. GTDB lineage: Archaea > Halobacteriota > Methanosarcinia > Methanotrichales > Methanotrichaceae > Methanothrix. The sequence goes on from CAZWHG010000021.1 coordinate 20,373, forward strand.
CCCAACTTCTCGATCAGGTAGTTCTCCTCGTTACTGCATTTGGAAGAGGCAAGAAAAGCAAGGCTGTTAGGACCGTATTTCTTGATGGCATCACTTAGCCCCCATGCCACCAGGTCAATTGCCTCTTCCCAGGATATCCTGGCCCAGCCTTCGCCCTTTTTCTTGAGTGGAGAGGTGAGTCGTTCCTGGTGGTAGAGGATCTCCAAAGCCGCATTTCCTTTTGAGCATAACGCCCCTTCGCTCACAGGATGGTCCGGCATGTATTCTATGCCGGTGGCGCGTTCTTTCTCTACAGTAATGAAAAATTTGCAGCCTGCACCGCAATACGGGCAGACCGTTGGAACAAGCACTTGTGTCATCTTCGTCCCTTTAGTAAGCATAAAGATTCTGAATGGCCTTTTCGACCTGGGTGTGAGTCTGACGAACTGAGATTTCAAGATTTCTTCTTTGCTCTTGCCAATCTCTGGAAAGCGCTCCAAGAACCTGGATACATATTGATCCCGAACCGGCCTCTTGTCCTCGTACTCCTTCATGTGCAGGGCTGCTCTGTAGCCGCAATTATCCCGCACTTAAATCTCACCCCCGCGCAGGAAAAATCCCAGGACATCTCCTGGCTCTTCCTTTCACGATTATCTCGCCGCCATCCATGGTGTTTTCCACGCCATCCTGGGCATTGCCGTGTACAGTTATCTTATGTCCATAGAGAAAGCCGGCCAGATCGTTGCCGGGAGTTCCGAAGATCTCGATCTATATCTAAGGTGTTGAGGTGTAGAGGCGGGTGCCGATATACTCTGGCCGAAGATTTCTGACATCGACTTTTTCACTCAGGAAAGCATCCGTCCCTGTGCGAGCCGTTCAGCTCTCTCGTCTCCAGGTTCGTGGCATCAATCAGAGCCGGATCTATTTCAAAAGGAACCGCACTCGCCATTCTTCTCTCACTCTCCGGCACCCTTGATTCCTAATAGCATTTCTGGCATAAGGCTGACTGCAAAAATATAGATTATTGGACTCGGGGGCCCTAGAGCAGAGGCAAGTACCTCTCCAGCTCCCACTGGGTTACATTGGTGCGGTAGGCATCCCACTCTGCTTTCTTGTTGGCTATGAAAGCTCTGAAGACGTGCTCGCCCAGTGTCTCGCGAATGAGCGTGCTTTCTTCGGTTGCCTGGATAGCATCATTCAGGCTTCCCGGCAGCGATGCGATTCCAGCCTTCTTTCTCTCATCATCGCTCATGTGGTAGATGTCCTGCTCCTGGGGGGCGGGCAGATCGTACTTGTTGGCGATTCCGGCAAGGCCTGCGGCAAGCATCACGGAGAACGCCAGGTAGGGGTTGGTCGCTGGATCTGGGCTTCTGAATTCGACCCGTGTGGCAGCCTCCTTTCCGGGCTTGTACATAGGAACTCTGACCAGGGCCGATCTGTTTCTTCTCGCCCAGCAGATGTAGACCGGTGCTTCATAGCCGGGGACCAGGCGCTTGTAGGAGTTGACCCACTGGTTAGTGACGGCCGTGATCTCGGGCGCGTGCTTGAGAAGGCCGGCAATATAGTACTTGCCCTCATCGGAGAGATGGTAGGGGTCTTTGGCGTCGAACATCACATTTCTTTTTCCCTGGAAGAGGGACTGGTGCACGTGCATGCCGCTGCCGTTCTGGCCGAAGATGGGCTTGGGCATGAAGCTGGCGTGGTAGCCGTACCGGCGGGCTATCTCCTTGACGGTGATCTTGTAGGTCATCACCGTATCTGCCATATTTAAAGCATCTTTGTAGCGCAGATCGATCTCGTGCTGAGAAGGAGCAACCTCATGGTGGCTGTACTCCACATCTATACCCATGGAGTCCAAAGCCAAGATGGTGTCCCGGCGCAGGTCGGAAGCGTTATCCGCAGTGGTAAGATCGAAGTATCCGCCTTTGTCCAGTACCTCCGTGCTTTGCTCATTTTTGAAGTAGAAGAACTCCAGCTCCGGGCCAACCAGAAAGCGGTAGCCTTTATCTTTGATGCGCTCGAGGTTTCTCTTCAATACGTACCTGGGATCGCCCTCATATGGGCTGCCGTCGGGATTCTGGATGTCGCAGAACATCCTGGCTACGCCGTTCTCCTGCTGTCTCCAGGGGATAAGTTGGAAGGTGGTTGGGTCGGGCTTGGCAACCATGTCAGATTCGTGGATTCGGGCAAATCCCTCGATAGAGGAGCCGTCAAAGCCCATGCCCTCAGAGAATGCCCCTTCCAGTTCGTTGGGATTAATAGCAAAGCTCTTGGGGACTCCCAGGATATCAGTGAACCAAATTCTGACAAATCTTACATTATATTTGTCAATTGCCTCAAAGACTTCATCTTTTGACTTAGTTTGCATGGCCATTTCACTAGCCTCCAAAGACCAAAGGTCCATATTGATTATTTATAGATATTTGAGATCCGGTCTTAAAAGTTACGAAAGATTGAATTCAGAGATCTTCGTGATACTAGAGCTTTATGAGACGCAGTCTGTATGAGCTTACCGTTCGTTATTCCAATCCTTCATAGCGCACTACTTAATTAACATAAATAAATTTTAATTTGGAAAAAAGAAATCATTCCGCTATCCAGGAATTTGCGCCTTAGCTGGTACTATGAAGCAAGTACAATCAAAAACGCCTTTTGCAGACTTAAAAGCATTTTTGTCTGCATAGTTCATATCGCTAAAACCGCCGGAACAACAGGGCAGCCATATATCCACTTTTTCCTCATCCTCTGAGTAGGTGTATATATTCATATTTTTCTTAATGTGAAAGTTCCCAATATAATCCTCATCAAGCTCGATCAAAGGCCTCATCCAGTTTTTCATAGCTAAGGCAAAGACTTGAACCTCGTCCGAATCTTCTTCCGGTTCTCCATCCACAGGGATTCCCTGAAGCTGGAGCACTCCAAAGTGTGCCCGCCCGTCAACCAAGTCCTCTTCTAGGTTCATTGTGTTATTTGTTGCATCTGATTGAGCATCGAGCACCTTATTCAATCCATGAGCTTGATCAACCATGTGATGCAAGGAATTCAAACCGTTGCGGTTCTTTATCCAATCTTCTTCTTTCAGCAGGGAATTGAAAGCAACGGGATTGAGACGATAGTATCCTGATCCTATGCCCATTACCAATGGGCTGTAAGCCATCTTGCTGTCTTCTTTCATCTGGATAGAGCTTGTTGCCTCTTCTTCATCATCTATTTCCTCTCCATCTTCATCCAAAGCGCCGTTGATCCAGGTTTTATTGGCGTATGAGCTTTCTGCATATATATTTGAATCAGCATCTATTTTGCCGCTGCCGTGAGCTTTATTCTTTGCCTCAACACCATTGAACAGGCGCCCTTCTGTCCCAGTATTATCAGGCATTTGTGCATATTTATACGCAGTAAAGAAGCCCGTATCGCTCACGTTCTGTTCGAAGTTGAATTTCAGATTTTTCTCTTCCAACGTCGTCGGATTGCCATATACCGCATCATTCTCCAGTAATTGCTCCTCCGTTTCCTCATTCTCTGCTGCGGCCATGCCAATTAGCGCAAAGAGGGCCAGCAATAAAATAATCGCTCTCAGATGATTCTCACCTCAGATATGATGTATATGTTAACACGTATTTCTTATATTATTTTAATATATCTGTTAATAGCTGAATAACATAGTATGACCGCATAACTCTATGGTTCTTGTATTAAGAAGGGATATAGGAATATCGTAATTCATTGAAAAGTCTTGAGTTGATTCGGTTGATGGTAAAATCTGCATGTATGATGATTTGCTCCATGCCAAGTATGCAAGGTGGGACGTAATTTCAATATTTGTACCTGCTAAGATCATCTGTCCATAATTTGCATACTGCATTTGTGCATAAAAAATATGGTAGAAATATTACTTAATATGATTTGAGATAGCTATTTATAATTGAATGGCATTTTGGTCCGCGGTGAACTCATGCACATTCCTGACGGCTATTTAGGGCCATACACTTATACTGCAATTTGGATCATTATGATCCCCATTTGGTATTATGCCGGAAAAAAGCTCACCGCTGAGCTGAAGTCCAGACAAGTTCCGCTGCTGGCTATGGCAGCAGCCTTCTCATTTGTTATTATGATGTTCAACATGCCTATACCCGGAGGCAGTACCGGTCATGCCGTGGGTGGGGCCATAATCGCCATAGTAATAGGGCCATGGGCGTCAGTCGTAGCGATCTCTATAGCCCTTGTGCTTCAGGCATTAATGTTCGGAGATGGAGGAATCACGGCGATAGCTGCAAACTGCTTTAACATGGCAGTTGCGATGCCTTTTGCCGCCTACTACATCTATAAATTAGTCAGTGGAAACTCAGCGATCGCTTCATCCAGAAGGGTTATTGCAGCTGCTTTAGCGGGATATATATCACTCACACTGGCGGGCGCCTTGACCGGATTTATGTTTGGCATACAGCCGCTGCTCCACATGGGTCCTAATGGGGTGCCGCTTTACATGCCCTACTCCTTGGGCGTGACCATGCCGGCAATGGTTTTAGAGCACGCTTTAGGCTTCGGTTTCGTTGAGGCCATAGTTACTGCGCTGATCTTCGCATACATCCAAAGAACAGATACATCCATTCTTTATGGTGAAATATCCCTGTCGAAGAAGAATATGTCTAACAAATCGATAACTGCCTAAGGTGAATAACATGGAACGAATTGTAAAAAACTTTGCCTTAGGGATAGTAGCATTAATTATCTTGGCGCCGCTCGGCCTCTTGGCTGTGGGCGAGACATTTGGCGAATGGTCAAATGAGGAGATAGAAGAGAAGCTTGGTTATGTGCCTGAAGGTCTGGAGAGACTCTCAACGGTATGGGGTTCTTCTATGATGCCCGATTACGCTTTTCCAAATAATGAATCTGAGACGGGTGCAATAGTGGCATATATATTGTCCGGCATTTTAGGCGTTGCTATTTGCGGCGGTCTTCTTTATTATGTGGGAAAGAAGATTGCCACGAATTAGCTTTATATATTTTTTAATTGGTTCCTCCCTGATTCTGCACTCTATCGCCGCCCTATTGGGCCTTCTTAAGGATGGTTCAAGGTTATGCTGACCCAGGAAGACGAAGCCGTAACCGAAGAGGAGCGCCCCGACCGTAAGCCGCACTACTCCAGGGCGGCCAATGGCAGATGGCCGGGGCACATCATTCATCCTTTTTTGGCAAGTGAGCGCTGCAAGAGCAATATGGTAAAGGAGGCCTTTGCACTATTCGCCCACATTCACGACAACATCGTACATAGTAATAAATCTTTTGCTAATAGTATGAATGATAATTCGTACCGCAAAATCGCTTTGCACAATACCTGATACCTTCTGGAGACTATCTCGCACCGATCCGGTGGATGTCATCTATAAACTCGCATATATCCTTCAACACAGTAGGATCGTTCACCCAGATTCCGCCTTCGTAGTTGCTCTCCGTGCCGCCCTTGGTGAGATTGGCAGAGGTTATTATGGCCTCTCTTCGGTCTGCCATGTAGATCTTGGCATGAAGCAAGGCTACCAGAATTGTCTCACCACCTAGATCCGAGATCTCCTCTCGCAAATTGTCGCTCAGTCCCAAAGAGTAGTCCGAATCGCTTCCTCGCATGAATACGGTCAGCTTTCCTCCCCATCGGGAGAATTTTCGTAGCGGCCCTTTAATCCTGTCCCAGGTCTGCCTTTTTATCCAGGGTGACACGATTACTATCTCGAATTTGGCATCCATCAGCATGCGGCAAAGTCTGTCCTCGAATGTGTGCCGTCCCTGGGAAGGGATGGTGCCCAGGAAGAGAACGGCGGGGTTTTTTTGAGATCTTGCAATGGAATTCTCCAAGAACTGTAGCCGCTTTGCGGAGGCGTAATCCTGCGTCTGCTTGACTATTTTGAGCTCCTCTTCCAATTCCTGGGCCCGTTCTTTCCACTTGAGCAATTGGGCTAATCCACGCTGCAACTGATCGATACTGCCTTCTTTTTTCTTCAGTTTGTCCTGCCAAAGGAGAAGGTTTTTTTGCAACTGCCGGCAGTCTTCTTGCAGCCTCCGGCTTCTGCCTTCCTGGAGCTGGATAATGCATACTGAGAATATCGCCAACGCTAGAAAGATCAGCCATATCAAGTAGCCCTCCATTTCCATCCACCTTTGGAAATATCTTTCAAGCAAGTTATATAAAGGTGGCGTAATCGATATGCTTATACTATATCCAGATATTAATTTATCAACTATCAAAAAAAGGAAAGATTGCGATGGCGAAGGTCAAAAACGAGCCTATCTGTAAAAAAATGAATTAGTAAAAAAAGTTTAAGGCATTTTCAGCCTAGAACATCCCGGGAGGCATGCCGCCCATTCCACCCATGCCGGGCGGCATTCCCATGCCACCCATTCCTGGCGGCATACCACCTGGTCCGCGCGGTGGTGGCGTCTTGGTCGAAGCGAGAACATCATCGATGCGCAGGATGAGGCAGGCGGCATCAGTTGCCGACAAGATGGCCTGAATCTTGACCCGCAGCGGCTCGACCACGCCCAGTTCCAGCATGTCCTGGATCTCACCGGTATAGGCGTTAAGGCCCATGTTCTTGTTCGTGCCATGCCTGTTCTTCAGTTCGATGGTCTTGTCGATGGCGTCAAAGCCGGCATTTTCGGCCAGGGTCTTGGGCATGATCTCCATGGCCTCGGCGAACTTGGTGACTGCCAGTTGCTCGCGGCCTTTCAGAGTGGATGCGTACTCTCGCAGGCGCATGGCAAGTTCAATCTCAGGGGCTCCTCCGCCTGCCACCAGTTTGCCGTCCTCCACCACATCGGCCACGGCGTGAAGAGCATCGTCCAAGGCTCTTTCCAGACCATTCAGGACCTGCTGAGTGCCACCGCGTAACAGAAGGGTTGCGGAGGAGTTCTTGGTGCCTGTGATAAAGGTCATGATGCCGCTCCCCATGCGCTTCTCTTCTACCAGAGCGGCTGTGCCCAGATCGCTGGGCTTAAGCTCATCCAGGCCCGTTACGATGTTAGCGCCCGTGGCTTTGGCCAGCTTGTCCATGTCCTTTTTGATGACGCGACGCAGAGCCAGAACTCCAGCATTGGCCAGGTGGTGCTGGGCCAGATCATCGATGCCCTTTTGGCAGAAGACCACAGTAGCGCCGCTGGCGATCACTTTGTCGGCAGCCTCTTTTATCCTGAGTTTCTCATGATCCATGAATTGCTGGAACTGAGTGGAGGATGTGATCTGCAGCTCGGTCTTGGTCTCAGTTTCCTTGGATTCAATGGCTGTAGAGAGAAGGGCAATCTTGGCATTCACAATCTTGCGGGGCATATTCTGGTGGACGATCTCCTTATCGATTACTATGCCTTCAATAATCTGTGAATCCAGGGTGCTCTCGCCGACTTTCTTCTCTACATTGACCCGATCCATGTCAAAGCTTTTCTTGCCGCCGTAGTTCTCAATGGCGTTGAGGACCAGATCGACAGCATAACTGGCCATCTTACTGTCCGGGGACTCAGCCAGCTTTCCGGTCATGGCCGTCTCGGCGATCCTCTCCAGAAGAGCGCGATCTTTTTCCGAGGCATCAATGGAGATGGATTTCACAATCTGCACGGCCTTTTCCGCGGCCATTCTGTACCCCTGCACAATCATGGTGGGGTGAACCTTCTGGTCTATGAGCATCTCGGCTTTTTTGAGCAGCTCGCCGGCCAGGACAGCCACGGTGGTGGTGCCGTCGCCTACCTCTTTATCCTGGGTCTTGGCGGCCTCGATAAGCATCTTCGCCGCAGGATGCTGCACATCCATCTCTTTTAAAATAGTCACGCCGTCGTTAGTGATGGTTACATCTCCCAGGGAGTCCACCAGCAATTTGTCCATGCCTTTGGGGCCCAGGGTGCTCCTCACCGCATTGGCCACGGCGCGGGCAGCCATGATGTTATTCGAGATAGCATCTCTACCCGACTCTCTGCGGGTGTCCCTTAAAATGATAATTGGCGATCCGCCCATTCCTGCCATTTTGATAATCCTCCAGTAATTGCTTATTTGCGATTTCTCAGGTTCACAGTATTTGATCTTCTATAAAAGAATTTCCCTAAAATACGACAGCATACGATTGTTCCGGGGCGGTCAATGGTGTGGTTTTAATGGTCTGCCAGAAACTATAAGTACAGGAAGGTCATCAGTACCCATGCTAACCCAATCAGAGGAATCAAAAATGGTAAATGGAACAGTTAAGTTTTTCAACAGAGTCAAGAGCTTTGGATTCATAGCAGGCGACGATGGTAAGGACTATTTTGTACACGTAACTGGCTTGAAGCCCGGTGTCACAATCGATGAGGGTGACAAGGTAAGCTTCGAGGTCATTGAGGGCGAGAAAGGCCCCAAGGCTGACAAAGTAGAGAAGCAGTAAACACTCGCAGTGATAGAATAATAGAAAGATGACTAGAAGAGTCTAACGGCTGATCTAGCCATTTTCCTATTTATTAGTTTTTAGCATTTTGTCGGGATTTTTATAATATTATCTACGATTTGTTTTTATATTCCTCGGCAAAGACAGATCGACTCCACGCCAGCAAAACCTTTTTCGTATCCTCTTTCCATGAAGTTTACAAGAGGAGATTTGAAGAGTTGTCTGCACCCCGTGAGATAGTGGAGCTTGTAGAGGGCTTTGGCCGCAGGATAAACGAGTATCGCTCCAGCCGGTACAACGAGACGGAGCTGCGGGATGAATTTGTCAATCCTTTCTTCGCGGCATTAGGCTGGGACGTGCACAACCAGCAGGGCCTGTCGAGCGAAAGCAAAGAGGTCAAGCTGGAAGAGTCCATCCGCGTAGAAGAAAGCATCAAGAATCCGGATTACAGCTTTCGAATAGGAAAAAGCCGCAAGTTCTTTGTGGAGACCAAAAAGCCTTCCATCAATATCGAAGGGGGTGTTTACCCTGCTTTTCAGCTGCGCAGGTACGCCTGGTCGGCGAGCCTTCCGGTCTCAATTCTTACGGACTTCGAGGAGTTTGCGGTCTACGATTGCCGGGCAGAGCCCAGCAAGATGGACAAACCAGGCAAAGGGCGCCTTCTCTATCTGCAGTACGACCAGTACGTGGAGCGTTGGGATGAGATTTCCGCCCTCTTTTCCAAGGAAGCGGTGCTGGGCGGATCGCTGGAAAGGTATATTGAATCAATACCGGAGAAGCGCGGCATTAAAAGGGTAGACGCCGCCCTTCTGGAGGAGATCTCTCTCTGGCGCGAGGCCCTGGCCAGGAACCTCGCCCTGAGAAATCCGTCCCTCAGCCAGCGGGATTTGAACTTTTCCGTGCAGAGGACAATTGACCGTCTCCTGTTTTTGCGCATTTGCGAGGATCGGGCCATCGAGGAGTACGGGAGGCTCAAGGCCTTGCTTAAGGAGGTTGGGGTCTACGCCCGGCTGCTCCAGCTCTTCGCCGAGGCAGACCTGCGCTACAACTCCGGCATCTTCCACTTCCAGGAGGAGCGGGAGCGAAATGAGTCGCCCGACAGCCTGACCACAGGTTTGGCCATCGATGACGCCACATTAAAGGAGATAATTCAGGACATGTACTTCCCGGACAGCCCTTACGTCTTTAGCGAGATCCCGGCGGAGATTTTAGGCCAGGTTTACGAGCAATTTTTGGGCAAGGTCATCCGGCTGGAGGAAGATCATAAGGCGATAGTGGAGGACAAGCCCGAGGTGCGAAAAGCGGGCGGAGTCTATTACACGCCTTCTTACATTGTGGAGTACATCGTCAAGAACACGGTGGGAAAGCTCCTGGAGGGCAGCACGCCCGCCAGAGCGGCGCAGCTGTGCATTCTCGATCCCGCCTGCGGCTCAGGCTCGTTTCTCATCGTAGCCTACCAGTTTCTACTGGACTGGTACCGGGCCAATCTGGTCCCGCTTTTGGAGAAAAGCCAGTCCGCCGCCTCCTCTGAGGTGCTTCGGCTCCTGCCGGCTGCGCCGGAGCGGCGCTCTGACAGGCGGGCCAGGAAGATCCATGCTCGCGCCGCCCAGGCGTCGCTTCCCATCTTCAAGGCCAACGGCAACGAATGGCGTCTGACCACCACAGAGAGAAAGCGCATCTTGCAGAGCAACATTTACGGGGTGGACATCGACCCGCAAGCGGTGGAGGTGACCAAGCTCTCGCTCTTGCTGAAGGTCCTGGAGGGCGAGACGGAGGAGAGCATCAGCAGCCTGCTGCGCTATTTCAAAGAGCGGGCCCTGCCGGATCTGGGCAGCAATATCAAGTGCGGAAACTCGCTCATAGGCTACGATTATTATGATAATCACAAAAACCTGAGCGCGGAAGAGGTGCAGAGGATCAACGCCTTCGAGTGGAAGACGGAGTTTCCGGAGGTCTTCGAGCGGGGCGGGTTTGATGCTGTGATCGGGAATCCGCCGTATATTCGCATTCAGACTATGAAGGAATGGGCACCTCTGGAAGTGGATCATTACAAGCAGGAGTATGTTTCCGCAAGCAAGGGCAACTACGATATTTACGTAGTCTTTGTGGAGAAAGGACTTGATCTGCTGAACGAACATGGAAGACTAGGATTTATCTTGCCGCACAAGTTTTTCAATGCTCAATATGGAGAAAGCTTGCGTTTTCTTCTTGCAGAAAGCGGACAGATTTCTGAAATTGTTCATTTCGGCGGGGAGCAAGTATTCGAGGGTGCGACAACCTACACGTGTTTGTTATTTTTAAGCCGCACTCGATCAGAATGCTTCGCGCTCTTAAAGGTAAATGACCTTAGTAGATGGCGTTTTGATGGCAAAGCAAATTATGGAACTGTAGCCACTAAAAATCTAACAAATGCAGAATGGAATTTTTCCATTGGCCGTAGTGCCGAAATATTCGAAAGGTTGGCAAAAAGCCGAGAGAAATTAGGCGATGTAGCACATCTATTCGTCGGTTTGCAGACGGACGCCGACGATGTATTCATTCTTGAAGAGATAAAATGTGATGGAGATAAAGTACTCTGTGAATCGAAATCTACAGGGAAAAAACATTGGCTCGAAAATAGTCACTTAAAGCCTTTTCTAAAAGGATCGCTAAACATTCGTAGATATAATTTGGCGAATGCCAATAAACGTTTGATATTTCCTTATAATAATATTAATAATAAATCTATAATTATCAATGCGGATGAGTACATGTCATTATACCCTCTTACATGAGCTTATCTGGAAGAGAATTATGAACGGCTATCCAAGAGGAATAAAGGCCAAATTGGACAATTATGGTATGGTTACGTGTATAAAAAAAACCATACTCGATTTAACTCCATAAAATTGCTGGTTCCTTCGATTGCAACTGGTAGTTGTTTTGCCGCGGATTTGGATGGAATTTATTACTTTGTCGGTAGCGGTGGCGGAGGTGGTGGAGGATACGGCATAACTTTATTAGACAAGGTAGAAATATCTTATCTATATCTACTAGGGCTATTAAATTCCCATTTATTGAGTGCTTACTTGGTGTCGATTAGCACACCATTCCGTGGGGGATATATTGCATTGAATCGCCAATATATCGAACTGCTCCCCATCCGCACCATCGACTTCTCCGATCCCACCGATGTCGCCCGCCACGACCGCATGGTGGAGCTGGTGCAAACCATGCTCGATCTTCACAAGCTTGCCTCCGCCATCACCGATCACGACAAGACGCTGCTCGCCCGCCGGATTGAGGCCACCGACCGGCAGATCGACAGGCTGGTGTACGAGCTTTACGATCTGACTGAAGAGGAGATCAGGATTGTGGAGGGAGCTAGCAGGTAAATGCCCCGGCGAAAGTCTTTAAAGCAGAGAGTCCATGTACATATTTGGCGATCCTAATGATGGCAAAGACTATCAAGAAGCCAGAAACGAAATACAGGTCTATCGAAGATGATGAGCGCATCGTAGCCAATACCTTAAAAGGAGAAGCAGAGCTTCGGGCAGGTCTTGGAAAGCGCTTTAAAAATGCGGACGAATTCATAGAGCACCTTTCAAACCTGTAGATTCACATGAATTAATCGCCGCAATCGTCACCTCTTTTCGACAAAAATTTTAAACGCCTGACCAAAAAAAATGCCGTTTTGAAAGAAAGAACTCTTAAAAAGATTCGAGAAATCCTGCAAAATCCTGAGATTGGAGAAACACTTACGCAAAACCTTGCTGGTTATCGAAGCGCCCATGTCGGAAATTGGATTATTATTTATAAGATTATTATCGCAGAAGTCTGGTTCGTTAACTTTGATCATCACGATTACGCATACAACATATGACGTTTTCTGCAGTTGATTTTGTCTCATATCGCTAGATCTGCCAATCCCGCCGATGTCGCCCGCCGGATCGAGGCCACCGACCGGCAGATCGACCTGGGCCTGGCTTTACGGCCTGACGGAAGAGGTGATTGACTTATATTAGCTGACACAAAGGGCAACTACAGTTGATATTGAAAATGAATGCCCAATATGATTATGATAAAACAGATTGGGATCCCTCGAAGTACAGAGGAATATACAAAGACCTGCTAGCGAATGCCAAAAAAGAGAGCGTAGCTTTGAGAGACGAATGGACAAGAGAGAGCCCGACGGTCCGTTTCTGGGAGGTGGACTTCCTGCGAGGAGGGGCAATCGTCCTCATGGTCCTCTACCACCTGGTCTTCGATCTCAACTATTTTGCAGTCTACGATATTGATGTCTCCTCCGGCTTCTGGCTGGTAGTGGCCCGCGCCGCAGCCTCGCTCTTCCTCCTCCTGGTGGGCCTCTCTCTTACCCTGAGCCGCTCCCGGGCCCGGCTGCTGGGGCAGGAAGATGGATTTTTCGTTCATCTCCTGAAGCGGAGCGCCTGGATACTGGGCCTGGCACTGGGCATAAGCTTCGTCACCTATCTCTTCATCGGCAAGGGATTCATCGTCTTCGGTGTGCTGCATCTCATCGGCCTCTCGCTGCTGCTGGCCTACCCCTTTCTCCGGTTGCACGGGGCAAACTTCATTTTTGGATTATTATTTATACTATTAGGAATATATCTGCAAAACATCAGCGTCAGCTTTTCCTGGCTTCTCTGGCTGGGGCTGGCTCCGCATGATTTCTATTCGGTCGACTACTTTCCCGTCTTTCCCTGGTTCGGGGTGATTCTGGTGGGGATGGGGCTAGGAGATCGGCTCTACACCGGCTACCGGCGCAGGATCGCTCTGCCCGATCTTGCCGGGTCGCCCTTTGTGCGCCGGCTCTCATTGCTGGGACGAAACTCGCTGGTCATTTACCTGGTCCACCAGCCGGTGATTATTGCTCTTCTCTATCTAAGCGGTGTCTCGATAATCTGAAAATCAGGTGAAGGAATTGTGATTGTTCACGCTTTGTACTATTTTGCTTATTTTGTTCCATAATGATCTTAAGTAGAGACGCTAATTATGAGTTATCAGGATGGAATTGGAGGTGAAGCAAATGGGAGAATATGAGGCACTTATTGGAAGACGCCAGATGCTTTTGGACAGGATCTCGAAGGTAAGCTACGAGGTCGAAAAGATTGACCAGCGTTTGGATTTCCTGGGCAGGATTGATACGTCCGGGCAATTTGATCAATATCGTATGCAGGAGCGATTAGTGCAGGAGTTTTCCTAGGAATGTGCCAATATCAAATTGAAAAACGTTTTTTTAAATGCATCAATGAAGGCGTTCACTGCCCGAATCTATTTTCCAAGGCTAAAGAGAATTTCAGGAACTGGATTGGGCATACGTAGTTATATACAATGAAATTTCAAGCATCAAAACGATAGAGATTTTTGCGTGGAAATTTGAGGCTAAAAATGGTACCGGCAAAAAACGGACAGCATAGGAAGGACATCCGTCCCGGCCTGACCGTGGATGTGGTCCTCAAGAATGACCAGCGCACCGGCAAGCGGACGCGCGGCATCGTCAAAGAGCTACTGACCAGTTCTCCAACCCATCCGCACGGCATCAAAGTGAGACTGGCGGACGGCCAGGTGGGCCGGGTACAGGAGATCATCGAATAGCTATTTATCTCCATGATTTCCACATCCAGCCTATGGTAAAAGAAGTACACGCCGCCCATATCCTGTGCAAGACGGAAAAGAAAGCAAAAGAGGTTGCAGAAAAGCTGGCCACGGGGCAGGAGAACTTTGCCGAAATGGCTCGCAAATACTCGCTATGCCCTTCCGGCAAGAGCGCCGGCGACCTGGGATGGTTTGGCAAGGGCAAAATGGCCCTTGAGTTTGAGAAGGCCGCCTTCGAGGGCGAGAAGGGCAAGATCCTGGGGCCGGTGAAGACCCAGTTCGGCTATCACCTGATCAAGGTCCTGGATAGAAAATAGGAAAAGGCCTTTGAGGAACGAAGCGGACAAACCTCATTTATCTATTTTGCATCTTTTGAATATCCGGCTCTGCCTTCTTTAGCTCCTCAAGGCCGCGCGTGAGATTTCCCTGCTGGATATCTTCCTTTGATCCGGATATTGCCGCAGATATGTTATTCATCTCAATGGCAAAATTGCCGTCGAACTTTATCGTAAGCGGCTTGTATTTGCTGTACTTTTTAGAAAAAGCTGCAAAGGCGCTCTCCAACTTTCCGTAGTGCATTGTTGCATTTTCTCTTTCGCCCTGATCAAGGGAATGCATAGTCGATGAGAAGGACTCATTTACGCTGCCCAAATCCTCTATAAAGATATTCTTGGTCAGTATCGCGCTGGCATAGCTGCCCGCCGCGGCGAGAAGCAGGGCAGCGACAACAAAGGCCATCATGAGATTCTTATCCTTGCGCCGGACAATTTCGCATCTGTTCCAGCCCAGCAAGGTGTAGACGCTACAGGTAGCCGTGCCCGCCTGAAGCAGCATGACCCCGGCGATCAGGTAAAGCGGGATCTGCCACTCCGCAGTCACCCAAAAGAAGGCCACAAGGATGCATATCTCTGCCAGAATTACCCTCAAAAGCCGATCCGTGGTGCCCAGATTCTTCATGAGCACGACTGTATTTGTTTGGGATTATAAGTCTTTGCGGTGGGAGCTGGCATTGGAAGATGCCGATCCAAAACAGTCCGCTATAAGTAGCAGGAATGCTCTAGACAGAACATCCCTGAAAAAGGTTTTGTCCCATGCCACCTGAATCGAAAATCATCCTCAACAACCGGTTGGATTTTAAGGAAGTATACGATATAAGTGCACCCCTCGACAGTGCGCCCGCTTATCCCGGAGATCGCTTGTATTTTCGCGAGTGGATGGCAAGGCTGGACGAAGGGGATGGCTATAATTTATCTGCCTTATCCCTGGGCTCGCACGCCGGCACTCATCTGGATTTCCCATCCCATCTGCTGGAGAGCGGCGCATCCCTGGGTAAATATTCTCTAAAGCGCTTCATCATCCCGGCAGAGGTCGTCTGCATCTTTGGAGAGGGACCGGTCCAGCCGTCTTGGCTGCAGGGCTGCAAGATTGATGAGGGCCAGGCTTTGTTATTCAAGACCGGCAATTCCCAAAAGAGGCTCATGCATCAAAACGCCTTCTCGGAAGATTTCGTTTGCCTTTCGTTAGAATTAGCTCAGCTTTGCGTTGCCGGAAGGGTCAATCTGGTGGGGATCGACTACTTATCCGTAGATAAATATGGGGACGACTCTTTGCCCGTTCATCGTACCCTTCTGGAAAATGATGTTCTCATTCTGGAGGGCATCGATCTTGCCGATGTCCCATGCGGCAGATATTCTCTAATTTGTCTTCCCCTGAGCATAACGGATGCAGAAGCCTCTCCGGTGCGAGCTGTCTTAATGAGATGATTTGACTCTTGTGATATAAAAAATTTTATAAACAATGTCAACCATATTCATGGCTTATCTGAAGTGAAGAATTGCTGGAGCGGAGAAATTGAAATGAGAAAAATCATTGTATTATCTTTCATAACACTTGACGGCGTCATGCAAGCCCCAGGTGGACCTGAGGAGGACCCGACTGGCGGCTTCAAGTATGGCGGGTGGAGCGCGGGTTATTGGGATGATTCTCTTAGCGGCGTAATGGCTGAACAAATGGCAAAGCCCCTAGATTTGTTGCTGGGAAGGAAAACTTACGAAATTTTCGCAGCACACTGGCCCTACGTGAAAAGCGATGACCCGGATGGCCAAATAGCAGAGGAAATCAACGATGCCCGAAAATATGTCGTCTCAACTACGCTGAGGAAACTTGACTGGAGCAATTCCACGCTCATCAAAGACGACGTTGTTCAAGAAATCAAAAAACTAAAACAGCAGAAGGGAGCTGAACTGCAGGTCCACGGCAGTGGGAATCTCATTCAAACACTCTTGAAACACGACCTAATTGACGAGTTTCGCTTGAAGATATTTCCGATTACACTCGGCACGGGCAAGCGCCTGTTTGGCGACGGCACTATTCCAGCGGGCTTCAAGCTCGTTGACAGCAAAACTTCAACCACAGGCGTTATAGTTGCCACTTATGAACGTGCCGGGAAAGTCAAGACAGGGTCGTTTGCCTTGGAAACGCCAACAGAGGCAGAACTTGCTCGTCGTAAACGGCTTAAGGAGGGGCAATAACAATGCAAAAAATCACCTCGCATCTGTGGTTCAATAGAGAAGCTGAAGAGGCAGCCAAGTTCTATACTTCGGTTTTTGAGAACTCGAAAATCAATGACCTGACAAGGCTCAATAATACCCCTTCAGGCACGGTAGATATTGTTGCCATTGAGCTTTCGGGACAGAAATTCACGCTCATCAGCGCAGGCCCTCTTTTTAAATTCAATCCATCTATATCATTTCTTGTCGCCTGTAAAACAAAGGACGAGGTCGGTGCTTTATGGGAAAAACTCTCAGCAGGAGGCACGGCACTCATGGAGCTTGGCGAATATCCATTCAGCCAAAGATACGGATGGGTGCAGGACAGGTACGGCCTTTCGTGGCAAGTGATGTTCATGGGTGGTCATGAAATAAAGCAGAAGATCACCCCCACGCTTATGTTTGTCGGCAAGAATGCGGGAAAAGCAGAAGAAGCGATTAATTTTTACACAAGGGTGTTCCGCAACGCAAGAGCGGGCGGTATACTCCGTTACAATAAAGGTGAAGAACCGGACAAAGAAGGAACAATAAAGCATGCCGCTTTCGAGCTTGATGGGCTGGAATTTGCAGCTATGGACAGCGCGCGCGCTCACAATTTTTCTTTCAATGAAGCCATTTCGTTCATAGTGCACTGCGAGGTGCAGGAGGAGATTGATTACTACTGGGATAAGCTTTCTGCAGACCCAAAGGCAGAGCAATGCGGCTGGCTGAAGGATAGATACGGCGTCTCGTGGCAGATTGTTCCCACGGTTATGGAAGAAATGCTCAAGGATAAAGATAAAGAGAATTTGGCACGAGTGACTGAGGCGTTTCTTAAAATGAAAAAGTTTGACATAGAAGTGTTGAAGAAGGCATATAAGGGATCCAGCGCATAGCGGCATGTTGACTTAAAAAGCGCGGAAGCTGTGTCTCAGCAGGTGCGGCGCGATTCCTCTTTCGCTGCCTTCACTTCTTCTTTTTCTGCCTTTCGGTGTGCAAGATGGCTATATCTTCGCATCTTTTTGTCTATTTGAAATGGCACGATTTGCAGAATGAACCAAAATTTTGTATCTATTCCTAAACCTTCCTTCCGACCGTTGCACAGTAGATGACAAACTCATCTACTCCATCGACCCCAAGCAGCCCAGCCATTAGCTCATCATCAAAGGCTCCAATTGCACAGGCGCCGCAACTAATCTGTTCAGCGGCAAGATAGAGGTTCTGGCACACATGGCCGGCATCTAGGTGAACCAACCGATAGGCACGTTCGCTATACCTCCATGACATGCGATAGATAACACAAGACCAGATGAATGTGACCGCCGAGTCCCTTACAATGGCCTGCTTGAGACAAGCATCCATGACCTTATCTGCCACACCAGGGTTAATCTCGATGGGCATGAGACCGTGAGAGAATGCCAAATAGCGATAGAGTCCGGGCTCAAGGCCTCTCACCCGATTAACCTGCAAATAGGTCTCAAAGGCATGGCGGCCCCCGGCAGATGGAACATTACGAAAAGTGGCATATGGTTCATGCCGCTTTACAATCCCTTGTGAACACCAGAGAAGGTAAGCTAGTTCCTGCATGGTCAGAGGATCGCCGGCATACTTTCGAATCGATCTTCGCGATTCAATGGCAAAACGAAGCTCTAATGGAGGGATGGGTATTTCCTCTGGCTGTGGCAGCGAAATGAACCTGCAATCTTCCGGAACAGGCTTCTCAAGGGAAGGGGCTGGAAGACCTCGGAACTGATCCGCGCGGGAAAGGCGGTCATATCTGGTCATCTCCATGAATATTCGTCCAGTCGGCTGCATAGATCATAGTTTCTTGGTTCTTAGAATAATAAAGATCACGGTGCTCGCACATCTTGCGAGGCAATCTCGCAATCGATGTCACTGGCAAAAATGTTTTGGAACCAGTGGCATTGCATCGTGCACCGCCCCGCAATTTCAAAATGGACCCGCGGATGTATAGTTACGGTATATTTTCTTTGCTTAGGGCAAAGTATGCCAGCAGTGCTTCCAGCTGGATTCTTTCGTTTGCTCCCTCCGTCATGCGAAAATCGATCTCACCGATGCGGTCGATCAGTCTGACTTTGTCCCTGTCCGGTATATCCAGGTCCAGCATGGCCCGGTGAATCTGGACAACTACGTCCTGGCCGGAGAGCCCCTTTGAGAGCAGCAGATCATCCAATGCCGCACGCGCCCCCACAAAGTCTCCGGAAAGAGCAGTCTTTATAAAATCTCGAATTTCCTGCGGCTTGGCGGTGGATGTAATCTGGTAGATCGTATCCTCGTCCACCTTATCGTCCAAAAGGGCGGCCGCCTGCAGGGCATTGATGGCTTTTCGCATATCTCCGCCAGCAACATATTCAATGGCACAAAGACCTTCCTCGGATACTATCAGCTTTTCTTCATCGGCTATGAATTTGATGCGCTTTTTGACGGCCGCGGCCGATAGGGGCTTAAAACGGTAGACGGCACAGCGAGACTGGATGGGCTCAATGATTTTGGAGGAGTAGTTGCATGATAGTATGAACCTGGTTGTGGCCGAGTATCGCTCCATAGTGCGCCGCAGAGCACTCTGGGCATCATTGGTCAGGGCATCGGCCTCGTCTAGAAATATGACTTTAAAATCTGCTTCTCCCAGAGGGGCCATGCGGGCGAAATCCTTGACCTTGTGGCGGATGATGTCTATGCCCCGCTCATCGCTGGCATTCAGCTCGATGAAGTTATTGCGCCAGGTCTCGCCAAAGATCTCTTTGACAATGGAGATGGATGCAGCCGTCTTGCCCACGCCCGGCGGCCCTGAGAACAGAAGATGCGGCAGGTTTCTGGTCTTTACATAGGACTTGAGACGCCGGATTATCTCGTCCTGACCCACAATGTCATCCAGCTTCTCAGGCCGGTACTTCTCGATCCAGATCTCCTCTTTGATATACAACTCCTCCTGAGAAAATGGTTCGTGCTGTCATTATATCAATATTGCTGCAAGAGCTGCTGGCGTATCTTCCGGTCTTGCCAAGGCATCAAAGGCTAAATATAGATGTGTAACATGAAGGCAATCGTTTTTTGGAGGATTTCCTGTGATCACCGAGGTGGCTGGGCAGTATAATGCAGAGGATCTTGAGAACCAGATCAGATTGTTGTGGAAGAAGGAAGAAACCTACCGCACGGTTAGGAAACTCCGGGTGGGCGGCAAGAAATTTTTCTTCGTGGATGGACCGCCCTACACCACGGGCCGGATTCACCTGGGCACCGCCTGGAATAAGGTGATCAAGGACTGCGTTTTGCGCTACAAGTCCATGAACGGCTTTGAGGTTAAGGACAGGGCGGGCTGGGATATGCACGGCCTGCCTATCGAGGTCAAGGTCGAGGAGTCCTTCGGCTTTAGAAACAAGAAGGATATCGAGGCTTATGGCGTTGATAAGTTCATCGCCCGGTGCAAAGAGTTTGCGCTGCGGCAAAAAGACGACATGACGGCTCAGTTTCAGATCCTGGGGGCCTGGCTGGACTGGGAAGATCCCTACATGACGCTCAAGAATGAGTATCTGGAGGCGGCCTGGTGGACTCTGAAAAAGGCGCATGAGAATAACCTCCTGGAGAGGGGGCTGCGTGTGGTAAACTGGTGCCCGCGCTGCCAGACGGCCATTGCCGACTCCGAGGTGGAGTACTGGGATGAGACCGACTACTCAATTTATGTCAAGTTCCCCGTGCTGGATGAAGAGAACACCTATATCGTCATCTGGACCACCACCCCCTGGACCATCCCCGCCAACGTGGCCGTGGCTGTGAACCCCAACTTCCTGTATTCCAAGGTAAAAGCCTGGAAGGACGGCAAGGCGGAGATCCTCATCATGGCCTCTGACCTGGTCGAACCGGTTCTGAAGATCGGTCGTTATCAGGACTATGAGCTGCTCTGCGCCCTATCCGCAGAGCAGATGCAACAGCTGAAATACCGCCATCCTCTGGAATACTTGGTCCCCTTGCAAAAAGAGATCACGCACAGGGTTTATGCTGCCGACTTTGTAACGGCAGAGAACACCGGTTGCGTGCATATCGCTCCCGGTCACGGTCTTGAGGACTACGAGCTGGGAATGAAATATAATATGGATATCTTCTGTCCTGTGGGTGGAGATGGACGCTACACGGCCCAGGCTGGAGTGAAGTATCAGGGCCTGTATGTCAAGGAAGCCGATAGCGAGGTTATCGCCGATCTGGAGGAGCAGGGGCGGCTGCTGGCTTCAGGAAGGCTCGCGCACCGCTACGGCCATTGCTGGCGCTGCAAGACGCCCATAATTTTCATTGCCACCAGCCAGTGGTTTTTGCGAATATCCGATCTGCGAGACAAAATGCTCGATGAGGTCTCGCGCATAACCTGGTATCCGGAGTGGGCAGGATCGGCTCGCTTCGCTGACTGGATCAACAATGCCCGCGACTGGTGTATCTCCCGGCAGAGATACTGGGGGATTCCCCTGCCCATCTGGACCTGCCCGGCATGCGGTCATCTGGAGGTGATCGGCACGGCTGCTGAGCTCGAGGAGCGAAGCGGTCAAAAGCTCGTCGATCTGCACCGGCCGCATGTGGACCACGTCTTCTTGGACTGCCCCTGCGGCGGCAAAATGGTGCGCTCGCCTGATGTCTTTGATGTCTGGTTTGACAGCGCGGTTGCCTCCTGGGCCACCTTACGTTTCCCCAGCCATAAGGAGGAATTCTCTGACTGGTGGCCGGCCGATTTCATCACAGAAGGGCATGACCAGACGCGTGGCTGGTTCTACTCTCAACTTGGCGCAGCGATGGTCTCCTTTGGCAGAGCGCCTTACAAGAGCGTTCTCATGCACGGCTTCACCTTGGACGACCAGGGCAGGAAGATGTCCAAGAGCATTGGCAACATCGTCCAGCCGGAGGAGGTTGTGCAAAAATTTGGGGCGGACATCCTGCGCTTTTATGTGCTGGGAGCCAATGCCCCCTGGGAGGATCTGCATTTCTCCTGGGACAGCTTGGAGAACACCGGGCGCATGCTCAACATCTTCTGGAATGCTTATCGCTTTGCTCTGCCCTACATGGTACTGGATAAGTTCGATGCCGGCAAGGCAGATCTATCCAGGTACGAGAGCAATCTGCGCCCCGAGGATCGCTGGATTCTGTCTCGCGTAAACAGCCTGGTAGAGGATGTCACAGCGGAGATGGAGGGCTACCAGTTGCATCGCATTGTACGCTCTATCTCCGAATTCATACTGGAAGATCTCTCTCGCTGGTACATCCAGCTGGTGCGGCCTCGCACCTGGATTGAGCAGGATGATCCAGACAAGCTCGCCGCCTACGCCACCATCTATGAAGTCTTGGTCAAACTCTGCCGGATCATGGCCCCGTTTACTCCCTTCATAACCGAGTCCATATACCAGAATCTGGTGAAGGGCCTGGACGAAGGTGCACCGCAGTCGGTGCACATGTGCCAGTGGCCGCAGGCTCAAAAGGAGTGGATCGACAAACGCCTGGAAGAGAGCATGGCACTGGTAAGAGAGGTTTCCATGTCCGCCTCCAATGCCCGTCAAAAAGGTGGCCGCAAATTACGCTGGCCTGTCTCAGAAGTTATGATCGCACCCGCCAAAGATACCGTCGACCTGGGCGACCTGGAAAATGTCCTTAAGGGCCAGACCAACTCCAAGAAGATAACCGTGCTGGCTGCTGGAGAAAAGCCAAAGATGGACCTGGAGATCGCTCCCGTTCATAAGAAGATCGGGCCGGTTTACAAGGGCGAAGCCAAAGCGGTTGTCGAGGCCATAGCCGCCGCCAACCCCGCCGAGGTCAAGAGGCAACTGGATTGCGGTGATGCGACCGTATCTTTCGCAGGAAAGGAGTATAAAATAACGGCCGAGATGGTGGCGATCAAGGAATTGCCGCCGCAAAATTTGCCAGCGGCTGAGTTTTCCCAAGGATTCGTCTACGTGGACATCACCCTCACTCCTGAGCTGGAGGCGGAAGGGTATGCCCGAGAGATCATTCGTCGCATACAGGACATGAGAAAGGAGCTGGATCTGCGTGTGGAAGATCTGATCTGGGCAGTTGTCGATATCGAGAGCAAGCCGATCCTCGACTTAGCCCTGAGAAAGAAGGAGCATATTGCCAGTGAGGTTCGAGCCTCCAATTTCCAGTTGGGCCTGGGCCTAAAGCTGCAGGGAAAGCTGGTCAAAGACTGGGATATCGAGGGGATATGTGTGAGAATCGGCATAGATCGGGCAGTATAAAGTGTTTGATGCAAAGAAATGATGCAGTAGATCGAAATAAACGCGGGAGCCTTACAAATGAGCATGGAGGATGAAGTCACGCCGGCACCTGTTCCTGTCAGGGTCAAAGGAGTATACATTGCCGAATCAGAAGGAAGCGCGCCTGTACCTGTTGTCCTCCTGGAAGATGAGATGGCGCGGATCGTGCCCATATTTGTGGGGCTGTCCGAGGCCGTCTCCATTCATCATGCTCTTTCCGGGGAGCTGTCGCCCCGGCCAATGACCCATGATCTCTTCATATCCGTCCTGGAATGCCTTAACGCCAGCATTACCAATGTGCTCATCGATGATCTGGAAGCAGGCATCTACTACGCTCGCCTCACCATCAAGAGCGAGAGCAAACAGAGCGAGATAGATGCCCGGCCTTCTGACTGTCTGGCCCTGGCCCTGAGGAGTCACACCCCCATCGAGGTGCAGGAGAAGGTAGTCCGGGAGTCGAGCATCAGCAAGAGCGATGTGGAGAAGCTGATCAGCATCGAGAATTATTTGCAGTAAAGGTTATCTTCCCGAACCAGCAATCCAGTTGTTATGACTGTGGATTCGGTGCAAGCGCCTTCCGTTAATCGCTGGAGTGACCCCTCCCGTTATATTATGGGCGTGGTCCTGCTCTTGGCAGGGATGCTCGTGGTTTATATTGGACGATCGGCCATCCCTTTAGTATTATCGGCGGCACTGCTGGCCTTATTAGTTGATCCAATTGTCAGGTTTTTGGCTGTGCGTCTACGGCTGAATAAAAATCTGGCAATTGTAATTACCTATTTATTTGTTGTGGTCATGCTGCTCATAGTCCCCTTGCTCTTGATCCAACCGCTTGTGGAGGCGGCTAATTTTGCTCTGCAAATTGATCCTAATTTGATTGTACAAAGATTGAGCGACTTTATACAATCCATTTCAACACAGCTGCAAGCCCACCAGTGGCTGGCAAGCATATTGAATCCGGCTCTTGATTCCTTGTTGACGGCTCTGAATTATTCTGCATCTGCAGCCCAGACCCCTGCTCCCGCCATGCAGATGTCGGTTGCCGACTTGAGCAGCCGGCTTGGAAGGGCACTTGGTGCAGTGGCTGGATTTTTGGGACCGACCTTTTCTGGGTTAGCTTCAGTATTGTTCACGCTACTCATGGCGCTGCAAATGACCCTTACCGCGGGTGAGTTCAAGAATTGGTTTTCCGATTTGATACCTGCCGGCCACGGACCGGAGCTAAGCCTGCTGTTTGGAAATATCCATATGACTTGGACTGGTTTTCTGCGCGGTCAAATGCAGCTCATGCTGATAGTGGGCCTGGTCACGTGGCTCGGAGGTTTCATTCTGGGATTACCGCAGGCGTTTTTCTTGGGCGTCATTGCGGGATTCATGGAGTTGATCCCCAATGTCGGCCCTGTTCTGGCGGCTGTCCCGGCGGTTCTGATCGCCCTGCTATTCGGATCGACACATCTGGCATTCAGCCATCTGAGTTTTGCGCTGGTAATAATCGTTTTCTACACGCTTGTCCAGATGCTGGAAAATCAATTCCTGGTGCCAAAGATCATGGGTAGTGCTGTCGATCTCCCGCCCCTGATAGTCTTGATCGGTGTCATCGCCGGTGCTGAGGCATTTGGCATAATGGGTGCGCTTTTGGCTACACCAATGATTGCCACGGGAAAATTGATATTCCGTTATATTTACGGAAAGATAATGGAGGACGCGCTTGCGCCAACACCGGCTAAATAGATGCTTGGGTCCATGACTATTGAATCCTTCCTCTATTGGAAAATCTGAGTGTGAGTCAGATGCTGCCCGTGGGAGGGATGTAAGAGAACTTCACCCCCTGTGGGAATCCTGGAGCGGACGGGCGACCAGGATGACCAATCAACACTCTTCTCATGTCCGTAAATGAGAGGACGCGGGAGTTCGGCATGATGAAGCCATTCGGGCCTCTGGTCTGGATATCGACAAGATGATTCTGGCGGAGACGGTCTTTCATTTACTCTTCTTTGCGGCATTCTGGGCACTGTGGCAGCACAATTGTTTGGCGGCCCCGGACGCTACCAGCAGCGGAAGCCTACGGCTGAACGGCGTTGAGATCGCAGGCCAAAAGGAGCGCGACCTGGTAAGGCTGCGCCGGGTGAACATCGGCTTTGTCTTCAAGCAGTTCTACCTCATGCCCACGCTCACGGCGCGTGGGAACATTGAGCTGACCCTGCTCTTTTCCAGGAAGAGGGGCAGTGCGAAGAGGATCAAAAGAACGTATTGCAGATGTGGGGCTTGGCCGGTCGGGGCGATCACCTGCCAGGACAGTTATCATGCGGCGAGATGAAGCGCATGGCATTGGCCGGGCTCTTATCAACGGATCCCAAAATCATATTGGCGGACGAGCCCCCAGAAACCTGGACTCGGTCACTTCGCATGAAAAACCCGAAAAATTGATTAACCGAATCCTCCTCTGCTATCGCTCTTCGTAACAACATAACCTGCCCGGACGATGCAGTCAATCATCTCTTGGATCGACATCTCAATAGGAGATGGCGATGTTAAGGGCTTCTGACGCATATTCTTCTTATCTCTGTCTTCAAGCTACATTTCTTGATTTATGGGAAGATGATGAATAATGCAAAGAACCTTTGGCTCCTCGCTGTTTCATGTGGGTAGATTGAATTCGAGCTTTCCCGTCCTAAG
>CAZWHG010000022.1:0-45567 GCA_964633785.1 uncultured Methanotrichaceae archaeon
ATAGGGGGTCAAAATCGGATCGCCGTGTGGGGTCAAATTTGGACCGGCGAAAACAGGAACTCGCCCTCGAAGGAAGGAAGTAGCCAGGATCAGGGGCGCACAGAAGGCCGTTTCAATCCTTGTTTTTGTGGAACTCGCCCTCGAAGGCTACGCCTGCGCCAAATGACCACATGGAACTAGGGTTTCAATCCTTGTTTTTGTGGAACTCGCCCTCGAAGTACGTTTAGCAGATCGAATTTGTCATTGATCGAATGTTTCAATCCTTGTTTTTGTGGAACTCGCCCTCGAAGGATCGCGAACCGGCATCTAACCTGATGTTCTTCCGGGTTTCAATCCTTGTTTTTGTGGAACTTGCCCTCGAAGAAGTGTGGCGGCAGGGTAAGATCATAGGTGGTCATCCTGTTTCAATCCTTGTTTTTGTGGAACTCGCCCTCGAAGTTTCTCCGATACTTTTACTTCTGGTAATTCACCAATGTTTCAATCCTTGTTTTTGTGGAACTCGCCCTCGAAGTCCTAGATCAAGCACGATAGGCCCGAAAGGATCTTGTTTCAATCCTTGTTTTTGTGGAACTCGCCCTCGAAGCCTGTCCATTCGGCGATCTGCCGTTTACGGGCACTAGTTTCAATCCTTGTTTTTGTGGAACTCGCCCTCGAAGCCTATTACGGCGACAGACTTTGATTTGTCATATGTTTCAATCCTTGTTTTTGTGGAACTCGCCCTCGAAGATTCCGATACATCGACATCATTGAAATACATTCTACCATGTTTCAATCCTTGTTTTTGTGGAACTCGCCCTCGAAGAAAGCTCACTCCGGAAGAAATCGCCATGCATACTGAGTTTCAATCCTTGTTTTTGTGGAACTCGCCCTCGAAGTTTAATGCAACAGACCAGACGGCACAAGATGGTCTATGTTTCAATCCTTGTTTTTGTGGAACTCGCCCTCGAAGAGTACCGTTATCGTCGCTGTATATATACCCAAAATGTTTCAATCCTTGTTTTTGTGGAACTCGCCCTCGAAGCTAAATCAAGATCGGCCTGAGCATCAGTCATCCCATAGTTTCAATCCTTGTTTTTGTGGAACTCGCCCTCGAAGACCGCCGCTCGCGAGCGTGTAGCGTTCGCATTCGAGTTTCAATCCTTGTTTTTGTGGAACTCGCCCTCGAAGGAAGGCTTACGGCGAACAGGCAGTGGCTTGCTTTGGGTTTCAATCCTTGTTTTTGTGGAACTCGCCCTCGAAGTTTGACTCACCTATTTGCTTTTCGTGCTCGATTCCTGGTTTCAATCCTTGTTTTTGTGGAACTCGCCCTCGAAGAGTGCTTGAACTTTAGATCTAGCTCCTTGGACACTTGTTTCAATCCTTGTTTTTGTGGAACTCGCCCTCGAAGGAAACGGCCAATATTCTCTTCATGTGGTGGCTTCATGTTTCAATCCTTGTTTTTGTGGAACTCGCCCTCGAAGGATAACCGTTTATTCTACCCAATCCTGCCCAAAATGCCAGGTTTCAATCCTTGTTTTTGTGGAACTCGCCCTCGAAGCTCGCGACTATCCAGAGTTCCGCCAGATGATGGTTGGTTTCAATCCTTGTTTTTGTGGAACTCGCCCTCGAAGCATGAAGACAGAAATTGACGTTAAGAGATTCCTGATGTTTCAATCCTTGTTTTTGTGGAACTCGCCCTCGAAGTCTGAACTGCAAGAAACGAATAACCACTCTGGAAGGGTTTCAATCCTTGTTTTTGTGGAACTCGCCCTCGAAGTACCGTTATCCATTTCATTTCTCGAATTCTTCTAGGTTTCAATCCTTGTTTTTGTGGAACTCGCCCTCGAAGCTCTTTTCCGAGAGCGTGGCGAAAGTGTTTGGTGGTTTCAATCCTTGTTTTTGTGGAACTCGCCCTCGAAGATCGAGCTTGATTCGTCCGATAAGGGCCTAGATGGGTTTCAATCCTTGTTTTTGTGGAACTCGCCTCGAAGCCCCTTGGCAATGTTGCCACGTGCTGCGCTCTCTGCTGTTTCAATCCTTGTTTTTGTGGAACTCGCCCTCGAAGGCCGAATGGACAGCTCTAAGCGGTTGGCCTTGGTTAGGTTTCAATCCTTGTTTTTGTGGAACTCGCCCTCGAAGGGCGGTGGAGGCGACATGTCCAAGAATGGAGATGCTGGTGTTTCAATCCTTGTTTTTGTGGAACTCGCCCTCGAAGGTGGCGGCAGTGGATCATCGTTGCCGGATAACCAGGTTTCAATCCTTGTTTTTGTGGAACTCGCCCTCGAAGTTTCGCTAAACCCATCATCAACAGGCCATCCTTTCACGGTTTCAATCCTTGTTTTTGTGGAACTCGCCCTCGAAGTCATATTGGATATAGATTCTTCTGAAAGAATACTAGAGTTTCAATCCTTGTTTTTGTGGAACTCGCCCTCGAAGGCCATCTGGAAGTACGGCCATCGTAACGAGGGCGGGTTTCAATCCTTGTTTTTGTGGAACTCGCCCTCGAAGTAGATGCCAGCCTGACCACATCTCAGGCAGGAGCCAGTTTCAATCCTTGTTTTTGTGGAACTCGCCCTCGAAGGTGGCTGCCCCGGTGGTGGTCTTGAATATGCCGGTTCCGTTTCAATCCTTGTTTTTGTGGAACTCGCCCTCGAAGAAGCACTAAAGGCAAGTAACAATATTGCCAGAATTATGTTTCAATCCTTGTTTTTGTGGAACTCGCCCTCGAAGGCAATGGATGGCGCGGTGGAATTGGCCGCCAACCAGGGGTTTCAATCCTTGTTTTTGTGGAACTCGCCCTCGAAGCTCCATCTCCAGCTTCTTGGCCGCCCTTGCCTGTGCGTTTCAATCCTTGTTTTTGTGGAACTCGCCCTCGAAGCGAGGCAGAAGCAATAAGCCCATGCCTAGTCTCATGTTTCAATCCTTGTTTTTGTGGAACTCGCCCTCGAAGCAAAAGTTGGTAGATTAGCTCCTCCTCGGCCCTCATGTTTCAATCCTTGTTTTTGTGGAACTCGCCCTCGAAGTTCTGTAATTGGCATCAAGCCAACTAGTGACAATATGTTTCAATCCTTGTTTTTGTGGAACTCGCCCTCGAAGTGGGCTGATGTCCAAGGAAGCCTTCGACTTGCTTTCGTTTCAATCCTTGTTTTTGTGGAACTCGCCCTCGAAGAGCGGCTTTTTTTCGTCCTTTTCCTTGTTTCTCTGTGTCAGACCGGCCTTTCCTCACCCCCCCCAAAGCATTAGTGGAATTTATTAGAAGGCTTATAAATTGATTCCGGCAGGTGGGCCCAAAAATCGGCTCATAGGCACAAAAATAGATGACGCGTCTCTATTTCCGTTTTGCAGTTGCACCGTAACTTTGCAGACGAACTTCCCAGGGCCCAAATATCTTATCAGCCTATCGGTAGAAAAATGTTTTTATGGATCGGTTACCATAAGACATTTGTTGAAGAGGCACCGTCTTAACCTTTGTTTTCCGGAAGCTTCAGTCCAACAACCGCCCCGTAACCTCTGGAGACTGATTTGCCCAGCCCCAGATAGTCCGGGATGGCAAAAGTTGCAGTGAACTCTCCTCGTATCCCCGTTACCTTTGTACCCTTCAGCAGGCAGATCTCGTCTTGCATTGCGCCCACCTCCAGCCGGATGTGCTCCTTGGCCACGTAGCCCAGCCCTTTAGAGGCGGAAAGGATATTGCCCACCAGGATTCTTCGCAGCAGATCTCTTTTTCCCTCTCGGTTGGCATTTACGTATTTTGGGTAGTTGTCCTGGCTGAGAGCTAACCAGTGAGTGGCAAAACTGTAGCTGCGGATCTCCTCAGAGCAGCCGAACTCCTCACTCTTCAGGGTAATGCCTCGCTCCATAATGCTGTACTTGCACTCGCCTAATTTTATCTCATCGAATTTGTCGTAAATCTCCTTCAGGACCTCTGCGCCCTCGTTGATGCCCAGGACCAGTGGGCTGCCCTCCAGCATCTTGTACTGGATGAGAGGATATTTGTAGATCAGCTTGTCTGTGACATGCTGGTGCAGCAATGCATGCTCATTGAAGCTGGTGGCAAAGAAGCCGCGCAGCTTCGATGCGTCCCCGCGCATGGGCGCGTCCGAGTGCAGGGTGAGGCGGAGGATTTTGATGATCAAATGTATCCCTCATCAACATGAGCAACCTTAGAGATTATCAAAGAACTCTTCACGACTAATCCCCGCCTCTTTTAAAATCTCATTCAACAACCCTTTAGGAACATCGTAACTATGAAAAGGAACCACCGTTGACTTCTTTGTTTCTGGGTTGTGGTAAAAATGATGGCTGCCGCTGATTCTCTCCAGCTCAAAACCGCATTTCTCAAGTATTCTAGCCAGCTTTTCCGGCGGGATGCAGGGTAATTTAGCCATGCCAATCAGGAACATGCATTCAAGTTGCTTAAAAATTTAAGCATTAGCCTCGACTGCAATAGTGCATATCATCGCATCATCGGATTCTACCGGCACTTCTTCGCCACGGGCGATCATGCAGGCTATAAAGCCCTCAATGGCCTCTTTTGCCATAGCTAACGCCTCTTCAACCGTTCTCCCGAAGGTCAGGCAACCTGGTAGTGATGGCACAATCACCGTGTAGGTTCCATCTTCCTCTTTTCGGAGCATAATTTTATAGCGCAATGTCTTCATCATAGTGGTCTCCTAATATGTATTGATATTGATACCCGCTGCTGTGGGTGTCTTAGATCATGTGGCTTTGCGGGCGTTCCCGTGCACGGGCGCGTTCGGGCGCAGGGTGAGACGGAGGATTTTGAGATTCATAACTTCAATCCTCAGAAGAAAATTGATCCATCGCCGGCCGTGGATCTCTTAAAACCTGTATTCTTGTCATAAAAGTTGTCTAGCTCGATTCTTGAGATATGGCCAATATTGGAGTCATCCATCACCAATGGACCTACAAACTTTTTAGGAACGGACATCAAATAATCGCTAAAGCATTTCTTCATCTTCAGATATCTTTTCGTCCTTTCCAGGTTATTCTTCTCATGCCGAAGATCCTGGTATTGCTTCCATATCTTCTCAGCGGTCTCATCCAGCTCCACGAATACATTTACTGTTGGGAAGTCGTCCTCAATGAGCTTAAACTTCTTGCTTAGATCCTTGAACGCCAATCCTGTGATGCAGTCCAGACTATCCTTTGAATCCTTATCGCCCATGCCCCGCTTTACGGCCTTGAAATACCTGTTATTAAGCTCCAGGAACTCGGATTCTTTGACTGGCCCTTTCATTGGTCTTAGAATCTCCAGGGTCTTCTCTATCAGGAATGGATCATAGATATATTTATAAAATTCTTTTCTATCATCTTTTAAAATAAATACTGAAACCAATCCCTTCTCTTTCTTGGATGAGCCTCTGTTGCACCTGCCTGCCACCTGGTTGATAGAATCCATTGGGGCAAAATCCCTGTAAACTCTATCCGCGTCGATATCAACGCCTGCTTCGATAAGCTGGGTGCTGACGATGACCTTTCTTGGCCCCGCAGAACCCTTAGTCTCTTTGATCTGATTTATCCGTTTTAACCTCTCTTTTGGCACAACGCTTGTGGATAGATAGCACATCTTCGTATTCTCTAATTCCAGACCATAAATATAATCAAAAATGTTCGTGGCTGAGGTTATGGTGTTTAGAACGATCAGAAAATCCTTATCCTTCTCATCTTCCAGGTCGTTTTTCAGTATGGCTTTGAATTCGTCCAGTGTTAGGGCCTTTTCGATCATGGGCATGAGGTCGATCCTATCCAAGCCCCGGAAGTACTCCTCTTTCCGCTCAGCTATCTCCTTAATCTCACTCGATCCCTCCTCGAAGATGAGCGGCTGGGTTGCAGTGATCAAAATTACATAGCTATTGAACCTATCGCAGAGCAGCTTTAAGGCATCGTGGATCAACTGCCAATATCGGTGAGGGACCGCCTGAACTTCATCCAGGATAATTATAGCATTTACAAGCTTATTGAACTTACGAAGCTGCTTATTTCTATTGGAGAAGAGCGTGTTGAAGAACTGCCAGAAGGTGGTCACGATTATCTCTGAGTTCCAGCCCTCGAGGAGGAGAAGGCTTTTGTCAGACTCGTACTCTTCATCATCGGCCTCATAGCTGACATCTGCTAGGTGATGGTGCTTGAGCAGGAGCCTGGAATCTTTATGGGCTCCCTTGGGTTTGGTTTCAATCTCGGTTTCATCGCAGGGATTGGCAGGAGGTTTGGCCGTCTCGAATTCAATATCTCCTTTGGGAAATATGACGCTATCGAAGACGCCATAATTTTGATCTATGATGGACAGGAAGGGCAATGAATAGATTATTCTAGGTTTGATATTTCTTTCCTTCTTCAATCGCTCTCTCAGTTTCAAGGATATGGAAAGAGCAGTTAGGGTCTTGCCTGTACCAGTGGGAACGTTCAAGGAGATAATCTTCTGATCTAGGTTCCAGCTTTCGATTCTACTTATGGCCTCTTCATAAATCTGATTCCGCAGGCTGTTGATGTTCTCTTTGTTACCTGTAAAATGGTTAGCGTCCCTATAATTATCAACTAGGTTCCATGCTAAATCTAGGCGCTCAAGGATGATACCATCGAGTCCAGCATCTGTCTTGTCGGCATCAATGAGGGCAGAATATAGAAATTGGTTTATGAAATATGGGTAAATATCATCCTTGTCACTTAATTGTAATAGCATTAGCCGTTCTTTTCTGCCTATATCTCTTGCTATGTCATGCAGGATATAATTTATGGTATTATCAATATCGATTTTCAGTTTGATATTCCCCTCAGATAGGAGCGTTGAAAGGATCTTCTCTAACTCATTCTTGTCTAAGGCATCTATCTGCTCCTCTACCGTCCCAAGTACGTCCTCGTTTGCTGGATTGACATCACTCGTTTCATCCGTTGCGTTCGAGAGGTTCCCATGATGTCTCTTGACTATCATGAAAGATATGACGGGCAAGTACTCTGCCAAGCTTGCTTTTATCCTAGCCTGTATCAGATAATCCTTGACCACTGAATAAGTAAAGAGGGCAGATAGCAGACCGTGATGGGTGGTCTCCATGGCCTTAAGAGATCTTCTCCTCTTCTCATCCTTCTCTACTATATATTTCTGGAAGAATTTGGTGGCCTTGCCGAAGTCATGAGTGACGCCAATTATGTACGCTATATCTCTTAATAGGTCCGCCTCAGCTATATTCAGCGATTTGTCTGCTACGATCTTGCTGGCTACTATTCCCACGTTCCTGAGGTGTTTTATCAGGAGTTTATCCGGGTGGGATAGAAGGTTAAAGGAATGCGATTCGTTTTCCATTATCGATCTCCCATAGGTTCCGTGCCTCGGCTTTGATCTCTTTTCCATTTCTCTCGAAGAGGATTTCATTGTAATTGGTTACAATTCTGCTCTCATTCATCTCGTTGGGCAAAAGCTCTGAGAAGTATTCTTTTCCTTCTTCGATATCAGGTCTGATGATGCACTTCCCAGGCACAACGCTATCTATGGTCTGAAGCCCTTCGCCTAACCTTTTTAGCCCGAACTCTCCCACGAACCGGAAGTTGCAGATGAGTTGGCTTAGGCCAAGGCATGGCGTATAGATCGACTGATGATTGATCAAGAGCGACCTCAAGTTATCGTAAAGCGACTCATCCGAGTGAGAGAAATATATTCTGTATCTTGGATCTTTAACGAACTCAATCCTGACTTGATTCCTATTTTTGATTAGGTGCATCTTCACAGCGAGTTTGGTATTAATCAGGTTCTCTCCTATCCTCACCTTCTTAATGGGATCGATGATCTTGCAGCCGATCTTTGCATCCTTCAGGAGGAAATGTC
The DNA here is from genome assembly GCA_964633785.1 of uncultured Methanotrichaceae archaeon. Classification (GTDB taxonomy): domain Archaea; phylum Halobacteriota; class Methanosarcinia; order Methanotrichales; family Methanotrichaceae; genus Methanothrix. The sequence goes on from CAZWHG010000022.1 coordinate 7,820, forward strand.
TAAAGTAATCCTCTTTCTCGAACCCTATGATGGCCCCTATTAACCCTGACAGAGCCGTTCGCGGAGGAAAAGAATAGGTGAGGGGAGAGCTTGTGGTATAGATCTTCCTGAAATGGGCGTAATCCCCCCAGATATCGAATGCTAATACCTTTTCTAGCATTTTGCCCCTCTAAAGAGCTATCTGTATTACTTTTATGCCTGTGGCATCAGCCAGCTTGCTCATCGGGAAGTCAGCCCCATCTGCGCAGAATCTTATTCTACCATCGACGCAGATATCGATACATTCGATAGTTTCCTTCTCGGAGGTGAGCTTTCTGACTAACTCAGATATGTCTATCTGGAAATCGACGGGGTCTCGGATGTTTATATGAGGCATCTTAGTAACTAGCTTCATCATCTTATCCAGGTCCCCAATATGGTAATTCTCTCTACTATAATTTACTTTGAGCAGGAGTCTTGGCACCTGGCCAACCTTAGTTCTGGTGATCAGGCCCTTGGTTCCATTCCAGATTCCATCGAGCAAGAGCTGTACATCACCTTCTGTTAGACCAGTGCGCCTAGCAGCGTTCTCATTTATGATGCCATAAAATTGTATAAGTGAGTATGGCAGAAAATCCTCTTCACGGAAAGTCTTATGGGTAGACTTGGGATCTGAAGCGAAGGCTCCTGTACCCCTCATGTGCTTTATGATCACTTTATGAAGAGATCTGCCCATCTTGAATTGGACAGGGCCTGTATAGGTGATTGCGCCTTTATCTTCGGGACCCTTATCCTCTTTGAGCTTTTCTACCTTGTCTTTCTTGGATTTTTTGATGGGTATAACTCCCCCGAAGAGGCGGATATCTATGCATTCGCTGAGGATTTTCTTATCATCGTTTCCAAAGTTGCTCGCCCTCATTTTAGCATCCTGGATACGTCCCTCATCGTCATAGGCTATTTCCCTGACGAAAATCTCCATACCTTTTGACTGGTTGAGGTAATCCCTTACAGTTCTCTTTAGTCTTACATCGGTAATTAGATTTATTCCAGTCTCTTCATCGATCCTTGGTTTGTTCTCATCCAGAGGATCACCGTTCGGGTTTCCATCACTTATATCATAGATAAAAATTATCTCAGATCTCTTCGTTACTTTGTCGCTAGATATCATGCCATCACCTCAACAATACCATCCTCTCCAGCATCTTTGAACAACTTGTATGAGTTCATTCCCAGGACGAAATAGAAGCTCAGGTCGTCGTTGCTCTCTATCCAATTTATTCCTGAAAGGACAAAGTATCGTGTGATAATCTCCTCTAGATCTCTGTAGTAGTTTTTCTTATACTCTTCGAGCTTGTTCTGTATCTCCGGAAGGAGCCTCTTGATAAGAGCTTCGTTCATCCTCAATCCATGCAGCTTGTCTCTGAATGGAGTAGCTTTCTTATCAGTATACTGAATGTTCAGCAGCTTTTGAGTCAATATTCCCTCCAGAAAGGTGGCTTTCTTAGCATCGCTGCCAAAAAATGCCTTATTGGATTCGAAGAATATCATTATTTTCTGCTCCATTGAAATCCCATCAAGGTGCTCCATGGAGATGTTTTCATCACTTGGTTTGTTCATTTCATAAACCACCGAAGTAATATTTTTGAGAATGCCCAGCTCGTTTAAATAATGCAACAGCAGAAATCCATAGAGAGTAGGAATCTTGGTGGATACTTTTTTATCAAATGCATCTCTTATTCTTTCTGTGATAAATCCGATTAGCAACTGGTAATCCATGCTGTTTCCAACGAATATTTTGTTCACTATTTCCATGAATATTTTATCTGAGATTTTACTCTTCGACTTGGCAGCGAAATCTCCCTTCTCTTTTTCGGATGGGAAAAATCTCCTCACAACCCCAAAGTTGAATACCAGAGGATTCTTCTCTCTCTGGGTTTCGCTCAATGCTATGTCATTATATGGTTTGAACCTCTTATCCACCGTATTTTTAACTTTAAACAAGCGATTCAACCTGGAAGGTAGGATTCCTTCAATAAGAAGTAAAATCTTATATTGGGAGTTATCCACTTCATAGAACAGTAAGCTGGTGCTGACAAAATTGCTCTGTTTGGCTACGATATCCAGTATGTCTCCTTCATCAGCCAGTAAACGCTTCTTTGTCTCCTGATCCAGCTTCTGATGTTCCTTCCGGTCTTTTGCCCCCAGAATGGTCAGGATGTCTTTGATGTCTCCTCCCAAGGCCAACTTGGGAATTAATAGGTAGCGGAAGTCATAGACGAAGTTGAAGTCCAGTTTATCCTCGATGTATATCTTCCCCTTCTCAAGGCGGATGGCGCAATCGAAGCATATTGGGGTGTTCTTCCAGGATTCGGTAATATTGAACCCCCCTGCGATATTTCCTGGTTTATCATAGTTATGGAATGTCCAAGGAATCGCAAAGCTGTAAACCTCCTCCTTTACTTCCCTGCATACTGAGCACATTTCATCTTTGCCTATGGATTCGACGCCATATTTGGTTGAGAATGCCTTGCTGCCCTTATTCAGCAAGACGTTTCTAAATATGGGGATGTCACTGAGATATTTTATATTGACCCCATTTTCTAATCCTAATGTGATTATACTGCTCTCTCCGGCTTTCCTGCTGGAGAATTTATCCTGAAGATCGGCTTGGATTTTATCATGTTCTGCTTTAATCGCCTCGCACATCCTTCTGATAGATTCTTTTTCTTCCCCGGAAAGGGGGTAATTATCATAATTATCGAACCATCTGAGAAACTTTTTAAAAGTTTTGTTCACCTCGGTTATTCTACTGGTGGGAGTAGCATCGAGGGTATTGCCCTGTTTGCCCTTGTAGAGATATTTCGTGTATTCCTTGAACTCTTGTGTTTCCACATGGCTGAAGGAATAATTTCCTTCCTTCTCCTTTAATACTACCACCAATACTTGTTTATATTTACCGTTGCTATCCGGGTCTTCTATGATCTTGTAGAGCTGATCCCCGCCGCTCTTGTTATCTTGAATGTAATCGCCGATCCTCCTTACAGCCTCTATCATAGGAGATCACCTTAGACACAAATATTCCTGTACGTGCAATCCACACACCTGGCCTTCTGCTTCGTCCCATCGGGAAAGTATCCCCTCTGAATTATCATTAATATTTCACGCACAATCTCCTTTGCCTTCTCATAATCTTTTTGCCTGAAGTCTATTTCCGCTACAAAATTGTTACTCCTGGTGTAGCAGACAAAGCCCCGTTTCACATCCACGCCAAAGTGCTCCATGATGAGTATGCCGTAAAGAGCCGCCTGAAACTTGTGCGTCTTGTAAATTGTATTCTTGAACTCTGCAAATTTGTAATCCAGAGGCGCCGCCGTTCCATCTTGCAGAAAGAGAACCTCATCCACCTCTCCCTTGAAGTGGTACTTATGCGATGTCAGATAAACCGAGATCTCTTTCTTCGTGCAGTTCAGCTTCTTTCTCACATAATCCCGGTTAACTTTCTCGCGAACTTCGTGCAGCTCCCTGCCCTTCAAGACCTTGTACCTTTTCTCCTGGTGCTCAGGTATCATCAGGCATCGTTCGAAGAATATGAACCTGGGGCAAAACAGGTACTCCAGCGCATCGGATACCGTGACGAAAATCTCCTGCGAGGGCACGGGCGCGCTCTCCCCCGCACCCTCCTGCGCCCGCCCGCGCGTGGCCGCGGTCTCATCAGTCTCCATCTTGCCCTCAGAACACCTTGGTAATCATCATGCCCGCCACCAGCTCTCGGTCGAATCCCGTTTCCGATCAGCTTGATCCGATCATTGCAGTCTTCGCACATGGAAAGACGTAGACGGAAATCAGATTCTTCGATGACCGCCTCGCACTCCAGAGCCAGGGAGTCGGACTGATTGCGGTTCAGATCGCCCGGAAAGGCGCTCTTCTGCACCCGGAACAGGCCGTATCTCTTACAGAGCTTCGCTACCTTAAGTCTTGCGTATGCAAAATTATGGGGCGAGAAGATCTCTCTCAGCAATCTTTCCGAAAAATATCACTACTAGATAAGCGGCTTAAAAGGGACAGACTTGTTCTCTTCGTCCGGGCAATCTTCATTTAGCCACTCTAAGTCGCCATCGCTCAATTGGTCTATGACGGCATCTAGGTGAGCCTCTTTATCCGTGACGATATGCCTTTCCCGCATAATTTCAACTGCCATTTAATCTCCTGGGTCTGCATCTGCTTTCTATCTATATAATCCTTTAGACAAATGGATTTTTGTAGAATATAATCAAATTCTATAGTCTGTATTTCTCCTCTTAGTTATTATTATATCTGCCACATCAACAATGTGCGCGAGGTCATCTACCGTATATTCTATTCTTGTTTGTGCTCCTATTCGGATGCGATATTTGCGCGGATTAGATCCCGCTATCTGTGAGATATCCATCATTGGGCGAGGTGTATATGGGTCTATGCTTAATTCATTTATGCGATCCGATATAATAACTGCCGCCTCGTGGTTCAGTCGATCGAATTTATTTAAAACCTTATTCGCTCTCTTTTTTATGGTAATCTCATATGGCAACCTTTCTTCTCCTTAAATTTCTACGGCTAGATGCAAGATCTGCTATATGGGATAAATAAGTTTCGAGAGTGCGATTTTAGCCAAAATGATTTGAAAAGTGCATGAAGAATATGAACCTCGGGCAGAACAGGTACTCCAGCGCATCGGATACCGTGACGAAAATCTCCTGCGAGGGCACGGGCGCGCTCTCCCCCGCACCCTCCTGCGCCCGCCCGCGCGTGGCCGCGGTCTCATCAGTCTCCATCTTGCCCTCAGAACACCTTGGTAATCATCATGCCCGCCACCAGCTCTCGGTCGAATCCCGTTTCCGATCAGCTTGATCCGATCATTGCAGTCTTCGCACATGGAAAGACGTAGACGGAAATCAGATTCTTCGATGACCGCCTCGCACTCCAGAGCCAGGGAGTCGGACTGATTGCGGTTCAGATCGCCCAAAAAGGCGCTCTTCTGAACCCGGAACAGGCCGTAGTTCTTACACAGCTTCGCCACCCGGCTTCGAATTTTGTTCTCGGATATGTCGTAAATGACCCAGACCAGCATCAACAACCTCAATTTTTGATTATCATTAATCTTACTATTATTCAAATCCGCATTATGAGCTTCATTCCGCGGTCTCACATGATTTGCTCTCTTCCTCTCCTCCGCCGTCTTCCTCATCCCGCTCCAGGATGTCCTGATCGTAATCCTCCGGCAGCTCCTGGCCGGGGCGGATGAGCGAATTGGCGATCCTGTGGCACTCCATCTGAATGGTGTTGCGGGTCTTGATATTGCGGCCCCGGTAGAGGATCGTCTCCTCGAAATTTTTGTTGAGAGCCTCGATGAGCGCTGCTTTGCCGTTCTTGGAGAGACCAATGCCCTGCTCCAGAGACTCGAAGAACTCATCCTTAATCATGCGCCTGCTGAAGAGATAGACCACCGTCTCATCCACATAAATACGAAACAGCTCGATGATATCGAAAACCAGCGACATCTTGTTGTAAGAGTCGGTGTGCAAAAAGCCCACGTAGGGATCCAGCCCGGCGATGATGCAGCTCTTTTCCACCATCGAGTAGAGAACCCCGTATCCATAGTTGAGCAGGGCATTGAACTCGTCTTTGGCCGGATTTCTGCTCCTGCCCGCGAACCGGTACTTCTCAGGCATAACGGAGGAGAGGGCATCGAAGTAGGCCCGCGCCGCCTTGCCCTCCAGGCCGAGCATATCCTGCCGCCGGGCGTCGATGCGCCCCGAGAGTCTCTTCATCTGCTCTCTGGACCGCTCAATCTCCCCGATGAACCCGTCCAGCTCTTCTCTTTTTTCCTCTCTGGTCTTCCTTAATTTGGTGAGCAGTGAGATCTGGTTGTCCAGCTTCTTTTGTCCCCACTCTTTAGCCAAATTAAGGCCATCCGCTGTGTCGTAGATCTCCAATTGCCTTCTGCGAATAAGAGTGGTACTGCCAAGCTTCGGATGCCATACCCTGCCGTAAGGGTCCCCATAGGAATCAAGAAAAACGATATCAATGTTATTGTCCACAGCCAGCTTGACGGCATCTGTGGTGATATATGCAGATGTTGTAATTAAAATGCTGCTGACCTTGCCCACCGCTACTTCAAAACGTTTATCCTCTCTCTTTACCAGAAAGCAGTTCCCGCTCTTGCGAAGATATGCACCATAGCTGTTGATTACAAGCATCACAGCATTTACCTCTAACTTCCAGCCTCTAGCTTCTGTCTTCCAGCAATCCCTTGGCCTGTAATCCTGCACTCTTCAGGTTTAATATCTTTGTGCGCACAGAGAAAGTATTCTTTAACGGATCGGTCTCTGGTGAATAGTAATAAAATTATTGAGGATGAAATTCGGTCCTCCGGCCCCCAGGAGTGGTAAGCTCTCTGCCTGCCCAGAGTCACAGCCGCCTAGCTGCAGGGCAGCCAGTTCAGACTGACAGAGCCAAGTGTGCTGTTAGACCAGAGCTGGATAAACTTCTCAATGCGAAATACGCCCGTCAGATCCTCAGTGGCCAGACTGTAGGTGGCATGACGGCCCATGTAGTAAGGCATCATGTCTTTGGACTGCCAGGCGATATGGGCCTTTCCGATGACATTGGAATTTAGGTTGACCTCTAAGGAGGCATTGCCCCGCGTGTAGTCCTTTTCATTATTGGATGTGTTGTACGAGCGGCTGACAATCTCGGTCTCTTTGTCCAGGTGCTCGAAATCCTTGTAGGACTCTGTGACGCTCGCCCCGGCATCATAGTTCTTGATACAAATGGTGTCTTCAGTCCTGATATTGCCCATGGCCTGGTAGAAAGAGGCCGGCATATCTGCGGCTGCGAGGCTGAATAAGAGAAGAATCGAAAACAAGATAGACATCGTTCCTGGCCTATGCATCGGCTCTTGGGATTGCCAGAGCTTCTATTTAAGGTATTGGGCGGCCTTTGGGCGGCAAGCCGTGATACTGCTATCGCTATGCTTTCCATACCGATCTAAAATATATTATTTAGCTTTGATCGACATACAGCCAGGCCAACTGTTCTCCCTTCAGGCCGGGATTGAGCATGATCGCCTTCTTATAACTCTCTCTCGCCGCGGAAATCAGATTCAGGTCCTGAGCTACAGTCTTTGCTTTATTATACCAGGCTTCTGCCAGGAGCGGATCAAGCTTTATGGCTTCATCATAGAATATCAGCGCCTGAGTATGATTGTCAAGGTTGTCAAAAGAGGCTCCCATGTTATTGTAAGCCACTGACTGAGAAGAGTTTATCATGATCATTTTCTCAAAGCAAGAAATAGAGCCGCTGTAGTTTCCCAGTTCTGCCAAAGCCAGACCCTTTTGATTCCAGGCAAGGGTGCTGTTGGGATTAAGCTTGATGGCTTCGTCATAGTAGTTCATCCCTTTGATATAACCAAGAGGAATAGATTTAATATATTCATCGCCAGCATTTACCAGAGGAAAGCCTTTGCTCTTCTCAAAAGCTGTAGAAGAATCTCCAGCCAGTATGGCGAATCTGTCCAGATAGCTTGGGTTTGGGCAGTCCAACCTCAAGGCTTGATCGCATATTTCGTCACACTCTTCATACCGCCCCATCTTGAAGTAAGAAAATGCCTCTCCATACCAGGCATCGAGAAGGGATACGTCCGCATTTCGAGCATCATAATAATATTTTGTCGCATTCGTGTAGTCCCCTGACTTGAATTTTTCCTCAGCTTTTTCGTAAATTAATCTGCCTTCGCCTTCGGATAGCGCGAATGGAATAATTATATATAAAATAATTATAATAAAAAATATCGATTTGGCAGCATTCATATTCGTCTTCTCCTGAGGTATTCAACACATTATTGATTGAAATAGTTTATGTCTTGTCATGTTAACCTTTCAAAATTGAATAAAAATTTATCTAAATGAGAATTAAAATATCTTACCGGAAGAAATTAATAATCGTATTTGTATGAAGAAAATATGAGAAGGCAATCCACATGGATGGTGTTTGTACTTATACTTATATTGGCACCTCAATGCCTTGCAGAGGACTTTGGCCCGTATTTTAGGGAAACACTTGAAAGCGGCCAGAACTTAATTCTAAAGGATTGCATTGTAACCAATGATCTGCTATTACAAATGCTGGATCTTCCCAGAGACGAATATAATAGGGCTATTGTAAATTCTTCGATCGAATTTGAAAGATGCGATATAATGGGAAATATATCGTTTGGCAACGCCGTCTTCAAGAAACCCCTGATCTTCAAGGACACGATAATTTCAGGAAATGCGAACTTCTCCAATGCGAGATTTGAGCAATACTGCAAATTTTTCATGGGAGAGTTTAGGAATTTAGCCGATTTTAATAATGCAAGTTTTGTCGGCCATACAGACTTCAGAAATTCTCAATTTGATAGCTCCGCCATATTTACAGGAGCTAGATTCTTCCAGCCTGCCTATTTCAGAAATGCTAAATTCAACGAGGATGCCAATTTTAGAAATGCTCATTCACCAAATATTATCGACTTCGAAGAAGCAGAATTTTATAAAAGTGCAATCTTCTCAAATGCAAAATTTACCAATTATACGAATTTTAAATCAATACATTTTTATTATATCTCTAATTTCAATGATGTAATAATGGAGGGCAATATCGATTTAACTAAATCTAGATTTTATGACGATGCATATTTTTATAATTCGACATTTAAAAGAGATGTTCGATTCGATCTTGCAACGTTCCAGGATGTGGCAAAGTTTGCAGACTCCGAATTTGGAAGCAACGCTACTTTCACAGGATGTAAGTTCCAGGGACCTGTGGATTTCACCTCGGCAAATTTTTCCGGAGATTGCAGCTTCGAGGATGTAGAGTTCAATAAGATCGTTAAATTCGATAAGGTCAATTTCTCAGGAAATGCGATTTTTTTTGGTGCCTTTTTCGAAAGAGATGCCCAATTCGAAGACGCTTGCTTTAGATCAAAGCTAAACTTGACCGATTCAACATTCAGCCGCCTTGCTCTATCCTGGAATGCAATAAGAGGTCATCTGATCAAGGATAAGATGACCAACATATCATTAATTAATAATTATAGAAATATATTCTGGACAGAGGATAAAAACCAATGCTACTATGATTACAGATATGAGAGAATGATCTCTTCACAATGGGGCGTATCCAAATTGCTGGACTATGCATCCTGGCTATATTGGGGATATGGTGTCAGGTGGCAAAATGCAGGAATTAGTATAATCATATTAATCCTTCTCTTTGGATTGATCTACCACGGCCTTGCAAAATCCAATAGCCTCTCTTTCTCTGATGCGCTAATCTTAAGTGCAAGAATACTTTTATTTGGGTCTCAGGGAGATGATAAGATTGAGGGGAAATATGCGCATTATGCAATTTTGGCGCAACGAGTAATTCTTATCGTCCTCGTTGTGCCATTCATCAATTATTTCTACGAGCAACTGCAGTCCTATTTCAAGCCGCCTGTTTAGGTTTTAGGGCCGACTGTCCTTCTCTTTTCGCATTTATGAAGCATTGGACAATCGGATATTATCTTTTCATGACATGCAAACGGTCTATTTCTTCAATTCCTGGGGGAAGCTCAATGGTCATCAATCCGGGGTAGTCTCCCTTTTCACCTTCATTGTTAATCCTCTCGCTGCAATTCCTTTGAAATTCGTCAAAAAATCTATCCGCATCATCATCAACAAGGACTGCCACAACATCAGTCGGCTCACCTGATTTGCTTCCAAACCACGACTCTGCGCGCCATTCCGTCGGAGACTCCAAATAGCAGTTCTTGACGTGTCCTTTGATATCCGTATTGTTGGATTGAGGATACCACTTGCCATTGGATGAGTATACCAAAACCCAAATATGTTTATCTCTTATATCCTGACTGATAAATCCGCACACGTTCATATAATTATCAACCAAATTATTGCCGTACAATCCAGAATCCTTCTCAACTATTAGCGTATTATCCGTATTATTGATCTTGATGATCCCACCTTTAAGGGATTTATTCAATTCTTTGAGATGTGGTGCTTGATCATACTTCTCTTGGGAACGAATGACTCTTAGGCGGGTGTCTTCATCTACCCCATTAGGCAATTCTGGTAATCCGCTCTTTTTATCACTATCTTCCGACCATAATGAAATGTATTGACTCGCGTCTTCATTAGCTAATGCTACCACGATATCGAATTGATTATTACTATCGTTTTCTTCGCCTGCCTTGATTCTCATTTCAAATTTGCCCGCTCTCATCAGAGCACCACCAGATTCGCCTAGTTGCGGATAATATATTTCTTCTCTTGTAGGTTTGACAAAAATCCATATATCTTTGTCCAATTTATTTGGTGTATAATCACCCAGAATAGTGAGGTTCATTGGTACATACTCATATTCCGCAATATTATTTATTTCCGCCCTTATCTTCCAAACCCTGATATTGCAGGACGCTGTATTTGTTGCTCCTCTATCATCAGTCACCGTAAGATTCAAGGTCATATTTCCGTCTCTTGAATAGACCTTTTGTTCTAAAGCGTTATTCGAATAGCTTCCATCCCCAAAATCCCATTCGTATCTATTGATCTTGCCATCATTGTCTTTGCTTGACGAGGCATCAAACCATATTTTCTGATCTACTATTAAGGGTTCTTCAGGCTCAAAACTGATGACAGGATTTGGGAGATCATTTATTTCAATTATCTGAATAGAATAATTTTCTGCACCATCGTTATCAACTACAGTCAGATTAACCCGATACTTCTCACCATGAGAATAGATATGTGTGACATTAATTCCGGTATCATTGCATTCATCTCCGAAATCCCACAGATAGCTTTCTATCTTTCCTTCAATGCCTATGTCTCTGCTCAATGAGGCATCAAAGCATACAATCTCCCCCACATTAGGTGCGTTGGGTGATATCGTGAACTGTGCCAATGGTGGATCGTTTAAGGGTCTCAATGCAACTAGGGAAATATTTTCTCGAATAGGTATTATCGTGCAGTCGGTAGCTTGGAAGAAGGGCCCTCCGGGATGCTTTGTTAATTCAATACCGGTATCAGGATCTTTCCACCAATCCAGGTTGAGCCAAACATCTCCTGTATCCAAATTAGTATGGGTATTGATATTCTGCACTTTATATTGATCCTTGAGCCAATTGATCATTCTATCCACATCGCTATCATTTCCCTCTGCTTTGCCCAGATATACCTCGGTATAAGCGTGTCCTCCCATTGGCCCATTGCCCAGCACGATCCTGGAAGTACAACCTATTGACTCAATAAGAGAAGCCAGCAGAATGGAGAAATCGTCACAATCACCCTGGCCTGAATATTTGCCTTTGCCCAAATCAAGGCTTTCATTTGAATACTGAAATACTTCCATCCCGCGTGGATCGGGAGCATATCTCCAGTTGCCAACCATGCAATCATAGATCGAACTGATTTGATTTATGGTTTTATCTCCTGGATACTCAAGTATTAGTCTTAGCCCTTCTTTTCTAACTGTAGAATTTCCAACATTGAGCTTGAGGTTGATCTCCTTCTTTATCAGCTCTATGGTTTTGTCTTTTCCGGAAATTGGGCTGCGATCTGGGATTTCATTATTTATGGCAGGATTGACTGTATCGGAATCCTTGTATTCGGTTAGGTTGCCATTTATTATTGGAGGCTCATCGATAGAAGTAAGTGAAAATCTTGGCCCGGAATCCTCTGGATAAACTGGTATTTGATTGGACGCTTTAAAGAAAGGCCCTCCGGGATGCTTTGCTCCTCCAGGCTCCCACCTCCAGTCCAAATTGAGCCAAACATCTCCCGTGTTCAGGTCATTATGGGTATTGATTTTAGTTACGTTATAGCGAGCCTTGAGCCACTTGATCATTCGATCCACATTGCTGTTAATTCCCTCGTCTTTGCCTAGATACACCTCGGTATAAACGTGTCCTCCCATTGGTCCATAAGCCAGTATGATCCTGGACGTACAGCCTATGGACTCTATGAGCGAGGCTAGCAGAATAGAGAAATCATCGCAATCACCCTGGCCCGAAAATTTGCCATGGCCGTATTCCAGGCTCTTATTAGAATACTGAAATTCCTCGATTCCGCGAGGATCTCGAACATAGCTCCAATTGCCCGCCATATATTCGTAAATAGAACAGACTTGGCTGATAGTCCCATCGCCAGAAAATTCCCCGATCAGTCTCTGTCCCTTGTCTCTAACTGCAGGATTGCCAACATTCAACTTGAGAATTATATCCGTCTTTATCTCTTCTACAGTTTTTGATTTTCCTGGAGTTGTGCCGGCTGCTACAGACGTGACTATATCTAAGCCTTCATATTCCGTTAGATTGCCAGTTCCTAATAGATGGTCACCTGAATCTCCAAATGAGTAAGCTACTTCATTGCAGTTGCCAAATGATACAAGAAGAAGCGTGGCCGATAATAGCCTATAAAGGGTGATCATTGAAAAAATCATTGACTTTATGAGATTTATACCTTTCTTCCTAATAATATTAATTATTATCAATAAAAAAGAAAGGCTTTTTTTACTTCGTAGACACTATCTTGATGACATCCCCGTCCTTCAGCTCGTGCTTCTCACCCAGGCGCATCTTGGTCTTGCCATCGATGGCAAAGAGGAAGCTCTCGCCGATATCGGAATGCACCCGGAAAGCCAGGTCGCGCGCCGTGCTTCCCCGCTTCATGAGGAAGGCATCAGGCAGGATTACGCCTTTTCTGTCTGTGAACTTGTTCTCATCTTCCACCGGATAGAGCACAATGTAATCCAAAAGATCGAATACAGCCCGGTTGATGCACTGCTGCACGCCGGTTCCACCGTACTCCTTCATGAGAGCCCGGATCTTCTCCAAACCCGCCGTCTGGGCTTTGTTGAGCTGGCCTACGATCTCAAAGTCGGCGTCGCCAGGCTTGTATTTGATCAACCCCGCCTTCTCGGCCATACGAAGCGCAATCTCCGCCGACCCGCTCACGGGTATTACCAGTTCGTTCTTCAAAGCCAGCAGCTTCTTGACGTACTCCGGAGGCGCTATGTCCATCTTGTTAGCCGCCAGGACCATGGGCTTGCTGTAGGCCCGGAGGAGCATGGCAAAGCGGAGCACATCCTCATCCTTCCAGCTTCCCAGATCTTTCTTCATCTCCGTCACAGCCCGGCGAACCTGGCTATCCGAGACACCAGCGCCTGCCATCTGTTCGATGAGAACCTGCTCGGGTTTGCCTCCCACTCCCTTGTAGTTTCTCATCAGCTTGTCCCAGTTGCGCTTGAGAATACCGTTCAGCCACATGCTGATCTCGTACTCCAGGAACTTGACATCGGTCACGGGATCATGGTTGGCAAGGCCGACCGGATTGCCCTCCAGGTCAGTTCCGCCCGAGGCGTCCAGCACGTGAATGACAGCTTCCGCTACACGCAGAGCGTCCAAAAACTCATTGCCCAGGCCCTTTCCCAGATGAGCATCGGGCACCAACCCGGCCACGTCAATTAGCTCGATGGCAATGAAACGCTGGCCATCCTTGCATCGGCCGCAGCCTTCCCGGATACCTAGCTCCCTGCAGGGGCAGGGAGCACGCACATAGGAAACACCATGATTGGCATCGATAGTAGTAAACGGATAATTGGCAATATCCACTTCAACCAGGGTCGCTGCCTTGAAAAAAGTGGACTTGCCGGAGTTAGGCTTTCCAGCCAGCCCGATTGAGAGCATATGAAATCAGTGTTCCTTACTAACGGGTGATGCCGCTCACATTCATCTCGACGCATTTGCTCTCAAAGCGCTTGACCTTTCCGGCGGCCAGCCGCCCGGCGAGAGCAAGCCCCTTCTCGGATACGGCCTTCACCGAAACGGCGCCTGCTGCCAGAGTGGCGGCGTAGAGCTTCTCGCCGGCATCCGTGCGGGTGAGAACGGTAGACCAACCGTCTCCCGAGCCCACACTGCCCACGGAGATATCGGCCAGCTCGCTGGCAAAGTCAAAGCAGGGACCGCATCCCGGGAATGTGAACTCGTCCGTCTCCTCGATCTTGACTTCATGGGCCTTGCCGGTCTTGTCTATTACCCGGAACATTCCCTTTTTAATCTCGAAGCGAGCCACATCCTTGGGCAGAAGACCAAACCTGGCCTTAACCAGACCGTTCATGAGCGCATTGTAGTCGAAGTTCTCCATGCAGAAGAGGCCGACGAGCAGTGCGATCTTGTCCTGACCAAATTGATAGGGCTCATCAAGGAGCTTGACCTTTCTTAAGCCCTGAATCTGACATGGGGTGCCCACAAATCCGATCTTCTTGTAACCCTTCTCCAGAGCATCCTTCACGGCCAGGACGCTGTTGGAGATGGTGTACTTGGTTCCGGCGCAGGCAGCAATCTCCTCGACTGTGGTGGCAACTTTAGCCACAGTTCTCCATTCCTCGTCCCTGTCTGTAACAACGGCGCAGTCGATCACGCCCGACTGCAAAGCCTGCATCAGCAGGGCGGTTGCCACCCCGCCATCCTGGGCTCCAGCCAGCACGGGCTGCGCCTGAGCGGAAACGGCATTCCTGTAAATTCCCAGCGCTTCATCGGCCTTTCGCGTCCGGCCGAATAGCTTAGTCTCCATTGCTCCGTTGTCCAGGAAGGTCCTGGGGCAGTAGGTGAAGCACAGTCCACAGAGCGGATCGTAATTTACCAGAGCGGGCTTGTTCTCAACATGCTCAATTCTGGGGCAGAAGGCCTCGCAGGTGCCGCAGCGGCAGCATATCTCCGATTTTATGACCTTATACTCCAGCTCTCCGAATCCACATTCCAGATAAGTGGGCTCAGCAAACTTCTCCTTGGCAGCCATGATCATGATCTCCGAAAGTTGGTGGCTTAAAGATATCTTCCGACCTAAAGCTTTTATGGTTCAAATGGCCTGAGTCGGGCAATGATCCTGGGTCTGGATATCGGCGGAGCCAACACCAAAGCGGCAAGCTCGGATAGGCTATTTGCAGAAAGCGTCTACCTGCCTCTCTGGAAGTATGCCCCCCTGGACGAGGTTCTGGGTCGCTTTGCGGCGCACCGGCCGCGGGCTGTAGCAGTTGTCATTACGGGCGAGCTGGCTGACTGCTTCTCTTGCAAGCGAGAGGGCGTAACAAGTCTTACCGCAGCTGTGAAGAGGGCTTTTTCCTGCCCGGTTTATTTCTGGGGCGCGAATGGCTTTGCCTGGACGGACCCCCTGGAGCTGGCCGCGGCCAACTGGTCAGCTTCCGCGGCCTTGCTGGCACGCGAGGTAGGAGACTGCCTCTTTGTGGACATGGGCAGCACCACTACGGACCTTATCCCCATCCAGGGAGGAATGGCGCTGGCAGCCAAGACGGACTTTTTGCGTCTGGCCGGGGGCGATTTAGTATACATGGGCCTGTTAAGAACGCGGCTTGATGCCCTGCTGCCCGCGGTCCGGATCAAAGGAAAGAAGGTGCCGCTCGCGCCTGAGCTTTTCGCTATCATGGCCGATGCCCGCCTGGGCCTCGGCCATATATCTGAGGAGTGCTATACCTGCGAAACGCCGGATGGCGCAGGAAAAGACAGGGAAGCAACGCTGCGCAGGCTGGCGCGCTCTGTCTGCGCCGACCTGGAGGAGATCGGCGAAGCAGCAGCCCTGGCTGTAGCTTCGCAGGCCTGCGAGAGGCAGAAGAGTATCCTGGTCGCGGCCCTGGAGAGACAATTGGAAAGCCATGAACTAACCAAGGTGGTGGCAGCGGGTATTGGCGAGGAGCTGATCGTACAGGCGGCAGCATTTCTGGGGCTGGATTGCCTGCGGCTATCGCAGAGGTACGGCGAAAGAATATCGGACGTGTTTCCCGCCTACGCGGTGGCCAGACTGGCAGAGGCGGAGCTACCTGAAATTGCCAAACTTTAGGTCCGGGCTATTACTATCAGGAATATGGATATTACTATGACGACTATTTTTGGCCCGGAATGAGCCAATGCACATTTAATTAAGCTTAAATAGTTAAAAATACAGGTAATATCTTGGAGCCTTCCCCCCTGAATTACTCCCTTTCGCGCTGAAGGCTCATACTCCCTTTCAATTCTATAAGTCTCAAGTTCTCCTGCAGCAGGCAGTACGACGAAGAAGACAAGGATTTCTGCAATTCGATAACGCTCTCAGGTTCTCCAGCAAACTAATGGAGGCGATGATGCCGCGATAAGCCGGTCTTCAGTATGTCTTCCGGTTGTACCTCACTCTCTTTCCTTAGAGTATCCAGGACGCAAGGATATACAGATCTTAAATTGCTTCGGGATCATTGTCTCCTGCATCGCGCTCCAAATCGAAAGCGTGCGTGGGCTGATCTGGTAACCTCCGTCTCTTTCTCGCTGTAGGGTTTACGGGGGAGACCAATTTTTTCGCCCAAGACTGGTTCTTGCCCGGTCTCCATGTACTCTTTGATGATCTGCTGAACCATCCTTTGTAAGACCTTAACATCATGCGTAATCTCTTCTGTGGCTACCCCCTGCGTTTTTGATGAAGAATATAGCGAACCTTCGTCTTGTTAAAATGACGGCAGAAGATGCAGATTCAATTGAAAATGCTCGTGATTATTATAAAAATATGAAAATATTTTCTAGTTTTAATTACAATGAATTAACGATGAAGCAAAATACTCATGATGCAAAAGAAATGCTAAATAAAGCCGACAAATATGGGATATTTAGAAATTTTTCCCATTTGGAAAGAAAAGCTTCGATTAAATTTTGAGGCTACGAATTACCTCTGGGATCGATAGAAGTGCAATATCCGCCAATGAAGACCGAACGGCCAATTGAAGAGTTGAGAGAAGAATTATCGAGAACTTCTAACGAATCTATCGAAATTGATTCCCGTGGAAGATCGTCCTTTAACTATTATCCCAAGAGAATGGAAAAGGTAGCAGATAGAATATTTAAGATGAACTGCTAAGGCGCAGTTCCGCTACCCCCGCATGTGCCCGCTCGCCCATGCGGGAGCCCGTTCGCGGCCCCGCTTGGCAGATCAGCCCGGACTTATATTGTCGATCACATAACTCAAAGATCCTCGATTGCAGCACATGCCCCAGGCTGACAGGCTTCAAGTGCCTTCAGATCGACCTCGCCCGCAGCTAGTGGCTTGGCAAGCAATCTTCCTTCATGAAATGCCTTCACAATGCGATCGATTTTTCTTTGAGTATCAATAGAGTAATAAGCCTCTTCGCAGTTCGGACAAACAAATCCCGGGATGTTTTTGATTACGACTACCTGCTCACCAACTCTAGCTACAAATACAGTTGTTCCTTCTCGCATTTTGCTCTTGCATAGAATGCATTCACCAGTGTCCATTCTATTTCCTCCGCCTACTATCTATCCACTCATCTTCATTTGGCAGATATACTTTTACTATTATCAATCGATCTTTGCAGATTGCCACAACTATATGATGCGGTATCATCCTACTTGGGCATCTCTTGAAACGACATGTTCTTGACAACGAAGAGTTCCTCTTTGCATGATGGCAGGATGCCAGTCTCGCAGCCACCCGCGCACATGCAGACGAGCGCGTTGTCTCTTATTAATATCATTCATATTACCACTCTTGATGTGGTTGAAATTACCAGTACCAGTATCCAAACTATTACTATCAGGAATATGGATATTACTATGATGACTATTTTTGGCTCGAAATGCTTCAGAGCACATTTAATTAAACTTAAATAGTTAAAAATACAGGTAATATCTTGGAGCCTTCCCAATGGTCAATCCCTTTCGCCCCGAAGGCTCATACTCCCTTTCAGTTATAATGAAATAGACGGAAAACTTGTTCTCTCTCTTAATTATGATCTCTCTCGACTCACTTCCCCATAGTCCCGGATGCTACCTGTTCATGGACGACCAGGGCAAGGTGATCTACGTAGGCAAAGCCCGGGATCTCAAGAAGCGGGTCGCCAATTATTTCCAAAAGCAGGACCATGGACCCAGAACAAAGGCTCTTGTCCTGGCATCAAAAGGATTGGAGTTCATCGTCACCAACACCGAGGTCGAAGCGCTGCTCCTGGAAAACACCCTCATCAAGAAGCATCAGCCCCGCTATAACATCAAACTCAAGGACTCCTCCCGCTATGCTTGCATTGAGCTTACAGAGGAGAGCTTCCCGCGCATCATAATATCCCGCAAGGCCTCAGGCAAAGGCTCGTTCTTCGGTCCCTTCACCTCTGCCCGGGAGAGGACATTCGTCTACCAGCTTCTTCGCAAGACCTTTGGTCTGCGCACCTGCAAGAGGCTGCCCAAGCGCGCATGCCTGCGCTACCATTTAGGCCACTGCACCGGCCCGTGTTTGGGTAAGATTACTGAGGCAGAATATATGGTTAGGGTAAAGAGAGCCGCTTCGGCCCTGGGAGGCAAGAGCGGAGAGCTGGTCGAATCTCTGCAAAAAGAGATGGCACAACTCTCTGATCGTCAGGAGTTCGAAAGAGCGATGGACCTACGTGATGAGATAGAAGCTTTGCGGCATTTGCAGGAGCGGCAGCAGGTGGAGAAGAGCCGCAAATACGATCAGGATATTATTAGCTATCAGATAGAAGGCTCAAGCGTCTTTCTCATGCTCTTTAAGGTCTACCGCGGCACACTGGAAGGAAAAGAGGACTTTGTATTTGCCCAGAGCGACAACTTCCTGGAGGAGTTCTTGGTGCAGTACTACTCGGAACGCGAGCCCCCCGAGGAGCTGATACTCGATGAACCGCTGGATGAGTCTCTGGTGGATTTTCTCTCACACGTTAAGGGCAAAAGTGTGCATGTCACCGTTCCTAAGCAAGGCGAAAAAAAGGAGCTACTGGAGCTGGCTAAAAAAAATGTGGATATCGGCTTTTTCGGAGATCGAATGAAGATGCAGGCCCTGGCGCAGGCACTGCATCTTCCTAAGACCCCTCAGGTCATAGAGTGCTTCGACATATCACATCTGGCAGGCACCTTTTCCGTGGGCTCGATGGTGCAGTTTAGGGGAGGCAGACCGGACAAAAGCAACTACCGGCGCTTCAAAATCAAGGGCGTACAGGGAGTTGATGATTTCGCTTCTATCGCTGAGATCGTGCGACGACGTTACTCTCGCCTCAAGGCAGAAGCGCTGGATATGCCTGACCTCATCGTTATCGACGGGGGTAAGGGGCAACTCTCGTCGGCCCTGGCAGTGCTGCGAGAGTTGAGGCTGAAAATTCCCATCATCTCTCTTGCCAAAGGCGAGGAGGAGATCTATGTGCCGGGCCTGGAAGGGCCTCTTGCAATCAAGAAGAATGAAAAAGCATCGCTCTATGTGCAGGAGATCAGAGACGAGGCGCACAGATTTGCCATCGCCTACAACCGCCTGCTGCGAAAGAAGGCGATATCGGATTGACTGGTTTGCTCAGCGGATTTCATAGGCCAGCAATTAGAGAGAAAAAGGTTAGGAGGTCAGACGCAGGAAGCACTCCTGAGCCTTCTCCAAAATTTCTGCCTCGCCCGGTATGACTCCCTCACGCATGAGCACCTTTCCGTTGACTATGGTAGTATCCACGCCTCCGGCCATGCTGTAGACCAGATGAGAGACAATGTTCGTCTGGGGACAGAACCAGGGCTTTTGCAGGTCGATGATGGCCAGGTCGGCCAGAGCGCCAGGGCGAAGCCCCAAATTAAGGCCAAAGGCTCGAGCGGCGTTCTCTGTGGCCAGGCGCCAGACCTGCTCTGCTGAGAAGGCCGCAGGAGTGTGATAGGCATTCTTCTGCACTATGGCGGTAGTCTTCATCTCCTCGAAGAGGCTCAGGTTGTTATTGCTGGAAGCGCCGTCCGTACCCAGGCAGACGTTTACATTTGCCTTCATCATAGTATTGAGCGGAGCGATTCCTGAGGTCAGCTTAAGGTTGCTTACGGTGCAGCTCACCACATTGGCCTTCCTCTCCGCCAGGAGGTAGCAGTCCTCCGCAGAGAGCCAGACGCAGTGCACTGCTGCTAGGCGCTCGTTAACCAGGCCCAGGCTGTCTAGATACTCCACCGGGCTCTTGCCCTTCGTGAGCACAAAGCCGTCCACCTCCTCGCGTGTCTCGGATAGGTGGATGTGAATCATGGCATCATGCCGGTCGGCGATCTCTTTTGCCTTCTGCAGCGTCTCTTCTGAGCAAGTGTAGGCGGCATGGGGGCCGACGGCAGGGGTTATCAGCTCGTCGCCCTTCCAGCGGCGGATAAAGGGCTCCGCCTGGCCGAGAAGCTCTGGCTTCATATCGAATACCACGCCGGAGAGAAAGGCGCGAAGACCCATTTCCTTGGTAGCCTGGGCGGTCGTGTCCGGGAAGTAGTACATGTCATTGTAGCAGGTGATGCCGAAGCGGATCAGCTCCAGGCAGCCCAGCTTCACTCCCCATGCAACGTCCTCCTCGGTAATCCTGGCCTCCAGAGGCCAGATCTTTTCCTGCAGCCAGGGCATCAGTTCCATGTCGTCCGCATAGCCACGCAGAAGCGTCATGGCCAGATGAGTGTGACCGTTGATGAGGCCGGGGATGGCCAGCTTTCCCCGCCCGTCGATTAGCTCGTCGTCATCGCTTTCGTTGCATAGATCGCGCCCTACCTTCGTAATCTTGCCCTCTTCGATGAGAATGTCCCGGCCAGGCAGCAATTGTCCGGATTCTATAATCGAGACGTTTTTTATCAGCATCGGTGAAGGATGGCAGTAAAGGATATTAAGATTATCGAATCGTCAGGCTTAAGATCTATTGATGCAAAGATAGCAAGGCTGTGCTGAGGTAGCCAAGCGGCCTACGGCGCTGGTCTTGAGGTTTTGGGCATCTGGCCTGAAACAAGGTAACCAGTGGTGCATCGCACCTCGTGAGTTCAAATCTCACCCTCAGCGTCTATTTGCAGGTAATTTTTTGCTGTTGAATTTAATCTTCTGGCTTCGCTCGCGGCATTCTCTTACTATCGCAGCCGGTATTGATGGCTTGCTGGTGGTGAACCAGACGGGGTGGGAGCGCCTGTGATCGATCTCTTCCAACAGGAGGAACTTGAGCTGGTGGGAGTGCTGATTCACGGGGGCGATAAGGCATCGCACGAAGGGCAGAGCTGGAGAGTTCCGAAAAGGGATCTGGTTGAGGCTCCGCAGTGCTACTTTCAGACAGGGCGGCTCAGGGTGGCGGGAAAGCTCAATCTAGGGCCGGTCCTTTCGCAGGAGATGCTAGACTTCAGGGTTAAGATAGATCCCATGACGGCGCACGACAGCTACTCAGCCTGGAGAGAGGAGGATCACGATGATCTGGTTCTCTCTGTGGCGCTGGCTGCCTGGTGGGGAGAGTATGGGCCGAAAGAGGCGCCTATTATGAGTCCAGGGGTGGTGAGGAGGAGGTCGAAGTGGAGAAGATAGTTATTTAGTGTAATTGGCTGAAATTAGATCATTATCCACTTTCTGCCGTCGATAATATCTCATTCATGCTACCACTTCTAAACCCTTCCATGTCCAATGCGACATACAAGAATCCAATGGACTTTAGTTCTTTGGAAATCTCTTCCCTGCAATGCATAGCTCTTTCGATGTCATTGCCCAGCAGTTCAATCCTTGCAAGATTTCCATGAGCCCTCACCCTGAGCTGTCCGAAGCCTCGGCATTTCAGGAAATCCTCAGCCAGTTCCACCATCTTCAGATTCTCAATCGTAATTCTCTCTTCATAAGGTATTCTTGAGGAAAGGCAGGCAGAGGATGGCTTGTTCCAGAAAGACAATCCCATGTTGCGGGCTATGTCTCGAATATCTTCCTTAGATATCCCAGCATCCACAAATGGATGCCAGATCCCCATTTCATCGCAGGCTGCGATACCCGGCCTATAATCATCATAATCAGAAAGGTTCATTCCGTCAGCTATGCAGTTTATTCCCCTCTCTTCGGCCATGGATTTAAGCGTCTTGAAGGATGACATTTTGCAATAATAGCACCGATTAGATGGATTTTTCAGGAAATCTTCATCAGCCAGCGACGAACATTTCACGACCTCATATTTTAAGCCCATAGATCTTGCTAATTCTTCTGCATACTTTAGCTCACTCCTGGGCAAGGTCTCCGAGTCCAGGATGATGCAGAGTGCATTCTCTCCCAAAATATCCCGGCAAATTTTAGCCAAAAGACTGCTGTCTACCCCTCCTGAAAAGGCCACCAGGATCTTGTCCTTCTCAGCTATTTTCGCCCGGATTTTTCCGAGCTTATCATTCCAATCCATTATTCCACATTTCAATACAATAGATTTACTCGCATTTATGATCGCCAGAGCCACATATTTTCTCATCCTCTCGAAGCATCCTGCAGATCTCACAGATTCTTTCAACTGGATTGCAGATTTTTTTATCTACGAGATCGTCCGCCAGTTTGGATATAGATACTTTGATCTCCTCCCCAAACTCGATGTTGTAGCCTCTCTTCTTTGATAAATATTGAGATACTGCCGGAGGTGTAATTCCAAGAAGCCTTGAGATCTCCTTCTGTGACAGGTCGCGTTTCATCAACTCTTCAGCAATGGCTGCTCTTATGCTGGGAAGTACGTCCCAAATGACCATTTCGCAGGGTGATTTCCTTCTATCCGATATTGTAGTTTGGGTTTCAGAAATGCGATTCACAATTGTTAATAGGAGCTTTGAGTATATAAGTTTTATCCGTATGAAGGCAGCTTGGCTCAATTCGATCTCATTCTTGTCGATTCTGGCTTTTGCCGCTTAACAAATACATTTATATGATAACAATTGTTAAGATGGAATCCATGAAACGCATCTATATGGATCATGCCGCAACTACACCGCTTGCCCCGGAAGTACTCGAAGCAATGATTCCCTATTTTATGGACTTCTATGGAAATGCATCGAGTCTGCATAGCTTTGGCAGAGAAGCAAAAGAGGCAATTGAAGATGCCAGATGCAAAATTGCACGTCTTATTAATGCAGAACCATCGGAGATAATTTTTACCAGCGGAGGCACAGAGTCCGATAATCTGGCTTTGAAGGGGATTGCCTTGAGAAACAAGAAGAAAGGATGTCACATAATAACATCATCCATTGAACATCCAGCCATACTGGAAGTATGTAAGGTCCTGGCTAAACAGGGTTTTGAGGTGACCTATCTTCCCGTCACCAAAGAAGGACTTGTGGAGCTGACCGCTTTGGAGTCGGCCATTCAGAATGATACGATTCTGATTTCCATCATGCATGCGAACAACGAAATAGGAACCATTCAGCCCTTGCATGAGATTGGGGAAATTGCCAAAGAGAATAATATCTATTTCCATTCAGACGGTGTTCAGACCACAGGCAAGATACCAGTAGATGTCAAATCCCTTGGTGTTGATGCCCTCTCCATTTCCGGACACAAGCTCTATGGTCCAAAGGGTATTGGTGTTCTATTCATTCGCAAAGGTGTGAAGATAGATAGCATTCAGCAAGGAGGTGGCCATGAAAATGGCCTGCGATCAGGAACTGAGAACGTCCCTGGGATCGTAGGCCTGGGCATAGCAGCCGAGCTGGCAAGAGATACAATGGTCGAAGAGGCGATAAGGCTCACAGCTCTGAGAGATCGTCTGAAAGATTTTGTCCTCAGCAGAATCGAAGAGTCCTGGCTGAATGGACATCCTGCCAAAAGACTTCCTAACAATCTCAACTTTGGATTCAAATACATCGAAGGGGAATCGTTGCTGCTCTACCTGGATGCATTGGGGATTGCCGCCTC
This sequence comes from uncultured Methanotrichaceae archaeon, assembly GCA_964633785.1. Lineage (GTDB taxonomy): Archaea > Halobacteriota > Methanosarcinia > Methanotrichales > Methanotrichaceae > Methanothrix. The sequence goes on from CAZWHG010000022.1 coordinate 31,537, forward strand.
CACCGGTTCAGCCTGCTCATCAAAGAAGCTTACGGCCAGTCACGTTCTGACAGCTATTGGCATCAAGCCGGAGTATTCTCACGGTTCGTTGCGGCTGACTCTTGGACGGAGCAATACATTGGATGATGTTGATCTGGTTGGCCAGGCCATCGAGGAGTCCGTTATCAGGCTTCGAAAAATGTCAGCGCTTGGTCCGAGGTAAAGCTCTATCTGATTAGAATCAGAATCGAGAGGTAAATAGAATATGTCAGAGGTAGGATATAGCAAAAAAGTGATGGATCACTTCATGAATCCTCGCAATGTAGGTGCTCTGGAGAGCCCGGATGGATACGGCAAAGTGGGCAACCCAGTTTGTGGAGATCTCATGGAGATGTTCATAAGAGTGAAAGAGGATAAGATAGACGAAATTACCTTTAGAACCTTTGGCTGCACTGCGGCGATTGCCACCAGTAGCATGACCACGGAGATGGCTGAAGGAAAGACACTTGATGAGGCTCTGAAGATTACAAGAAAGGATGTAGCAGATACGCTAGGTGGATTGCCCGCCCCAAAAAATGCATTGCTCAAATCTTGCGGCTGATGCACTTCACCTGGCGATTGAGGATTACCGGCAGATGGAGAAGGCAGAAAAATGAAAATTATCGCCAAATTTTTAGGTCAATCCCTTCAATTCTCAACTTACTACCTTCTGAATGAACTATGACACCTGAATGAACCTGCTGCATACGGCAGTGACTGGGCAGGAACTTGACCGTTTCGCCCACATCAGGAATTCGGCCCTTGCTCACAGATCCTTCGAAGCCCGTGACCATGCAGATGCCCACATCTTTGTACTGAAACTCATCGCTGAGGAGTTGATGGGGGCCGGCCAGATGGACCGTAGCTATGCCCTGGATATATTTCATTACCCTGGCAAAATGTATCACTGGACATCCCAGGGCCCTGTACCTGAGAACGTCTCCAGGCACGATGTCCATGGTCCTGGCGAATGGATATAGATCCTCACGGCAGGACGGCTCTCCGGGAATGGGGCTTAGGGAGAAATCGGCATTCCGATCCCCTTTCAGCCCTGTGATCCCCTCTCCGCAGCCCTGGCACGCAAGCGGGAGATCTTCGACTTTGTCTTCAATAACATGGGCCGATAGAAACTGCTGGATCTCGGCCTTAGTATCATTAAATCTCTCCAGCTCAAGGTAGCGGCACTTGCTGATATCTCCTTTTTATGGAAATCTCTTCTGCGTAGTCCTTGCACTGACGGTGGCCACATTCGCCGCAATTATAACCTGGCAGCATTTTGGCTATTTCAGCCATATCTAAACCCTTGCCTTCTGCTGTCGGACAAAGTGGTCCCAGTTCCAGGGCTCATCCAGGACCTTAACCTCAACCTGCCGAATGCCATGCAGACCTTCCACCCGGCGCTGCACCTGTTCAGTGAGGTGGCTGACCATGGGGCAAACCTGGGAGGTCAGCACCATGTCCACCTCTACAGAATCGTCGCCACGTATGATTATCTCTTTGATCAGGCCCAGGTCGACGATATCTATGCCCACCTCGGGATCGAGCACGTCCCGCAAAGCCTCTCGGATCTCCTCTTCCCGCTCCATTTGAGCCACAAGCCTCTCTCCCTCCGGGCCAGGCAAGGCTTTTTGCATGGAGCGCAGCCGCTCTTCCAGCCGGTTTTGCCGGTCGAGCAGCCTGCTGACCACGCGCAGCATGGGATCTGGCAGATTGGCGTAATTCAGATCCGTGCCGGTGGCTGGGCACTCGGGCTCGGCAATTCTTCCCGGCACGCCTACAACAGTGGCTCCCGCAGGAACAGGCCGGACCACAACTGAGCCCGCACCGATCTTGGCGCCTTTCCCCACGGTTATCGGTCCGAGGATGATGGAGCCTGCTCCTATGACCACGCGGTCCTCGATGGTGGGATGACGCTTCACTTTGTCCAGGCTTGTCCCGCCCAGGACTGTGCCCATGTACATCAGCACATCATCTCCCACCTCGGCCGTCTCGCCTATGACTACGCCCATGCCATGGTCGATGAAGAAGCGCTTGCCGATCTTTGCTCCAGGATGAATCTCGACGCCGGTCAGGAAGCGGCCGATGTGAGAGCTGAGTCTGGCTAAAAAAAAGAATTTATGAGTCCAGAGGAAGTGAGAGATGCGGTGCATCCAGATGGCATGCAGGCCCGGATAGCAGGTGATTACCTCTAAAGTCGATTTAGCAGCGGGATCTTTGGCAAAGACGGTCCTGATATCCTCTCTGATGCTCATCTTCCTGCCACCTCTAAATCTCGAAGAGCTCTGTGCTCAGGTATCGCTCGCCAGTATCCGGCAGTATTACTACTATCAGCTTGCCTTTGTTCTCCGGCCTGGCCGCCACTTTCAGCGCAGCCCAGGCTGCAGCACCGCAGGATATTCCTACCACTAATCCTTCCTCTTTGGCCAGTCTACGGGCAGTAGCAAAGGCATCTTCATTTGTTACCGGGATGATCTCATCAACCAGGTCAAGCCGCAGGACATCGGGAACAAAGCCGGCTCCTATTCCCTGTATCTTATGGGGCCCTGCCTTTCCGCCTTCCAGCACCGGCGACGCGGCAGGCTCGACGGCAATGGCAATAAAATCGCTCTTGCGGGACTTTATCACATCTGCAATGCCCGTGATTGTTCCGCCCGTGCCAACACCTGCAACTACTATGTCGACCTTGCCGTCCGTATCACGCCATATCTCCTCGGCAGTAGTCTTTCGGTGAATCTCTGGATTGGAAGGATTCCTAAACTGCTGGGGTATGTAATAGTAGCTGGGATTCTTGGCCAGCATATCCTCTGCAGCCCCGATCGCTCCTTTCATTCCCAAGGGCCCAGGAGTTAGCACCAAGTCCGCACCCAGGGCTTTGAGAAGCTTGCGCCGTTCGATCGACATCGTCTCAGGCATAACCAGCACCAGCTTGTAGCCTTTAGCAGCGCAGACGAAAGCCAGAGCTATGCCTGTATTTCCACTCGTCGGCTCCAGGATAATGGTGTCATCTTTGATATGCCCTGCCTTCTCTGCAGCCTCGATCATGGCCACTCCTATTCGGTCCTTAACGCTTCCTAGAGGGTTGAAGTACTCAACCTTGGCTACGACGGTGGCATCCAGGCCCTTTGTAACTCTATTCAATCTGACCAGAGGCGTATTGCCAACGGTCTTGGTGAGATCTTCGTAGATCTTTCCCATAAGTCAACCTCTTCGTTTCATGAAATCCTTGCTCTTTTGGTCACTTTTTGTAAGCCTTTTTCGGGAAGATAAAGGTCCTTATTGCGGCAATTCCCAAATCAATTCAAATTAAGTCCTTATTAACAATCGTTAATCCATTAAAGGATATAAAGTTTTGCCAATCGATATCGATTTTAGGCTCTCACCAGCCTCTCGTCTGTAAGGCTTCCGCTAGGGGAATCGTAGCTGCATCCAGGCCTTTCATGGCTGCGCCTAGACCCTTGGTGGTCTTTGCCAAAATCTGCGGATTATCGAAGTTGTGCACCGCCTGGACAATAGCCGAGGCCATAGCTTCCGGTTCCTCGGACTTGAAGATCCCTGAGCCCACAAAGACGCCATCAGCTCCGAGCTGCATCATCAGTGCCGCGTCTGCGGGCGTAGCCACACCGCCTGCTGCGAAATTGACCACGGGCAGGCGCTGCAACCGGGCGCATTCGACCACCAGATCATAATCTGCTTCAATCTCGCGAGCGACTTTCAAGAGCTGCAAATCATCCATGCCCTTCAGGCCCCTGATCTGGCCCAGGATCATCCTCATATGCAGCACAGCCTGGCTCACGTCGCCGGTGCCGGCCTCACCTTTGGTCCTGATCATTGCCGCGCCTTCAGCTATGCGGCGCAAGGCCTCGCCCAGGTTCCGGGCTCCACAGACGAAGGGGATGGTGAATTTGGTCTTCTCAATGTGGAACTGGTCTGCAGGCGTGAGCACTTCTGACTCGTCCACCATGTCCACACCCAGTGCCTCCAGAATTTGTGCCTCCACGAAGTGTCCAATCCTGGCCTTAGCCATGACCGGTATGGTTACGGAGTTGATGATGTCCTCAATTATGGCGGGATCTGCCATCCTGGCCACGCCACCCATTTTTCTTATGTCCGCAGGAACGGCATGAAGAGCCATGACCGCCACAGCTCCGGCTTCCTCGGCAATGATTGCCTGCCTCGGTGTAGTGACATCCATGATGACACCGCCTTTCTGCATCTTGGCGAAACCGCGCTTGAGCAGTTCCGTTCCAAATCTCAGGTTCTCAAGTTCCAGTACCATGAATTACCTCTATGGTGGCAAAATCATTGATAGGAATTAATAGCTATGTATCGCGGCAACTCGCTTTGTTCAGGCTTTCCGCCAACGAGACACTGCCTTCAGAAGAGCCATCAGGCCAGATCTGTCAGCGTTCTCAGCTTGGTCAGCTCTTCATCATCAAGGAAGCTCGCCTTGATCATCTTCCCAACGCCCTCAGGAAGTCTCTTGTAAGAAACATCCGCATCAATCTCGCCATCCCTATCAGAGTAGCGGGACACGATTCGGCAGGCAACTTCCAGTATGCTCTCCGTAAATGAGCCTTTACCAACAGCAATCGGGCCGTTAATGGTTGACGGTCCAAAGAGGTAATCGCCTTCTTTTGCCAGCATTGTGAGCATCTTATTCTCGTTCTCATTTCTGCCCACGATCAGTTTTGCGCTTGGGGAGAGCCGGAAATATCGACCTGCCTTCAATAGATCGATATTTTGCATATCAAGCTCGTCGTGCTTTATTAGGTCCCTGATCCTGTTGGCGAACTCCGGGTCGGTGAGGAGGCATCCTCCGGCAGCACAAGGATAGTCGTTTATCCCCAATTCCTTAGCAAGAGCCATCTGCGGTTTCCTGGAGCGGCCAGCTATGTCCAGCATCCTCTCCCGGCTGATCCATCCGTTCTTTTCTGGGATCGTAGGCGCCAGCAGCTTGGCCGAAAGCGGTCGCAGCACAAGCCCTTCCAGGTCAGCCTCTTTCTCGATGATGTTCATCTGCCGTCTGAACTGGCTCATGGGCCTCTGTCCTAAAACCTCTCCGGTGATTATGAAGGATGCTCCAAACTCGTCCATCAGCTCTTTGCTCTTGCGGAAGAAAAGTATCCTGCAATCAATGCAAGGATTCATATTGGCGCCGTAGCCGTGTGCGGGTTTTTTCAGCACCTCCAGGAAATCCTTGGTGGCGTTGATGATCTTCAGATCTATCCCAAGAGCCTCGGCTACCCGGCGGGCGTTGCTGCCGCATCCCAAATTAGACGAATGGCGATCGCAGAGGCAAAAAGGCGTCTTGAAGTTTACAGCCAGGAGCTCCAGCCCTTCCCGGCTCATGAGCTCTGCTGCTAAGGTGCTGTCCAGTCCTCCAGAAAGAAGTATTATCGCTTTCATTGTTAATCGATCTCACTGATTCAGGCTTTTTTTTTACTACTATCCGCCAAACTCTGCTGGATAGGGCTTTCAGGTCCAGGATCTCGTGGCCTTCACTGCGCAGGCTCCTGGAGACGTTGGCCGTTGCGGCTGAATCGTCCAGCAGGATGGTCAGATCCTGGCCACTTTCCAGCTCCTCCAGCCTGAGTTTGGTCTTGACAAAGGTGTATGGGCAAACCTCGCCTCTCAGATCAAGTTCCTCGGTCACAGCCCGCACTCTTCCCAATTGTTTTCCAGGTAGTTCTTCTGCTCGATCTTCGTAATCAGGGGCCAATCCCCACAGACAACGCAATCCGTCCTTTTCCCAGCCGCCGCTTCAAAAAAACTCATATCAAGGGCATTGAAGCAGAGAAGCCGTCCCGCCAGCAGCTCACCTATTCCCAGGATATACTTCAGAACCTCTGAGGCCTGAATGGTGCCGATGATGCCGGGCAGCACGCCGAAGACGCCTGCTTCCTGGCAGCTGGGGATAAGTCTCGGCGGTGGAGGCTTTTTGAATATGCAGCGGTAGCAGGAACCCTTTTGCGGGATTGTAGTAGTAACATACCCTTCATAACGCAGGATGCTGCCGTGAGAGCAGGGCTTCTTCTCCAAAACGCAGGCGTCGTTGATCAGGTAATGAGTGGGGAAGTTATCGCTCCCATCGACCACGAAATCATACTCCCTGACGATCTTTCCAGCGTTTTCGGCAGAGAAACGCTCCTGGTAGGTTACAACATCCACATCGCTGTTGAGGTTTCGAACGAAGTTCTCCGCAGATTTCGTTTTGGATAGGCCGATATTGCCGCCGTGGATGATCTGGCGCTGCAAATTGCTTACTTCCACGAGATCGTCGTCTACGATCCCCAGGGTTCCCACGCCCGCTGCCGCCAGGTAAGCTATGGCCGGAGATCCAAGACCTCCCGCCCCCAGGACCAGCACCCTGGACGCCAGCAGCTTCTTCTGGCCCTTGCCGCCTACCTCAGGCAGTATTATTTGACGCGAGTAGCGCCTTATCTGCTCATCCGTGAAAGATCCAGACACAATTTATCCCGCACCTCATCTCCTCATTACTGCAATACAGCAGCCTTGAACTCGTCCATGCCGACGCGGCGAATCATTTCGCCAAGACGCTCTCTTTTGTTGCCATGCTGCTGGTAGAAGTCCAGGCATCGCTGAATTATCATCATGCCCTGCTCCTCGTCCACAAAGCCGGCGATCTTCTCTCCTTGCGTTGGGTGTCTGCCATTCTTTCCTCCGGCATAGACGGCGTAGCCTATTCTTTTGGTCTTCCAGGCATCGGTGTGGCAGCTTTGCATGCAATCAGCACAGTTCACGCACCGATTCCTATCGAGCAGCACCTTTCCGTCCTGCAAGACGAGGGCGTTTTCCCTGCAAATGTCCACGCATAGGCCGCATCCCATGCAGACATCCGCTTCCATATCTGGTTCTGCATTCCAGCAAAAGCCGATATCGTTTTCCAGGGGCCTTGAGCAGGCATTGGGGCAGGCGGAGACGGTGGCTTTGAATTTGTGGGGAAGCTGCAGGCCGCTGAATTTCCGGTCGATTTGCCGGGCGAAGCTCTGGCTATCTGCTAACGCTCTGCGGCAGACGGGCAGGCCGGGGCAGGCGGTTACTGTGCGAAAGCGGGGACCGCAGGGGCCGAGGGCGAGACCAGCACCGGCAAGCTCCTTTCGGGCGGCTTCGATCTCTTTGAACTTTATCCAGGGAATCTCGATCCCCTGCCGGGCAGTAAGACGAACTTCGCCCCGGCCGTACTTCTTTGCCACCTGGGCAATCTTGGGGAGCAGTTCGGAGGCGATGCAGCCGCCTGGCAATCGCAATCGTATGGCGTAGAAATCATCATCCTTCTGCATGATGATACCGCCTGACTTCAGGGCGGCGTAATCGATGCTTGGTGTGGGCGCAGTCATCTGGAGCCTCTGCTGGGATGAACGGGTGAGAGAGGGGTAATGAAGGTTTGGATTGCGGCAAAGGATGAGGGGAAAGGGTGGAAAACAGTGGAGTGTGCAAATCAGTTCTTATATTAATTCATTTTAGTTTTAATTATTCATATTAAAACATTTGACAAATATAATAATAATTATTTGCGACTGATAAAATGAAAGAGCATTAGTTGTATTTCCATATATTCTGCAAATAAAAATTAACAATTAGGGATGACGAACTTGCGTAACAAAGGCTTTAGCCAAGGCCATAAACAATTTTTTTATAAAATATAAAATTGAAATTATTGCCCATATAGCTGTTGCGAAAAAGGCGTATCTCGCCAAATCACGTTCATACCAAGGTCTTATGTGCAACCGTATCACTTTCGAATCCTGAAACCATTTATTTGAATTCTTATAGATATAATTAACAAATATATCATGATCTCCAGCAAAGGAGTTATTGGCGACTGTAAATTCAATTGTATAAGGTGCATAATGTGTGCCATTTTCAAATAGATACGTGCTTTCTCCAAAGATCTTCGGTTCAACTGATAAATAATCAATATTATTGCTTCCTAGCATATACCAGATATCTGGAAGCAGCAAATAGAAACTAGGATCTATGTTTTTTACCTCAAGCTCTCCCTGAACCGTCCTATTTCCAGGATCAATGATACGATAATTCAATATTGTTAATTTTGCTTTCCCGTCTTTAACTATATATTGTGGTATGAATACAGAAATCCTGCTTAGATTTACATCTCCCGCACCTGATATAAACAATTTTAGTATCACTAGTTTGTGTTATAATTGTATATTCAGGCGTTCCATAGAAGCTCATTTCACTTGATCCATTGCCAGACGCCTCAATGAGATTAATTGCAGAGATGAATAATAAAAAAATTAATGCTTGCCTAAGTGCCATGCAGGGGATTGGATTCTTGAGTCTGCAATTATTCCATGCATGTTTGCAGCTTTTTCCACAAAAGATAATTCTCAGCTAAATATAAAGACTTTTACCTGTTTGAGTCTTTACTTAATACGTATGCCATACTTTTTTGGAATCCCTGCGTTTGGCCAATCCGTGCCCCAGGCCAGCCCGCCTGGCGGCCAGCGTCCCTGCCCCCGCCCGCATGCCCGACCCCAAGCGCCCGCGCCTGCGAGCGGAGCCTCTGCCCATCCTTCCATCATGCATGATGATATCATTATAGCCGCAAGGTATATTTCATTATCAAGAGTTTGTGTTAGACATGAGAACTCTGAGCTATCGAATAAATCTGCGTAAGGAACCCGAAGGCGGTTATACCATGCTGGTCCCGGCACTTCCCGGATGCTTCACTTACGGGAAGACCGTGGAAGAGGCCATCGAGATGGCCAGGGATGCAATCACGGGCTATGTTGAGAGCCTCATCGAAGATAAAGAGGCTGTTCCTACGGAAGAGGAGCTCATAGAATGCAGGCTGACCGTGGAGGCGCATGCCTGAGCTGCCATCGTCTAAATAGTTGGAGGTATGAGAGCCATGAATACACAAAATGAGACAAGCGAAACCGGTTGCTGTCCCAGATTCAACCCTGAAGCATGGGATGAAAAAGAGATAACATGGACAGAGAAACTATTTGTCAAGGATAAGGTGCGCAGCTTTCTTCATATTCCCATTAATTTCGGTCAGATTATGGTGAAGAATATGGAAAAGATCGAAAAATCCGGAGCGTCTGCCAAAGAGACAATTGTGCTTTCCGATGAAAAGTCCATGTGGGGATCGGACATCTACATTGCAGTCGAAAAAGATGTCATAGGATCGAATGTAGTAAGAATCTCAGGAACATTTTTGACCAAAGTATTTGAAGGGCCGTACAAGGACACTGGCAAGTGGATGAGAGATATGAACTCATTTGTCACTTCAAAAGGGAAAACTGCAAAGAAGACGTACATTTTCTACACGACCTGCCCCAAGTGCGCCAAAGTCTATGGCAAGAACTACGTGGTTATCCTGGCAGAGGTTTGAAAACGCGCGGTTGAATGGTAGCAGTAGAAGTCAACAAAGTGCTGCTTTTAAAAAAATGGATCCTTCTTTCCCAGACGTTGCAGAAGAAAGGACTGGAATATTTCAGAGACCTGTTCCGCTACCTCAATGGGATCTCTGCCCAATAGAACGGATACCGGCTCCTTGCCGATGGCTCCAGTCTCGTAAAAGATCTTGGGCACGCAGCCACCCGCTGCTCTGATCGCCTCGGCCACCTTCCAGGGCATGCTTGCGCCTTCAGCCTCCTTAATCTCTTGGGGCTCATTGCCTCGATCGATCGCACTGAAGATCCAGCCTTTGGTTTTGCAGTAATTTTCTAGCCATAGAGCCAACCTGGGATCGTTGGCAAAGTCCACTCCCGCTCGAATGTCGGGTTCGACCTTTCTTATCTCTATGATCAAGCGCGCCATGTGGCTAGAGGCTCCAAATCTGGGCTTGCCCGCCGCATGTGGCAAGCCGTTCACCACTGTTATGTGACCATCCACGGCCAAAACCTCGTATCGGGTCTTAGCATTGACGCGGGCATAAGCTAAATTGGTCCTTACCTCAGGGATGATCGCTGCAAACTCCTGGCAGCTTTCCAGAATATTCAGGGCCACTGCCATCCTTCCGTACATCTCGATATCCTCGTCCAGTTTCATCATCCGCCTGCAACTCCATTTATCTTATATCAGACAACTTTGAATACATAATGTGCGCACAGATTGCCTTTAGTTCAAGCATGCAAAGCCAAATCTAGTATCCTCCGCCGATCTCGCTTAATCCGGCGAGGAGGAAGAAGAACAGGGACAGCGCTATCTCCATTGCCTGTAGCATAGCAGTAACCTCCGCTTATAGCGCATCATAATGAGATCTCCCTTTGTGAACCTTTTCAATGGCTCTGGTGTAGAATATTTCCTCCTTCGTCGGATCTCTGGCAAGATATCCCATCTCCCGCAGCGCCGGCAGGAAGGCCATGGCGGAATCGATATACCTGCCGGGAAGGCTGGCGCAGTATTTAGGCGAGACCCGGAAGACCTCCCTGGCGAAATCCTCATCGATGATCTTCATAACACTTGCAACCAGCCTTGCCGCCTTCTGCGGATGCTCTCTTAGAAGGTTGCAGGCATCCTCATGCAGCTTGAGAAAATTCTCCAGGAGAGAATGCGATTCTAGGATCAGTCTCTGTGTGGCGATAATGCCATAGCTGGGGTTGAATGGCCAAGTCTTTTCGGGTGGGAGGATGATCCTGGCCCTTTGGCGAGCGGCCAGGACTGCCAGGGGCGGTGTTCCGCAGGCACCATCAACTTCGCCGTCCATCATGGCATCCAAAATAAAGTCGGCCCAATCGAAGTTCTTGATCTTTGTCGAATTGCTAAGACCATAGTCATTTACAAGTTTCCTGAGGATCACATCATGTATCGAGCCCCTTCTGGGGGTGCCGATAGTCTTGCCCTTGAACTGGGCTAGGGCATCCGATGCTGTATCTTTAGCCTGACAGCTTTCGCTGCCTATGAGGACTGTCCTTCTACATGGCCACCGGCCACACATCTAATCTTCAGGCCCCTGGCGATTCCAATCATTGCCGGTGGCAGACCAATATAGCCCAAATCAAGTTCCCCACGTTCGAATGCTTCCATCATTGCCGGTCCATTGGGAAATAGCTTCCAGGAGGCATTGATGCCTTGCTCTTTTGGTTGTCCGGAGCCTCGCAAGATGTTGCTGGTATGATAGAGTGTTGACAGATATCCAATAAATAAGTCTTATGACATATTTTTTAATTGTCGCAATAATTATAGCTTCCGATTTGTTCGTGCAAAGGTATCGGCTCCCAGGCCCTTGGGCTAAGGGGCCTTGTCTTCATCAGCCAGGGCAGTGCCAGGCCGGAGATCATCGTTGTCGCCAAGGCCATGATCACCAGAGCCACAAAAATGTGTCCTTCGATTAGTCCATAATCAAGAGCAGCCGTTGCCAGCACAATCTCCATCGCGCCCCGTGCATTCAATCCAAAGCCGACCGCCAATGCCTTTCTTTCCGCCATTCCTCCTGCCAGGGCACCAAGACTAGCTCCAATGATCTTGCCTATGCAGGCAACGGAAAATACGAGCAGAACTATGGTTAGATCAAAGTTGGTCGCAAAGTTGGTCTTAAGCCCGATCGAGACGAAATAAATCGGTGCCAATATCGTCATAACCGGAAGATAGGTCTTCTTCAAAATGAGATCCCTTCTGGAATGTCTCAGAGAGAGAATCACTCCGGCCAGAAATGCCGCGAATATGCCGTATGCGCCCATGAACTCAGATGCAACTGATGCCGCCAGCATGATCAGAGCAATGAGATCTATGATAACACCTCCAAGAGGCGATTTGTGCCAGACTCTATTCTTACCGGTCAGATAAAGTAGGGCAATGGTCACGACCAAGACCCCGGCAGTGAATCCCAGATTTATGCCAAGGCTAATGTTCGTGTTCAGGACGCTGAGAATCAGAGCAAAAATAGACCAGCCAATTATGTCGTTTATGGTTGCAGCACCCATAATTATCCCTCCCAGATCCGTCTTCAGGAGTTCGAGATCTATAAGAATCCTGGCGATGACCGGGAGGGCGGATATGGATAGAGCAGTTCCCATGAATAGAGCGAAGATGCCCTGGTCTTCAAATGGTATGCTCCAAAGTCGCGGCATCAGGACAACCATTGCATAGCCCAAAGCAAGAGGAAGGATGACTCCAGAGATACTGGTTATCAGAGTGCTTCTTCCCTGGCATCTAATGCAGGTCAGGTCCAGCTCCAGACCTGCGACGAACACGAAAGCAACCAGTCCCAAATAAGCAATGGAATAGAGTATTCGAGAAGTTTCCCCAAAGACGGGGAAAAGCTCGGACTGCATTGCCGGCGCTACGGCGCCGAGTATGGTTGGACCCAGGATTATGCCGCCAAGGATCTCCCCCAGGACGGCAGGCTGATGCAGCCGTTTCATCAAGCCGCCGAAAACAAGGGCAAAAGCCAGCATCACCGTGATCTGCAATAGAATCAATAAGTCCAACCCAAACATCTTTTCTCCTCTGCTATTGCATTCTTGCCTAAGTTGGCTCGAATAACAATTGTTATCATATAGCTGTTGTTATCATATAAAGATTGCGGGCTTCATGGCATATCAAATCCGATTAGCAGATTCCGGGGAAATTGTATCTCAAATTTGCACAATAAGGATAATCTTGAATGCTAATGGGAAAACTAAATATACCATTTCTCTGAAGGTAACAATTGTGAACGGGATCTTAATCGCTCCCAATTAAGGTGATGATAGTGAGAAGATGCATAACGATGGTCGTATTTATGCTGCTGATGCTATACCTCAGCTACCCGGTCTTTGCTGCAGGGACCGTGCTGAATATTGGATATCAGCCCAGCACTCATCAAATGGCGGAAATGGTTGCCTTTGAGAAAGGCTGGTGGCAAGATGAACTGTTGTCATTTGGAATAACCGAAGTGAAAGAGCTGCAGTTCCCCACCGGGATACCGGAGATGCAGGCAATGGTGGCAGGGGAACTGGACATGGCATACGTCGGGACTTCACCACCAATCTCGGCAATATCCAGTGGGCTGGATGCCAAGATCGTTGCCGCAGTCAACATCAATGGATCAAATCTGGTCTTCAGGCCAGGTGTGGCATACGACGGACCCCAATCTTTAGAGGGATTGACCATAGGAACCTTCCCGTCGGGATCGATTCAGGACATAGTTATGAAGAAATGGCTTAAGGAAAATGGTGTGGATCTCACTAAAGTCGACATAAAAGCCATGGACCCCGGTCCTGCTATGACGGCTCTATCCGCGGGAAAGATTGACGGCGTCTTCCTTCCGCATCCTTATCCAGCCATAATTGCACAGAACGGCAAAGGTGAATCAGTCGTTGCTTCCGGAGAAATGTGGCCCGACCATGCTTGCTGCAGCCTGGTGGTCAGCGGAAAGCTGATCGGAGAGAATCCAGAGATGGTCAAGCAGATAATAAGGATTCACAGCAACGCTACCAAGTACATTAACGAGCATCCCGATGAAGCTGCCGAGATCTATGCCAAGAAGACAGGTCAAGATATAGATCAGGTAAAGGAATCCCTGCGTACCTGGGACGGTAAGTGGATAAGCGATCCCCATGCAGAAATACCCTCCACACTGGCATATGTTGCAGAAAACTTTGAGCTGAAAAATATAAAAAAGAATCTGACTGAAGAGGATCTCTTCGATACTAGCTTCCACGATAGCCTGGCGTGAAATGAGTCATACCTGAAGAGACATTCTTGAGCAAGCGCGAAGGGGTATCGTCTTGCTCAGGCTATTTTTGCCTCAATGTTAAATCTTACATAATATGTGGATCATCAATCCTCATCTTGAGAATGGCAATAGAATCTCCCCCTTCCGGCGGCAAATCTTAAATATGATAACTATTGTGATTATCGATTTACAATCGTGAACTAATATGGAGTAGAGAAGAGTCCTCCTTAAGAATAGTTAAGAGGTATAAAATGACCGAGAAAAAATTCGGGCTGAGCACCCTGGCGGTTCATGCCGGCCAGGAGTCGCCGGATCCCAGCTATCATGGTCTCAAGTACTGGGATACCTTCGGCAACTTTCCG
>CAZWHG010000023.1:0-44760 GCA_964633785.1 uncultured Methanotrichaceae archaeon
AACTCGTGGGATAACAGGGCCGACCAATTTACAGAAAATTCGGCACACTACCTTTACTTGTTAAGCTTGTTAAATTCCAATTTGTTGTTCAACTACTACAAGAAAACTGCGGCGGTTCTAGGTGATGCAGACAAAGGAGGAAGGATGCGCTTTTTTTCACAAGATGTGATTCGCCTTCCCATCCGCCGCATCTCTTTCTCCACCCCCGCGCCCGAGCGCTCCCGCCTGGGGGCGGAGCTGGAGCAGCTCTACGCCGAGGGAAAATTCACGGAAATACTGGCCCAGGTAGACGCCTGCCTGCCCAAAGACGAGGCTGGCAATTTCATAGCTGAGCGGGAGAAATCAGATGTGGTGCACGACCTACTGGCCCACCTGGCGGAGAAGATGCTGGAAATGAACAAGCAGAAACAGCAGGAGATCAAAGGCTTCCTGGGATGGCTGGAGAGCTACCTGGGGGCCAAGGTGGAGGACCTCACGCCCAAGACCAAACTTCAGAATTACTACGAACACGATTACGAGAGCTTTTTGGCGGTGCTAAAGAAGAACGGAAAGAAGCTGGCTATCGATCCGACCAGAAGGGAGCCGGGCGAGGCCCTCAAAGCCGAGCTCGAGGGGTCGATGGGCAAGCTGGGGCCATTGCGGGAGAGGATCAGGAAGACGGACGAGCTGATCGACCAGGTGGTCTACAGGCTGTATGGGCTGACGGATGAAGAGATCGCCATCGTAGAGGGTAGAGAAAACTCGAAATAGCGGTCAGGCCACTGGCTTATCGAGTTTCATGCACCAACCAACAAGTAAACCACCAAGTATCCAAGCCTGCCCGGCATTGAGGGCAGCCAGACCAACCCGCGCGTTTCACCGCGCGCGGCGCCCCACAAGAACATGTTACAGGAAATCATTCAAACGGCTACGAAGCCAGTCGTCCCCGATAACCGGATATCAGCTAGCGTCCCACACGCGCGCCCGCCTGGGAGCGGAACTGCAACAACTCTACGCCGACGGCAAATTATCCGAGATCCTAGCCCTGGTGATGGCCTGGCTGCCCAAAGACGCGGCTTTTAGGTGTAAAGCAGATACTACCGTAAGCATTAAAATCGCCCTCAGCTCAGATGCTGCCTGAATACACCCTCATAAAGCTTTTTCACATTCTCCTCTGTCTTGGCCATCTCCGGAAACCCCTGGAAATGACTGGCCTCTGCCACGTCTTCGGACAGCCGGAGCTTATACTGGCTGCGTGATAAAAACCAGCCCTGATTGGCATAGTAGCGGGAGAGGTATTCCTGCTCCGTCTGGCCGGGGGTGGGTGTAAAGAGCCCGTGCCTCGTCTCCAGCTCCGCCAGCTCCATCATAGTAGTATAGCCGGACCTGGCAATGATGAACCTTGCCCGGTTCATAAGCTCTGTCTTCTCTTCCGTGGAAACGTAGGAGTGCACCGTGGTGTGCCCGTCCAATTTCTTGTGCAACTCCTTTTGTGGGCTTCCCAGGAGGACCACCTTCTCGCCAGGGAGAGTCTGCACCTGGCTCAGGATAATCTCCTCCAGACGGGTTCTCTGCGGCTCGGGACCGGATGCAATGGCCAGAAAGTCCAGATCCCTATCCACGGCCATTTTTTTAGTGCTGGTCAATATTCCTGCGTAAAAGACCCTGCTATTCGTGGCATTCACATTGGAACGACAGAGCTTGCCGCTCAGGTTATTGCAGCAGCCATTGGGATTGATATCCGGCACAATCACGCCCAAGAATTTGCTGTGAAAAAAGCTGTTGAAGGGCATGGTCATCATCTCAAATGGATAGAGATAGCGAGGCATGCTGTAGCGCAGTTGATGAGAGATGAAGTAGCTGGGAATCTTCGAACTGTAAACGCACATGCGGTTGTCGCTGATGATCAGGTCGAATCTGTTTTCAGCCAGTATTTGCTCCAGCCTCTTTCTCTCTGCTGCAAAAGCTCGCAGAAGGCCGGGAATGCCGGCAACAAAGTGGGGAAGGAAGTATCGAGAATCGCTGTAGGGCGCCGGATAATCCTTGAAGATGATGAAATTGCACTGCGGGCATTCTCTCTGCAAGAGGGCCAGGGCATTGCCGCTCGTGCCGACGGTTACTTCATGCCCCCGACGCAAAAGCTCCTCGATGATGGGAATATCTCTTGTGGAGTGACCCAGACCCCAATTAAGAGGACTTACAAAAACATGTCCCATGAACAAGAACAGTGCGGTCTGATTGTATAAACCATTCTCTTAAGATTTCTTTTTCAAAACTTTCCTAAATAATTTTAAATAAAATAAATTAACATTAAATAGTAGTAGGCGGATTTGCACCTGATTTGTGCTCAGAACTAATTGTAGAGGTACTGATATGGCAAAGGATGTTCGTGATAGATCCATAGATCCCGCCAGCCGGGAGATGCTCGATGTCTGCCAGAGGGCCGGTCTGGAGACTGCCTGGGATCGCTTCGAAAAACAGCAACCTCAATGCGGTTTTGGAGAGCTGGGGCTGTGCTGCCGAAACTGCAACATGGGACCATGCCGCATAGATCCCTTTGGGGAAGGTGCCATCAAAGGCGTCTGCGGAGCGACTGCCGACATAATCGTAGCCCGCAATCTTCTGCGCAGCATCGCCGCAGGAGCCGCTGCCCACTCCGATCATGCTCGCGATGTGGCTCACACCTTCCGGTCCGTAGCTATGGGCGAGGCCCCTTCCTACAGCATTAAAGATCAGGCCAAGCTGGAGCGCCTCATGGCGGAGTACGGTGTGGATACTTCAATCGCCCTGGCAGACGCCATCATGGCACAATTCGGCCAGCAGGATGGGACACTCCAGTTCACCCGCCGGGCTCCAGCCAAGCGACTGGAGATATGGAAGAAGCTGGGCATTGAGCCGCGCGGCATTGACCGGGAGATCGTAGAGTGCATGCATCGCACCAACATGGGCGTAGACAACGACTACGTCAATCTGATATTGCAGGGTCTGCGCACCGGTCTCGCCGACGGCTGGGGCGGCTCCATGATCGCCACTGAGCTGCAGGACGTTCTCTTCGGCACACCCACGCCCACATTCTCCGAGGCCAACCTGGGCGTCCTGGAGCCTAATCAGGTCAATGTAATTGTGCACGGTCATGAGCCCCTTTTGTCGGAGATGATTGTGGCGGCAGCCGCAGATCCGGTGATGGTGGAACTGGCCAAAAAACAAGGCGCTGTGGGCATAAACGTGGCCGGAATGTGCTGCACTGGAAATGAGGTCCTCATGCGTCACGGCGTGCCATCGGCCGGAAACTTCCTGCAACAAGAGCTGGCCGTGGCCACTGGTGCAGTGGACGCCATGGTTGTAGATGTGCAGTGCGTCATGCCGGCTCTAGGCGCGCTCGCCGGGTGCTTTCACACCAAATTCATCTCCACCTCTCCCAAGGCCAAATTCCCGGGCGCTGTGCACATGGAATTTCATGAAGAGACAGCCCTGGCGACGGCCAATGCAATCGTCTCGGCGGCTGTCCTCAATTACAGGAACCGCAATCCTGCCAAGGTCCACATTCCCAAAGAAAAGTCCAAATGCATGGTGGGCTTCTCCGTAGAGACGATAGTAGGCGCTTTAGGCGGAACGCTCGATCCGCTCATCGGTGCCATCAAGAGCGGCGCTGTGCGGGGCATTGGAGCTGTTGTCGGCTGCAACAATCCCAAAGTTGTTCATGATTATGGCCATATCAACATGGTAAAAGAGCTCATCAAGAACAATGTGCTTGTACTCACAACAGGCTGCAATGCCCAGGCCTGTGCCAAGGCCGGTATGCTCCTCCCTGAGGCCGCAGACCTGGCAGGAGAGGGCTTGAAGGGAGTATGCAAGGCCCTGGGAATTCCACCGGTGCTGCATATGGGCTCCTGCGTGGACATCAGCCGTATTCTAACCGCCGCCAGCGCGCTCGCTAATGCACTTGGCGTGGACATAAGCGACCTGCCTGCGGCCGGTGCCGCTCCGGAATGGATGAGCGAAAAGGCGGTGGCCATTGGAGCTTATGTGGTGGGCTCAGGAGTTTACACGGTGCTGGGAACTATGCCCCAGGTATTGGGAAGCTCCAATGTTGCCGGACTGCTCACAAGCGGCGCTAAGGACGTAGTAGGGGCATGCTTCGCTGTGGAGCCTGATCCGTTTAAAGCCGCTACACTTATGATCGATCATATCGACAGCCAGCGCAAGAAGCTGGGCCTTTGAGGAGCAAAGCCATGAAAGAAGTATTCGTCCGCCTGGACAGGTGTCTAGGCTGCAGGTCCTGCGAGATAGCCTGCGCCGTGGAGCATTCCGCGAGCAAAAGCCTGATAGCCGCCGTTTCCGAGAAGCCGGGACCGGTGCGCCGCATTTATGTAGAGACTGCAGAGGGGCAGAAGATGCCACTCGTCTGCCGCCATTGCGGGGATGCGCCTTGCGTGGCCGTCTGCCGGACCGGAGGCATGCACCAGGACCCGATTACAGGCATTGTCGACCGTATTGAAGAAAATTGTGTGGGCTGCTGGATGTGTGCCATGGTTTGCCCATACGGCGTGATAGGCCGGCACACCGAAGTTCGCATGGCTGTGAAGTGCGACCGCTGCAAGAATTTGGACATCCCTGCATGCGTGGCCGCCTGTCCCTCCGGCACATTGATCTTCGCCACACAAGGAGAGTTCATAGAGATGATGCGAAAGGAAGCAGCCCTGCGGATCGCTCGCGAGGCTAAAGGGCTGGCCAAAGCCTGAGTTTGATCAAAGAAGAGTGACGGGGGGTAGCTAAGAGACAACGGCATAGTGCTACTTCCCCCGAATCACCCCATAATCGAGGAAATAGCCAAATAGCCCAACGAACATATATGATGGAGAACGTGAAGCTGAAAGTCAAGATCATCGGTCCCAGGGTACAGGATGTGGCGTGAATTTCCGGCAGTACAATCTGATGTCCGAGCGATAAAAGAACGCTTGGGCATGCAGTGAGCTTGCCGCCAAGCCAGAAAGAATCCAGGGCTAAGAGCTAGTGGCATTTCTGGAAACAAGGTCAAACGGCGGGCGGCGCACTCCGCCGCAGAACCGCGGAGTTTTTTTCCTGCATTCACTTGCTCCATCTCGGTTTTAATTGTCCCAACTCAGCTTTAGATTGTCAAATTCCGCTTCAGGTCGTTTATTTTCTGACATAAGGCGCTAGACAATGGGCGTCAGGCTGATCCTGTTCCGATCTTCTAAAAGCATATAATAGGGCTCGGTTCGGGGGATGATTCCATAAAGACACAGTCCGCCGTTCAATTCATTGACCAGCAAATAAGTATCTGCAGTATGGACGGCCATGTTCATGCTCTCCTGGCCGCTCTTCACCACGAGCACATTAATATCGTTGCTCTCCTTCCAGTTGCGTATCATCAGGTTGACCAAATTGAGCACTGCTTTGTAGCCGAAAGCAAACTCAATGGAGTCCAGGCCGATTATGTTCAGTATGGGCCGGCCCGTCCTCTCCCTGAGTGCATCCCACATCTCTTGCAGCTCCTCCCCCCAAGCTACCGGGTCCTCTCCTTCCGGCGAAGAGACCACGACATTAGTGGGCACAAAGATGTCGCGGGTGCTGAGCTGGTAGCCGATGCTGGGCAAAATAAAGACGCCCCTGCCGTTCTTAATGGCGTTAGATGCCAGAGCTGTCAGGATCTGGTAGTACCTCTTGCCCACACCATGATCTATCTCCAGGACATTGCATGATCCGTACTTCAGACCGCTCGTAACGATATCCAGGTCAGGAATGCCTGTAGAGATGCGATTCTCTTTGGGATCGGCAACTCTCATACCATCACTGGCAATTCTGGCATCCTTGTGTTCCCGGTAAGGCTCAAAGAATCGAAACCGTCCGTTATGCAGCGTGACTGTGTAAGTCTTCTGGCCAATCTCGACTCCTCGCAACTTGTCCAGTTTTATCTGCCGAACGTAGCGGCTCCTCATGCTTCCCTCGGTATAGCCGGGCAGACGAAACTGCTCCATGGTCACTACTCCGTCCACAATGTAGTCCAAAGGCATGACACTGGCAAATTCGGAGACAAAAATGAGATGCGTGTCCAGATCACGAGCAAATTCGCAGATATTTTGCTCAAAGCTGTGTTGGGCATCGCCGATGAGATGAGCGGTATAATTCAAGACCGCATCCCAGCTATCGATGATAATCATGGGATTGTCCATCTCCTCTGCCTCATCAAAGAATACTTTAAAAAAATCCAAAACTGCATAATAGTTGGATAGATCTTTTCCTACGCCCTTCAGGCTCTCCAGGAGCTTGCTCTGGGTGGCATTGACCACATTTTTGGGGGGGACGACCTCTTTCACCCAAGGGTTAGTGGCGTAAAGCCGGCGAGGATCTATGCGAGTGGATATGTACATTCCATTTCGATCCTCACATAAGCTATTCATGATCTCCAGGGCTAAAGTAGTCTTGCCGGTTCCCGGCAAGCCCTTGATAAGAAGCGTCTGGCCGCTTTCGACCGTGAAGAAATCTTTGATCTCCTTTGGTATGGACATCTGCAGGGTGCTGGACATGTATTTATTCCTCGATTAATATGTCGTCTGCATCTTGGCACATGCATTTGTTGGCACGCTTCAAGAGAGCGCATATCCGATTCGGATCGACCTGAAATGAAAAATGAACGGTATTGTCTTCGTCGCAATAAAAATCAATATCCACCTTTGGTAGTGCCTCTACATTCAAAGTCTGTGCTCCCTCTTCCCTATGCTTTATGCCCGTTCTTCTGCTTCTCCAAAGCTTGGACGGGCCTACCTCCACGAATTCGACCAAGCCTTCGGAGCTGAGCACGGAGAGGTATTTGATCACCGTGGTCTTGCTAACGCCTGCTTTCTTGGCCACATCTACCGTGGTAAGACCTACCTCGGCGTCCCCTATAACTTCCAGGATCTTTTCTTTGTATGAGGCCATTTTGCTGCCACCGTTCTCTTGGTAAGACTTGTATCGCAAAGAATTATCGCGTGAGAGTGATTTGCCTATTTGATCTACTCATATTTCAATTTTTCATATTGATTCTTCAGAGCAGTCATGCCGGATCTATAATGGGAAAAAATAAATGCTGATCGGTCTTTGGGATACCGACAGGAGTGATAATGGCAGAGGAAGGCAATAGCTTCAAACCAGGTTACGAAGACCCCTGGCCGCCTGTGCGCGGCGACTATCAGGTAGGCAATGCATTTGCCGGTGTGGCAGTGGTAACCTTAGCCAGTCCGCTATTTCCAAAGGGCTCTGCCATCTGCGGCCAGTGCAAGACCGAGAATCTGGGCATCGAGAAGATCGTAGCCAATGTGATATCCAATTGCAATATCCGATTCCTTGTCCTCTGCGGCGTGGAGTCGAAGGGCCATCTACCCGGCAATACCATTCTGGCGCTGCACAAAAACGGCATGGATGAGAAGGGCAGAATAATCGGTTCGCACGGTGCCATACCGTTCATCCAAAATCTGCCGGCGGAAGCCATCGCGCGCTTTCAAAGCCAGGTGGAGCTGGTGGACTGTATCGGCCTGGAAGATATTGGGCAGATCGAAGAGCAGATCACCAGATATAGCCGCCTTTGTGAGCCCTATCCCGCAAAGCCCTTCCTGGTAATAAAAAGAAAAGCTGCATCGCGTTTGATTGCATTTGGCCAGGGGGACCTATCCTTTGGCGGCAGGGTCGTCATGGATACATCGACCTGGCTTGTTAAGGAAGAGGGATGACAATTGTTTCGATTCAGCAAAGAGCAATCCATTGTAAATGTTGCGGGTGTGAAGTTTGGGGGCCAGTGCGGCGAGCTGCCTTCTGTTCTATGTGGCACCATTTTCTATCACGGCCACAAGATTGTAGCGGATGAAGAGAAAGGCCTCTTTGACAGGACGGCAGCGGAGAGGCTGATATCCCGTCAGGCGGAGCTGTCCGAGGAGACGGGATGCCCCTCGGTACTGCACCTCTACGCCCGCAGCATTCGGGCTTTTGAAAGGTATCTTGATTTTGCAGAAGGGGTCTGGAGCGGCCCCTTCATCATAGATTCTGCGGATGCGGCCACGCGATCTGCCGCCGCGCTCCTGGTTTCTGAACTGGGCTATGCCGACCGGACCATCTACAACAGCATCAGCTTGGCTACGGGTACGGCGGAAGCGCAGGCCCTGCAAGGCTCAGAGATCGACTCGGCTATCATCCTGGCCTACAATCCGTCCCAGCCGGGCGTGGACGGCTCTCTCACTATATTGGAGACGGGCGGAAATGTGCACGAGAAAGGGCTGCTGGCCGCTGCCAGGGAAATGGGGCTGCAAAATCTGCTCATCGATCCAGCGGTGCTGCCCCTGGGCAGTGGGGCCGGGTCAGCACTGCGCTTTTCCGTGGCCGCCAAGGCGCGACTGGGCCTGCCCGTGGGCTCGGGAATCCACAATGCCGTATCCTCCTGGCCCTGGCTCTCTAAAAAGGAGATGGCGGTCAGAAAGGGCTGCGATGCGGCGGCAGGGGCCATGCAGCTCCTCGCGGGAGGGGACTTCTTGCTGTACGGGCCGATCGAAAGCGCAGATATCATCTTTCCGGCGGCGGCGTTGGCCGACATCCTCATCGCCGAGGCGGTGCGCGACCTGGATATCGCTCCGGGGGAGACGCATCCACTGCACCGATTGGTCTAGGACGCATCCACTGGTCATCGGTAAAGGAAAACGCAACTGAATGACGAATATTATTATCAGCGGCATTCCTCTGGTGGACGGAGTGGGGAGGAGATCTTGCGGGTATTGAGTGACATGCTGGTTGAATTGATGCCTACCGGGAGCTGGTAAGAATTTTCTGAGACCTCATTAGCCCGGACAATGCAAAAGAGGATCTGCTTCTTGTAATTAAGACATCCTCCTGCGATGGGTGCGAAGGCAAATTTGAGGAGATGTAGGCAACCACAATGTCGTATTCAGTTTCATGAATAACGAGGGCTGGCCTGCGCTTAATTGAACTTAGATCTGTAAAAGGGAATGGGACTACGATGATCTTTCCTTTCACCAATAAATTTCAGGCTCTTTATCCACATATTTAGATAGCGCTTGCTGTGAGAGTCGCATAAGCCCCCTGGTGATTTCCCTATCATCGCCGGGCTCTTCCAGATCGTAAGGGAGATCGCGGGTTATGATCCGGCGCTCCAAAATTCACACATCGATATTATTCTTGATTCTTAATATTTAAAGCTTGATTACCAGAGCTGGGTCTTCCTTCCCCTGGCCTTCTGCTTGGCCGCCCGCACCCATCTTGCCAGCGCTCCCCTGCAGTGCCAGCTTCCTGCCACCCTCGGGCGCTTGATCGCACAAGACTGTCCTCATCTAGAGTCAGCCTGTGAAGATCCTGCCAGGCTTGATTCCTTTCAGAAACTCTACCAAAGACCGATTCAAGTACATATGCAGCACTTGAAACGTAAGTTGCAGGAAAAGAGTTTATTGCCAAGAGCCCAGAGCCAATAGCCATGTACCTGTCCCGTGAGGAAGAAGGCATTTATCAGGGGGAGCGAGGCGAGACCCTGCGCCGCATGATGGAAATCTTGGTGGCTTTGGGCGACATTTACGGCGCGGAGAAGCTCGTGCCCGTGAGATCGGTGCAGATCGCGGGAGTATCCTACAAGAACATCGGCGAAGCTGGCCTGGAGTGGATCTCCGACCTGCAGGGCAAGGTAGTGGTGCCCAGCATCCTCAACCCGGCGGGAATGGACCTGTGCCGCTGGAAGGAGATGGGTGTCAGCGAAGAATTCGCGTTCAAGCAGCAGCAGACCATCGAAGCCTACCGCCGCCTGGGTGTGACCACCGACTGCACCTGCACTCCCTATCAAATTTATGACGACCTCGCCGGTCGGGGCGATCACCTGGCCTGGAGCGAGTCCTCTGCCGTTTCTTATGCCAACTCGATCATTGGCGCTCGAACCAACCGCGAAGGCGGGCCGTCTGCCCTGGCGACGGCATTGGTGGGAAAGACGGCTCTTTATGGCTACCATCTGGACGAGAACCGATTGCCCACCCATCTGGTGGTGGTCGAGGCGGATCTGCGAGGATCGGACTACGGGGCTCTGGGATTCCTGGTGGGAAAAGCTGTCAGAGACGGCGTGCCCTTTTTCCGGCTGCCGGGCCGCCGGCCCTCTGGGGATGAGCTCAAAGCCCTGGGCGCAGCCATGGCCGCCAGCGGCTCCGTTGCCCTTTACTACGTAGAGAATGAAACGCCTGCGCCGCCCGGCCCCTGGCAACCGGAGGAGACAATCACTCTTTGCAGGACGGAGATTGATGAGGTCTATGAAAAGTATCCGGGAAGCGGCGCGGACGCTGTGGCTCTGGGCTGCCCTCACTGCTCGGCAGAGGAGCTGGAGAAGATTGCCGGACTACTGCAAGGCCGGAAGGTGCAAAAGGAGCTGTGGGTCTGCACTGCCCGCAAGATCGCAGAGGCACATCCCCAAATAGTGACAGCCATCGAAGAGAGCGGGGCGCGGGTCTTTTGCGACACCTGCATGGTCGTCTCTCCTGCCACGGAACGCTTTTCCAGGATGATGACCAGTTCCGGCAAGGCACTGGCTTACCTGCCCGGTTTAGCCGGGGTTGGGGCGGGCCTGGGAAGCCTTGAGGAGTGCATCGATGTAGCTCTGGGGAGGCGGCAGTGATGGAGATTAAATGCCACAGGGTTGCCTGCGGCTCTGCTAGCGGCCCGGCGCTGGTTACCAGAGAAGCCATCTCATTTTTGGGAAATGTTGATGCAGAGACGGGCAAGGTGGTCGATCCGGCGCACGAGCTTTTCGGCCAGTGCATAGACGGAAAGGTGCTCATCTTTCCCGGTGGGAAGGGCTCCACGGTGGGCTCTTACGTCATCTATCAGCTTAAGAAGAGAGGACTTGCGCCCGCGGCCATGATCAACATCCGCTCTGAACCGATCGTAGCAGTGGGGGCCATCATCAGCGGCATTCCTCTGGTGGACGGGGTTGGGGAGGAGATTTTGCGAGTAGAGAGCGGAACTGTGGTGCAGGTCGATGCCGACCGGGAGATGGTAAGAATTCTCCAGGACTTATGAAAAAGGTCAAGCGAGATTGATGAGATAAACTCCAAATTGAACAAAAATACACCTGAAAAAAATTGCATGCATCGAAAAGTTCAAATAAGTTTTATGAAGTAGGTCACTATTAGCACGAATTGAGGATACCATGAAGACTCTATTTGATCAATTTCTAGAGGATGAACTGGAAATTAAAAAACGCCTGCAGAAGGCCAAGACTATTAAGCAAGCCAATGCCATTATCGTGGAAGAATTTGCAAGATTGGAAAATACTAATAGCGAATACTTCGAAGACAAAAACAAACCTGAGGTCAAGATTGCCCTCGCCTGGCTGAATGCCTTTCGTGCTGCCTTCGGTGCCCTCATTCCCATCAAACCTGAAATTGTCCCAGAAAAAATTCACACCGATCTTGCAGAAAAACACGAATCTTCCAAGCTTAAGGGTTATTATGAGAAAGGAAAAAATAATCTGAAAAATGTTTTATATCTTGATGACAAACCAGTGATCTGTGATAACTCTAAAATATATCAGGTCAAAGTAGAAAATCATAGTGAAACTTCAATGGATAAAGAGCGGGCGGGAGATCTCATAAAGGCCGATTCAGAAAATTCGGAGAGCACATTCGATATAATAGAGATACTTTATTCCATGAAAAATGCAGTGGCTTTGGTGCAGGAAGTTGTCGCTCACATCGGCAAATCAACCAGGCTTGATAATGAAAGGCTCAAGCCCAAGATAGAGGACTTTCCAGATCTGTTGGTAGTTCTGCAGAAAATCCTCGGGCTGAGTTACAGAGATCATGAGCATCTGCCCGAGATGCTTCAATCTCATTCAGATGAACTGAGATCGATTCTGAGAGGCTATGATATAAGGATGCTTGTCTATAGGCCTGATCTGCCGGAATTGCAGCAACTGATGTTTGATATTGAGCCTAGCATGAATCCGGATGTTCATGATTACATAACTCTTGCACCGGCTCTGATCAAAGGAGATGTGGCGATACTAAGAGGCCGAGTGATCAAGCCAAATACATTTGATTGAATCATGGTGATATTAGTATGCCTGAAGATATCAAGGAAATCGTAGGCTTTGATCTGGGTGACGGGGAGACTGCCTTAGCCTTAATCCGAATCAATCAAATGGTAAATTCTGAGATCCTTACCGAACCGGAAATTATAGAAATCAATCGAAAAAAGAGCAATATTACCGCAATTGGATATTACCCCGACAAGAGAATTGAGATTGGAGCGCGAGCCATACTTTCGAAGGAGGTGAGTGGATCCATTATGAATTTCAAGGCAAGACCGGATAAAGTGCCACCTGAGCATCAAGAACTTTATCAAAATACTATGAAAAACTATATTAATGCTTTTATCCTCATCTTAAATAAGGAAAGGAGTTCAAATAACGAAAAGAGGCTCTATGTGATCGGATGTCCCTCTAAATGGACAAATGATAATGGTTCAAAAGAAATCGTCACGCTCTATGAAGAAATGGCTCGTCAGGCGGGGGCAGCCATTGTCATGGTTGTTTCAGAATCATTAGCGGCTCTTATTCACGTCTACGAGAGTGGGATCCTTGCGATCAATCCGTCAGAAGTCGAAAAACCGATATTAGTAATAGATATTGGCTCATCAACGACGGATTTTACTTTGATTGATTTAAGCAAAAGAAAGAGCAGTCCCATAAATTCCGGCTGCGACCTGGGTGCTAGATTGATTGACAAAGCAATTTTAGATTATAGCTGCGAACATAATCCCGGGAGTGAAGATCTATATCAAACACTTAAGAGTCGCCCTCATTTAATGAATCGTTGCCTGCTGGAGTGTCGTTATGCGAAGGAGCGATACTATAAAGATCCAGACTGCTATCCGGGTGAAGGTGATTCGGTATATCAGACAGTAGAATTGGACAGTAATCTATCATTTAGCGTAAGAGTCGATGGCCAAATAATGGCAGA
Source organism: uncultured Methanotrichaceae archaeon (assembly GCA_964633785.1). GTDB lineage: Archaea > Halobacteriota > Methanosarcinia > Methanotrichales > Methanotrichaceae > Methanothrix. The sequence goes on from CAZWHG010000023.1 coordinate 12,978, forward strand.
AATATTGGAGCATCCATTAGTTGACATGGATGGAAAGAAACAAAGCTGGCCTTCAGTTTTCGAAAAGGAGCTAAGGCGTCTGATAACACAGGAAATGGTGAAACCGGAAATTGTGCTCTTAACGGGTGGAGCATCTCGGATGGATTTTGTCCAGCGAATTTGCAGACAGGTCTTCCCAGATGCCAGATGCGTTGTGGATAACGAGCCGGAGTTTTGCATTGCAAAAGGATTAGCACGCCATGGAGGATATCATATACGATTTGAGTGGTTTATCGTTGAAGTCAACCAAATATTGAATAAAATTTTGAATGCCACCATAAGAGAACGCCTTCCATTGCTCTTAGATAGCATAAGTACATGTATTGCGTCCAGTCTGATTGATGATATCATAAGACCGGAAATTCGGTCATGGGATGGGGATATATGGGATAGTTCATTCAGGGAGCGGATAAATGAAAGAGTCAAGAAAACCGTAACATACAAGAGATTTAAAAAATTGACGGATAATGTAGTTGCACTCTGGCTCAGGGAAATAACCAAGACGATAGATGTCGAAGTGAATTCTCTTGCGAGGAAGTATAACCTGGGTGAAGGCGCTCTGGCGATCGGTGGAATAACCCCAAAAATAGATTATGAGATCGATATTCCAAGCCATATAAAAGATATTTCATTGGATGCTTGGAGTCCTTTCGGTGAAATAAAAGAGCGCATATCTTCGTGGATAGAAGGAAGGAAGATGGACTGGTCGATACCCTATACGGAATCAAAAATTGACGAAGCATTGAGTAAAGGAAAGGACAAGATCAGTCTGGATATCAAAACACGTCTGAGTGCTGACAGCCAATTGGCCAATAACCTGGTCAAAGATGCAGAAAAGGTCCTCCGCGATGAAATAGTTAGAAATGCAGAATCGGTGTTCGCACGTGTAGGCTAAAAGCACAAATCTAAGTAAAGTGTTCCACGACAGGGACTCAAGCAAATCATTCGCATAAGGCAAAGCAGACTTTGAACCTTAAAGCACGATGATAATGGTTAGCCATTATTCTAAGAAGGATATATTATGAAGATCTTTATTGTCTGGTCAGAATCCAGGAGCAAGGAGATGGCAGAAGCCCTGCGCGATTGGCTTCCAGATGTCATCCAGGCATGCGAGCCATGGATTTCCTCACAAGATATTAGTCCTGGAATGAGATGGAGCCAAGAAATAGCTGAAACATTGGACCAAACAGATTTTGGGATATTATGCCTGACACCTGAGAATCTAAATGCACCTTGGATTAATTTCGAGGCGGGCGCGTTGGCAAAGAAGATCGATAAATCCAGGGTTTGCCCGTACTTGTTAGGCGTTAAAGCAACGGATATAAAGGGGCCTCTCCAGGTATTCCAATCCAAGAATGCTGAGAAAGAGGGTACAAGGGCTATTGTTAAGGAAATCAACCTAACGTTAGGCAATGAAGCGTTATCAAATGAAAGACTCAATAGAGCTTTTGAGAGTAATTGGCCTAACCTGGAGAATACCATAAAGAGATTATTGCAGAATTCTCCAACCGCTAAGGAACCCGGCCGAAGGCCTGAAGATATGCTTGAGGAGATTTTGGGCGTAGTTCGTGAGCAATCGAGAATACTATCAAATATTCAGTCAAGCAATTATAAAAATCCGATAGATCTCAATGAATTAATATCAAAAACAACTCGATAACCAAAAAGAAGATCGATATCAGAAGTGTTCGGCCCACAACCAGGATCTTGCGCTCTCTCGCCAACTTGGCAGGATACAGGCCGGTAATTTTCACAAACCGGCAAACAAAATCCTTTTATCTTTTCTCGATCTTTCGTAGCGGCATGTTCAAGATCGGTTTTGTGAAGCTCGGAAACATAGCCACCTCGACGGCTATTGATCTCTCCCTGGATGAGATTGCGGAAAGGTCCGACATCGAATTCAAGATCGTCAGCTTCGGCCCCAAAATGACCAAGAAGGAAGGCGAAGCAGCAGCCGAATTGCTGGCCTGGGCTCCTCAATTGGTGGTCATCAGCAGCCCCAACGCGGCGACGGCCGGCCCCACGGCGGCACGCGAGCATTTCAAAGGCGTGCCCACCATTGTCATCTCCGACGGCCCCTCCAAGAAGGAGTCGCGCGACCTCATGGCAGCAGAGGGCTTTGGCTACATCATTCTGCCCATGGACCCGCTCATTGGTGCCAAACGCGAGTTCCTCGATCCGGCGGAGATGGCTCTCTTCAACTCCGATGCCTTGAAGGTTTTGGCGGCCTGCGGAGCCATCCGGCTGGTTCAGGAGGAGCTGGACGCAGCCATGGCCGGCATTGCCGCCGGAGAGGCAAAGCTCCCGGCTATTCTGGCTACGCCGGAGAAGTGCGCCGAACGCATGCACTTTGGCAACCCCTACGCCCGCGCCAAGGCCGTAGGGGCCCTATACATGGCGCAGACCGTGGCCGGCATCGATGCTGCCGCCTGCTTCCGCCTCAAAGAGCTGGAGGCCATAGCACTTGCCGCCGCCGCCGGTCACGAGGTCATGCGGGCCGCTGGCCGCCTCGCCGATGAATCCCGAGAGCTGGAGAAGGGCAATGACAGCGTCTCCCGCCGGCCCCATGCCCGTACGGGCGAGATCATGAGCAAGACCCGGCTGCTGGAAAAGCCGGAGAAGATCTGAGAAGAAACACTTTCGCCCCACGCGGCTTGCGGCTTTATAGAAGGCCGGTGCAACTAGTATCTGTGGCAAGGAAGACTGCACCGGCCCTACACGCTTCTGGGTAAAGATGGGCAGTCTTCCCATTCACCCCATTTCTCAAGTTTTTATTTCTGTGATGAATCGATGTGCATATAACCTGTACACTTCGATGCCTCGCCAGATCCTTGAGATTTCGGTCTCCGACCGAGTCTTGTTTGACAGCAACGATGAGAGTGTTAGGGAACTGATGAGTTAGGCATAGAGGGTTGGAAGATCAGGCTACTGGATGGACGTATCACAGATTAAATACACTTTAACGGCCCCAAAAAGAAAACGTGCGAACGATGGGTCTGATTTGACGCCCATGAGTCGGAGATTGACTTTGGATTCAGAAATTTAGGGATTCGAAGTTAGATGCCCCTACCAATGTGTCAGCAATAGAAAGATCTATACCTACCCGCCGCGACAACTCTGACTGAATGGCACTGCTGGAGATCAAGGGCGTATCCAAGCAATTTATTGCGGACGGAAAAGAGATGGTAGCCCTGCAGGATATCAACCTGGAGATAGAGGACAATGAGTTCGTCTGCTTTATCGGCCCCTCAGGCTGCGGCAAAACCACGCTGCTGCGCATAGTGGCAGGTCTTGAGGAGGCTACAGATGGCACGGTTACTCTTGATGGCGAGCCCATAAATGGCCCAGGTCCGGAGAGGGGCATGGTCTTCCAGGAGTACTCGCTTTTTCCCTGGAGAACGGTCATCGACAATGTCGTCTTCGGCCTGGAATTAAAAGGCATACCCTCTGCGGAGCGCTTGGCACAGGGCAGGCAGTATCTAAAGATGGTGGAACTGGAGCGTTTTGAGACACGCTATCCGCATGAGCTGTCCGGGGGCATGAAGCAGCGAGTGGCTATCGCTCGCGCTCTGGTCAACCACCCCAAGGCACTTCTTATGGATGAGCCTTTTGGAGCCCTGGATGCCCAGACGCGCAACATCATGCAGTCCGAACTTCTGCGCATCTGGCAAGAAGAGAGAAAGACGGTGGTCTTTGTCACCCACAGCGTTGACGAGGCCATATACCTCGCGGACCGCATTGTGATCATGTCCGCCCGACCGGGAAGAATTAAGGATATCATTGAGATCCCACTTCCCCGACCCCGCAATAGAACCAGCTCCGAGGTCAATGCCATAAGGGATCGCATACTTTGCGATCTGCGCTCCGAGATCGTAACCTGTTAGGATTGATGGGTTCAGGGGTAGAGAATCCCCTCCAAAAGATATTTGACTGCATACGAAGAGAGGCTTGCCACAGCACAAAGCAAGAAAGACAAGCTCCCTCACAAATCAGGAACGCCGGAAAGCTGTCAAGAAAGTAGGCCATATCTATGAAAAGCTCAGCAATCTCCGAGACAATTTTGCTCACCAACTCAGTCATCTGATAGTCAACGATTATGTGGCAAAAGCCTAGACGCCCGCGACTTTCGTCGCGGGAGTAGTCACGATATGATTTTATATCGCTATAGACCACATACATATCATCCTGTTTTTCGCTGGTGAGAAGGCAATGGTCGGATCTAGGTGGATGGAACTCCCGCGCATCGTAGCGGTAGGTAGTGGCGCGATACAGGAGTTGCCCGACATCTGCCGCCAGCTGCAGCTGCAAGGGCGTGCTCTTATCATCACAGGACCGCGTACCCAGGATGTGATAGGAAGGGCAATATTTGAGCTCTTGAGAGATGGGGGCTACGAGCCCGAGACCATCATTTGCAGCACCTCAAAGTTGGAAGAGGTAGATCGCGCAAAGCGTTTGGCGCGTGAGACAAAGGCAGGCTTTCTTATCGGGGCCGGAGGCGGCAGATCGATAGACATTGCCAAGCTTGCTTCGCTTGGGGTTTGCGTGCCTTTTCTGTCTGTGCCCACGGCCGCATCGCATGATGGCATCTGCTCTTCCCAGGCATCATTGACGATCAATGGCGAGACCACATCCATCAAAGCGCAATCCCCGCTGGCAATTGTGGCCGACAGCAAGATAATATCCCAGGCTCCGGCGAGGCTTCTGGCTGCCGGATGCGGCGACATCATCTCCAACTACACGGCCATACTGGACTGGCAATTGGCTCATCGCCTGCGAAATGAGGAGTACAGTGAATATGCCTCCGCCCTATCCGGTATGACAGCGCGCATGATCGTTGAGCTTGCGGCAGATATTAGGCCGGGCCTGGAGGAATCGGCCCGGATAGTAATCAAAGCCCTGATATCCAGCGGAGTGGCTATGAGCATAGCCGGATCGTCGCGACCAGCAAGCGGCTCGGAGCACAAGTTCGCTCATGCTATGAACAGAATTGCACCGGGAAGGTGCCTGCATGGCGAGCTTTGCGGTCTGGGCACCATTATGATGATGTATTTGCATGGAGGGGACTGGAAGATGATAAAAAGGGCACTGGCCTTGGTCGGCGCTCCCATCTCTGCGGCACAGGCAGGTTTGGATGCAGATAGCGTGATATCGGCCCTGGCAAGTGCCCACGAGATTCGACCGGAACGCTATACCATACTGGATTCAGGTCTGAATAGAATGGCGGCGATCAAAGCGGCTGAAGAAACTGGAATAATCTGATTAATAATAATCATGAAAAAAGGAGAATGAACTATGTCCGAGGCATCCACACAAATTACGCTGATTGGAACGAAACTCGCCAGCATTGGCCTGGAGTTCACCTTCGTGGGCCCCACGCCGGAATGCGAGACATGTAAGCTTAGAAACACGTGCATCAACCTGGAGCCGAGCAGGCGCTACAGGATATTGGGGACCCGTGGGGAGCTGGTTCATGATTGCCCTATCCACGAATCCGGAGTGCGAGCGGTTGAGGTGGCTGAGAGCCCCATAATAGCGGCCTTTGACGCCAGAAAAGCATTTCCTGGTTCCAAGATAGTCTTTGAAGCCATGAAATGCGATGATTCCGAATGCAGCATGTATGATATGTGCCATCCATCGGGACTGAAAGACGGCGAAAGATGCACCATTGTAGATATCGTGGGCGAGGCGCCCGAGGACTGTCCGCTTGGAAATGTTTTAAAGCTGGTGGAATTTCGCCGCTGAAGAATGTTTCTAAAGATGAAGACTCTAACCTACTCCAAAAATATTTTTCTCCCGGTGACGGACCTCTGTAGAAATCGCTGTGGCTACTGCTCTTTTCGAAAAGAAATAAAAGACGCCCATTTAATCTCCAGAACCGAAGCGACGCGGCTGCTGGAGCAGGGTGCTCTTCGTGGATGCAGCGAGGCGCTTTTTACTATGGGTGAGGCGCCCGGGACAGTCCCGGGCTTTGAGAGCCTGCTGGCAGAGGCCGGCATTGCGGATCTATTGGACTACTTAGTGGAGCTATGCGAGATTGCCCTTGAGTTTGGACTGCTGCCCCATACTAATGCCGGCCTGCTGGGGCAAGAAGATCTGCGGCGCTTGCAGCCGTATAACGCCTCTATGGGACTGATGCTGGAGTCGACTGCCCGGCTAGAGGCACATGCAAAATCGCCGGGAAAAAGGCCGGATTTAAGATTACTGTACATAGCCATGGCGGGTAGACTTCGTATTCCCTTCACCACAGGCATAATGGTGGGCATAGGGGAGAGCATGCAGGACAGGATAGAAGCAATCAGCAAAATTGCCCATCTGCATAGGGCCTTCGGCCATATTCAGGAGGTAATCATCCAACCGCTGGACCCCAAGCAGGGAACGGCTCTGGAGAATGCGCCCCGACCAGAGATAATGGACCTCTGCAAAACAGTAGAAATGGCGCGCGAAATCCTTCCGCCTGAGGTGGCGATTCAAGTTCCACCCAACCTCGTGGACCCGCTTCCTCTAATCGCCGCGGGAGCCGATGATCTGGGAGGAATTAGCGCGGTCACCGTGGACGGCATAAATCCCGATCGTCCCTGGCCAGGTGAAGAAGAGTTGCATCACTGTCTCTTGGATTATGACCTGAGAGAGAGGCTACCCGTTTATCCCCGCTTTATTGCCATGGGCTGGCATGGCCATAAAACCCGATCGCTGGTGAATTTCCTGGCGCGCGAGGACGGCCTTCGGGCGAAAAAGTATATCTCCTAAGGCGAGTGGACAATATCCTTGTGAAGAAGAATTGGCTTGAGATTGGCCTCAGTACTGGTCTCGTATTTCTGATGGTAGTCCTCATTTTGGGGGCGCAAATGGTCCTTCCCGCCGAGCTGCGAGCTTCGAGCTTTGCTTTGATCGTCATGCTCTTCATGGTGGCTATGGGCTTAGTGGGATTGAAACTCATGGACCTGTAACGGCGTTAAATATAAATATAATAATACATAATTCCCTCAGCGGGGTTTTTAGATGGCGGGATTTCTAGAAAAGCTCAAGCTCATAGGAAAGTCTAAAGAGCAGGATTACTCTGAGGTAGATCTGGGTCAGTTCGAGGAAGGAAGCAGCTCCCCGGAGATGATCTTAAGGGTAGCGGAGCTGGGACGGGTCGAGGTTTTGCCCGAGATCAAACAGGAGATTTATGCAGGCAATATTGTCCTGGTGGACATCGCTGGGCTGAAGCGGGATAAAGCTGCTTTAGACCGGGCGATTGGAGAACTAAAAAAAGCAGTCGAAGATGTCTCGGGAGATATAGCCGGGATTGGCGATGATCTTATTGTATTGGTTCCCAGCGGCATAAAGATTGACCGTGAGAAGGTGGTCGGGAGCAAAGATTGAATCTAACAACAAACGCGAACTGTCCCGTATGCTCTGTCCAAATGCAGTTTTGCTGGGAGACGGTGGACATACCACATTTCGGAGAGGCAATGGTTATTGCCGGAGTCTGCGACTGCGGCTATAGACACAATGATACCATTCTCTTAACGCAAAAGGAGCCGGTGCGCTTCACCTTGCAGGTGACGAGCATTGAGGATCTGGATGCAAGAGTGATTCGTTCTTCCAGCGGCACACTGCACATTCCGGAGCTTGGCGTGGACATCGAGCCGGGATTTGCATCGGATTCTTACATATCCAATGTAGAGGGTGTCCTTGAACGTATCGAGGGCGTGGTGGGCTTTGCCACTCGCTCGGCGCGGGAGGCAGAAAGCCTGGAAAGCATCAAAAAGGGCGAAGAGATTTTGAATAATATCAAACTCGCCAGAAATGGCCGGTTTCCTCTGACACTCATTCTTGAGGACCCCCTAGGGAACAGCGCTATTGACTGTGAAAAAGCCGTGAAATCAATTATCCCGGATGAAGATGCGACTCATCTTAAGACGGGCATGATTATCGTGGACGTCTAAAATGCTGGTCTTAAGTGGTGGCACTGGCACGCCCAAACTCCTTTTGGGCCTAAAGGAGCTTTTAAGGCCAGAGGAGTTGTCAGTGGTTGTGAACACGGCGGAGGACCTGTGGATCTCCGGGAACTACATCTCCCCAGATGTCGATTCTGTGCTTTACACTCTGGCAGATATGATCGATGAGAAGAGAATGTGGGGCATAAAGGGGGACAAGACTCTGACCCATGACTTTCTCATCGCGATGGGCATCAAAGAGAAGCTACAGGTAGGAGACAAAGATCGAGCCGTCCACATCTTTCGCTCAGAGCTGCTTCGCCGTGGCGTCAAACTCAGTCATGCATCACAGGCCCTGGCTGAATCGCTGGGGGTGAAGCAGCGAGTCGTTCCCATGACGGATGACATTGTTTCTACGGTCGTTTCTACTCCGGAAGGGGTGATGCACTTTCAGGAATTCTGGGTAGGGCGCCAGGGATTGCCCGAGGTTCGCGCCCTCTTTTTTGCGGGTCTGGATGCCGCCCTTCCCTGCCAATCTTTCCTGGATCTGCTGGAAAAAGAAGATACCATTATCATCGGCCCCAGCAATCCGGTCACCAGCATTGGCCCCATTTTGGCACTGCAGGGCGTACGCGAACGGCTGCGAGACAAGAGGGTGGTGGCCATGAGTCCATTCATCGGAAATAAGCCGGTGAGCGGTCCTGCCGCCAAATTTATGGCGGCCATGAATGTCACCCCCAATGATGAAGGCGTGCGATCATTGCTTGGCAAGGTGGACCTCTTCCTGGTGGACAAAAAGAGCAGCTACCAGGGAGAGTGCCAGCGCATGAGCACACTCATGAGGACAAGAAGAGAGAGCGGCAAGGTGGCGAAGGAATTGCTGGAACTCATCTCAGCCGCCTGAATCGAGCAAGAGCGGATTATGGGCATGAGGATAAAGATAAAAATTACGAGCGGCATAAGTGATAAAGAGCAAGATCGAAAATCAGACCGTATTGGGATTTGTTCACTCATTTTCTCTATCTCTGGCTTGATCTCCGCGGACCGGATACGCTTATGAATGCCTAGCAGAAATACTCCGTCTGCCTGGGATCCAGGTATTGAGCTGATCTAATGTTCATAGGAGTAGACCACGGAACCACCGCCGTAAGATTTGCCACCCCGGAGGGGCGCTGCTGGGATCTTGCCAGACAAGAGGCGAGCCTTCTTTCTGCAGAAGAGATAGTGCTGCGCATTGCTCAGCATTTAGGCCACGACATCGTTGACCTGGTGGCCCTCAGCTACTCCATGGGGGACGGCTTAACCCGAATTGTAAGGCTGCAGGATGCACCCAATCGCGGCCTGATCCAGCAGGATGGAGCCGGGCTGCATGTCGGCGGAGGGACCAGGGTCTTTGAGGCCATCCAAGCCTCGGGCTGGCCGGCCATCCTTCTTCCCGGCATTCATCGCGCCAGCGATATCGATCCCCGCCTGAAAGTCTTCTCCCACGGCATGAGCCCGGAGAAGGTGGGCCTGGCCTATGGCGTCTTTAGGGAAATGAGTAAGAATTTCATTGTATGCGATGCCAGCTCCAATACAGTAACATTTGCCGTGCTGCAGGGAAAGATCGTCGGGGCTATCGATGCCCCTATCTTTGCCCCCGGACTCTTGCAAGGTCCGCTGGATGTAGAGGCCATTAGAGAGGTTGACTCCGGTAGGATGACGGCGAACCAGGCATTCAACAACGGCGGCATTCTCTCCAAGATGGGGCGAGCTATTTTGGAGCAATGCCTTCCCGAAGAGGAGAGCCTGGCCCTCGAATCCCTATCATTATTTGCTGCCATGGAGATCAATGCCCTTCTCGTCCTCTGTCGCGACCGAGGCGAGCCAAACCCCGATATATTCCTGGCCGGCAGCCCTGCCGCAAGAATAAGCATGCGCGTATCCGAGCTCCTGGGCCTGGATGTACGGCCTCTGGACAGCTGTGCCGCAGCACAGGGATGCGCCTGGATCGCCAAAGACGTATTTGACGGCTCGAAGAGCATTCTGGGGCAGAAAGTTGACCTATAGGAATTCTCCGACCAGGAGGGCCAAGGAGTGCCCATGGAGCCTATTGATGAGCGGGATCTTGCCAAGCTTGAGGCTGAGTTGCGCAAAGATGAGCACAGCCATCGCCGAAGGCACTCTATTGAGCTGAAAGATTGTCAATATCCGGAAAAATTGCCTCCGCCTCCAAAGCCATATATTATTCGGGAGTTATTTCTATTCGGGTATATTTAACGCGGGGCATTTGCTTGCCGTGACTTTGCCCTTTGATCTGCGTTCTCCAATATTAAAGAATTAAAGACATGGAGGACTTTTAGAGAGAATGAACTTCATTGATGAACGGATGGAATATTGCTCAATACCAGCAAGCGGCCTTATATTCTAAAGATCTGCCTTTGCGTAACGCTCCCAGGCATTTTGCGATCAGCAAGCACTTTTCTTTATCATGATCTGAGTAAGATTCACTTTAGCCAGAAGTCTGGGGATTTTCTACCCCAGTATCTCGATAAAAGAAAGAAATGCATAATAAGAGACGTTTCAGGGCTAAAAGCTCAAATCACAACATATCAGGCGGGCAAATAATCATTTTAATATACCCCTGCAAAGGAATGATCTCCCTGGCCTCTGTCGGCTTCCAGTTCTCATCAACCCAAGGCTCCCATGGGCCACCCTTCTTGCACCATTTTATCAGATCTTCCAGGCTACAAAATCCAGATGAAATTCCATCGGACTTATCTTCGAAAAATCCGAAGAATTTCTTGCTGATCGGCCCGTACTCCGCCATATACCAGTGCATATTCTTTTCGTTGAATAGATGCAGATAAATGCGCTCTACGCCTATGCAAAAGTGATTTTCGGAAAGGTTGGGCAGCCTGGTCAGATCACTGGGAGTTAAATCGGTGAATTTCTTTGTCAAATACTTACCTCCATGGTTAATGCAATTCTTTCGGGTTGCCTCCTAATTAAGCATCCGCTCCATAGCCGATAGCTTAAGCACGCCCAGCCCCAGAATTCGCATTTTTCGGTTTCGGTGGTATACTCGCAGAAACGCTCTAATCTATATATTTTGGCATCATTAGTTAGATCCTCCAAAAATGATCAAAACGGGAAATTGAGATATGACCGAGCCATTTGTAGATACGGAAACAGATAGAACCAAGTCCAGGTGGTTGGCTGAAGTATATCGTAATTTTGAAAGAGACATCGGTAGATCAAGGACCACGCTTAGAGCATTGTTTTACTATGCAATGCAAAGGAAGGAGACTGACTATCCTATTTGCGGATGGTTCGTAGGCGAGATTCGGATCACACGGCCTTACCATGAAAGCGATGGCGAGAAGCTTTCCAAGTGGATGAGCAAGGCAAGAAAGCTGGGATTCATTCCCGCAGATGCCATTCTCGATGAGATTCCTGGTGATCACATATTCTTGCCTCGGAGTTCTCTAAGAATTTCCAATTCCATCGAGGTTTGGCTGAATAAGTCCGCTCTAAATCCTTTAATAGGCCCTGTATGCGAAAAGAAAGGCGTAACCCTCGTCTCCGTCAATTGCAAGAAATCGGAGGATGCCGTCAAAGCCCTGTATCAGCGCTGCGACTCTCCTACAATCATTCTCTGTCTCTCCGACTTGAGTTCCAATAGTGCGTTCTTTTGTCAGGATCTGGCGACGAAGATTGCAGAATTGAAGCCGCCGGGAAGCAATACGGATATCAGAGTAAAATGCATTGGTCTCACACCCGATCAGGTCAGGGAGCTTAGAATTCCCCCGGTCCAGGGATGCATTGATTCGAAAGAGAATAAAGAAAGGTTCAAGAGATATCTCAAAACACACTATTTTGATCCAAGAAAGATGGCGGAACTCGACGCTCTGGAGGTTTATTATCCGGGAGGCATAGCTGGCTTCCTGGACAAATTCCTTTCCGAATACGTTTGAATGAGGGCCATTCTATCGTCTTCTTTTCAGTGCCAAATGCATGATAAAGCATTTATACTTCCAAGCACTGTAAACCACATGCCAATGTAGAGGTTTACGCTACATTGTGGAAGGGGGGCTCTAGCATCATCCGTCATACGATTGGAGGCCTGCAAGAGAATACTGGCCATATATCCTCAATCACAGCTAATTATCCAAAAATGCTTCCAGCCAAGGCGAATATGACAATGTGCATACTGAAAACGAGTTTAGATTCAGTTACCTTGCCCGCGACCCAGCACACCGATAAGACTATTCATAACCTCGAAATCTATCTTTCAAATAGCGGCCATTTTAGATCCTGCATCTATGATCGCCGAGAGGTTCAATGCATAGCAGGTCGTTTTGGCTTATCTCCGGAGCGAATTCGCTGTGAGCTTAGAAGGCTCGGCTATCAGTTGACTAATAACGGTCATGGCCGAATGATCTGGAAGAGTAAGGAAGGCGAACGCATGAGTCATAACAAAAGAATCGCCTCCTTAGAGGATTATATTTCGAAGTGCGAAGCCAGACAGCTACAATTTTTCGACAGGTCCGAAATCGGGAGGATCGCGAAAAGAAATGGAGTAGACCGTGACTGCGTTAGGACTGCACTGCGACGAAGAGGTTATAAATTGAGCAAAAACGCCCACAACATCGTTGTTTGGATCAAGGTACAGGACATTTGACTGGATATTAGCCATCATCCGCCCAAAATTTGGGGCCAGTAAGGGAATACTGACCCCCTCTATCCTCTTTTCGCCTGAATTTTATGATCATTGCAGCGATGACTGCAAAAGGTGCATCCAGCGGCGAACTCCGGTTATTCAATCAAAAAAATTGATATTTAGTTTGCGGCCTATGCAGCTTTTTTGCTTCCCAAAGCAACCATGGCTATACCATTGTAAATCATTGACATTGGTACTGGTTTACACCTGAATAGAGATATAAATGCTTTATTGTTGAATGCAAAGAGTTGGGATGGTAAGTCCCGCTAAATATGTCAAAAGGATAAGTCCACTAAACTACGTTTTTGCATTCCTGCGCCGTATACTGTCTCTCTAACCAGCTTACCCCGAATAGGAATGCGGCGGAGACCGCCATGCCAAGCAAAGGATAGGTCTGGCCCAGGAAGATTGCTGTTGCTCCGCCTCCCAGCAGCGCTGCCAGTGCGCCGGAAGGCGTAAGCCCCAGCCGGTCTCTGTAAAATCCGGCGACAACCGGCAAGAGCAGACCGCTGGTAAAGACCGTATAGGCGATAAGCAGCGTCTTGATAATGCTGGGCAGAGACACAGCCAACGCTAAAGCCAAAATCCCTATGATTAGCACAGAAATCCTCGACACTTCCATCAGTTTCCCTTCACTCGTTGCCGGTTTGGCCTTTCTGTAGATATCCAGAGTCAAAATGGAAGTAGCAGTCATCAGGCTCGTGTCTGCAGAAGACATGAATGCCGCCAGGAGAGCTGCTGCCACCAAGCCTTCCGTGGCTGGCGACAGCAGCCCAGTCAGGAGCACGGGAATGGCCTGCTCAGGTGATGCCGCCGGGTAAAGCGACCGGGCAAAGACGCCCAGGGATGTGATCAGGAAGGCCAGGGGAATGAGGATGATGGCTGCAATCGCCGCGGATATCTTCGCTTCTCTCGGGGTATGGGCAGAGAGCAAACGAGAATACATATCCGGGCCGACCAGGTATGCCGAGCCGACAACCAGTAGCAGGGAAAGTACATCCCATCCGCCCATCTCTGCCGAAATGGGAAAGCTCTGGCGAAAGAGCAGGCCGGGTCCGGCTGCCTCTGATGCTTTGAAAAATAGGAAGATTATTCCTGCTAATATTATCATGAGCTGTACCAGGTCTGTCCTTATCACCGAGCCCTGTCCTCCGTGTGCTGTGTAGAGAACGAAGACGGCCGTACATGCTGCCATGAATAAGGTCTCGTTTCCTCCGAATACGGCGCCCAGCACCTTGCCGCAGGCCACAATCTGCACGGCAATGACGCCCACCCAGGAAATGACAATGAGAGCGGAGGCGACAAACCTTGCCCTTTCTCCATAAAATGATCCCACCAGTTCGGGCAGAGTGCTACATCCGCTGGCTCTTACCTTCCCGGCAAAAAAAGTTGCTAACACCAGAAGTCCAGCCGTACCGGAGAGCATCCACCATGCACCCGTCAGGCCTTTGCTGAATCCCAGGCCCGCCATGCCAAGAGTGGCTGATGCGCCAATGATAGTGGCACAGAAAGTGCCTGTAAGAAGAACCAATTTTATGCTCCGCCCCGCCAGGTGGAAATCCTCCAGTCCTTTCAGGCGGTGCCCCCAAGCGCCGATGGCAAGCATCCCCAACAAATATATTACTATTACGACGACTGCTGGATTCATAAACCATGCCTCTTGTTGTAAACTCCCCTTCGCGATTGGAGTTGACAAGACTATAAAGCTTTTGCTGTAGCTGCAACTGCGGTTTTGATCGATAGTGGTGATAAAAGAAAATAGAGAGCCAGTACTTTTTTTGCTGGCTCTCTCTATTGTCGGGCCGGATAGTGGTAAACCCCACCACAATTTCGGTGTAAACCCATGGCGTTGGGCAAAGTTTACATAAACTAGAAAGTATAAGAATTTTTGCCTTGGAACATGTCTTTCTGGACCAAGCCCGAAACTGCACGGAACGACTCGGACCTCTAGTTCGATGCAGGGGAAAAGGCGAAGCTCCTGATTTGATTAGTCTTCGCGAAGCCCCATTTCAAAGAGATTTTTGATCGACGCTTTCGCATTTTTTGCTTGCTGCTACAGTGCGCTCCAATGCAACGGAACTTGTGAATTAAGAGCTTGATATCAATTTGATAAAATAGTAAGGTAGATCCTGGCACGAACCAGGATCAGAAAATGCAGATTTATCTAACGCCTGCTCTGCTGTCAGACCACTTGTTGAACAGCGTTGGTAGTACGAATGTTAAAACGCCGAATAATACTATGGCGATCAACTGATCAGTGATATTTGGCATCTATCTTTCACCTCCATTCCGGGCATTGGATACGCTAAATCTAGGCCCTATCTTTGCAGCATCCCACATAAACTTTGTGCTAACTAGTCTTCTAAAGTCAAAAAAAGGATGCGGAAGTGAGTCCAAGGGTCAATTCCCGCGGTGTGATTCCTGCGGTAATGGATTCTTATTTGATGCTCTGCATTATGCCTGTCCCGATATTACCGATATAATGATAGCAGCTACCCAAAAACCAACCCACAGTGGATATACCCCCAACTCTTGTTGACCAAGTTTCATCTTTTCTATTCCTCCTTATTGGAAATTTTTCCTTTTTTCCAAATTCATATTTATTCTATGTATTTATCTCTTTCGAATTACCATTTGCAGATACTTTTTTTAAGCAGCAGGACCGTATCCGCTCTATCAGGATGTCAACAAAGGTTGATCCCTAGAAATGGACATGAATGTCCGTAATAAGCATTGAAATAGTGGAACTCGTATGAATTGAAAAAAGAGGTACTGCAGGAAAAATGCCAGGTCCAAAATACACAAAAATAGAGATAACTCCAGAAGCCTTTCTAGCACTGGAATCAGAGACTATTCTTCAGAGCAAGACCCTGAAGAAACTCGCGTCTGAGCTAATACTGAATGGGGTCTCTGATGCATCCCTGGATTTTGCCCAAAGAGCTTTAGCTGCAAACATGGCCAGCCAAAGGTCAAGCGAAAAACTGATCAAAGTGATTAAGGATATCGGTACTTCAGAGATAAAATTTGATGAGGCTTTCTTAGAGATAATTCAAAATATGATTAAAGAAAAAAAATATCTGGAAACAATGTTATATGTTGCCCAGCATACAGCCTCAATGCAGCGCGATGAACTTCACAGGGTACTGACGATCTGTGAATATCATAATCTCTCTAATGCACACAAAGCAAATATTATTAAGAATTTGAATGATATAGAATCAGGCAACTGCAAATTCCAATAACTACAAGATAGAATTGAGCCCATAAAGAGTAGGACCAAGGCCGAAAGCCGGCCTTATCACCTACTTCATTTAAACATTTCAACAGCCGCAATAACTACTACCAAAATAGCAGCTGCTACCATAACCAGGTTTCTAACCTCTATATGCATTACTTGTTCTCTCATATGCTTGGGTCTATGAGTGACTACCTCATGAATCCAAACCTCATGTTGCAGCATTGCGTCGCTCTTTACAACTGTCACAATCTTACCTCCTTTTACAGGGCGCTGGAATAACCATGCCTCTGCTCTGTTATTACTCTTCAGTAGAAAAACTTTGCCAAGCAATTGATCTGCGGCCAGGAATTGTTCTGTATACCTGTGCATCCTTCTGAATCTTGCCTTCTGCCGCAAGGATGCGCACTTCAGAAGAGATTATTTCGCTCCTCTGCCGAAACTGGTCAACTACAAGTTTCTCCAGATCTTTTTTGGCAACGCTTTTCCCCTTACCGATCCCTGGACAGGTAGAATTATAGCCTATACTAAGGATGAGATCCCCTTCCGGCGTTGACGTCTCTTCCACCCGAAATGGGAAGAGCCTGCAAGCCCTGGGTCGCACGGGATAAACAGTGCAGCCCCCCTCGTAGAATACGCATGTGGTATCCTCCTTGCTTTTCATGACCGGAATGTCCAGGACCACCTTCTTTCCTCCTTCCTCGGCCCTCACAAACTTGCCGTCGTACTCGTAGAGCGTGTCCACGAAATCCTTCGCGACAAGCCCTGTTTTGCGGCTTATACGTTCGATGTCCTCTTGCGTCAGGTAGATGAGGTTGGACTTCTCCCAGAACTCCTTTAGACGCTCCATGGGAACCAGGTCCTCAAACTCCTTTGGCCTCTTATGATGGCAACAAGAGCCGCATCTCTGGCACGTGAATCTGGGATCTTCAAACGCCGTTTGCACGACAACACGAGGCAAATAAACCTCAAAAAGAAAAAAAGAAGAGGCGCTTAAAGCGTCTTCTTCCTGGGATGATCATCGGTTAAGACTTTCAGGCCAAGCTCTTCAGCCGACTCCGCCTTGAAGATGTCTACCATCGCAGCCGCGGGGAAGATCATGGGAGCGTTCTCAATGGGGCCGTATAGATAGAAATCAGCGCCCAGAATGCCTGCCACCAGGTTGGAGCCGATGTCCACAGGTGCAAAGGCCTCTTTATGCTGTTTCTTCCACTTCTTCATCCAGTCCCAGGCGGAAGCTGCGTTATGGAAGCCTGCGCCCACGGGAAGGCCCAGCTGAGCCTTAACGGCGATGCATGCCCTGTAGGTAGCACCGGAGCCGTTGCCCAAAGGCATGGCTGCCACATCCAGGAGTATCCTGGTAATACCGCACTCTTTAGCGTAATCCAGCATGCCCTTCTTGGCGCCGCCGGCAGCCTTGGTCAAGATGTTCATCTTGCCAACGGTTCCCTTCTCCATGGCATTGAAGGCCAGGACGATAGCGGCATCGAGGTCGCTGTCCTTGACTGCCTGCAACTCCTCCGGTGTGATAGAGGCGTTGATGGAGTTATGAATGGCCCTGTCGGCAACGCCGATTTCGGAGGCGTACTTGACGCCGAAGGCGCGTACCGACGGTGCAGAGGAATCGATGAGGAATGGGTAATCGGATACGCCCACAAACCAGTCGATCTCCTTCTTCATGGCCTCATCACTCTCTGCAACGATCTGGTTCATACAGGAGTTGCCTGTGATGTCGCTCATCTCAACCTGTGCATTCCAGAGCCTCTCTGCGGCTGCCGCGTCAAAGACTCCGTGCTCCGGATCGGATACGATCTTGTGCCTGGCGTAGAACATGGTGCCTATGCAGCATGTGGGGTACTCTCCAGGCTGGCCCCCAACCTTGAACTTGCCGAACTCGAAGACCTCTTGCTTCCTATCAAACTTAAACACTTAAATCACCCTAGTCCAGTTGCCGGCATATACGAACAGCACATATGCCAGTATAATGATCAATCCTGCGCAAACACCGTAGGCGGTACCTAGATCCCTGCCGATAGACTTGCCTGCCCGCAGAAACTTCTCGCCTGAGTAGAACTCGATCTTCTCATCGATCTTGTCCAGTCTGGCCATAAGCTGGTTGAACTGTTCCGGATCGACAACCGCGACGGGTACTGCCTGTCTTCCTTCTTCAGCCATGGCTCACAGCCCCCCCTGAAGTATGAAGAACGGCCCGATCATCATCAAGAGAGCGATGATGAAGCCGGTGAAGAATCCCATCGAAACGGTGGAAAGAACACCCGAGCTCATTTTTGTCTCTCTGGCCAGGAGCTGGCCCTTATACTTGATGTCCTCTACAATGTCATCAAAGTACCCTTCTTGGGTCATGACAACCGTGGGATATCCCTGGCCGTAGACAACCTCTTTCTCCTCTGCCATTTCTAGATCCCTCCTTTGGGTGCTATCCTCAGGATTAAGCCGAAGAGGATCAGGACAACGGTCATGCCTAGGGCAAGGCCTTCCATCTTTCCTGCATAAATGCCCGCCTGCAGCTTGTTAAGTAGACCATCGACAGTAATTGCGGATTGCTGAATTCTCATCCGGTCTCTGATCTCTACAACTTCAGCTGCCAGCGGCCTGGGCCCGTGGGCTTCCTCTTCGTCTCCGCCCACCTTGATCTCAATTCTCATGGGCTCGACATCTAAGGCACCTGGATCCTTGGAGACCAGCTCCTGGATCTTGGCCTTGATAGCGCCCATGTCCTCGGTGTCCATCATCATGACGGGCTGAATCTGCGTTTTGATCCGCTCTATGGACTCCTCGTTCAGGTTCTGGATGAAGGGGATGGCGCCCGTGGCTCCAACAATCTTTCCCTCCTTATCTATACCGTCTTTGAGGAAGGCATTGACAGCCTGGCCTGTGATATGCCCTTTGACCTCCATTCCCGTAATAATCAGGTATCTGATGTTGGGATTGGAGACCAGATTGGCGGTCATCTTCTCTATTCCGATGTTCTCCGTCTTGCAGGGTCCAACCAGACCAGCACCGGCAGCGAACAGCTCGGAGGCCTTGAGATGCGATCCACATGTACAGACGGCCACCGGGCTTTCCGGATTTCCAACTTCATACTCGCCTGTGATTAGCGGCCATGGATCGGTAGGCTTCTTCTTAAGTACCATCTCACATGCCTCCCGTGTGCGTTACTGCTGCATTTACAATCGCTATTCCTTCCGGCGTGGCGAACAGCGAGCTGATCAGGATGACGAACGCCACTACCAGACCGATGATTAGGCCCGCCCAGATGTTGGTGTAGAGGCCGCCGATGTAAGAGGCTTTGCCTCTGTTGGCGTAAGACTCCATGAGTTCGCTATCCGGCCCCAGTTGGTTCATCATGTCCTGCGCTATCCGATCCAGCCTCTCAACCTTAGGATAGAGCGGATCGAGCGCATACTGAACGACGTCCTCCCTCTCCTGTGAGACTGTTCCCTTGATTGGGTCAAATAGCAGACCCAGTTCGGGTGATACTCTAACAACTCCCATTTTCTCCTCCTCCTTATAGCGCGCTCGGGGGCAGAAGCCCTGTTCCTACCACTGCGGCAGCATCTCTCTTTGCCAGTCTGAAGTACCAGACAAAGAAGTAGTACCAGAGTGCAAAGCCCACTACTATCGTCAGCATTGCCGGAGCAAATCCGATTGTCACTATGGAGCATATGCCAAGTCCAAACATGGCCAGTCCGCCGACCATCATGCCATCGATGAGCGTCCTGTCCTGCTTCTCATCAGGTCCCAGGTTGGCGTTGAACGGATGGAATAGGGCCATGCCTCCCAGTATGAAGATGACTGCCAAAAATCCGGTATTGTAAACGGTGGCGATGATCTCATTGTACGATAGAGATCCGGACAGGCTGACGCTCCAGGCAAGTACTGCCATGGTGCATGCACCTGAGCCGTCCATCAGTCCTTCTTCCATGATGGGGATGTTGAATTTCATTACCTTATTACAGAGAGTGCCAACGACATAACCGAATATCATGGCATAAACCAGGGTAATGATAACTCCGCCAGCTTCGAATCCAATCCTACCGGCGATGTTCAGGCCGAACACGGCAGCCACACACGCCATTCCCGTGCACAGCATTCCCATTGCTGGAACTCCCGTGCCCAGACCATATGAGCAAATTCTGCGGATGGAGTTTGCGCCCCACAGAACTGCAAATAAGGCTGCAATGCATCCGATGAAGGAGAATACCTTCGTTCCGGTCATAGCGTTGAGGCCCACAGTCAGATATATTCCGACTACCGACCCGATTATGCCGTACATCCTCAGTTGCTTGGGCTCTAATTTGAATCCTTTTAGCTGATCCATCTTAAGCGCCTCCCAAGGGCTGGATAAGCACTGTCATTATAGCCAAGAGTATTCCTGCAACCAGGCTTGCCTTAAATGCCAGGGGCCACTTCTTGAACTTGGGGTCGTGGAATCCTTCTATGGTTCCCTGAATGTTCCAGGATGGAATCACAGCCTGCACGAAGAATATGCCTATGGCGAAGATTGCGGCTTGCGCCGGATTCCCACCGATCTGCAAACATGGGTAGTAGATCATGGCTCCTCCGACACCGCCTAAGAGAGCGCCAATTGTGCCGCTCACGAAGCATACCGTGGGGATGCCCTGACCCACTGTTCCCGGAGCTACATAAGGCGGCTGGGGAAACATGGTTATGGGATCGTAATTGACCTTGGCCGAGGCATAAGGAGCACCTACAGCATAAGAGTAGATGAAGTCGCCTGTCAGCATTGTGGCGTCCATCATGATCATGGAGCCAACAGCGCCCGTAGCCAGAATCGGCCAAATGTTATCTGTGACCGACATCATCAAACCGGCAGATAATAGACCGGTCAGACCCGAGCCTGCTGCCAGGGTAACCGTACCTGTACCGATACCTGTAGCCTGCGCCATAGCTGCTGGAGCGCCGCCCACAGGCACAAAATGCACGCCTACGCTCACCAGGAGACCTCCAACTACGATCTCCAGCATATAGATGAGCATATTAGTATCAAAGACAAGGCTCATGCTGCAATGTCCCCCTTATAGCCTGGGTATGGCCCGTACTTCTTCCTCGCGGAGATTTCCATATAGAGATTATATAAGTTCATAGCAAGCACAAAGAAACATCCCATCGCGATAGCGTAAGTTGCCTGAGTAACGGGGTCAAAGACCGTTGTTCTCCAGTTGTCCAGGAACACTGTCAGGCCGAAGCCCAAGCCCGTGCATGGACCGCCGAACTTGGCGCAAAACCATGCATTATCAATAGAATTTCTCAGGCCCGCTTCTGCCTTCCTGACGATCTGTCCGGAGAGCATGGTGTTGAGGCCCTGTCCGAATAGCCTCCACTGGAACTCGCGCTCGCCACCGTAGTGAATATCGCCCACAGACGACCCGATAGCTCCCACGGTTAATCCCCAAATTAGGCCGATTACTGGAATCGGGAAGGGATGATGAGGCGTGAGCACGTAGACCTGAATAATTGCAATCAGGGTTATACAAAATGACGTTATCCATACATGCGCCATGATGGAGGGCGTAGTGTACCTGATGATATCCAGGTAAATCCACTGATTGAACCTGGCCTGGCTGGCGTTCCTACCTAGGTAAGCGCTAAGAGACATAACGCCGTCGAATAAAGCGGCTAATGAAGCACCAGCAACTGCTGCAAAGAGCAAAGGCATATGATAGCCTTCGATGAGCACATAAGCCATGAGACATGCGACAGCACACCACAAAGCATTCGATGGTGGCTCGCCTGCAATGGCCTTATTATAAATCCGGTGGGGATTTCCTACCTGGGCAGCCAACTGAACTTGTGAGTTGGGATTGCTTTGAGAACCAATATCCGAGTCAATATCCTCAGAAGCACCCGCAACAAACGCAAGAGCACCAGCCGCAGCACAGATCCCCATGCCAAATGCGTCCATTTATTCCTCCTCCTTTTCATTTCACCAATTTCATGCTGTTTAACGATAAAATTGGCTATGACGCTCTCGGTATCAATTACCTAAACTTATAAACCTTTCGCGATAGCCGACAGGGAAATATCTGGGTCATCGCTTTTTGATGCCGGTGAAGCAGAGAGACGACAGGATATAGGACAAAATGCAATTGAGAGCTTACCAGGGTTCCCTTTTCGCACCCATCCTGTAGCCGATGATATTTGTAACCCTGTGCAGAATAGGAGTTATTAACAAGATTATTACTATTATAGTAACAGTAAAATGTTGCATAAACCATTCAGGTGCTATGAACAGGGCCATAAGCCAGGCTCCGATTACAAAATCAAGCTGATCTATGATAAAAAGAGGCGCACCGCGCTGCAGTCCCATGCGGCGCTTGAAGAATGCCGCCACGATATCACCCAGCATCGCCCCCAAGGAGAGAGCCAGGAGAATGAATAGTTGCTCATAGCCGCTGCCAAAAGTTGGCAGACCGACAAAGGGCGCGATCTGGTTCTGCAATAGCCCTATCAAAACGCCACAGATGGTTCCCGCGAAGGTCCCTCGAAAGGTTTTGCCGTCACCAAGCAAGCGCCGACCGTCCGAGAAGATTCGACCACCATCAAGGGGCATACCTCCGCCGAAGAGTGCGGCACAGTTATTAGGTATGTAGGCAGGCAGCATCAGCCAGAAGGCAATTATCAGGGCATTCATTCTTATTTCCTGGATCGTTTTCGCGTTCTCTCCCTTATATCAAAGTATCTGATGGATTTCGAATTGATGAATTCGGATCGAAACAGTTAAGTTCAACCTCTGCCACCTAAGGGGCGGGCGTCGATGGTCTAGTGGTTATGACTTGGGCCTTCCAGGCAGATTTTGATTCTCTGCGAAGCAAGCCTACAACCCGGGTTCGAATCCCGGTCGACGCACTTCTTTTTGATTAGATTTTGATCATTTTTTGAGCGCTATTCTTACGTTGAATGCCGAATTATTTTCGCTAGATTTATATCCTAGTTTAACCAGTTGTTGTTTTATGAATTCCGGTGGGGAGATCTCCAACGCACGAGGACTATTGGCTGAGAAGATCGCAGGAGAGATCACCCTTTCCCAGAGTCCAGGTGATACCCTGAGGAAATGGCGCAGAAACTTCGCCATAACCCAGACCGACCTATCCAATCATATGGGCATGTCTCCTTCTGTAATCTCCGATTATGAGAGTGGCAGAAGAAAGTCCCCTGGCATAATGATCGTGAGCAAGATAATTGATGCTCTCCTGCGTATAGATGAGAGCCGCGGCTGCAATGTTCTACGCGCCTACGAAAACATGTGGGGCGACATTTTGGGCCTTGATTCCATCTGCAGCGTCTGCGAGTATCAAGACCCCATCCACCTCGCGACCATCGTCGAAAGACTAAATGCGGAGGTCATCTTCGGCCGCACGGATATCACTATCTGGGGTTATACGGTAATAGATAGCATGAAGGCTATTATTGAGATGCTTCCCGACCAGTTTCAGAAGATTTACGGACGCAGCACTGCCCGCGCCCTGATATTCACCGGCGCTCACTCGGGCAAATCGCCCATGGTAGCCGTGCGGGTCAGCAACCTCAAGCCAGGTGCGGTCGTCTTGCAGGGAATAATGCCTTCCGAGGTCGATCCTATTGCCATCAAGATCGCCCAGGTCGAGAACATTCCTCTTCTAACGACATATTTTTCCGTTGACGAACTCACCAGTGCATTGAGCAAAGGGTGAAATCTTTTGGTCTCTGGTATTGTAAGTTATGGGGTCTATATCCCGCGATTTCGTATAAGGTTGGACGAGATCGCCCGGGTTTGGGGTGATGGAGAGGAGATCACGGAGGGGCTGCGCGTCTTTGAGAAATCCGTGCCCGATCTGGATGAGGATACCGTGACCATCGCTGTGGAGGCGGCAAGAAATGCCTTGCAACGCGCGAAGATAGATCCGAAAAGGATAGGTGCCATTTATGCCGGCTCGGAGAGCCATCCTTATGCCGTGAAGCCCACCGCTACCATTGTGGGCCAGGCCGTATGCACCTCATCCTCTTTTACGGCTGCAGACTTCGAGTTTGCCTGTAAAGCGGGCACCGCAGCCCTCCAGGCGTGTCTGGGCCTTGTCAGCTCCAATCTAATCGATCTGGGCCTGGCTATCGGCGCGGATGTGAGCCAGGGCGCTCCGGGTGATATGCTGGAATATACGGCCGCAGCCGGCGGAGCTGCATATATAATAGGCAGCCGGGACGTGGCCGCAGAGATCGAAGGCACTTATTCATTTACCTCCGATACGCCCGATTTCTGGAGGCGGGAAGGCATGCCCTATCCAGAACACGGTGGAAGATTCACGGGCGAGCCGGCCTACTTCAAGCACGTGACCGGCGCGGGGCGCGGCCTCCTGGAACGAATGGGCAGCGTGCCAGAGGATTATGATTACGCCGTTTTTCACCAGCCCAATGGCAAGTTTCCCGTGCGTGTGGCTAAGATGCTGGGATTTTCCAAAAAGCAGATCGAGCCGGGATTGATTGTGCCTCTCATTGGAAACACGTACTCGGCGTCCTGCCTAATCGGCCTTGCCGCGACTTTGGACATCGCAAAGCCCGGTGAACGCATCTTTGTGACCAGCTTCGGCTCCGGAGCGGGGAGCGATGCATTCAGCATAAGTGTGAAAGACAGGATTGAAGATATCCGCTGTGGTGCTTTAAGCGTTCGTGACTATATCGGCGAGGCCGAGTATCTTGATTATGCCATGTATGCCAAGCATAAGGGCAAGCTGAGAATATGAGATCAGTATCCATAATTGGTGTAGGCTGCACCAAATTCGGAGAGCGATGGGATGTCTCTTTGCGCGACATGATCGCTGAGGCCGGTGTGATGGCCATTGGGGATGCCGAGATCACCGGTGAGCAGATCGACGCTCTTTATGTGGGCAACATGAGCGCTGGCCGGTTCATCGAGCAGGAGCACATCGGAGCGCTCATCGCCGACTGTGCTGGCCTCTCTCGCCTGCATGTGCCCTCCACGCGCGTGGAAGCGGCCTGTGCCTCCGGAGGCCTGGCGCTACGCCAGGCGGTGCTGGCGGTGGCCAGCGGCTATAGCGATATTGTCATCGCAGCGGGCGTAGAGAAGATGACCGATGTCTCGACCGGCACCGCCGCCGATGCACTGGCCGCGGCAGCGGATAGGGAATGGGAATGCTTCTTTGGCGCAACCTTCCCTGCACTCTATGCCATGATGGCCAAGCTGCATATGCGCCGCTATGGCACAACAAACGACCAGATGGCCCAGGTGGCAGTGAAAAATCACCACCATGCCTGCATGAATCCCATCGCACAGTACCATATGGAGATAACGATTGATGATGTATTTAGGTCTCCAATGGTGGCGGACCCTCTTCACGTGCTGGACTGCTCCCCCATCTCCGATGGAGCGGCGGCATTGGTTCTTGCCCCCACGGAAATGGCGAAAAGGTTTTCAGAGGAGCCCATAAAGATTGTGGGGAGTGCCCAGGCCAGCGATACTCTGGCCTTGCATGATCGTCGCGACCTGACCACCCTGGATGCCACCGTTCATGCCGGGCGGGCCGCTTTTACTCAGGCAGGGATTGAGCCGCGCCAAGTTGATGTGGCCGAGGTGCATGACTGCTTCACCATCGCGGAGATATTAGCCATAGAGGATCTGGGATTCGTGGAAAAAGGCCAGGGCGGCAAAGCCACAGAGGAAGGGATGACGGCCCTGGGAGGGCCTCTACCCATCAACACCTCCGGGGGTCTGAAGGCCTGCGGCCATCCTGTAGGAGCTACAGGAATAAAGCAAGCCTACGAGATCGTCCTGCAGCTTCGTGGAAAGGCGGGCAAGCGTCAGGTGGATGAGGCAGAAGTGGGCCTGGCCCACAATGTGGGCGGCTCGGGCGGAACGGCCCTGGTCCACATATTTACGAGGTGATGATGACAACCCAAGCGCCCAGATTCTGGAGAAGCATACCGCAAAGATACAATCTTTCCGGGACACACTGCACTTGCTGCAATGAATACTTCTTTCCCCCCAGAAACCTCTGCCCCAACTGTCGTCGCGGAGCGCATCTGGAGGAGTACACCTTCAAGGGGACTGGTACCATCATCACCTATACTACCATCTATAATGCCACCGAGGACTTCGAGAGGCTGACGCCCTATAATTTGGCCATCATTCAACTTGATGAGGGCCCCAAGATCACCGGTCAGATAGTCTCCAGCTCGGCTGGTGTGAAGATCGGCATGCGGGTTCGGCCTGTATTTCGCATCCTGGGAAAAGAGGGTGATAAGGGCATAATCTACTATGGCACCAAGTTTGCGCCTCTTATCGAGCCAAGCTGCTCCGGACGAGATGATTAGATATTAAAGGGTAAGCACATTCGCGTCTTGCGGGCAAACCTCCTCTTGAAATTTATGCAAACGCGGCAGCAAAATCTGTTCTGCGTCTCTCCGGGTCGCCCTCTTCTGCGGTGAGAAGGACGGGCCCGGTCTTGATGACATTCTCTCGAGCTTTTATCTCGCTGATCATTCGAGAGAGTCCATTTCTCTCTTCAGCCTGCATAACCAAAAAGAAGCTATACTCTCCAAAGAGACGATAGACGTCCCTTACTTCCGGTCTTTTTTGCAGATTGGCATAAACCGATCTTTCCTGACCGCCGCTGACTTTGATCATTGTCATTCCAAATAACATTTACCTGATTCCCCCACTGGAGCAATTAAGAACTCATTTCGAGTATATAAGCATTTGCCCAATTGAGTATAATTGGAGAAGGTCGCGCGAAGGATGTAAATATTTTGTAGACAGAGATAAGAAAATATGACTCTTGTATCCCTATGCTTTGAGGTCCACCAGCCTCTCCGTCTCAAGAAGAATTTCTTCTGGGACGGCTCCCCCCTAAAGGAAGTCGTGCCCAATTTGCATGATTTCTATTTCGATGATTCTGAGAATAGGAGAATCTTCGAGCGCGTATCCGATAAATGTTATCTGCCTGCCAATGAGGTGATTCTGGAGAGCATCAGAAAGCATGAGGGATCCAGCAGGCCTTTCAAGGTCGCTTACAGCTTCTCCGGGGTATTCCTGGAGCAATGCCTTGCCTATCGTCCCGAGGTTTTGGACTCCTTTGTCAAGTTGGTGGAGACCGGGAGAGTAGAGGTGATGGAGCAAACCTACTATCACTCTTTGGCCAGCCTCTACGAGGATAAGAGCGAGTTCTTCGAGCAGGTCAAGATGCATGGGGAGCTTATCTGGGATATTTTTGGACTGCATCCTACCACCTTCGAGAATACGGAGCTGATTTACAATGACGAGATTGCTGCAATGGTCGAGCACATGGGATACAAGGCCGTGTTCACCGAGGGCGTGATGGCCGATCCTAACTATGTCTACCGACCGCCAGAGGCCGGCATCTCTTTGCTGCTTAGAAACTACAAGCTCACCGATGACATCGGTTTTCGCTTCTCCTCGCATAGCTGGGAAGAGTTTCCCCTTACCGCCGACAAATATGCCACCTGGCTGGCGAGAACTCCCGGCCAGTGCATAAACATCTTCTGCGACTATGAGACCTTTGGGGAGCACCAATGGGTGGACACTGGCATTTTTGAGTTTCTGCGCCACCTGCCCGATGAGATAGCAAGGTATGAAAACCTCCGCTTCGCCACCCCAGCCGAGATTGCAGAAACCACTCCCCCGGAAAGAGAGCTATCCGTGCCCAATTATGTCTCCTGGGCGGATTTGGAGAGGGATACCAGCTGCTGGCTGGGAAACGCCTTGCAGCAGGCCTGCTTCATCTACCAAAAGAGGCTGGAGGCCCCTGTCAAAGAGAGCCGGGACCCGGAGCTTCTCCTTATTTGGAGGACGCTTCTGTTATCGGATCATCTCTATTACATTTTCACCCACGGTGGTGGCCCAGGAGAGGTGCACAGCTACTTCAGTCCCTACGGCCTTCCTTATGATGCTTCAGTCACCTACTTCAGCGTTCTATGTGATCTGCACTACCGCCTCAAGAAGAAGATTCATCTGGCAGACTCGCCCTTCTGCTTTGCCACAGGCGTGGATCTGTTCACAGGGGAGGTTGCCTGGAGCTTGGCCGGTCTGCAAAATATTCTAAAAACTGTATCGCTTGAATCATTGCAATATCATAGCAGCCAGGGGGATCTCGCCCTCTGGGCAAAGACCAGCCTTGCAGATGCTCCTCTCGCCCAGCAGTTGGCAAGATCAGAGAGCATCAAGGGAGAAAAACTGCGAAAAAGCCTGATAACGGCTGTAAATGCCGCTCTCTCGGAGGATAAATGATGGCAGGTTTTTCCTTCTGCCCCCAAAGCTATGAAGAGGGTGTCGGCCGGGAGTGGCTGCTGGCCAATGGCCTGGGTGGCTATGCCTCCTCCACCACGGTGGGCAGCAATACGCGAGCCTATCACGGCCTTCTTGTGGCGACGCTGGATCCTCCGGCCGACCGCTGGCTCTTGCTCAGCTCCCTGGACGAGGAGATAGAAGGCACTCTTTTGGCCAATCATCAGTATCCCGGTGTGATCCATCCACAGGGATTCAAATACCTGCAGGAGTTTCATTCGAACCCCTTTTCGCAATTTTGCTATAAGATAGGCAGCTCCCGCTTCGAGAAGACGGTCTTCATGATCCGCGGTGAGAATACCACTATCATCAGCTACAAGATTAAAAATGGGCAGGGAACGATGCGCCTCATTCCCCTGGTGCACAGCAGGAGCTTTCACGCCGCATCCTCCTTGCCGGGCATGAGACAGGAACCTCTTGACGCCGGAACAATTCTCCGATCAAGTCTTCGTCCGGACATTTGCCTAACGCTCTTTTCGGACGGACCTACCTATATTCCGCAGGAGATGATTTACAGGAACTTCGAGTACGAAGAGGAACGACGACGGGGATTGGCCTGGAAGGAGGACCTCTTCGCCCCAGGCCGCTTCGAGATAGAGCTATCGGGAGATGTCGCCTTTGCCATTGCTGCTTCCACCTGGAGGACCGGCATGCCTGACTGGAGGCAAGAGCAGAAGAAAGAAAAGAGACGCATGGAAATGCTTTTGGCCCCTATTGCAAATCTGGCAAAGGCTGCGGACTCCTTCTTGGTGAAACGGGGACAAGGCAAGAGCCTTATCGCCGGATACCACTGGTTTGATGATTGGGGCAGGGACGCCATGATCTCCCTGCCCGGCCTCTTGCTTTGCACAGAACGCTTTGAGGATGCCAGGCTGGTATTGAAATCCTTTGCTGCCTCTATGAACGACGGCGTACTGCCTAACGACCTGGGAGCAGGCTCTTACAATACTGTGGACGCGTCCCTGTGGTTTGTCCGGGCTGTGGGCAGCTACTTTGTTCATACCAGAGATCTGGTGTTTATCAGGGAGATCTGGCCCAGGCTGCTGGAGATATTTCGTCGCTATTCTCGACCGGGAGATGACTTTGGGGGGTCTCCGGATGGTCTTATTATATCAGGACCCGCGCTTACCTGGATGGATGCACGCCTGGATGGCCTGCCGGTATCGCCACGAGCGGGAAAATGCTGCGAGATAAATGCTCTCTGGTATTCCGCCTTGATAAATATGCAGAAGATGGGCAATGCCTTGGACTGGTCTCTGGGTACAGGATTTGCGGAACTGACCGAGAAGGTCCGACAAAGCTACCAGAAGTTTTGGAATAGTGAGACAGGCTGCCTTTTTGATGTGATTGATCACGAGGATGCATCCATCCGTCCCAACCAGATCATCGCCGCAGGAATTCCTAATCTGCTGCCGGATATTATGAGAAAGAGCATCCTTGATGTCGTGACAAGGGAATTGCTCACGCCCTACGGCTTGCGCACTCTTTCGCCTCGCGACCCGCGCTACGTTGGCAGATATGAGGGCGACCCGCGCCGCCGGGATGGTGCATACCATCAGGGCACTGTCTGGCCCTGGCTCATGGGGCCGTACATTGATGCGTTCCTCTCTGTGCAAGGCAGATCCGGATCGATATTGTCCCAGGCCAAAGAGCTGCTCCAACCCCTAATAACCATGCATGCCAACGGGATTAACACAATCCCCGAGGTCTTTGACGGCGACTGCCCCCAGCGTCCGGGTGGATGTATCTCTCAGGCCTGGTCGGTGGCGGAAGTGCTGCGCGCTTGGGATGCTGTGCAATGGAGGAACATCTAAATATTATTCGTTGTTTTGTTGAATTATGGCTGTTGACATCCCAGTGTGCCGGGGCGGGGAGGATCTCCACAGAACTTTAATAGAGATTTCCATGCAAGGATTTCTGGTCCTTCGAGGAAAATGCATAATCTATGCCAATAGCGTAGCCTGTAAGATCTTTGGCTGCAAAATAGATGAAATGATAAATAATTCGGTTGAAAATCTAATGGGAATCGTTTGGCATGAAGAAGATTACGTTGAACAATCTTTAATGAATGAGAAATCAACTCCCATAAAGATGCATTTAATGCAAAGCAAAGGGTTAAACGTCTGGATACAAGCAGAGCTGTTCCCAATTAATTATCAGGGGACTGATGCCTTACTGATGGCTATTTCGGACATATCCGATAAGGAAAGAGCAAAAGAAGAGCTGTTAAGATGTGATAGAGAGTTGAATGCTCTGCGAGAGGAGAGAAGCCGACAACTTGGTGATAAGGAGCGTCTGGCGGTAATTGGTGAGACAGCGGTTATGATCGGCCATGATCTGAGAAATCCCCTGCAGACCATAATGAACACCACATACCTGGCCAAGCAGAAGGTAGAAGAGTATTTTGCAGAAACTGATGTCGACAAGCTTGGCCTCATATCTGATTTTGCAGTTATAGAGAAACAGTTGCGGTACATGAACAAGATAGTCTGCAATCTGCGGGATTATTCTCGGCCTTTAGAACCGGATACGGTTGACTTAAGCTTAGCCTCCCTTATCAAAGATACTCTCAACAGCATGAATATTCCAGATAACATCGAGATCAGAACGAAGATCGAGGAGAACATAACCCTGAGGTGCGATGCGAGCATGATCGGTCGGGTTCTTATCAATCTCATTTCCAATGCGGTTCAGGCCATGCCGGAAGGAGGCATGCTGGACCTCTCTTCCTCCGCCACAGAAAAAGAAGTCATTCTGGCCATTAAGGACACCGGTCCAGGAATACCTTTAGAGATTAAAAGCAAAATATTTCGTCCACTCATTACCACTAAAGCCAAAGGCATGGGCATGGGCCTTGCCGTATGCAAACGACTATTGGAAGCAATGAATGGCGATATTTGCATAGCGAGTGCGAAATGCAAGGGCACGGTCGCTGAGATCAAGATACCCTTAGCCCCTCTACGATGATGAGCAGCCTGTCGAATAAAGACAATCCAAATTTACTTGCGAGATTGGAGCAATTTATTCACAGTATCCTCATGATACTTGATCTCGTATTCCTGTTCTGCTAATTTCGCGGCCACAAACTCCAGCAATTTTCCCGGAGTCACCGGCTTTTCTAAATATGCGTCTGCTCCCAGGTTCAGGCATATAATGGCATTTTCTCGAGTGGAAAAACCTGTAATAATGATCTTTTTCATCTCCGGATTTAGCTGGCGAAATTCTGAGAGAAGGGCAGTATCATCCATGTCAGGAAGCCTGATGTCAATTAATGCCAGGTTAAAATATTTGTCTCGCACCTTTTCTATAGCTTCACTACCGGATTCTGCCGTATCAGTAAGATAACCCTTCCTCTCTAAGAGAAGTTTAAAGCCACCAAGTACGCCTCTATCATCGTCAATAATCAATATGCTTTTCTTATCCATTTGGATTCACCTCAACGTCCAGCCTTAATTAATCGAAAGGCGCATCAAAACTTGCATTTATACATGGGTTAAGGCAGCGTAACGAATTTTCTGTAAATTGATATCAATAAGGAAGGCCCTGTA
>CAZWHG010000024.1:0-30366 GCA_964633785.1 uncultured Methanotrichaceae archaeon
AAAACTTCAAAGGCATTATTCTAATTTGCACAATTAATGTTACAGAGCACTAGATACCGAGAACGTAGACTTCACGATACTTTTGAATAACAGCAGTACCTTGAGATGGGGAATGAAGATAGAGAACGCCAAGATCGTCAGATCCGCTCACGGCGGCCAGGAGAACCTGCAATAGAAGCTTATACCACAAAAAAATGCCATAGATAAGATGCTGGACGCCAAGGATCCTGTGGCAGCATACAAGGAGGCCGAAATGTCTGGCCTGATGAGAATAGAAGGCAAGACCGTCGGAGCAAGGATGAAAATAACAGTAGCTATGTCCCAGGGAGTGCTATCAAACCATTTCTTAGCTCACTAAGGTCTACCCGCATTTAGCACTTACTTCTTAAATTGAATATTATTCTTGCTAGCGATTTCAATCTTTCTACGATAAACAACAGAGGAACTGTTAGAACTGATTATAGTTTCACCATGCCCACGACGTTAGCAAACCTAATATATACCAAAAGTTCATGCTCTTTAATCAGTAAAGCAGGAGGGAAGATGACGAAGCGACTAATCGTTTTGGCTGTACTGGTTATTGCTTTAATTGGCATGTCTGGGGCTGCCAACTATATGTACGAAAAGGCATCCGTCAAGGGTGTCGGATACAAGAACGTGGAGATGATCATTTCCACCCAGACAGGCTTTAACGGCCAGAAACTGGTAGAGAAAGAGTCAGGTTCCGGAAACGTCATTACCGAGAGAACTGAATTTGAAGCGGAGAGGCAACTGGAAAGATTCAAAGGCTCAGAACTGCCCCAATTCCCATTACCTATTGGCACTTGGGTTCCAATCGGATTTCTGTCGCCTAATGGATGCAATTGGCCGACTGGCGTTGCGTGCCCAATGGACTATATCAACTTCACCAAGGAAGCCGAGTTCGAGTACATGCCTGTCTCATACCAGACCGGCACCTACGACCAGAAGTGGGTAGAGAAACTGTGCGTGCAGAACTACAGAATCGGTGCAGTACTGACTGAGATGTATACCCATGCCGAGCATCTGCAAAAGACTACCGAGGTCAAAACCAGGGGATATGGTTCCATACAGTTGACCAGGGACGAGAACGACGGTTGGGATGGAAGCTGCCCAGCCTGCTGCACAGGTGTTCTTGAAGCAAATCTGAACAGCAACGTCATCGGCGTTGCGCACATCGGATGGATCTCCCGCGATCCCGACGCTGACAACCAGCTCAAGGGCCGCCATGCTGAATATGGCAGATCCGTCGAGGACCTGACTGGTGTCTTCTCCATCGAGAAGTTCATCCAGCTCTGGGGCAACTCCACATGCGGCGCAATCAGCGTTGACTGGCTGCCATGCGTGTAAATCCATTTCCAATCCCATCTCTTTTTTATAATATATAGCTAAATAAGAAAATGTGTCCGCCAGGGACCATCGGCTAGTGGTAGAATTGCCGGAAAGGCTTTCGGTACTCATCCTGCAACTCGTATTTTAATATAATCTTTTCCGGCATAATGTGGACCTCTCTTACCGATTGGGTGAAGAGATACCAGATAAAGCCCCTATCAGGCAGCCTGTACCTATCCGGTAAGGTAGCGGTAAACTCAGATTGGCCCATGATGTAAGTCCTAAGCATCTCGCTTCCCGAGGCAAAGAGGAAAGGAAAGCTTACGTTTTCAATCTCTCGCTGGCAGTAGCCCTGCAGGCGCAGGCGCTGGGCCAGGAACACCAGGTAATCTTCTTTGGTTACCACCAGCTCTCTGTACTCGCTCATTGCAATCACCCGGTTTAACAGCAGAGGGTGAGATAAAAGTTATCGTCGCTAAATCGCGAGAAATATTCACGATATCAGCTTTCTTGCCAGGCATAATTCAGCCAGGCTCATCTGTCCAGGAGCCGTGCTCTGTGTAACAAAGCCGTAAGTAAGAGTTGAGCCATATAGAGGAGCTATCGCGCGCAGATGCCTACCCATCCGGCCCATGGCGATCATGCAAAGAGGCATATCTGCATCCAGCAAGAACTGCAATATCCTTAAATTATCATGGAGGCTTTTGGGCGTAACGGCGATCTTGGCAATAGCAGCCTTTGTCTTCTTCATCTCTTTGTAGATACCGATCAATTGTGACTCCTCTGGCATGCCCTGGAAGTCATGATAAGAGACTATCACCGGTTTGATTATCCTGGAAATGGCATAATCTCTTTGATCCGCTAAGAGTTCCACATCCACGTAGTCGGCATAGTAGGCAGCCTTGATGAGCAGATCGATTCTCTCTCTTTCGCTTCCCTGAAACATTCCCCCTTCATTCCGGGGGCGAACCGTAGCAATGATCGGCTTGGCAGTGGCTTTACGCACGGCCTTTATGGTTTGAAGAGGATCGCCTGCATTGAGCAGATCCAGTCGTAGCTCGATCATATCTGCGTCGCCTGTGGCCAGGACATCATTTTCTGCATCCTTACCTAGAACGGCTACTATGCGCGACTTGTGATTCAATGGCATTACTGCTCCACGATGCTCTCCTCGATCTTCATGCCAAAGTGGCGGGCCATCTCTTCCAGATGCACCAGCACCTCGTTCCCGGCTTTGAGATCGGTCACCGGCCTGAGCACGCCATCGGAGCCGACCAGTTTTATGGTCTCGGCATTTTGCAGCAGAGTGCTTATCCTCTGTCCGTTAGCCTCCGCCTCAATGAGAATCATGGGCCTCTTCTCGATCTTGGCACGGCCAACTATGGCCGTTCTGGCGAGACCTTCCTTGCTGACGATGGTAACCTCATCACCCGATTTTAGCTCGGAGAGGTAGCGCGTCTTCTCTCCTACCCTGATGTAAGCGTGCACGGCGCCGGCATTCACCCGGAAGGGGCGAGCTGCCACGTAGGGGCTCTCTTCAGACTCGCTGTGAACCAGGAAGAATCCTTTTGCCTGGGAGCCGATGAGCATGCCCTCTCCAAAAGACATCATGCTGGCTGTGTCCACGCAGACCCGATCGCCCATTCCCACGGCCTTGACCGCAGTCACTTTTGCCGAAATAAGCTCTATTCGGCCTTTTTGCGACTGCTCGACAGCATTCATGACCCTTTTGACCTCAGAAGGATCATTGCTATCCAGCAGCACTCCGTCTGCTCCCTTTTCCAGAGTAGCCAGTGCAAGGCGCGCCTCCTCCGCCGTCTTGACGCCGCTTATTATCTTGACCGGTGCACCCTGCAATCCAGCAATCATGTTCTCCAGGGGAATGACCTTCCAGTCTGTGCCGATGACGAGAAGATAGTCCACAATCTTGCCCATCTCCACGGCGAACTCTTCATACTTCTTGTTGGCAATGACCACGTAAGCAGCCTTTATCCCAGAAACAGTTTTGGCGAGAGCCCCGTCCAGAGAGCTGCTCGGGTCTTCGGGCAGAGCCACGGTTCCATCGCCTTCACCGCCCTTGCCCACAACAAAAATGTCCTCCGTACCTTTTTCTACACCAAAGCCTGCCACCTTGATCCTGCCCAGCTCCCTTACCCGTTCGATGTTCTCCCGGTCCACCAGCACGCAGTCAAAGCCAGATTCGAGTGCGGTGGTGATCATGGGTTTGATCTCCTGCCACGGCCCTTCGGCCATGAGCCACTTCTCTTTCATGTGTTACACCAGGGTATTCCATTACTAATCTCTTTTGCCGGAGTTAAAAAATTTATACACGAAGGAGATAATTGGGTATTCATGGAAAATCGTCTGGTTTACAGCCCGGTGGGCATGCTTCTCATGCTCCTATTTGCATTCCTGCTCTTTGCCGTGGTTGGCTTTCTATTTCTGGACCTGGCCAGGACGGCCTTTACCAAGATCGGTTTCTCCTGGAGCCAGGCACTCTTTGTCCTGCTCGCCTCCCTGCTGGGCAGCAGCATCAACATACCGCTGACCAGTCTGCAGTGCAGCACCCCTCTGGTACGGGAGCGGTACGTTCGGGCCTTCGGCATCGCTTACCGGGTGCCCGTGGTGGATGTAGTGAGCTGCCATACCCTGCTGGCGGTCAACGTGGGCGGAGCGGTGATACCATCTCTGATCTCCATAGCTCTGATTCACCAGTTCCCCGAGTCTTTGAATTATGCCCTTGTTAGCATTGCAATTGTAGCCGTCTTAACTAACCTTGTAGCCAGGCCCGTCAGGGGCTTAGGAATTGTCACTCCTGCTCTTCTTCCACCTCTGAGTGCGGCAATAGCCGCGATCCTGCTGGTCTATTCAGGAGGAGCACCACATGATCTCATCTTTATCATCGCCTATACAGGTGGAACTTTGGGGACACTGCTTGGCGCAGATATCTTGAACCTTAACAAGATCCGTGATCTGGGGGCGCCCATCGCCAGCATAGGCGGAGCCGGAACCTTTGACGGTGTCTTTCTGTCCGGCCTGATCGCGGTGTTGCTGCTGTGAATGGAAAAGAGCTTTAAGATAAGCGTTAGAAGGCAAAGCATGAGCTTTAGGGGTTTCCTGGACAATCTGCAAAAGGACGGATTGCTAAAAGAGGTGCACGAATCCGTATCATCCATTCATGAGGTTACGGACCGTGCCTGGGGAAAGGGCCCCATTTTATTTGACAACGTGGATGGTCATAAGTGCTGCCTGAACATCCTGGGAACGCGCTCCCTGCTCGCCAGGGCTCTGGGAATTGCCGCTCATGATATGGTCACTCATCTGGCCGCCGTCGGATATGAGGGGCCCGTTCGCGAGGTGGATTATGCGCCCTTTATGGAGTGCGTCTCTGCGCCTGATCTCTCCCGGCTGCCTATTCTTACCCATTTCAAGAGCGACGGCGGGCCTTACATCACCTCAGCCGTGGTGGTTAGCCAGTTTGCAGGAAAACTCAACGCCTGCGTGCACCGGCTCATGGTCCTGGGAAGAGACCGGCTGGCGGCACGTCTCGTTCCCGGAAGGCATACTCATCAGTTCTACCAGGCGGCAATGGCCAAAGGGGAAGAAGTGCCTGTGGCCATTGCCATAGGCGTCGACCCGCTGCTGCTCATGGCCGCATCCACGCGCGTTCCCCCGGAGAAGGAGTTTTCCTATGCAGCAGCTCTGCGCGGCGCTCCCGTGGAGCTGGTGCGCCTGGAGAACGGCGCTCTCGTGCCCCATGCTGAGATAGTGCTGGAGGGCTACATTACCGGAGAGAGGGCCCGCGAGGGGCCGTTTGTGGATATTACCGGCACCTGCGACCTTGTCCGCCAGGAGCCCGTCATCCGGCTGACCAGGATGATGATGCGCGAGGATCCCATCTACCACGGACTGCTTCCCGCGGGCGGCGAGCACAAGATGCTCATGGGCGTGCCCTACGAGCCGCTAATTTACAAGGCAGCTTCAAAGGTTGCAAGTGTCAAGAATGTCATCCTCACGGATGGCGGATGCAATTACTTCCACGCCGTGGTGCAGATCGAGAAGGAGACGGAGCAGGATGCGAGAGCGGTCATCGAGGCTGCCTTTCAGGCGCACGGCTCGCTCAAGCACGTCCTGGTCGTCGATTCAGACATAGACATCTATGACCCGAATGACCTGGAGTTTGCCATTGCCACACGCATGCGAGCCGATGAGGATCTTGTTATCCACCCCAATGTGCGAGGCAGCACCCTTGATCCGCGTAGCCGGGAGGGCATCACCACCAAGATGGGAGTGGACGCCACGGCGCGGTTGGACAAGCTATGGAAGTTTCAGAGGGTGACGCCCAAGGGGCAGGGTTAAAAGCCTCTTGCCACTCAGTTCAGATCTCCAGGTAGAGGCGAATGCTAAAGACGACGCCCACTGCCAGGATGATTGATAGCATCAGGGCCAAGATCTGCAGCATTATCTC
Organism: uncultured Methanotrichaceae archaeon; assembly: GCA_964633785.1. Lineage (GTDB taxonomy): Archaea > Halobacteriota > Methanosarcinia > Methanotrichales > Methanotrichaceae > Methanothrix. Next base: position 5,819 of record CAZWHG010000024.1, read on the forward strand.
GCTCATTTTATCACATCTATTCTTCGCGGCCCGGATCGGCGGGGCTGGGCAGGCGCCAGAACCTGGGCCGATTTCACACCCGTAATTATGGCCATCAGCCTCACTCTTCCCGTAAAATCGGACCGAATTCTCGCACCCCAGATGACGTTGGCCTTGGGGTCCAGCTCCTGGGTGAGGGCCCCGGCGATGGCGGCCGCCTCCTTCATGGTCATATCCGGCCCGCCGGTCATGTGCAGAAGGCAGGCCCCGGCTCCGCGATAGTCCACATCGAGCAGCGGATTTTTGAGAGCAGTGCGCACGATCTTCTCGGGGCTGCTCTTCATCTTGCCTTCACCCACAAACATGAAGGACGCGCCACCGGAACTCATGATGGTGCAAACATCGGCAAAGTCCAGATTGATGAGCGAGGGACTGGTAAGCGTCTCGCAGATGCCTTGCACGATCTCAGCGATGATCTGATCGACAACAAAAAAGGCATGCTGGAAGGGCAGATGGGGTGCGCATTCCAGTAGGCGGTTGTTGTCCATGACGATCGAAGTATCGGCATAGCCGGAGAGCGCCTCCAGCCCCTCCTCAGCCACAAAGATGCGCGCCCTCTCCAGGTGAAAGGGCGTGGTCACCATGGCCACCACAATTGCGCCCCGCTCTTTGGCCAGGCGGGCCACCACCGGGGCCGATCCCGTGCCCGTGCCCCCGCCCAAGCCCGCGATCACAAAGACCAGGTCGGCTCCCCGCAGCATGCTCTCCAGCTCGGCTGCTGCCATCTCCGCCGCCTTGCGGCCCACCTCGGGATCGCCGCCCGCGCCCATGCCCCTGGTGAGCTTCTGGCCGATGAGAATCTTCTCATCTGCCTGGGCAGTGTTCAGATGCTGGTTGTCTGTGTTGACGGCCACAGTCTTTGCGCCGGTAAGGCCCATCCTGGCCAGGCGGCTCACGGTGTTATTGCCTGCCCCCCCGCAGCCGACGACCAGGATCTTGGGCATGCCAAAACCCTCATCATATTCTTTGGACTCACGTAGATCTGATTGCAACTCTCTATTTCCCCCTCATTGCTAGCTTAATTAAATCGTGATATAAGTTAATAATTATTGCGGATAAGTGCTTGTACCCCTCAGAGTCGTTGGAGACGATGAGACAGATGACCTATCTGCACCCCACGGGGCACTCCAATTGCGCCTCCCACCCCTTGGGTTTAAATCTTTTGAAGATCCAAGCATGTCTGACATGTTCTGTGAATATATTCATGCGGCGCTGTCTAAAGCAACTTATGAGATCATTGAAGACGAAGAACCATTTTATGGAGAGATTCCAGAACTGCGAGGTGTCTGGGCCATCGGAAAGACTCTGGAAGAATGCCGTGAAAATTTAAAAGGCGTTGTCGAAGGCTGGATCGCATTGAGGTTGAGGTTGGGTCTGGCAATCCCTCCTGTCGGCGGGCATACCATAGAAACACCCAGCAGGTTTGAGGCAGTTGTCTAGGATAACAAATGTCTCCTGGAATGAGCTGATCAAGCGACTTCGGGAACTTGGCTTTGAAGGACCATATCTCAGCAGCAGCCCGCATCCTTACTTTATGAAACGAGGGGACCTTACTGTTGATCTGCCCAATCCTCACAAGCAAGATATCGGCATTGGTCTCTTCATGAAGATACTGAAACAGGCTGAAGTCAGTCGCGAAGAGTGGCTTTCTACTGAATAAGAATGTGCTTTTTTTACGCGAGGTGTCGATGTCATTACTAAGGGGCGCAGATGATCTGGCGCAGTTCATCGCCGCGAACTACTCGGGCCGCGTGGTCGAGGTGGGGGTGGGCCACTTTGTCGACGTGGCCCTGGGCCTGCAAGCGCGCGGCCTGGATGTGGTGCTCACCGATAAAGAGGAGCGCTTCCTCGGCAGTCTGCGGGTGGAAAAGGATGACATATTCTCGCCCCGCCTGGAGCTGTACCGGGGGGCGAGCCTGCTCTACTCCATCCGCCCGCCTCTGGAGATGCAACTGACCATGGGCCAGCTAGCTTCGCTGATTGGCGCGGATGTACTGGTCAGGCCGCTGATGGACGAGGTGGCAGAGCTGCCGGGCTTTGGACGACGGCTGGTAAACAGCGGGGAAGCGAGGTTCTACCTGTTTTCGGAGAAAGCGTTGCGCGGGTGAAGCTTTTGATGGTCATCCCTCAGATCTGCTTTCAGTCGCCTTCATGTACTCGCTCGCCCTGGCCCGCGGGCCCGCCTGCCCATGCGCGAGAGGGCGCGAAGGCTAGGGCCGCCCTGATGGCAGAAAACGGGGAAATACAGGGTTGAGACACGCATGCCTGGCTGACTAAATGCAGCAAAGAAACAATACAGAAATCCAATCCGATTAAAGAAACCAAGGAATGTATGGGAGAGCCTTCAAGATTTATCTAAACCTGTACGATTTGAGGCCTCTCGGAGGCTCCTATATATTGTTAGTATTTTTAAATATTTAAATTTAATTAAATCTGTATAGCCCCATTATTAATGAAAGATATGATTCGTAGAATAACCCTTCGCAAAGTGAACAACGCTCAAAGTCGGTTTTGAATATACGTGACGCCTCCGCATAATCCAGGCGGCCCAGCTCGCTCTATGCAGCCCACAATAGGTCGAACCGCATCCTTGCCCTCACTAGAGTCGCGAAGAGTCAAATTTTTATAGCCGATCTCGACGGGAGAAAACGGATGCGACAAAGAAGACCAGCCCGCCAATTACCAGCAGCCCAATAAAGAGTGATGCATAAGGATATTTATTTTCCGAAGCTGATGAGGCGGTCTGGTTGGACGATGATGGTGATTTTTCCTCTATTGCATTCTCCTTTTCTTCTTCCAGCGTGGACATATTTTCCGGAATGGCGGATGCGCCTACTACTACCGTATCTAGCGGAACCTGCACTTCCCTATAATCCCCGGGCTTTGCGTACTCGTATCTTATGTTTTCGTCTACCCGTTCTTTGTTAATATACTGAATACCATCCCTGGTGTACGCCGTCTTGGTCTCCTGGCCAAAGCCGGGCGTTGCCAGCGAGGTTAAGAGAATAAACAGAACGATAACTTGTCCAATTCTATAAAATTTGCCCATGGTACTCCACCGTTCCTCTCCCCAGCGCCATTATTTCCATTCCAGGATATAATTCCTCCGCAGGAGATGATGTTACTAATGATTATAATTCAAAAATATAAGAAAAAGATGCTTTTGCCATGGAAAAGGAATGATCGGGCCCTTTTCCGGGCCCACCTTCATGGCTTCAAATGTACTGCTGCACCAGCCCCTCGGGCTCGCTTACGTGATTTCTCTCTTTGTGCAGTATCTTTATGGCTGCGCCCTCAAAGTCGCTCTGGTATATTATCGTCCTCTCCTCGCGAATGGCATACATGCCCGCCTCTGTGGACAGCGATTTTAAATCCGCGCCGCTCGAGCCCTCCGCCATATCTGAGATCAATTTGAGGTTCACATCTTGATCCAGGTTCATGCCCGAGGTATGGATCTTCAAAATGGCCTCACGCGCCTCTCGGGTGGGCATGGGAATCTCGATGATCCGGTCGAACCGGCCCGGCCGCAGCAGAGCAGGGTCGAGCATATCCAGGCGGTTGGTGGCGGCAATGAGCTTGACCTCGCCTCGCGCATCAAAACCGTCCATCTCCGCCAGGATTTGCATGAGAGTTCTCTGCACCTCGCGGTCTCCGCTGGTGGCCCCATCCATGCGCCGCGCACCGATGGCATCCAGTTCGTCTATGAAGATAATGGCAGGCGACTTGCTCTTGGCCAGCTCGAAAAGCTCACGCACCAGGCGCGCTCCCTCTCCGATGTACTTTTGCACGAACTCAGAGCCCACCACACGAAGGAATGTGGCATCAGTGCTCTGGGCAACCGCCTTGGCTAAAATGGTCTTGCCTGTTCCCGGAGGCCCGTGCAGCAAGACTCCCTTGGGCGGCTCGATACCAACGGCCGTGAAAAGGTCCGGACGCTTGAGGGGCAGCTCCACAATCTCCCTGATCTCAGAGATCTGAGTATCCAGGCCTCCGATTTGCGAAAAGCGTACGTCCGGAGCCTCCTCAATCTCCATGCCAAAGACCGCCGGGTCGCGGGGGGAGGGCAGCACGCACATCACCGCAAAAGACTGCTGATTTAAGCCGACCTGGGCCCCGGTCTTGATCTCCTCCTCGATGAACTGGGAGAGGTTAACCACGAACCTGGGGCCGGTGCTGCTCTTGACGATGACCCGGTTCTCGTCCAGGACATCTACAATGGTGCCCACGATCATGGGACCTACGCGCAGACGCTCCAGCTCGCTTCTCAACTTGCGGGCTTCTCGCTCGAACTTGAGCTTCTGGTTCTCAATCAGCCGCTTTTCCCCTTCTACGCGGTCCTTCTGCTCTCGCAGCGCCAGATTGCGCTCTTCAAGCTGGCGCATGCGGTCCAGGATGTAGCGCGAAAAGTCCGCGCCGGCCTGTGACTCATTCATGCCTTCTCCACTATCCATAATTACAAAGATTATTAAACTCCGACCCCTATAAAGGTTTCCGAAATGACCGAGAAGCAATGCGAGATTTGCGGCGCTGAGATCTCAGGAGCACCCCAAAAGATCGTGATCGACCGCTCAACGATGGAGGTATGCAAGAGTTGTGCGCGCTTCGGAAAACCGGAAGACAAATGGTCTTTGGTTCCCAAGAAGATGGTTCCCGTGGAGAGGGCCTTCACGGTAAGTCGGCCCAAACCACGCGACCATTTTAAGGACCTGGCAGAGTTGGTCCCGGATTTCGGGCGCAAGATCAGGGAGGCGCGGGAGGTACTGGGCCTCTCTCCAGAGGAGCTGGGAGGAAGAATCAAAGAGAAAGCGACTCTATTAAAGAAGATCGAGCGAGAGGAGATATCTCCAGAGGATGGAATTAGGAAAAAGCTCGAAAAAGAGCTGAAGATCAAACTATCCGACCAGGCGAGCGAGACTCGTGTCAAGTCCGGCAGCTCTGGCCGTGGATTGACATTAGGAGATATTGCCAGCATCAAACGGAAAGCTGAGAAATGATCGCCAGTGCAGCTCGCTATGTCATTGGTGGAGGTGTCATAGTATACCCTACCGAGACTGTTTACGGCCTGGGCGCCAATGCTCTGGATGAACAAGCGGTGATGAGGGTTTTTCAGATTAAAAAAAGGGCACTCTCCAAGCCCATCTTCCTGGCTGTCTCCAACTTTGATATGCTGACGAATGTTGCCGAAGTGAGCCGAGATGACCTGGACCTTCTCGAGCAGCTCTTGCCGGGACCGGTTTCCGTTCTGGTCAGGAAAAAGCCCATAGTTCCGGACATACTCACCGCCGGCTCGCCATTGCTCGGCATCAGATACCCGGATCATGAAACGGCTTTAAGGATCATCGATCTGGCTGGACCCATCACCTCCACCAGTGCTAACCGTACAGGAGCCCTGCCACCCACAAGCGCAGCCTCCGTCTCTCCGGACATACGGGATAGGGTGGACGCTGTTGTGGACGGAGGAAAATGCATATATGGGCAATCCTCAACTCTTCTGGATCTTCAGAAAAGGGAGATCATTCGGCCGGGAGCTGGCCTCGAAAAGGTAATGAAGGCGATATCTTGAAGGCCAGAATCAGAGACTTCTTTCTGACCAAAGAAGGATGGATCTTCGCTGTGGCAGACTACAGCCACCCAAACGGTCTTCGCTCAATGCTTCGCTATATTCCCGATGCAGCCGGAGAGCGCGAGACAGATGGCAAGCGCTATCGCAAGATGGACTTCGATCCGGCCTATGAATTTCTAAGAAGAGAGCGACCCGATTGGGCCCAGGATCTGCATGTGGTCCCCCGATCACATGTGCACAGGATTTACCGGCCGGCCGAGGGCCTTTCATGCGTAGCGAAACGAGATCCAAGAGTTAGAAAGATTGCCGTCCTGCTGGCAGAAGCAGGAGTGCCATGGGAGCAAATGGGCATCACTGGATCTATGCTTGTGAGTCTTGACAGTCCCAGCTCAGATATCGATTTTGTGGTTTACGGCCCTCTTTGGTGGAAAGCAAGGGACATCGTGGCCCGGGCCAAGGAAAAAGGAATAATAGGTGATCTGGACGAGCCCACCTGGAAGAAGATCTACACCAAGAGAAAGCCGGAGATCAGTTTCGAGGACTTCATGCGCCATGAGAAGCGCAAAGGAAATCGGGGCATGGTTGAAGGTACCTATTTTGACCTTCTCTTCACTCGCGAATGGAACCAGATACAAACGCAGCCTACCGGCAAGCCCGGCGGGGAGCGACGGCTAGAAGCCCGAGTAACCAATGCCGATTTTGCCTTCGACAGCCCCGCCATCTTCCACCTGGATCACCCTGAGGTAAAAGAGATATTCTGCTATTCGCATACCTATGCCGGCCAGGCGCTGCCCGGCGAAACTATCGAGGCCAAGGGCGTGCTGGAAGAGACCGCTCAGGGCCTTCGGTTGGTGGTGGGAACCACACGCGAGGCCCGCGGTGAATGGATTAAATCACTAACCTTGCTGGAAAGCTAAAAAAAACACGGATTATGAATTGTATATGAAGAGGTCTTTTGCATGTTGCAAGTTCGTCCCTTTGATATAGAGATTGGTCAGCATAAAGTCATGCTCAACGTAGTGGATGCCAGAGAAAGAGGCCTTAATGCCGGCGATCGGGTCAGGGTAAGAACAAAGGGTTCCGCGACCACTGCCATCCTCGACGTCACTTTGGAGATGGTTCAAGCTGGCGAAATAGGCATCTTCACGGAGACTATGAAAGAGTTGAAGAATCCTACAAATGTGGATGTTCTGCCTGCGCCAAAGCCCGCCTCTCTTTGCTACATAAAGAACATAATGGATAAGAAAAAGCTCACCGAGGACCAGATCCGGACTATCGTGCAGGATATTGTGGATAACAACCTTAGTGAGATTGAGCTTTCCGCTTACGTTACTGCCTCCTATATCCATAATATGGACTCTGAGGAGGTGTTTTATTTGACCAAAGCCATGATCGATACAGGTGAACGAATTCACTTCGACACCCATCCTGTCATGGACAAGCATAGCATTGGAGGCGTTCCCGGCAACAAGGTCTCTTTGCTGGTGGTACCTATAGTCGCAGCCGCTGGCCTTCTTATTCCCAAGACCAGTTCTCGTGCCATTACCGGCGCCGGCGGAACGGCGGACCTAATGGAAGTCTTGGCACCCGTAGAATTTAGCGCCGACGATATCAAGGAACTTACCGAGAAGGTGGGGGGGGTTATCGTCTGGGGGGGAGCGACCAACATTGCCCCGGCCGACGACAAGCTGATTAAAGCTGAATACGCGCTCTCCGTCGATCCCTATAGCCAGATGCTCGCCTCCATCATGGCCAAGAAAGGAGCCGTGGGTGCAGATGCCGTTGTGGTGGACATGCCCGTAGGTCCCGGCACCAAACTGGCCACTTCTGAGTCCGGCCGCACTCTGGCTAAAGACCTCATAGATCTGGGAGGACGTCTGGGCATTCGAGTGGAATGCGCCATGACCTTCGGCGGATCTCCGGTGGGCCGAACCATTGGTCCTGCCGTGGAGGTTCGCGAGGCCCTCAGTATCCTGGAGAACAAGGGAGGCCCGAATAGTCTGACGGAAAAGAGCCTCTCTCTGGCTGGCATCTTGTTGGAGATGGGAGGAGTCGCAGGACGCGGTGACGGATATAAGGCAGCAGAAGATCTTCTCACCAGCGGAAAAGCTCATAAGAAGCTAATGGAGATCATCGAGGCGCAGGGCGGCAATCCCCTGGTGAAGAGCGAAGATATTGTAATCGGTGACAACTGTGAGGATATTCTTGCTCCAGCAGGAGGCTACATTGTGGCCTTCTACAATAAACGGTTGGTGGAGCTGGCTCGCTTGGCCGGTGCTCCTGCCGATAAGAAGGCAGGGGTTATTATCCACAGGAAGATGGGCGAGAGAGTGAAGAAGGGAGAGCCTTTGATCACCATCTGCTCCACTTCAGATTGGCAGCTGGATAGCGCCGTAAAGGATGCCAAGAGGCAGATGCCAATCGTTGTCGAGGGAATGCTGCTGGAGAGATACCCCAGAATTACTGAGCTATAGAAATAATGTTAGAGGGCACAAGAGATGTTGGTCGCAATTACCTATCACGAGGATTTCGGAAAGCGGGGATTTAGCGTACTAAAAGAGCGAATCCAGCCATCATTCGAGAAACTCATGCAGTCGGGTCTGGTAGATGGAGAGAAAGTGCAGGTCTTCAAAGCAAGGCCGGCTCCACTGGAGCTGGTGGCGAAGGCTCACACGATATCTCACATGGCCAATATGGAGAACGATCCATACAAAGAGGTGGCGATGCTCTCCGCGGGCAGCGTGATGATGGCGGCAGAGATGGTGGCCAACGGCCAGGCCAGGAGGGCCTTTGCCTATACCGGGACGGCCGGACACCATGCCTCGCGGGGCAGTTGCTGGGGATTTTGCTACTTCAACGATGTGGCAATCACCATCCTGCGCCTGCGGCAGATGGGACTGCAGCGCTTCCTCATCGTGGATGTAGATCCTCATTTTGGAGACGGTACACGCGACTTTTTCAAAGACGATGCAGACGTATTTCATATTAACATGCACAGCGGCACCGGCGAAGAGCATGATCCCATAAAAAACAACTACGACATAGGCCTCACCTTTGGCGGCAACAATGAGAGGTTCCTGGCCGCTCTGCAGAGCGCCCTGGATCTGGCCAAAGATTTTGACTTTCAGATGGCTTTTGTCATCTTCGGCCATGACTCCCACCAGGATGATTATGGAGGTTTCAGTCTTACCTTTGAAGCCTATCCCAGGATGGTGCAATTGATAATGGAAACAGTAGGCGATCGGGAGCTGGTCTTTGTGCTCAGTGGCGGCTCTTGTGTGCATGTCGCTCAGCGGGTTATCCCCGATGTTATTCGGGTCTTAGCGGGAAGGTGGCCGTCTTGAGGATGGCCTCCAACTGCTATCCCTGTATCCTGGACCGGGCCAAATTCGAGTGCGATCTCGTCTTTTCCCCAGAGGAAGAGGAGAAGAAGAAGGCGGCCATGGAGGAGCTGCTCGATTACATGGCGGGCCAAAAGAGAGGAGTGCCGGCGCTGGTAGGGACACAGCGAGAGAACATCATTAAACGACGCAGCGAAAATCCTGATCCGTACCGGAGACTGAAAGAAGAGAGCAATCGTGTGGCTATGGATCTACTGCCTTTGGCCGAAGAATTCTATGAAAAAGCCATTGACAAGATTGAAGCCCTAATTCGCATTGCAGCGGCCGCCAATTCCATGGAGTTTGGGGTCAAGGGCCACGACTTTGATAACAAGACGTTTGCCGGAGCCTTTCTAAATACGCTTTCCGAAAAGCTACATGGCGATATTGGCGAAGTCAAAAGGCGTCTATGCAGCTTTAGCAATATCTTTTATCTCACAGATAATTGCGGCGAAGCTGTGTTCGATCTCTTTGTTATCGACAAGCTTCGGAAAATGGGAAAGCAAGTGGTAGTGGGATCAAAGTCCGAACCGGTTCTCAATGATGTTACCATGAGGGAGCTATCCGCCATGACCAATATGGATATCAAGGTCATTGCAACCGGAAAGGTAGTAGGAACAGCCCTGGAGCATCTGGAGGCCGAAGCTTGCGCCCTGTTGTTTGATCCTAGCTGGCTGATATTGTCCAAAGGCATGGGCAACTTCGAGACCATCTCTGAGTTCGAAGAGCGGCTGTCGGGACGGCTCATCTACCTTATGAGAGCCAAATGTGAGCCTGTAGCCATGGTTATTGGCGTGCCCAAAGGAACTTTGGTGGCAAAATCGATTTAGCGGTAATTCATATCCACTTCTTGGGCTGTCAGCTCCTGCGGCTCCTCAATGACAGGCTCCATGAGAGTTATGTCAATATCGAGGTGAAGAAGCTCATTTATTGCGCCGAGCAGGTTAGTTGCCGCCCGGATATCCACGGGGTCGGATCCTGAGCTGGTCGCCAGCAAGCAAAAACCGCGCAGATCATACAGAGGCGCAAGCCCTGCCAGAAGGCCGTTCAATCCGCCGATAGCACCGCTTCGCAGCAATGGGATATTGCATTCGCAGAGAGCCGCAGCAGAATCAAGATCAGTTGCAGTACCAAGTACTGTCTCATCCGTCTCTCCCACATATGCCGCCAGGGTGATCACATCCGTGACTCCTTGTTCCTTTATGGCCTGCAGAATATTTCCTGCCAGCGCATACATGCCCACCACGTCCAGGGGCTGGGCATCGCCGGAGAGAATGAGTATATTCTCTTTTTCCTTGGTGCGCATCAGCTGCGCATGCATCAACTCCGCCAGTCCTTCAGAGACCATAACTTGAGGCGGAAAACTGCGCGAAAAAAAGGGCATTATGGTACTGCATTCCAGGGCAGTAGCCAGGTAATCGGCTGCCACTTTGCCGACGCTTCCAATTCCCGGAAGACCGCAAATGCAGATGAAACGAGACTCAAACATCGAAATATTGTTGGCGTGCAGCTATAACATACTTTCGCCAACGTCTATTTGCCAACAGCCTCCATCAGCCAGTTGATCTTGATGGTCTCATTAGTCTCCGGGATGGTGCGATCTGCTGGTAGAGCCTGGCCGTTGATAAAGATAAATGAATTGCCGGTTCCATTGTTATTCTCCATGCCGATGGGAGCGGCTCCACGATCATAGTAGACTACATAAAAGTCTCCTGTTACCGCCATAGCCGGTATCTCTATCTCCCCGAATATCGGCCCGGTCTCAGACAGGAAGTAATTGTTCTGAGCATCCGCAAATTTGTAGAGAAGATTGAGATCTTTGTCTCTTATCTCAAGCATGATATTTCTGTCTGAAGGGAACGATTGTGTGGACTTATTGTATCCGCTCCAACCCAATACCCGCACCTTTTGCAGCTTCCAGCCGGCGTTGGGGGCAGTGAATTTTACTGCTTCACCTACCTCTAAAGAGCTAAATTCAGCCAATGAAGAGAATAATGTAAAGTTTATTTCCGAATAATTCTGTCCGCTATCTCCCCTCAAGGTTTTCAATTTTGATGTTGCGGCCTCTGCTGCAATCGCATTTATGCATAGGGCTGCGCAACATAGACAAGCAAGCAATAATACAGTCATCTTCATGTGATCACCCAAGATCTATCTGATGATTTTTATCCATATAAAGATTCTGATATGTGCTAGCAACAATTTCATGATTTAAATAAATTTTTAAGACGATATCCAAGGCAGGTCGACATCGAGGTAAATATTCGTTCGTATCGACCTCCCCGGATCAAGAGACTCAATTTCCACCCACAGTCATTATCCAGTTCAGGGGCACAGATTCATTCTCCCTGAATAGAGGCAGATTTGAAGGCAATAATGTATTTCCGTCTTCAATGTAGATGAACGAGTTCTGGCTGGTCTCATTGAGAATTTCACTGGCGACGGCAATTGCTCCCCGGTCATAGAAGCATACATAAAATTCGTCGCTCACCGGTACTGCGGGCAAACGTACGGTAAATGGATATGTTTCCGTGGCATTACGGATAAAGTTGGAGTAGGGGAGCTGGGAGTCAGTGAATCTGTACAGCAAATTAAGATCCTTATCCCTAACTTCGAGGGCAATTATCCGTTCTCTGGGAATAGACTGTACACTGCCGTTATAGCCGTCCCATCCCAGTATTTGCACGGTATTCAGCTTCCAGCCGGGCTTTGGTGCCTTGAACTTGACCGCTTCCGCAATAAAATAGGCAGGGGGGCCCATTATCGATAGCAGATCAATGGAGACGATCCTCTTCTGAGATAGATTTCCATCATATGAATTCATAAGCTGATTCTCTGGTGATTTAGCATCAGCAGCAGCAGATATGCCGGTCAAAGATAGAGCCATTAAGCATAATGCAGTCAATAATAAGACCATCTTCTTCAAACGATCACCTGAAGAAGAACAGATGATCTTGCACATATAAAGATTCTCTATTCACGCAAAGCACTTCTCCAAGAAAGCTGCCAGATCCTCTATGCTCTCCATCCTCTCATCGAGGGGCGTGCCTTCGGAGGTTCGCTCGTAAACGACGTCCCAGGTGCTGTATCCCCGCAGCCGCAAGACCAGCTCGCCGGCGGGCGTTGCGGCCAGATCGGTCTCAAAGCGCATCCAACGACCGCCTTCGCGATCCACCTCAAAATTGGCACAGGCGCCGCAAGTACCGCCATAAAAAACACCATCCACCACGTCGATGTACAACCTTATCCACGAGACATATTTGGAGTAGCGATAGACTCCCTCTGTGATGCAATCGGGCCCATCCCATCCGGCTAGTGGCATCATTACATGCTGATTTGTAGGGCTCTATTTAAGCAACTTGCGCAAGCAATCATCTTGTGATTTGTCGTCACATGATTCAACGAGTGGATTGATCAAAAAATTCTTCTACATTCCCAGCAGAATATAACTCATGCCCGAGGTTGTGCAGCTTGCCGGGGAAAAGACAGAAGAGAGTTCTTCCGCCTCCGCTCCCCCCAGGACGACCTGGTCTGGTAATCTGAGAATCGGCCTGGTAAATATACCGGTCAAGGCATTGCTCATGACCAGAGATGTGCGCATCAGCTTTCGCATGCTGCACAAGAGCTGCAAAACGGCCATCTCCTACAAGCGCTTCTGTCAAGAGGGCGATGAGGTCACTCTGGCCGATATCGTCTACGGTTATCCTCTAGGGAAAAACCGGTATGCAATATTGGAAAAAAAGGAGATTGAAGCTGCCAGGCCCGAATCGAAGAACACCATAGCTCTGGATCGTTTTGTGAACTTCTTTGAGATCGATCCTCACTACTTCGAAAAGACCTATCTGCTCCTGCCGGATAGATCTGAAGAGGCCTACTCTCTCTTAAAAACCGTCATGGAGAAGACGGCAAAGGCGGCCATCGGCCGCATTACCCTCCACTCACGAGAGAGACCGGTCCTGGTCCACTACTACCGCCAGGCCGTGGTGGCCACCACCATGAAGTATCCGGAGGAGGTCCTGGACCCGCAAAGCTATCAGGCCATCAAAGATCTTCCAGAGCCCCAGGAAAAAGAGCTGGAACTGGCCATGCAGATCATAAAGAGCCTGAGCGGTGAGCTGGACCTTTCTGCCTATCACGACCGGTACAAAGAGAAGATCGAGGCCCTGGTCAGGTCAAAAATGACAGGAACAGTCGAGGTCCCGGAAAAAAAGAAGGCCAGGCCCGCCGCCAAGAGCCTCATGGAGGCCCTGCGCCTGACCGCGGAGTCGCTTAAATAATGGAAATAAATCCCTTAAAGCCCATGCTGGCAGTATCCGGCCGGCCTTTCAACTCGGCAGAATGGATATTCGAGCCCAAGATCGACGGGACTCGCTGTCTGGCAGAGGTATCCTCCGGGAGAGTGCGCCTCTACAACCGCAGGCTGCTCGATATTACCAATCGTTATCCAGAGATTACAGCCGCCCTGGCCCAGGGGGCATCAGACTGCATGCTGGACGGAGAGATCGCCGTCTTCTCGAATGGCCGGCCAAGTTTTGCGAAGCTTGCAGAACGCGACCACCAGAGCGAGAAAATGCGCATAGAATATCTCGCCCGCGACCTTCCGGCCAGCTATGTTGTCTTTGATATCCTCTATGCGAAAGGGAGGAGCATCATGAACCTGCCGCTCTTAGAGCGAAAGAAAATCCTGCATGAAGAGCTGCAGGAGAGCGAAGCGGTAAGCATCGCCGACTCATTCCCGGAAAAAGGTGTTGAGTATTTTCTGGCGGCTCAAAAAGTGGGGATCGAGGGAGTTGTAGCCAAACGGAAAGACTCCGTCTATCAGCCGCACACAAGAAGCCCGGATTGGATAAAGATCAAGAAGAGCCTCAAGCTGGACCTGGTGATAGGGGGCTATATTCCGGGAAAGGGAGGGCGAGCCCCTTACTTTGGCGGCCTTCTCCTGGGCGCATATAGTAATGGCCAGTTGCATTATGTCGGTCGGGTCGGATCAGGATTTACCGATAAAGAACTGGAGGAAATTGCCAGAGGCTTTTCGCCCATGGACTATTCTCCCTTTAGCAATGCTCCGCCAACGCCACTGGTAAGATGGGTCGAGCCTCTTGTCGTGGCGCAGGTCACTGCCCTGGAGGTAACACAAGACGGCCACCTTCGCGCACCGGTGTTCCTGCGCATAAGGGACGATAAAGAGCCGCTAGAGTGCACACTGGATCAGCTAAATTGACTGCAAAAAAACTGAGGGCGGGCCTTACAGCCTACTCCTGAAGTCTGTGCGGGCAATTTACGCCATCACCTGCTCTTTGAGAATATAGCGGATCAAGTCTTCTGAGAGCTTTGTCTCCCTTTGCAGCTTCTTTACAGTCTCATCGATGCTGTTGCCTTCCGCCATGAGGTTTGATATTCTGCCCACAATCTTCTCGCCAACGGCATAATACTCATCGATATCCTTTCTATGGCCCCAAACATCTCCCCGCAAGAGCTGCACCCCCTGAATCTCCAGGAATTGCTGGGCAGCTTTGGACATGGTCTCATGGTAGGATGGCGGAATCTGCACAGCTCGCAGGCGCGGGCAGGACTGAACCAGGTTCATTACATCCATATTGGAGGCCCGGAAAGCCAGATGAACAAGCTGCTCGTTCCTGTTTAGATCGGTGATCTCCTTCTTAGAACTAACTACCCTCAGCTTCATGCCACGTACCAATGCTCTTAAAATATTTATAGATAATGGTAATCATAGTAATCCTTAATTAGATATACTGAGATCAGTAACTGAATATATAAAATATTTATGCATCAGCTCTAATGGGAGGAGATATTTCCAGAGTTATGTCAATGATTTGAATATGTTTATATGATACATCGGTTTTTATATTACAAAAGCTAGCTCTTATCTAGTTAGCGATAAGGCACAAAAGAGGGTTTTGCTATTTGTTTCGGCTTAGTGGCCAGTAAAAGCCGGTCCTAATCAAAGCTATGATTGTGAGAGGATATATGCAGATTTTCGGCCTTTGCTGTGCCAGTCAGGCCTCCCTATGCTCCGCCCTTTCGAAATAATCTTACTGCTGCGGCGCAGTTGGCCAAAAGCCTATTCGCCAGCTCTTGACTGGGCCAGGACCCCAGGCCACAATCGGGACCTGTCGCTCTCAGCCTATCACCAAATTGAGCATAAGCTCTCTCCAGCCTTTTTCTCATGACCAGGGGAGATTCCCTTTCCAGTATCTCCCTTTCCAGCCTTGGCATATCCTGCCAGAGATTGGTGCCTAACTGTTCGTTCAAGAGAGCAGACAACGACAGAATATCGGTTCGTGCGATCCCTGCGCGAAGATAACTATCCGTCTCCTCCAGTACCTTTTTGTCAATCAATTGTAGATAGTCAGGATGCGACGCCGACTCAACGCCCACGATGCTAATACCGGGAACCTGAGCACATACCTCAGCATAAAGGGGAGAATGCAGATGTACTTCGCAGTCCATGCCCAGACAGGGGTTGCTGGCGATCTGTAGGGCATCAAGAATCTCATCTTCTGAAAAAACAATATTGGAGTTCATTCCCAGGCTGGGCTCGTCGAGAGATGCCACTGACATCTTTGCTTCCTCCAATGCAGCGCCAAAGAACCTGGCCACGCTCTTCGCCAGGTTATTGAGAATATCCGGATAATGGGTGGCCCCGAAGACAGATATATAAAGCTCCACCGGGCCGGTTACGCAAACGCGCACATCCCGGCCCGCAGGCAAAGCCTCCAGCTCCATGATCCTGGCATGCTCTTTCTTGATCAGATAAGGCTCCTCCACATAAGCCGGATTCTCGATTGGATCCATGAACATGCGGATCATATCCCGAAACTGCGGATAAGTTGGAATTTCTACACCGGCACGACTCTTCTGAGCTAGAACATCGCGCACAAGATTTAGATACTGATCGCGAGACAAGCCCTCCAGCCTGACCCCTTTGGGCAGGGGAAAGCTGCCGATATCATCGAAGAATATGCCCTCAATTTGCCATGACATTCTTAAATCACCTAAATTCTAGAGAAAGCGCCGGAGGTACTCCTTCAAAGAGGCGTACTGTCCATCCATTTTTTCGAAGCTTTCCTCCAGCTCATCCAGACGGGCCATGGCCGCAGGCAAAGGTGGATTTATGCCGGTGGCTCGCACGATCTCCTCCGGGAATTTAGCCGGGTCGGCCGTCTCCAGAGATATACAGGGGCTCGTGTCCCCGCATTCTTTTAAATATTTCATGAGACCGGCCCAGGCTACAGCTCCGTGCGGCTCTAGCAGGACGCGGTGCCGGCTGTATGCCTCCTTGATAGTCTGGCGAGTCTCTTCGTCCGTGATGGAGACAGCATAGATATCATCTCGCATGGCCGCCATATCCGGCCTCAGCCCTACGCGGCCGGTCTCATCCATCTGACCGCCATAAAGGTTGAAGAGGCGAGCGAGGTTGCTGGGGTGGCCGACGTTCATGGCATTGGAGATGCAGTTCTTGCTGGGCCGGATGGGCTCATAGATACCTGTATCCATAAAGCGGGGAAATTCATCGTTCTCATTGGTCGCCACTACGAACTTTTGCACGGGAAGGCCCATCTTCATGGCCAAAAGGCCCCCCATAAGGTCTCCAAAGTTGCCACTGGGCACCGAGAAGACGACCTCTTCCCCCCGTGCTGCGGCGCGCGAGTGAGCATAGAAGTAATAGACGGCCTGGGGCAGGAGTCTGCCGATATTGATGGAATTGGCCGAAGAGAGATTGATAGCAGACAGATCGGCATCAACAAAGGCCTGCTTGACCAGAGCCTGGCAGTCATCAAATTTGCCCTGCACAGCCAGGGGGAAGATATTCTTGCCCAGGGTTGTCATCTGGCGGCGCTGCCTCTCTGTTACCTCCTTCTCCGGGAATAGTACTACCACCAGTACATTATCCAGACCATAGAAGGCATGAGCCACAGCAGAGCCTGTGTCTCCCGAGGTGGCAGTGAGGATGAGGATGCTTCTGCCTTCCAGGGCAAGGAAGTACTGGATCAGCCGGCCCATTGCCCTGGCAGCAAAGTCCTTGAAAGAGCAGGTGGGACCGCGATCCAGCCGCAAGACATACTTTTCGTCATAAACTCGCTCTATCGGAACATCGTAATTGTAGGCCTCTTCCAGCATCGCCCGCAGGTCGGCTTCCGGGACAAGATCACCCAAATAAGGCTTGATGACCTCGTAAGCGATTTGCGGATAGTTCATCTTGGAGAATTGCCCGATCCTACTCGTGGGGATTTGAGGGATCTCTTCCGGCATATAGAGCCCCTTGTCCGGGGCCTGGCCCATCAAGAGCGCCGCTCGAAAGTCCACGCGCTCGGTTTGGCCGTTGGTGCTGAAGAATTTGATAGCAGACATGGTCGTAAGAAATAGGTAAAGCTGATCTTAAAGGCTTTTCCATGTAAAGACCGAAATCCTTATATTCGATTATTGTCTAAAGCAGGTACGTCTAATATCGAGAAAAATTAGACCGCACTGCGAAACTGAAAGATTCCCATTAATCGGGAGGAAACCTTGCTTAGATTCGAAGCAGACTACTTGTTTGAAGATGCCCCAGGCATCGGTACAGGCATGAGACCGGCGAATTGGGATTTGCCTCAGGGACCAGAGCCCGGACCCCAGTGGCCCAAGAAGAAAAGACCGCAAATCCCTTGAAGACAAAATTGGGCAGATAGGTGGCCTTCGCGGCCCCTGGCCCAAAGACTGTTCAGAAAGGCTAATCCTTATCAGCACTTTCTTAGCGATCTTCTAATTTTCTTTTCTGCACCATTTTTCCCAGACAAAAACATAAGACGAGATGCTGCTGGGAATGATGCGCGCAAAGCATTTCGCGGATCTGATTCCTTATGGATTCCAACTCATTGCAGGCAATTTCAGGCGGCGGTTAGGGAATATTTAAGTATTAGTTGTCAGGTAAGTTGGACACAAATGATGGTCGTATCGCCCCGATATAGTGATAAATATAACGAGGAGGAAATGAGATGGCGTTCTACACGTTGGGCCTCACTTTTAATCTTGTGATTTTCCTGACAGTAATTATACTTGCTGTTTGGGTATATGGTATATATTTCAACTTTAAGAAATGGGGCCTCGGATCCACAGGCTACCACGACCAGTTGCGCAATAGCTTCTGGCTCTTCCTTGCCACCTGGATTCACGAGGCATTTAAGGATGGATTATGGGTATTTTTGAGGACAGTTGTCCTCGATGTCCTTCTTCTGCGAAGGACACTGGCCAGGAGTCCGGTGCGATGGGTTATGCATATGTCCATGTTTTATGGATTCCTGATGCTGGCGGCTTTTTCAGGATTTGCCCTATTCCTGGACATAATTGAGCACTTCAACCTGGCCGGTCTCGCCCATGAAGCTGAGCTGGTCAAAGAGATGCTGGCTCTGCCCTTCGATATCTTCGGCTATCTGCTCCTTATTGGCGCAACGATTGCCGTATCCAGGAGGATTCTGCTTAAGTTCGTCCGGGATAACACCAGCGCCTATGACGCACTATTGATCGGCGCTGTGTTCCTCATCACCGTCACCGGATTTTATGCTGAGTGGATGCGCGGCAATTCCTTCCTCATCGGGAATGCCTTTGAATATCCTATCTATGCACCCCACTTCGCAATGATTCACACCGTCCTGGCAATTGGTCTGTTCGCCTTGATCTTGCCATGGAGCAAATACATCCACGTCATAGCGACACCCATGACCCTTCTGGCTAACAGAGGAGGAGAATAAAATGGCAACTCCCGAATCCAAGCCCTTGATGACGGGCTTTATGAAGTCCACTCAGCTCATGGAGGTAGACGGCTGTAACCGATGCCAGGAGTGCATGAAATGGTGCCCGACCTTTGCCGTAAGGCAGGATCGTCCCGGTATCACTCCCATGTATAAGAATGCCAAATGGAGAGAGCTGCAAGCCAAAAGCCAGAGCCTGAGAGCCAAGATCTTCGGCCCCAAGCCACTCAATGAAGATGAGATGAAACAATTCACTGATGACACTTACAGCTGCACCACCTGCGGGGTCTGTGGAACCGTCTGCGAAGCAGGAATTCTCACAGTGGACCTATGGGAGGCAATGCGGCCAAATCTAGTGAAGCGCGGCAATGGACCAATGGGAAAGCAGTCATTCTTCCCCAAGCTTCTTCATGGCGACAGAAATCCATACATGGCCAAGCAGGAAGAGAGGCTGTGCTGGATACCAAAGGATGCCAAGGTACAGGAATCAGGCGACATAGTCTACTTCGCAGGATGCACTGCCGCCTACCGGCAGCAGGCACTGGGCGTAGCTACCGTGCGCATCCTCAACAATCTCAACGTGGACTTTGCCATGCTGGGCAAGGACGAATGGTGCTGCGCCTCGGCTCTGATTAGAACAGGTCAGCGTGAGGTCATGGTCGAGCATGCAGTCCATAATATCGATGCTTTGAAGGATGCCGGGGCAAAGTCGGTGCTCTTCGCATGCGCCGGATGCTTGCGTGCTGCGAGCATTGACTGGCCGCTCTGGTATGAGGGCTACATTCCCTATGAGACAAAGCCGCTCTCCGTATTCCTGCGAGAGAAGATCAGAAGCGGCGATGTGAAGTACAATATTCCGCTCAACTACAATGTTACCTACCATGATCCCTGCCACAACGGCAGACACCTGATGCATCTCAAGGGAAAGGATTGGGCTTTCGAGGCCCCCAGGGACTGCGTCCAATCCATTCCAGGCGTCAAGTTCAAAGATATGGTAAGAAACAGAGCCCTTCAGAGATGCTGTGGAGCAGGTGGCGGCGTGAAAGCTGGCATTCCCGATCTGGCCATGGATTGTGCCAAGGCCCGCGTCCAGGACGCCACAGAAATCGCATCAGATGTCATTGCCTCAACATGCCCCTTCTGCAGGCTGAATTTGAGCGACGGCAGAAATGCCGCCGGGTCCAAGCTGAAGATTGTGGACGTTGTAGAAATGATGGCCGCTTCCATGGGCATGAATACGGCCATACCGGAAAATCCGTATACCAAATACCAGTCCCAGGATGTCTTGGTCTGCACGCCAACCGAGTGCAAACTCGATACGGTGGAGCGCAAGGAGCCTGGAAAAGATCTGGTGGGCGAGGCTCACTGAAGAGTGCCCGGAATTCCGGACATTCTTTTTAATATTTTATTATAAAGATTTATACAGCTCCGATACTTTTATCATTTCTCTCGCCCTGGCATTGGGCAGGATGTCCCCAGATTCGCACCCCTTCAGGAACAGCAATCTGTTCTCCAACCACTATCTGGAAAAGCTGGTTAAAGACAGTGCATAGTTGCAGGAGGCCGATGCCGCACCGGCATTTCCGCCATCAAAGATCTCTACCACGGGAAAGTGCGCGTCCTGGAGAACTTAACAAATCCCATTTAGAGGAGAACTTCATCCGCCCGGTGCTAGCGCAGGCCCATCCTGCTGACGACTGCTACCGGCGCGATGTGGCCGTGGGCGATGCCAAGTCCTGGAAGATCTCTCTGGACAAGAGCCGCAAGGGCCAGGTAAGCTTCGAGATGCGAAACCCCAGCTTTCAGATCGACGTTTACCTGCGGGACACGCTGCCCAATTGGGCGATTTTGACATCGGTCCGACTTTGGCGGCTCTACCACGAGACGACAAGCTACAAGCTGGACTATTACTACGAGGTGGATCTGCCTGCCCTTCTGGCAGCGGGAGATATCGAGAATTTCAAGTATTTTTATCTTTTTTTCCGGCGGGCAGCCTTCGGTCAGACGGTGGACGGCGGCTGCTTCCTCGACAGGGTAAGGGAGGAAAGCATGACCCAAGCCCAGGAGATTGGCGAAGACCTGAAGGAGAACGTCTGCCGGGCTATGAAGATCCTGGCGCAGGGCTTCCTGGCTGAGGATGCCTCGGGCGAGCCGTCGCCCGATCATTAGAATATCAAAAAAGAAGAGAGCAATCGATGGTTAGATTGCTTGAAAAGGCAGGATATTCAGTGACAAAGGCGGCGACTGCATAGGTAAATATGAATCATTTTCATATCAAGAACCTAAAGGGCTGAGACAGAAGTAGCTCAGCCCTCAATTCCGGATCGCGTTTCTAACTCCAAAACGGGATCCATGTTCAATCCCGGTTCCGGCGCGCTCAGGTTCCAGGCGGGCGGCTCCCAGCCCCCATATCTGAATGTCTTGGCTGCAACACCGGTGCCCTTGATTTCAATATAGGCGGATGCATCCATTGTATCATAGCCCGTGCCGTTAATGGCCGTGGCATCGATATGAACGGTGCTGGTATAACCACCATCTCGCAAAGCCTTTGCCGTGTATTCTATGGTCTCAATTCGACCAGGCTTGATCTCGGGCAAGGCCCATATTAGCTGACCGGCGTTGTCCAAATTGGGGCCGATCGATGCATTAAGCAAAGTCAAGCCGCCTGGTAGCTGATCGGTTATCGTCACCGCTACGCTATCTGGCGCATTGTTCTCCAATGCTATGCGATAATGGACCACTGTGGGGTCGCTCTCATCCAGCCAGGCCTTCTTTGAGACCAGAACCTCTGGCGGGCAGCAGGTCAGCCATTCAGACTCCAGGGAAGAGTAGTTTCCGGCACAAACGGATTTGTCGCCCCACATTCCGCATGCTAGAACACGGTTGACTAAATTATTTTCAGGAGAGCCTTCAGTTACATTTAGAGTGAGGCCGATGGTGATTGTGTTGCCTATCCCCAGGTTAACCAGAGTCCAGTTGGCTTCGCCGGCTGCAAGAGTGGCGGGCCTGATGGTCGACTTTACGTATTGCGTGCCTGCCGGGAAGATGTCCCTTACGTAGACAGGAGCAAGAGCCCGGTTTCCATCATTGGTTATGATTATGGTGTATTCGGCCTGCGTGGCGTTTACTTTGTTATACCACTCATTCTTGATTCTGCCTTCTTTGATGACCGTCAGGTGAGGTATGTCGTACTTGGAGGTACCGGTCAGAAGGACATGCCTATTGATGCCATATCTTCCCACGTACCGTTCCTCATTATCCACTTCATCCGTGCCATTCTCTCCATGTGACAATACTCTGTAGTCGGCCATGCCACTGAAGCTAACTGCGGTCTTCATCTCATTCAGGCCTGATGCAACCGTCTCTTTTTGCAGGTTATCTAGATAGGAGTACTTCTCGCTGATCAGTGTTCCCGGAGATGTGCCATTGGCCAGGCAGCTTGTTGCAGCCGGCAGTCTGGACGGACCTGTGTCAGTAATGAGGTTTCCGTCACTTAGGCCGCCACTCTTAGACCACATGCCTTCATCCCACTTCATATCTTGATTGGCAATGAAGGTAGGCGAATAGCTGTAGTTGGCGGGCGCATGGACCAGGCTGATATTCTTTGCCATAAAGCTTGTGGGAGTATCTATCAGCTCTTCGCTCTGATAAGACCCTGTGCCCGATTCATAGGTTCTCTGGCTACCCCTGATTTTCTTGTCAACGGCTACATAGCCTAATCCCGAAGTTGATTTATTCGAGATCACGCTGGTGCCGTACTCATCCACCATCTCATAGATCTTGAAGCTTCCAGCGTAATCCTCCCGGGATTCGAAGATCGTCTTAACCTTGGGGTGAGAATCTGGAGCCTGCTTCTTGAGGACACCGATATGGCCCTGGCCGGTAAATTCCACCTCTGTCTTCATGATCGAGCCGTTCTTGTCCAGCTCCAGGGATCTTTCTTTATTGATCTTGGTGGCAGAGGTATACTCCTCAGTCATTGAGGCTCCAGTCACCGTATTTCTCGCCTTGGACTTCTCGGTCCAGAGTGTCTTGTAGTCGATGGAACGACCCTGTGGCAGGGAGAAGCTCGAAGGACGATAGGAAGCCTTTAGGCTTGTATCCGTGATTATGGATTTGTTCTCGCTTTGAACTCTCGATAACTCCTCGCTGGCATAAATGCCACTGCCAAACTCTCGCCTCTTAAGCTCGGTTCCCGGCTCTTTGATAACAGTGGTATTGGCACAGTCGGATACTGTTCCAACCCCATCTGCTGTAGCGTAGGCACAGTTTTGTATGAAGCTTGGATCCACTGTCGTGTCGTAGTTGTTATACACATTTACGAAGCCCTCGCCCTTTACGTCCTGGTCCATATCGTAACGGAAATCCTTGTCAGGAACTCTAACGGTCAAATAGGCCTCGAAACATTCCCCGGGGCCCAGTGTTCCCACATGCCAGGTCATACCTGTGGTGGGCTCAGGAGACACGCTCAACAGCACAACGCCTTTAGGAAGGACATCTACCACATTGACATTTGTAAGAGTTCCAAAACTGGTATCTGTATTAGGCACACCGGTATTGCAGACCTTTATGGTATAGCTGATGTCCTCACCTCGATGGACGGAAGTGTTGAGGGTGCTCTTTTCTATTGTCAGCCCCCCAATACCAGGCAGTGGACCGGTGGTTTGAGCGTTAACGAAGGTTATCGTCTCCGCACCACTTACTCCCAGATGGACGATCCTACCTATGAGATATCCATCACCATCCAATATATCGCTCAACGGATCTTCCACGGGAAAAGGTTGCAGCGGCCAGCCGTCTTTTGGTGTCTCGATGATTCTATAATCACCAGGCATAAGGTTACTGAATGTGATACTATTCAATAGCCCAGTCCCATCATCTGCCAAAATGAACGTACCAGGATCAAGGGTATCGCTGCTAAATGCAAACTGTTCGCTGCTATAGTCCCCGTCAAGAGGAATAGCGTCCTTGATGACTGTGATTGATCCGCAACCTTTGACAAGCGCGTTAGTAGTAGCCGCGTTATTGCTGATAAGTGGATCGTTGCCCATTTGATCAAAAGATACGATCTGAACCTGGTTTGTAATAGTGCCCACATAAGTTGGACTGCAGGTGGCTACTAAAGTCATGGTCATGGAAGAGTCAGGCGCCAGATTGGGTATCATCCACTGCATCGAGGCCTTATCAAAATACCCTGTGCTAGGCATAGCACTCTCGAATCTTGTATTTGGATCGAGAATATTGCTGACCACTATATTGGTAGCGGCAGAGGTCAGATGGTTATTCCTCAAGGTAATAATATAGTTGGTAGGCTCTCCGCAGCAGGCAGCCTCATTTGCGGTCACGCTTACCGTGAGGTCTATTCCGAGAAGGATATCGTTCGAGCAGGTTGAGGAATCAGGTTGGGCATTTTCGCCCTGATCGGAGGTTGTTGCGACGCTCGCCGTATTGGATATTTCTGATGTCACGGCCGTCGAGACGGTCGCAAAGAACTCGAAGGTCAAGCTTGATCCAGAGGCAAGCGGCGAGTCAAAGGCATAGGACCCGGACCAGGGACCGGTTTGGACGGTGCCATCGATCTTCCAGCTGCCAAAGGTCAGGCCGGTAACTTCCGGAAGGGCATCGGTTAATACTACGTTCTCGGCGTTGCTCGGACCGTAGTTGGTGACGGTTATGGTGTAAGCCAGCTGTTCACCGCTCTGACCGGGCACGAGATTGCTGCATTCTTTGACGATGCCGATGTCGGCTTCAGGGTCAATCGGGTTCGAGCAGGTTGAGGAATCAGGTTGGGCATTTTCGCCCTGATCGGAGGTTGTT
>CAZWHG010000024.1:30466-39623 GCA_964633785.1 uncultured Methanotrichaceae archaeon
GTTATGGTGTAAGCCAGCTGTTCACCGCTCTGACCGGGCACGAGATTGCTGCATTGCTTGGAGATGCCGATGTCGGCTTCAGGAACCACAGTGCAACCCGGTCCCACTGTATCGTACCAGCAACTTTCAGTACTAAATTTTACAATGCTTTCAACATTTGCAGGAGACCAAATACCTCTTAATTTTATCGAAAAAGGAATTTGACTACATCCGGTAGATGGTACTTGTATACCATGATCGATTTTGATCCCACGGAGCGGATTATTTGCATTGATTTCATCTACAAAACTATAACTATGATCAGCCCCATTGAAACGAAAAGCCATAACATCTTCATTCTTGACGCAATCTCCTACACCAACGACCCAATGACTAATATCATGGGGGGCATCATGACAAATTTTGACTTCGTAGTTGAATATAGTCGTCTTTGATGCGGAATCGTAAGAAGAGCTTAAATAAATTATTCCATAATTTTCACATGGATTTACAGTGGCCCCTGCATTGGAGCATGCAGCAAACACGATAGCAATTGAGATTATGAGAAGCACAACAATCGATCTGCTATGGAAAAACTTGGAAATTTCTGAGATGTTTGCTCCGGTCATGGATCTTGAAGATGTGGGAGACTGGCTGTCTCTTGCACTGCAGACGGTTTTTCCCATCCTTGTGAGCCTTTTTCTTGCGCTGCCAAAAGTCTCTGCTCGATTATTACCGGACGTCTCGCCGAGATTAGGCACTGTATCATTTGCACCTTTTAGGGTAGCAAAAAAGATGCGCGACAGAACCCTCTGATTATCTATAATTCCTTCCGCTGGCCGGTTAGTTATCTCTCTTAAAGTTGAACGACTCATAACTCAATACCTCCCATCTCAGACCTAAGCATCAAAAAACATGCCATTAAACAGAGATATACATGAATAATATCTAATAAAAATGGCGCATTATTTAATTTTTTATTTATATATTTAGTTGATTGGCCGGAGCTAATAACATCAAATCCCAGATACCTTTCCAGCATACGCACCCTCCCCTGAAGACCCATTCATTTCCCTTGCCCATTTTGAGCAATTGATACAATTGGAATGAGCAGACTGTGGACATTATCATAGTAGTCTACAATCATTATCCAGTGTTTTATGGATAATCAATGAGGACTATTTTCCAGTAAATGATCTCCTGGAAATAAAAGTACTTATTTCTTTCCCTAATTGAGGTTGCTATAGTAATATTTACCACATATATTAAAATTTTAAGAAGAAAACTGTCGAGAAAAAGTAGAGAAATTAATACAATAGATAAATCCTTTAATTGTTTTTATACTTGTAATTATTTAATTTTATATGTTTTAATTTCACAACCTCATAATGAAATTTGCAAATTTTAATTTCAATTTAGCAATTATAATACATTTCATCAAGCCCATGAACCGTTCGAATCTCGTTGGTCCAGTACCACATGGATGGTTTTATTTATCCTTGAATCAGAAACAAAACATTTATAATTTCAGGCCAGACATACGCATTTTAGTGTAAAACGGCGACGCATCCGCATAGCCAGCAGCAAGACATTCATTTTTGGACAAAAATTATTTTGAATATAATTAAAAAATTTATTTATAGAGCATTCGCCATTTCCCTACCTAATCCAGAGAATCACTACAAATATTCAGCGTCCTTCGTGGTGGACTGCCCATTTCTTCGCAGAGCCCGATTCGCGAATCCCATCTGCCCAACGGGGACTTATAGACCCGATCTCTTGCCCCATCAAGATCATTTTCTCACTTTATACCATTGGTCTCAAGATAATCCTTCACCTTGCCCACCGTGTACTCGCCTCAAATAGGAACATACCTAGCTGTCTAAGCAGCCCCGTCCCAGGCTACTGTGAAAGCTTCCAGGATATGCTGGAAAGCAGAGTCTCCGCTGCGGGCATTTACCGGGTGTGCTCACCGCATCGCAGATGGATTTAGTGAGGGGAAGGTCGTATCCGATATTGGTTCCATCCCGGTACACGCTGGTAGGCAGAAACTCTTTTTCGTCGTAGTTCTCCATCTTGTCGGCGCATATATTTCCAGCATCTGCGTTATCCCTCCATGATACAATGCCCCCGACCACTGCAAAAAATAGTCCTCGGCGAAGATGATGCATAGCTTCTTTGCCGGAAAATGTGAGATAATTGACGAGGCTTTTAAGCATGTCTCCAAATACGCTTCTGGGGAGCGTGGTTTTCACGCCTATTGGTTATGTGACCAGCAGCTACAATGAGCCAGGAGACCCAAAGACTCTCAGGAACTCCGAATCAGTACTCATTCTGGATAAAAAGTATATCGGCGCTCTGGACGGTCTGGATCGTTACAGATATCTTTTGGTCATTTATTACTTTCATCGCTCAAGCGGTTATCACGAACGAGTTCATCCTATGGGCGACCAATCCATTCCCAAGCGGAGCGTACTGTCCACGAGGAGCCCCTGCCGGCCTAACCCCATTGGAATCACAGTTGTGGAGATACGTTCCGTGAAGGGTAATGTTATCAGAGTGACGGGACTGGATGCCCTAAATGGAACACCGATATTGGACATCAAGCCCTATGAGGTCCACTTCGATTCGCATGCGGGAATAAAGATGGAGCAAGATTCAAGCTTTAAGCCTGTTGATAGCCTCAGCAATTGATTTTTCATGTGCCGGGCCGCAGAGCGGAAATGAGGGCCGCGACTAATGTGACAGCGAAGCTGGCCAGGAAAGCCTGGTGCATGCCTGACTCAAAGGCTGCCAGAGGCGCACCGCTCATGCCTCCCCCGTAGAGGAAGACATGAAACATTATCTCCTCAGGAATGCGGCTGAGCACCAGCGGGAAGACAATGGCGATGCTGAGCATCTGCCCGGTACTCATTAGCATATAATTGATCCCCGCGGCAGTGCCCCTCTTTTCCGGGACAACGGAGGACATGACTGCATTGGTATTGGGCGAGGCAAAGAGCCCAGATCCCCCACCCATCAGAGCCTGGTAAAGAGCCAGCAGCCAGTAAGGCGTGCTGCTCACAACAGTTGCCAGACCAAGAAGCCCGATACCGGAAATGAGCAGCCCGACGGTGGCAAGACCCCTTGAGCCGTATTTGTCCGACAGGTAGCCTGAGACGGGTCCCACCAACATGAAGGCTGCCCCGAAAGGTGCCATCATGATTCCAGCCCAGAGGGGATCGAGACCGTAGGGCCCCTGCAAGAAAAATATCAAGACAAAGAGCACTGCTCCACGGGCGAGGCCGTTAATGGCATTGGAGGCGCAGGCGTAGACGAAGAGCTTCTCTCGAAAGAGCCGAAAGTCCATCATGGGTTGCTCTGACTTCCTCTCCACCAGGTAGAAGGCTGCCAGGCTCAACACGGCCAGGACGAAGAGAACGTAGACATAGGCCGCATCGATAAGTGGGAAGGCCACCAGCGAGGAAGCCAGGAGCAAGGTAGCTAAACCAACTGTGAATGTGATGCTTCCCGGCCAGTCGAAGCTCTGCTGGGAAGGCAGTGCCACCGGTTCGCGAAGCCTCAGAATGCCCCATATTGTACCGGCCGCCCCCAATGGCACATTGATCAGGAATACCCAGCGCCAGTCGATGGCAGTGAGGATGCCACCAATGACCGGCCCCATCAGGAAGCCGGCGGAAAAAGCGATGGTGTTAATTCCAAGGCCCAGACCCACTCGCCCTTTGCGAAAGGCGTCCGTCACAATGGCCGCGCTATTCGTGAAGAGCAGTGCTCCGCCTACGCCCTGAATCATGCGATACAAGACCAGATCCCAGCCTTGAAATTGGGGTGAAGAGAAGCCACAGAGAAGTGAGCCCAAAGTGAAGACAGCAAAACCGGCGTTGTAAAGGTTCTTTCTGCCGTACATGTCTGCCAGCCTTCCCACTACCGACACAAGTGCAGTGGTGATGAGCATGAAGCCTAAGATCACCCACATTATGGTCATGAATCCGGCATGAAGCTGAGTCATGAGATCAGGCAGAGCAATGAGCAGGGCCGAGCCCTGAATGGATGCCAGCAACGCTCCCACGGTGGTAACGGAGAGCGCGGTCCACTCATAGCCGCGCCAGTTCTCTGAATCGCTGGGCATGTAAGATCCTACAAGAGCTGCCCACTAATTTGTATTTAACGCACTGGGCAAGAGAGCTGCAGCACCTTGCTGCACAGGTTTGCTGCCGCCCTTTCATTTAGTAGGAAGCTTTCATCAATTGGCCAACAGCAGCCCGGGTGAGCCGAGGACTATCGATCGAAAAGGAGCACTTGAGCTGCATAATTGATATCGGACCGGAGAGGCCGGAAATGTCCGGCCTCAGGTCCTGTTTGCCGCGGGCTCATCTAAACTCCCTTGGCTGATGCAAACCTCTTGTAGATATCCGCCTCTGAAGCAGTGGGCTTGACTGTCTTCAGGGCCTCTTCAAAGTGCTTGTTCTCCAGTTTGTACTCGCAGACCTGCGCCTCAACTGTTGCCTTTCCGCCCAGGACGCACTCCCGGATGGCGAGCATTACAGCTTCGCCTACCAATGCACCCAGATCGGCTCCGGAGAACTGATCTGTCCTTTTAGCCAGATCATCAATCTTGACATCATCGGCCAGGGGCTTTTTGGCAGTGTGGATCTTCAGGATCTCACGGCGGGCCTGCTCGTCAGGCAGACCGATCTCGATGAGCCGGTCAAAGCGTCCCGGTCGCAGGAGCGCCGAATCGATGATATCCGGCCGGTTGGTGGCCGCAATTACCATGACGCTGTTGAGCGCTTCCAGGCCGTCCAGCTCGGTTAAGATCTGCGATATGACGCGCTCAGTAACATGCGAGTCGCTGGTCGATCCGCCCCGGGCCGGGGCAATGGAGTCTATCTCATCCAGGAATATCACGGAAGGTGCTGCCTGACGAGCCTTGCGGAAGGTTTCACGCACGGCCTTCTCGGACTCTCCCACCCACTTGCTGAGAAACTCCGGGCCTTTGATGCTGATGAAGTTGGCCTGGCTCTCGGTGGCTACCGCTTTGGCCAGCATGGTCTTACCGGTGCCTGGCGGGCCGTAGAGCAATACGCCCTTGGGGGCCTTGGCATCCATATGGGCGAAGAGCTTGGCGTAGGTGAGCGGCCACTCCACAGACTCGATGAGCTGCTGCTTGACATCGGCGAGACCTCCGATATCATCCCAGTGCACATTAGGCGACTCCACCATGACCTCACGCATGGCGGAAGGCTCCATCTCGCGCAGCGCTTCCAGGAAGTCGTCGTTGTTGACCTCAATCTTATTCAGGGTCTCAAGGGATATGGATTCAACCTCCAGGTCGATTTCCGGCAAGACCCGCCTGATGGCGCGCATGCCTGCCTCGCGGGCCAATGCAGCAAGATCTGCTCCCACGAAGCCATGCGTCACATCAGCCAGCTTCTCCTGGTTCACATCTTTGGATAGAGGCATGTTGCGGGTGTGGATTTGCAGGATCTCCAGACGGGATTGACGATTGGGGACGCCGATTTCAATCTCCCGATCGAAACGGCCTGGGCGACGCAATGCGGGGTCAAGGGAATCGGGCCGGTTGGTCGCGCCGATGACCACCACTCTGCCGCGCGTCTCCATGCCATCCATGAGGGCCAGCATCTGAGCCACCACACGCCGCTCCACCTCGCCCGTCACCTCCTCTCTCTTGGGGGCAATGGAGTCTATCTCATCGATGAGGATGATGGAAGGCGCTTGCTCCTCCGCCGTCTTGAAGAGACTGCGAAGCTTTTCCTCGGACTCGCCATAGTACTTGGACATGATCTCCGGACCGCTTAAAGTCTCGAAATGAGCATTGGTCTCGGAAGCCAGCGCCTTGGCCAGCAATGTCTTGCCGGTACCCGGCGGACCGTAGAGCAGCACGCCCTTGGGTGCTTCCACGCCCAACCTCTCAAAGAGCTCCGGGTGCTTCATGGGCAGCTCAATCATCTCCCGCACCTTCTTGATCTCTGCAGACAGGCCGCCGAGATCCTCGTAGGTGACGCGAGGCCCTGCTTTCTCTTCCTTAGCAGGCTTATCCGACATTTCGATTCTGGTCTTGTCACTAATAACGGCTGCTTCTCGGGATGGAGAGACGCGCGTGGCCATGAGCTCAATCTTTCTGCCCATGACCGGAATCTCGATAATGTCCCCCCTGGTGATGACCCGCCCTTCCATGTATCTTTGCAGATAGGCCTCAGCGCCGGTAATGCGCAGAGGCACGGTTGGGGCAAAGGTCACAGATTCTGCTGCTGCCGCCTGGGCTATTTTCACTGGCACCCTGTCATCTATGCTTGCCCCTGCATTTCGGCGGGTATTTCCGTCCAGGCGCACGATGCCAGTCCCCATGTCCTCAGGATAGCCAGGCCAGAGCAGTGCCGCAGTCTTCTTCTTTCCTTGAATGCTGACGACGTCTCCAGCCTGCCAGCCCATCTCGCTAAATACAGCCGGATCTATGCGAGCAATGCCACGTCCGACATCTGTAGGACGCGCTT
The DNA here is from genome assembly GCA_964633785.1 of uncultured Methanotrichaceae archaeon. Classification (GTDB taxonomy): domain Archaea; phylum Halobacteriota; class Methanosarcinia; order Methanotrichales; family Methanotrichaceae; genus Methanothrix. The sequence continues at coordinate 36,961 of CAZWHG010000024.1, forward strand.
CTATGACTTTAAGTGTGATTTCTCCGGTCATCTAAATCCTCCAAGATATATGTGCAGGTAAAGCTTAAGTATTTTTTTAGTCTGTTCTTCAGAGATTGATTTAATGTCTCTAGATTATCAATTGAACCTTGCCTACATAATGATACTAACTTGTAGTTAGTGAGAAGCTAAATATTTAAACCTTTCGAAAGAGACCAAATTTGAATTAAAAACTAAAGAAAATATTTAACGCCCACAATAGTGCGATTATAGTTATTCCTATCCATCCACCTTCTTCCTCACCTGCTCGTGCCGGGCCTCTGTAGCCAGGAAAAGCTGGTCGAACATGCCGGGTGCCTCGCGCTGGATAACCAGGACTCCCGCTTCCGTGATTCCACCGATGGTGGCCACGCTCTTGATCAGCCCGGCAAAACTCTCCTCCTCCAAAAGCATGGCTGTGCCAAGCAGGGTCTGCTTAACCAGCCGCTCTGCCAGATCAGACGCGATCTCTCTTCTTTCTGCTGCCAGCACGAACTCACGCATGAGGGCTGCAAAGTAGCCCGGGGCGCAACTGGTCAGATCTGCCAACACGGCAAAATCCTTCTCCGCAACCTCCGCGATTTGGCCGATGGCGTGAAAGAGGCCGGAAATAAGCCGCTTGTCTTTTGCAGTCGTATTATCTCCGAAAGCGAGCAGAGTCACGCCCTGCAGTTTTTCGGAGGCCATGCTGGGAAAGGCACGGGCCATGCGAGCCGGGCAGAGGGCCTGCAATTTTTCCAGCGACACATCCCCGGCCACTGAGACGACCAGCTTCTGGGATGTGAGCAAATAGGCGATGTCGCTGAGTACGTCCCTGACCTCCAGGGGCCGGACACAGATAAAAATCACGTCGGAAAGCTCCGCCACAACACGATTGCTTACTGGTCGAATTCCGGTAACCTTCGCCAGCCGCTCCACCTTCTCGGGCGTCCGGTTGCTGGCCAAGACCTCCGCGGCCTCGATGGCCCCCGTCTCCACGAACTTCTTGACCAGCATGTATCCCATATGGCCGGTTCCTATGAATCCAAAAGTAGTCATTTTATCTTCTCTCCGCATGCCGCAGCCAAGGCTCACTCTTCCAGCTGAAACTCCCTGGGCCACAGCCTTTTTTCTTTCTGACATTCATGGGCAATCTGAAAAGCGATTTAAAATTATCTCGTCCACTTCAGAGATCCAGATACCAAAGACCTCAGCCAGAATCTCCTTGGCCGTCTGCAACTCTAAAGCTCTTGCGTCTTTGTGAAAAGTGCCCTGCAAAAGCGCCATTTTACGCGGCCTTAGTAGATCAAAGACTGCTGCCATGAAAGATATGCTACGTGTAAGTTTAAGAATCTTTGTAGGAAAAAGATATTAGATTAACCATTTATACACAATATAAAGTATGAATAAGATACAAATGCGAAAATGAGAAAGGAGTTGCAGCTTATGTGAGATGAGAGACTTCTTAGAGGAAGAAAAAAAGTAAAGAGATTGAAGACTTTACGACGAATCGCCAGGCAGGTTGTACAGACCGCCGTCGATCACCGCCAATCTCTTACAATTTAAAGTCATCCTTGCCATAGAACTTCAGCGGCAAGTTATATGGACCGCTACCATACTTAGCTGTCACTTTTGTAAGTGCATCGGCGTTAGCTGCATTTGCTGTTTTGCCGTCATTCGATGCCATTTCATCAAATAAATACGACAAGTAGTCAAGCGACCATGCCATACCAACTTCACCAGCATATCCGCTACTGAGATATGCACGAGAGATAGCACTAGCAAGGGCTGACTTTTGCGGATATCCATCAAAACTGTCGCATCCATTGAAGATTACCAGAGTCTTTTTTGATGTCTTATACTTTAGCTGGTTTGCGGTGATGTAATCCGCACCTCCTGGTGCCGTGCTCAAATAAATATTGTTTGAATTCATATGGCCGACAGCTATTACGACGTTATATGAACCCAGATTCGAGTACTTGTCTCTCGAAGCTCCTGAGTCCGTATATCGCAGCGTAGCATATCCTTTTCCTACTAAATCAGGAAAAACAGTAGAACCTAAATCAGTTGCCTTTGCTACTTCCTCAATATATCTTTGTACAGGCTCCAGAATAACGGTGGTCTTTATTGTCTTTGGCAGCGTTGGAGTGATCAGAACGTTGCTTGATGTCGCAGAACTTTGCACTCGGGTCTTTGCCAATGATTTAGCTGCAACCTCAAAATCTCCACCTCCATAGTAGAAAGGATCATTAGAGAATCCTTCATATGAAGCCTTTTTATTCTCTACGTGAGATTTAATATCCACCAGCGTTCCCGCTGCTTGGCTAAAATACATATATGGATTTGATGCGCTACCCTTCGTCGCCTGGTTGTCTCCGTACCATCCTTTGATATAGCCATTGGCAACAGAAATAGACGTTTGAGAAAGATCTCCTTCAGCGTTAAATGCCGTTCCGGTACCTGTAATACTCAAACCGGAGATGGCGTCAACTGTCCATAGGATTCGACTTTTTTCAGGTCAGCATAGGGATTGAGATACAGATTATTAATTGAAGCTGCTCCGGAATCAGTGATAAATACATTGGAATAATCACCTTCCGAGTTGTACGCCTCGGCAGCGTAACGAATTTTCTGTAAATTGATATCAATAAGGAAGGCCCTGTATC
>CAZWHG010000025.1:0-38308 GCA_964633785.1 uncultured Methanotrichaceae archaeon
TTAGGACGGGAAAGCTCGAATTCAATCTACCCACATGAAACAGCGAGGAGCCTATTATTTTTACTAATCCTCTCTACCCTCTCCCTACAATTATTGTTTTGGTTGTAGCCTTGGCAAATGCGATCATTCTTTTTGGTGCTCTAAGCCTTACTTCTATTTGGTTCAAACGATCTCTAAATGAGCGGTAGCCTTTGGCCTGAAACTCAACAAGAACTTTTGGGATATGCATGAATAATTTCTCGTCGTGGGGACGAGCACCGCAAGCCTGGCTTTGCGAGTGCGCCGTCGTTCATTCGCATCGCTGGATGGCTTCGTCGTCCCCATCTTGCGGCGAGCTTAATCCACAATCTTCCTCATTTATGAATGAATTTAGTTTAAATATGGGTACTATTGGGATATCTTCGCATAGCAATATATCTTCTTCAATTAGAGTTACAATAATGGGAATCACTCTTTCATTTGTTAATCTTCTGTAAAATTCAGATCTTTCGTTGTGCTTTTTGGCTGCAGTTCTTAATGCCGATAATCTGTAACGATTGCTCGACCACTTTTTGCATTCTACTAAGAAAGTCTTGTCCTTTCTCTTGGCAATAACATCATACTGTCTTCTCATCTTGTTGGATGTTTTTACTCTGCCGGTTTCAACCTGAAAATTATTCTTTTCGAAGATAAATGCGGTTAATCTTTCGAAGTTTTGCCAGATGACTTCTTTTGAAACTTTCTGCAAATCCTTGTGGTTCTTGATATCTTCAAAATTCATTCATAAGAATATGTATCGCCAAATGCTTTAAATTTTTCTGTAAATCAATCAAAAGATATCTTTATCTATTTAGATCGAATTGTCTTGCTGCGTGACCGCGTTCATGTGTGGGCTTCCCGCTCTTCGACCGTCATCGTTGGCAGCCGTCTCACCCTTGAAGAGGCGCGTGCTGTAATTGCCGATGAGACTTTCGAGATCAAAGGCATGGATGATAATGTCGCAGAGGTGCGAAATTACCGCAAAGCTCTGTTTCATTGATCCCGATGAGGGACGGTTATAGCCTGTCTGGCTTGATCATGCCGGAGGAGCAGTACGCTATACTGCCTCATTGGTTCAGAGCTGCGAGGCTGCTTTCTTGGGAATGGCTGCATACGTAGCATCAATACCCGCAAAAAGTAGGCGCAAACGCAAAAAGAGCTAAGGGCTCAAACCTTAAGGTAAAGCCAAATATATTCGCCCGCCAATTCCCGTTTCATGCGCGCTGCAATCGTTGTCTCCGACCCCCAGGATTGGACTGCCCAGTCTCTCCTCAGTTCCTTCCTAAAAAAAGGCATGGATGCGTTTTTTCTGAACTTCTCCGACCTTCTTGCCGGCATCGCAGGCGGCCAATCCTTTCGCTGCGCCGGAGTCGATCTCCTGGATCTGGATGCCATAGTCGTGCGGGACCTGGGCCGAAGGGGGTCGAGCGATGTCGCTTTTCGTTTTGAAGTCTTGCAGGCCCTGCAAGAAAACGGAATCGCTATCGTCAATCCGCCCCAGGCTATCGCCCGTGCGGCCAACAAGTTCGCCACCTCCCGGGCTTTGCAGGATGCGGGAGTTGCCACTCCCAGAACTGCTGTCACCACCAGCTTCAAAGAGGCCCAAAGTGCCGTGAAGGATTTCAAAAAAGCAGTCTCCAAGCCTCTCTTCGGCTACAAGGGCAGAGACATCATTCTTCTAGAGGATGGAGTCGAGGCCGACCTTGCCCGGCTGGAAAGCATCCTGGAAAAACAGGGGCTGGTCTACCTGCAGGAGTTCATCGCCCTCGATTCTCCCCGAGACATCCGTGCCTTTGTGGTGGACGGCGCGGTTCTGGGCGCGATCTATCGCGTCGCCCCTCCCGGTCAGTGGATCAGCAACCTGGCCAGGGGCGGCCGGGCAGCAGCCTGTCTTCTTACCAAAGAGCTGGAGGAATTGGCGGCCAAGGCGGCAATGGCGGTGGGCGCTGTCTACTGCGGTGTGGATCTCCTGGAAACGGAGCGCGGCCTCACCGTCATCGAGGTAAATGGAACGCCCTCGGGAAAGGGCATCTTCGAGGCCCAGGGCGTGGATGTGACTGAAGCCATCGCAAGCCATGTGCATCAAAATTGTTATCTACGTGGTCGTTAAATTAAGTTTTATGTTTACGATACTCACCGGTGCACAGTTTGGTGATGAAGGCAAAGGCAAGGTTATTGATCTGCTGGCCGAAAATTACGATGTTGTGGTTCGCTTCCAGGGCGGCGACAATGCCGGTCATACAGTCGTTGTCGGCGGAAAGAAGTATAAGCTGCATCTGGTCCCCAGCGGCGCTATCTTTGGCAGAAGGCTGCTCATAGGTCCGGGTGTGGTGCTCAACCCTCGCGTCCTCTGGAACGAGATCCAGGCGCTGGAATCAGAAGGCATCAAGGTCGATATCGGCATCGATGCTAAGACAACCATTATCATGCCCTATCACATTGAGCTCGATGGCCTGCGTGAGAAGGCCAGGACGGAGAAAATCGGAACCACTAACCGTGGCATTGGGTTTGCCTATGTGGACAAGATTGCTCGCGAGGAGGTGCAGATGGGAGATCTTACCGATCCGGCTCTCTTGGAGGCCAAGCTCAGGGAGATCGGTCCGGCCAAGGAGAAAGCCATCGCCGATATGGGTGGAGACCCCACGGTAGTCAGGTATGCGCCATACATCGATGAGTATCTGGAGATAGGAAAACGCCTAAAGGACAAGGTGGCTGATGTTTCCCGTGAGATCAATATTGCACTCGTCGAGGACAAAAGCGTTCTTGCGGAAGGTGCTCAGGGAGCGTTCCTGGATGTCATTCACGGCACACAGAAGTTCGTGACCTCCAGCTTCACAACTGCAGGAAGCGCCTGCGCCAATCTGGGCGTCGGCCCGGTAATGGTGGACAACGTGGTCGGCGTGATCAAGGCCTACATCACTCGCGTCGGAGAAGGTCCCATGCCCACTGAGCTGAAAGACGCTCTGGGAGTGATGATGCGAGAGAAAGGTGCGGAGTACGGCACGACCACTGGCAGAGCCAGACGCTGCGGCTGGTTTGACGCTGTCTTGGGCCTCAAGTCCGTCCACCTTAACGGCTATACAGAGCTGGCTCTGACCAAGCTGGATGTGCTGACCGGCATTAATCCCATAAAAATATGTGTCGGTTACGAGCTCGATGGCGAGACCTTTGGCTATCCGCCGGAGAGCACATTGGATCTGGCCAGATGCAAGCCGATCTATGAGGATATGGACGGCTGGACTGAGGATATAACCGAAGTCAAAGAGTATGACGATCTGCCGGATAATGCTCGGGCTTATGTTGAGCGGCTGGAGGATCTACTCTATGTTGAGCCGCTGGATAACCGCATTTCTGCCGTCTCCGTGGGTCCGGGAAGGGAGCAGACCATCTTCCGGGATGAGCCGGAAGAGTGAAGCTGTTGTTCCAGAAGATGATGAGCCGGACACATTGAGTCGCGGCTTTTATTGTTTTTTTTAGCTATTTTTGCGAATAGTCATAGATCGGTTGATGAGAATAGAAGCCGACGCCGTTCAAGTCTTTTGACTATCTTCCTCCAAACGTTTCCTCAAAAAAATATATATTCTTAAAGAATGGTATCTAAGAAGAAATGGGGGTTATAGTCCATGAAAAGGTGTCTATCAATAGCGATGCTGATCATGCTGATCAGCTTATCAGGCGCTGTGTCCGAAAAGAATCTCGACCGGCAGGTTGGGTATGATTTCAGTGGAAAGCAACTCGATCAGGTTGGCGATCCGTCCGGTTCTGTAACTGAGGTAAACATAAAGGACAATTCGTTTAAGCCTTCTACCCTGTCCGTGCCCGTGGGAGCGACAGTAGAGTGGCATAATCAGGATGGTGTGCAGCATACCGTCACCAGTGACATCCAAGGCCAATTTGACTCGGGTGTGCTTATGCCGGGAAAGAAGTTCGACAACAAATTCAATTCACCCGGCAGCTACGGCTATCACTGCAGCATTCATCCCAGCATGCAAGGGACGATAACGGTAACAGGAACCGCAAGCTTGCAGGACTCGTCATCTTCTAGATCGAAAAAGGCAGGCTCGGAAGGATCCGTATCAGCATCCTGGAGTGAGACGCCACTCAGTTCAAGCGAGAAGATGATCTCAGCGGATTTGCAATCTAAAACGCTGAGCGCGACGGAAGGGCGCAGCCTGTCCCTCCTGCAAAATCCTGCGATAGACCAGAGCGCCGGCCAGTTATTAGGTCAAGCATCAGGTCAAATATCCGGTATGCCGTCTGCTCCGGATTCGAGCCTGGCTTCCAGCCAGGTTGCTCTGCAAAAGTTCTCCCAGTATTATCGCACTACCACAAAGGCTCCTGAAAATCAGCTCACCGCTCCTGCTAAAGTCGATTTGAAAGAGGTAGAGCCTGCCATGCTCTACTTCGGCTCCACGCAAAAAGCGGTGCCTTATACGCAGTATCAAACCTACGCCCTGAGTACCGGCGCAAACTCTCTCTGGATTTCAGGGTCCTCCAGCTGGACTCAGTATGCCATGGTTCCTTTGGGCTCTATGCTCAACATGATAACCACATCACCTGTGGGGGGTTATGGCTATCTCTACGAGATCTATCCGGACGGCAACCTGGATATGAACAGCTACTACTTCAATCCCTACAATCAGATAGAATTTTATGCCGATAAGGAGGGGCAGCATCAGCTGTTCTTCAATATCGGGGGCCAGCCCAGCAACGTGATAGTAATAGATGTGGTGCCCTACCAGCCTTCTCAACCTGTATACAATTTCGCGGCAATTACCATCAGTTCATCCTGGTTGCGAGGGTATAATGTCTATGTCGATGGCAGCTATCAGGCCACGGAAGGAATGATGGGAGGTCCGGACGGCACAGTGACCATCAACGTGCCGGGAGATTCGTATCATAACATCGCCATAGATGGGAGCGGGCTCACGTTCTCGGATTACAAATACTTTAAAGCCGGCTATGCTTACCAGCTAAATGTATAGGCCTGGCTGCCGAGTATTCCTAAAAGCCCACCAAAGATCAATCGGCTCTATATGGCTTTTATAAAGCCTGGGCCAAAATCAGAGGCGATAGGAATCCTCTGCTTGAATATTTTTTAATGTGATTTGAATTTAAATTAAATTATCTAATTTACTGCTCTGAAGAGATTTTTTATAGTTGCAGGCGATTTATGAACTAAAATGGCAAATATCTTGATTTACGGTGCGGGAGCCATTGGCTCATTCGTAGGATATCTTCTCTCAGATCCCTGCGATCCATCTGGAGGTAAGATAGAAAATGTGGCCCTACTGGGAAGGAAGAGCCATATAAATAGAATAAGCGATTTGGGTCTGAAGATACTCTTTCCCGAAGAGAGAAAGCTCCTGCAATTCAAACACTGCTTCACAGACCTTGCCGACCTGAAAGCATCCGATTTTTGTCCAGAGATCGTAATAATATGCGTTAAGACCTACTCTCTGTCCGCTGTCTGCGGTGAACTGAGAAAGGCCGGTCTGCTGCAAGAGCGGCTGAAGAATGCTATCTTCATATTGTTGATGAACGGTATGGGAAATCGGGAAGCCTTTGATGAGCTGGATCTGTCGGATTCCCAAATATTGGAAGGCATCACCTCTCTGGGAGTCAAGTTCTCAGAGGATAGCATGGTGGAGCTTAAAGGAAAAGGAAAGACCATTATCGAGGAAAAGATCGACGATGACCTGCAGAAATTTATGATGGAGCGGTTTTCCGAGAAGGGCTTTGAGATAGAATTTGCCCCGGATTTTGAGGAGCATCAATACAGCAAGCTCTTCGCCAATGCCGTGATAAACCCCATAACTGCATTAACTCGCCGGCAGAATGGGATTGTTCTCTCCTTCTCTCTTAAAAACACGGTGCAGGGAGTGGTCAGAGAAGCGGTAAATGTTGCCGCAAAAGAGGGCATAAGGCGGGAAGAGAAGAGCGTTATGGAAATGGTTTATTCTGTAGCCGAGAAGACATCTGCCAATACCTCCAGCATGCTCCAGGATATATTAAAGGGCAGGATAACTGAGATTGATTCCATAAACGGCTATCTCATACGACGGGCAAGAAAGCATAATATAGAGGTTCCCGTAAACGAGACATTATACGAGTTGGTGAAATCAGCTACCGGCGAGGACCAACCGCCTGTAAGGCAAAATTGATCATTTCTTTGGAATTAATACTGATGGCGATTAAGGCCTTGAGGGCCTCTAAAGTCGTTTTCCGACAATGAGGCGATCCAAGAGATCAACCATTATAATGCCCACCAAACAGCCGGTTATTGCTCCAACTATCACGTCAAGCGGATAATGAACTCCGATGTATACCCTCGAGAAACCTATAGATGCTGCTATGGCAAAAAAAACAACCGTATATTTGCTATAAAAATTTGACAGTATCGTAGCAGATAAAAACGCTGTGGCAGTATGCCCGGAAGGTAAGCTCCTTAGATTTTCTACGAATTCCAAAGGCATTATAGGCCAAACTTCGTAAGGCCTAGGTCTATGGATTATTATCTTTAGACCATAGACTAAGATAGCATCAAATATTAATCCCAATGCCAGATAAATCGCGGGATTTTTTTCGCCTTTTAGCCATAAAACGATAACTATTAAACTCATGAAAAGATATGTTCCACCATTTGTCCATAACACGAAAAAAGATTCTATAGCAGGAATTCTATATTGGTTGATTTCAAGAAGAAGGGCCGTGTCGTACGGTATCAGCAAATTCAAAAATATAAAAATAATACTGTACATTAATATGAGGAGAAGAATAGATGCATATATTCTATAATTTTTATATATATTAGAGTGTTCGTCTGATCTGAAATTTGAATTCAACTTCGGTCTATCTGATCCATTTTTGACCATTTTTTTCAAAGGCTCCAGCTAACGCAAACATATGGACTTGCATCTATTTATATACCGGTAGATTAATTGCTTGAGATCGCTTGACCTCAAGGAGATTTCATGTCGGCCCTCAATCCTACATCGATGCAGCGCATTAAGCTCCTGTTTTTCAGTCTCGTTATTGCCTCGATAATTGCCGCATCTCTAAAGTGCCTTCCTGAATCTGCAAATTGCTGCCAATTGCAACCCATAAGTGGGGCATTCTCATTTGTGTTCCCATTGATGGGGCACGTGGCATTTCCTCTATTCTACTTTATTGGGCTGTTGGTGAGCTGGTATCAGGTGTCTGGAGGGCCGAATTGCTGGCTTGATCTCGGGGAAGGCATAGCCATAGCCGGTCTTGGATATGCAATTGCAGAGGCAATCGTCTTTCGACAAAAGAGGGCAATTAACAGAATCGATGAGAGGGCAAGAAAAGCTGTACACATAATTTCAAACCTGTCGGCATGTTTATTGATATGGCTGCTTGGCATCCAGACGACGTCATATTTTGTTCTTCTGGGGACCTGCATAGGAATTCTATTGATGCATCTAAAAATAATTGGACTAAAAATACCCGGGATTGATAACTGGTTAAGAAATGTGGGTCGGGAAGGAGAGATACCTGGCGAGGGATCGCTATATAATGCGCTTGGCATTCTCTTTGTTCTCAGTCTGCTGAGAGATGACATTGCTGAGGCAATATCCGTAATATTCATCTTGGCTCTAGGTGATGGTCTTGCTACATACATCGGCATTCGTTACGGAAAACATAAGTTGCCCTGGAATAGCAGCAAAACATTTGAAGGCATGGTTGGATTTGCGGCTGGGGCGATATGTGCCCTGTTCGTGATGCCGGTACCAGCAACAATTCTTGTGGTAATATCGGCGACAATTATTGAGTCACTGCCTCTGAAAGTAAACGATAATATCGTCTTGCCTGTTGTATCATCTTTAGTATATTTCTTTATCATTTAGATCAGTATCAACTCTATTTTTCGTCCTCTACCTCTATCCAGAACATCTTCGGCCACGTTCCCCAATTTTCATGGTTTCCATTCTCATCAATCCGTTCCTTCTCCTCAAGACATCTCAAAATCATATCAGGTACTCCTGCCATAGCAGTCCAATAGTACGTGTAATAATAAGTACTTTACCTGAAAAAAGACTACTGAAAACATTATTTACATTTATAGAAGTATGAATAACATACAATATGTCGTCTTTGCCGCAAGGCTTTCATATACCCAGTTCAGGAATGATTATTTGTGAACGCTTTCCTCCTGCTTCATGATCAGATCAGAGCAAATCTAGAGGAAGAACGGATCTTCGAGCCGACAAAGCCGCAAGAAGAGGCCATACCTGCTATCCTCTCCGGAGAAAATGTTCTGCTAATTGCGCCCACAGGAACAGGAAAGACGGAGGCGGCAAGCCTTCCCATCTTTCACCAGATCCTCTCTCGTGAACTCAAGGGTACAAAGGCCGTCTACATTACGCCGCTTCGTGCCTTGAATCGGGATATGTTGCGTCGGTTCCAAGAATGGGGGGAGAAGCTGCACATCAGCGTTGCTGTTCGGCACGGAGACACCAGCCAGGCGGATCGGAGAAAACAGGCCTTAAAGCCGCCGGACCTTCTGATCACAACCCCAGAAACATTGCAGATAATGCTGACGGGAAAACTCCTGCGCCAAAATCTCTCCACCGTCAAGACCGTAGTAGTAGACGAGGTACATGAGATGGCCTCCACCAAGCGCGGCTCGCAGCTGGCTGTGCTCCTGGAGAGGCTGGCACAGCTTGCCGGCGACTTTCAAAGAATTGGCCTTTCTGCGACGGTAGGCTCGCCGGAGGTCGTGGCCAGGCTGCTCGTGGGAACGGAACGAAGCTTTCGAATCATCCAGACGGATGTGGAAAGAGCCAGCGATTTTCGCGTGGTCAGTCCCGTCCCCAGCAGAGGGGATTATGCCATGGCGAGCACATTGGAATGCGATCCCCGTCTGGCGGCGCAGATTCGCTTCATCCGGGAGACGGTGCACAACAAGAAGTGCCTCATCTTTGTGAATACCCGGCAGGCGGCGGAGGTCCTGGGCTCCCGTTTTCGCCAGCTTGGCGAGCCTATTGGCGTGCACCACGGCAGTCTCTCTGTTGAAACGCGAGTGGAAGCCGAGGAGGCCTTCAAGGCCGGCGATCTGCGCGGCCTCATCTGCACCTCCTCCATGGAACTGGGAATTGATATCGGCGATGTGGACCACGTTATTCAATACAGCTCGCCGCGCGCCGTTGCTCGCCTTCTGCAGCGCGTGGGCCGAGCCGGACATAAGATAGGTCTCGTCTCTTCCGGGACCATCATTGCTACCAGTGCCGATGACGTGGCCGAAGGCTGTGCCATTGCCCGCGGGGCGGCGGCGGGCGAGCTGGAAGCCATCTCGATTCACGAGAAGCCCATGGATGTCCTGGCTAATCAGATTGTAGGACTGGAGATGGATTTTGGCGACATCGACAGGGAAACAGTGCACAGAATCGTAACGAGGGCCTACCCCTTTCGAGATTTATTGAAGGAAGAGATGGACGGCGTCATCACTCAAATGGTGGAGCATAGGCTGGCATGGCCGAATGGCGACGTTTTGCAGAGGACTCGCAAGGCACGGGAATACTACATCGAGAATCTCTCCATGATTCCGGATGAGAAGAGGTACAATGTTTTCGACATAGTAGGCCGTCGCTCCGTGGGGACTCTGGACGAGGCATTTGTAATCAGCTTCGCCCAGCCGGGAGCCACGTTTGTCACCAAGGGGGAGATCTGGGAGATCACTGAGATTGCAGACAATGAAATCAAGGTGGTGCCTATTCACCGAAGCGGAGAGATTCCCAGCTGGACCGGGGAGGAGATTCCCGTACCCTTTGCTGTGGCCCAGGAGGTGGGATGCATGCGACGGCAGATCTTGCAGACCCTGGAGGCCGAAGGAAGCGAAAATGAGGTCGCCGCCGGCAACGCCAGAGATATGGCCGTGGCCATGCTGCAAAGAAGGTACCCGGTAGAGGATGTTGCGGCAGGAGAGCTTGTCGATCTCATCAAGAAGCAGATGGAGAAAAACCTGCCCGTTCCCGATGAATCGCACATCGTGGTGGAGAGCGGAGGGGAGGGCGCCATCATCAATGCCTGTTTCGGCCATAAGACCAATGACACATTGGGCCGGATCATCACAGCCATCCTTTCCGCTCGATTCGGCAGCAATGTGGCCCTGCAGATTGATCCTTACCGAATTGAATTGACATTGCCCCGCTTCCTGCTGGCCGAGGAGATCAAGAAGCTGCTCATGGAGCTGGACCAGACTTACGTGGAGCCCATCCTGGAGATGACTCTCAAGAACACCACCCTTTTGCGCTGGAAGATGGTGCACGTAGCCCGTAAATTTGGGGCGTTCTCTCGGGATGTGGACTATCAGAGGGTGAGCATGACAAAATTGCTGGCCGTCTTCGAGGGCACGCCCATGCACCGAGAGGCGCTGCGGGAGATCTATCATGACCGTCTGGACATAGAGAGAGCCCGTTGGGTGCTGGAGAGAATTCAGGACGGCTCGATTGAGATTGTCACCAGCTCACCCAGCCCCATCGGAACTTCGGGGAGGGGTGGGGGTCGAGATGTTACATCGCCCGAGCACGCTGATGCTGCGGTCATAGATCTGCTCAAGAACCGCATCATGAACGACCGGGTCCTCCTGTTTTGCGTCAGCTGCAAGAAATGGAAGAGCATGCGCCAGGTGGAGCGAGTACCTGAGCAGCCGGAATGTCCTTTATGCGGATCACGCATGGTGGCAGCCCTCAAGCCCTGGGAGGAGGAAGAGATCAAAATCGTCAAGAAGCCGGAGAATAAGAAGACCGCCGAAGATAAGCGCAGGACAAAGCGGGTCTTTCGCAATGCCAACCTGGTCTTGAGCTACGGCAAGACCGCTGCTATCGCGTTAGCGAGCCGGGGGCTTGGTCCGGAGACGGCGGCGAGGGTGGTGGGAAAGCGGCAGAGCGATGAGCTGGAGTTTTACCGGGACATTCTGAAGGCGGAAAGGGAGTATGCCAGGACGAAGAGGTTTTGGGGATAATATCAAATCTTTATCTGCCCTTTCAGCCAATCCCAACCCTCTTTTGCCGCCCTATCCAGCTCCTTTCCTGCCGACTCCTCTAGCCGGGGGAGCAGATCTTCGGTGAGGTTCTTCTTCAAGCCGGACCCTAAATCCTGCAATGGCTCAGCATGGGTCTGAGGAACCGGCTCGGACCTCCAATCGCGGGGATCAAACTCATTATTGGTGAAATTTTCTAGCCTGGCGTGTCCGCTATCCACCAAGAGGCGGTTGAAATTGGGCGCGGCTAACGGCTGGCCGTAAAATCCAGAGAGGTATGCCACGCATATCATCCTGCCGTAGCTATCCCTACCGGTTGCTGAAAGGTCGTCTACATCAAGGAATACCCTTTTGTTCATGAGAACCGCATAGGTAAAATCTCTTGCAGCCGGACCCTTTTCTGATTCCATTTCGGGAGAGTTTACATCAGCCAGCCGGATCCTCTCCACGCTGTAGGCTACTTTTGCACCGGCCTTCTCGATGGTGACGTCGAAGGTATCGCCATCTACTACATTTGTGACTATTCCGTATACCTCATCCTGGGAAGCGAGGACAACGGTAGGAATGATAATAAGCGAGCATGAGATACAAAATGATAGTAGTAATAGTATTTTTGATAATTTAGCTATCGCCGGGATATTGCACACCGAGTTGGAAATCATAACCTGACCCCCTTGATCCTTTTCAAGAATGCTCGAAATATATTCTACTTATTTTACCCTCATTCCTACCTACACGGGGCAGGCAGTGAATCAGGTCTCACCTACCATTATTTTGAGCGTCGTGGATCTATTTATCGATCCGTCTATGGCTGTAAGTCTATAGGTAGTCGTCTCGAATGGCTCTACTTTTATAGATCCCTTGAGCCCCACCTCGCCCACACCCTGGTCGATCTTCACCTGGCTTGCGCCTATAACACTCCAGCTTAAGTTGCTTGCACCGCCAGAGCTTACGACCACTGGATCGGCATGAAATGACTCTACTACCGGATAGGGAGATCCCAAGATATTGAGGGCCAGCAGGCTGCCGCCAAGTATTGCTGCCAGGAGCAGCATCCAGATCACAATTCCTGTTGGTGTCTTCCAGAACGACTTTTGCATATCCCAGTAGTTCTTCTTTTCAGCCATCTTTCTAATGAAACGACATACGGGTAAATATACTCTACTGTGTCCAGCATATCTCTATCAGCATATCTCTGTCCTATTTTCAGGCCTGGCCATCCTATATTGACCGGGGCATTGATCACAGGTCACATTCAGCCCTCGGATCTGCTCACATGCCAAAGATGACCTGCCCTTCTTTTGATAGATATTTTTCAGAAGGCTGTCCACAACATTTGAATTCGCTTTTGCCTTGAGCAGGATTTGCCGTGATTCTTGAAGGCCAAAGCCTGCATCCTTCAGTTCAAATCCCAGCGCCATTCCAGTTCTCCAGCCGTCAGGGGCAAGGTCTACTTCTCCGAAGAGTAGCATCCTCAAAAAGCAACTGCGAAGGTTAGGCGATCGGACCAAATCGAATTGCTTTCTTACATTGGTCCTCATGTCATCTAATGAGACATGCCGCTCTTCCAGACAGGAGGTGCACAGCTTCAACTCGTCAGTGTGAGGTGCTACCTTTGAGGCCAAAGCAAAACTGCCGCAATCGGCGCACGAGCCTGACGAATAGTGCACCTTTTTTTCATCTAAGAAATCCATGTCGCCCTCAGATTTTGTAATTCAACAACTCGGGTCTGCAGGGATAACACACTCACATTATGAACTAGGGCTGCAGCGATCAGATCTCCGTATCCATCTGCTGCCTCTTTTAGGATATTATCCATGATCTCTTCATCTAAGAATTTTTCTATATGTTGCATCGCTATCACTATTTCTTTCTAATATTAAATCATTATCCTGTCATAAGCATCTTCAACGAAAAAGCCGGAAGGACTGTATAATAAATCAGCCGTACAAGGTTTTGAGAATCAAAAAAATGCAGGAACCTTTCTTCTCGGCCCTGCTTTTATCTGATCCGCAAGTTGCGGATTAACCGCGTCTTGCTAGGACAGATCGATTAGATAATAATCAAACTACTAGTATCTTCTGGGCGGCCTGGATGAACCGGCGGGCCTTGCAGGCTTATGCTTCTGGTAGCAATCGCTGCAATACACGGGCCTAGATCCATCGGGCTTGAAGGGAACTTGACATGTCTTTCCGCACTCTGCGCAGGTGGCATCGTGCATTTCTCTGGGGCCGCTGCTAAAGCCGCCTCTGCTGCCGCTTCCGTATCTTTCCATTTTAACTCACTTACCGTTTTATCGACTCAAAGAATCGACTTATGCCACAAAAACATCTCACTAAATGTTCCTTGGATCGATGCCATTGCAACCTTCTCTTAATGCCTGCACTAGTCTATATACCTGTTGGTCGAGAGACGTCTTTATTCGCCTGTCAGAAAAGCGCTATATTATTAGCATGCTACCTTTTTTCCATCCTTTCCAGGGCATCTCTGGTGTGCTCCAGGAATAGAGATACTATTTCCGCTCTATCGCAAAGGCCGCGCCGATCAGCCACAACTTCGAACCCTTCTTTCTCTAAAGTGCTCTTCCAGGACCGGGGAGCCTGGCCGAAGATATCGTTTTCTGCGTGTCCTCCTGCCACAAGCAAAAATGGCAAGAGCCGCACAACTCTCGCCCCAGAGCCCTTCAGCTCCGGTAAAAGGCCGGCGAGGCCGGAATAGCCTTCGATCGTGCCCAGGAAAACATTATCATGCTCCTCTCTTATGACCTGGTACATCAGGGAATAGAGAGCATCGGCGCTGTGGCCTGTACCGTGGCCAACCAGAAGCACTGCCTCTTTCTTCGGGTCTTGGCGATAGTCGTGTCCGCTGCAAAGGGCGGGAATGAGAGATGAAACCCTCCGGCAGTCCGGCAGGCCTGAGAGCAGAGGCAAGCCAGTCTCCAGGCGCGAAAAGGCCGGATTTCTCCCTTTCAGTTCCTGCACCAACGCCGCTACCCGATGAAACTCTCCACCTGGCACGATCTGCAGAGACTGGGCGATCACTCTCTTAGATCCCTTGTCGCATAGCTCATCCAGCGCTGCCTGAAGGCTGGGGATACTGATGCCTTCCTTCTCCTGCAGCCTTTTTCTCATGAGATTTGAGGTAAAGGCCAGCCGAATCGGAGAGCCGGGAAATGCGTGCTCATAAGCATTTTGGATCTGGCGATAGGTGGCCAGGGCAGGAGGAAGAAGGGTGCCATAGGGAGCAAGGACAATTCCAATTGGCATCAGATCAGCCCCATCCAATTATCAAGCCCGTGGATACGATCCCAGTACCCTGACCATGGAAGCCTTCTCTCTTATGGCGTCTATCGCCTGCCCAACCGCGCCATCAAACACATGCCCTTCCAGATCGATGTAAAAGTAGTAATCACCAAGGCCCTTGCGACTGGGGCGTGACTCTATCCTAGTCAAATTGATGCCACGCCTGGCAAACTCCTCAAGAATGGAGAAGAGCGCACCGGGACGATCCTTATCAAGGTAAATGACGAGCGAAGTCTTATCCCGGCCGGTGGCTGCGGCCATCTTCTTTGCAGCCACGACAAAGCGGGTTACATTGTCGCTTGCATCCTGAATCTCCCTGGCCAGGATATGCAGTCCGTATTTGTCGGCAGTGTCCGCACCTGCTACCGCTGCCATCTCCGGGAACTCCTGGGCCAGGCGGGCGGCATGACTGGTGGAACCGGTGGTCCTGATCTCGGCCTCTGGATAGTGCTCGCGCAAATATTGCCGGCACTGGGCCAACGCCTGGGGATGGGAGAGGATGACCTTGATGCTGCCCTCTCCCCGGCCCACCAGGCAGTGTCTGATGGGAACGTTTACCTCACCCACAATCACAATATCCTCTCTCAAGAGCAGATCCATGACTGTGGTTACTGCTCCCTCCAGGCTGTTTTCAACAGGGACAACGCCTGCCTCAAGCTGACCGGCCGCCACTGCCTCCAGCACTCCTTCAAAGTCATTGAAATAGACGAGGCATGCCTCCGTCCGGGCTTTTATCCAGAGGCGAGCCGCCTTTTCTGAATATGTTCCCTCAGGCCCTAAGCTTCCAATCCTGTAGCTCAAGGTCAAACATTCTCCTTAGTTTTTTCTTTCAGCTCGGCCATCAGCTCCATGGCTCGATCCACGTTAATCCTGCGTTCGGCTGCCATGCGGGCGGCAATGATCTCAATCAGATCGCATTTGGCTCCTGCCTGCACCGCCACATTCTTGGCGTGCAGAGACATGTGCCCTCTCTGAATGCCCTCTGAGGCCAGCGCCCGCAGGGCTGCAAAGTTCTGACACAGGCCCACCGAGGCGATGATGCGAGATAGATCGTCTGCGCTCTTGACGCCCAGAATTTTCACGGCCGTCTTGGCCACAGGATGAACCCGCGTCGCCCCGCCCACCAGGCCCACAGCTACGGGCATTTCAATGGTTCCCACCAGATCTCCGTCCCTGTTTTTTTCATAATGGGTTAACGATTTGTATCGTCCCCCAATCGATGCAAAGGCATGCGCCCCGGCCTCTACGGCCCTGGTATCGTTTCCTGTAGCCAGCACTACGGCCGTTACTCCATTCATGATACCTTTGTTGTGGGTCGCGGCGCGATAGGGATCAACCAGGGCAAGCTCTGCCGCCAGAAGTATTCCGTCTACCACCTCATGGCCGCCTATCTCTTCCGCCTTGAAGACTGCCTTGGCCCGAACCAGTCGAAGATCGGCCAGATTAGAGATGATGCGCAGATACACCCTCCCGCCGGTGATCTGCTCAATGCGCGGCGCGAGCGCTTCCGCCATTGTGTTGACGGCATTGGCACCCATGGCATCTCTGCAGTCCACAATGAGGTGAGTCACAACCATAGGCCCCATTTTGGAATCGATGACATGGACCTCGATATCCTTGACACCTCCGCCGTACTTGACCAGCATGGGATCTTTCTCGTTTGCCATCTTCATCAGATCGTCTTTGGCAAGCAGAATAGCCTGGCGGGCCGCAAAGGGATCAACTATTCCCGTAGCCTGAATCAGGGCGCGCATGACTGGTCCCGTGCTGGAGGTAAGAAAGCCGCCCGCTTCCCGCGCCATTCTTGCGCCGTTGCTGGCTGCGGCGATGACGGAAGGCTCCTCGGTAGCCATGGGTATGAGCACCTCTCTGCCATCGATGACGAAGTTGGTGGCGATCCCTAGTGGCACCTGGAACATGCCGATAACATTCTCTGTCATCTTGTCGGCCTGGTCAAGAAGAAGGCCCGTCTGCACCTGGGCGACCTCTTCTGCGCCAATTGCAGACTGCTCCGCTGTTGCGATTAGCCTCTCGGATGGAGGAAGCTTGTAAAACCCCGGTATTCTGGAAGTCATAGATCTCAGTTCCTTTGGAAGGGGAAAAACTTTATTCCAGCCGGAGGATTTATTTTTATGGTCCAATCTTCTTCTCCTCCCATTGCCAGAGATATTCTAAAGCTGGAAAGCATTGTGGGACGGCTTAGTCCCGTGCAAAAGATGCTGCTGGGAACTGACGGATCGGTGACCAACCTTCTGGAAGTGATCACGGGTAGCCCGGTCGAGATTGAGACACTGGTGCAGAGGGTTGTGCCAGCAGATGAGGCCGTGGCAAGAGAGCTTCAGATTAACCCGGGAGAAGAGGTCAATTTCAGGATAGTGCTCTTGAAGAAGGCAAATAGCCAGGAGGCGCTGGTCTATGCGGTATCGCATACCCCCTTGAAAAGGCTCGATGCTAGCCTTAAAGATGACCTTACCAAGGCCGACATTCCCATAGGAGTAATCCTGAAAAAACACCGCATCGAATCGCGGCGAGATATAACGAGCACGGCATTTTTTTCTGCCGGGCAGGAGCATTGCCGGGCATTTGGCGTCTTTACTCGCGAGATTATGCTCACGAGAAGCTACCGGATAATTCGTCACGGTCAGCCACTCATCGCCATCAAGGAGACCTTTCCCTACAATAGTTTCCGGGATGATCGACGGGTTTTGATCCAGACGCCTTCCCGGTTGCACCTGACCCTGACTGATTTAACGGGCAGCAGCGGTCGCGTTGATGGTGGCGTGGGCGTCTCTCTGGACGAACCGAACATATTGCTGGAAGCAGAGAGAAGTGAGGATCTGCTGGCAGTGGGAGAGAATGCAGATCGGGCACTGGATGCGGCCCGGGCGGTGCAAAAGCACCTGAGCCTGGGCGGGGCGCGTCTCTTCATACGCAGCGGCTACAAAATGCATGTGGGCCTGGGTGGGGGAACGCAGCTAGGCATTGCGGCGGGAAAAGCTCTGTGTGAGCTCTACGGCCGGCAGCTCTCTGTGCGCGAGATCGCCCGCATCATTCATCGGGGCGGAACCAGCGGTATCGGCACGGCTGCTTTTGAGGCGGGCGGCTTTTTAATTGACGGCGGGCATAGCTATGGACCGGGAAAGGACAAGGTGAACTTTTCGCCCTCCTCTGCCTGCGGCGGCGTGCGGCCCGCGGCGGTCACCATGCGCCACGACTTTCCTCGTAACTGGAAGATCATTTTAGCTCTGCCCGAGATCGCTGCGGGGGCTCATGGAAAGAGGGAAGTTGACATATTCCGGGATTACTGTCCCCTACCTATAGCCGAGGTGCATGAGCTATGCTACCAGATCCTGGTGCGCATGGTGCCTTCCATTGTAGAAGAGAACCTGGATGATTTCGGGGCGGCCATAAACAGAGTGCAAGAGATCGGCTTCAAGAAGGTTGAAGTAATGCTGCAGCATCCCGTAGTTCACCGCCTGATGGCAGAGATGCGAGATGCGGGTGCGGCCTGCGCGGGCCTGTCCTCCTTTGGGCCGGCCGTATACGCCATAACGGATACCGGAAGTAGGGATATCGAGGCTGCTGCCCGCGAGGCCATGAGTGAAGTGGGTGGAGAGGTTCTCATCACCCGCGCCAGAAATGAGGGCGCCAGAGTGAGGGTGGCCTAGCATTTTAGATTACATTTTAAGAGATGATTTAATGAGCGATATCAAATCTTTATTGGAAAAACTGAGCAATGCGCACGGCATATCCGGCTGGGAAGGATCCATCCAGCAAATAGTAAAAGAAGAGATTGCGCCTTACGTGGATGATATCCGCCTGGATAAATTGGGAAATCTCATCGCCACCAAGAAGGGAGTGGCCCCCTCCATCATGATCGAGGCCCATGCCGACGAAATCGGCCTTATGGTAAAACATGTGGATGAAAATGGATTCCTTCGTTTTATTCGCATCGGCGGCTGGTTTGACCAGACGCTGCTCAACCAAAGAGTCGTCATTCATACCAGATCCGGGCCGGTTATCGGCGTCATCGGCTGCAAGCCCCCTCATGTTATGAAGGATGATGAGCGAAAGAAGGTGATCGAGGCCAAGGATATGTTCATCGACATCGGTTGCACCAGCCAAAAGGAGGTGGAGGACCTTGGCATCCTGTCCGGCACGCCCATATCCATCGATAGGACCTTTTCCTCTCTGCAGGGCGATAGAGTCACCGGCAAGGCTTTCGACAACCGGGCGGGGCTCATAATCATGATCGAGGCCTTGAAAAGAACCAAATCCAAGTCCACAATTTATGCCGTGGCCACAGTGCAGGAGGAGGTGGGCCTGAAGGGCGCCAAGGTTGCCGCCTTCAACCTGGACCCTGATGTTGCCATAGCTGCCGATGTGACCATCCCCGGAGACCATCCCGGCATCGAGAAGAAAGATGCTCCCATCGAGATGGGCAAAGGGCCGGTAATTGTGGTGGCGGATGCCTCAGGCCGTGGCCTGATTGCGACACCTCAGATCATAGAGTGGATGGCGGGCACGGCTCGGGAGTTTGAGATCCCCGTGCAACTGGAGGCATCGGACGGTGGAACTACGGACGCCACATCCATCTACCTCACCAAATCCGGTATTCCCACGGGCGTTATCAGTGTGGCCACGCGCTACATCCACTCCCCGGTGGAGGTACTGTGTATCAGCGATATCGATAAGGCAGCGGAGCTGATGGCCAGGTGCCTGGAGACGGCGGGAAGATACTTTTAAGCAATTTTTTTAATCCTGCATTTTTTTAAAAAAATCAAACCTGGCAATGCCGCAGATTACTGCTCAAATTTTAAAATCAAAAACAAGAGGCCTGTCCGGACCATTTCCGGCAGTCCCCACGAAGTAGAATTCAGCTTGAACCGATAAGGCTGATCACAAAGAAGCCCAGGATCACACCAACAACAAACACAACTGCAAACGAGGTGTAAAGCAGGGATTCAGCAAGTATAAATCCTTCCATATACTCATCTCACTACCAGCACTGGGATCGTTGCCCAGTAGAGGACCTTCTGCACTACGCTGCCAATAAGCAGCTTGGAGGCGCCGGACTCACCATGGCTTCCCATGACAATCAGGTCTGCCTTCTCTGCTCCTGCTGTATCAATCACGGCATTTGCAGGGGCTCCGATTCTGACGATTGTGTCTACAGCTACGCCAGCCTTGGCGCCCATGGCCTTCAGAGCTTCAACTGCCTTTTTGCCCGCTGTCTCCAGCTTGGTCTCGACGTCCTTTCTATCGGCCCCAAGCTGTCTTACAGCACTGGCGATAACGACTTCATTTACAACGTAGAGTGCTGTGACTTGTGCGCCGAGTGCCTTAGCGAGCTCTATGCCCTCCTCAGCGGCTGTCATAGATTTATCTGAGCCATCCGTGGCAATCAATATCCGCTTGTACATCCTATCCCACCTTTGGTGCGTTTATCTCACTGACATTGTATAAATAGCTATCTTCCCGATTCAAGAATTCTAAGGGCTAATAGCGCTGCATTTTCTCCATTATCAATACCAACGCATGCCACAGGAACTCCCGGCGGCATTTGAACAATTGATAAAAGTGCATCCAGGCCGCCCAGTTTTGCGCTTACAGGTACTCCAATTACCGGGCGCGTCGTTTTTGAGGCGATAACGCCGGGCAGCGCCGCGGATAGGCCGGCAATGCCGATGAAGACGCGAGCATCGGTCTCTCTGATATAGTCTTCCAGATCCTGGGGATTGCGATGTGCGGAGAGAACTTTGTGCTCAAATGACGCTCCCTTATCTTTCAGTCTGGCGACGACCTTATCCACAATTGCCTGATCCGATTTTGAACCTGAAATTATCGCAATATCGACCATCGCTGATTAATCCTTCTATTAGCCTTGATTTCTGCCCTGCAGTTCATGTTGCTTATTCACGCTCATGGTAATCAGCGTCTCGAAGATACTCTTGACAGCTCCTGTGTCTAGGTTCAACTCTGTAGCCAGGTCCATGGCCTGGGATAGAACCTTCTTCTCGCGCTCCGGATCGCTGATTGGCTTTCCTTCCGCTTTTTTGGACTCAAATATTTTTTTCGAGATGCCTATGCGCCGATAGATGAGCCTTATGATCTGCTCGTCAATTATCTCTATTTCGTTGCGATTCTCTTGTAGCCCCATCAAATTCCCCGGCCTTTAGATGCGCACTTATTATTAGCTTTCGTTCTTATCACTCTTCCGCCCAGAGGTCTCCAGGCAGATTCAAGAGCGTCCATCTTATCTTCATCGATTATTGCTGCATAAGAGGGTCCTGTTCCCGAGAGGCTCACTCCTTTCGCGCCGGCCTGCAGTGCCAGGAGCATGGGCTCGGTTGGCAGTCCCAAAGCCGCGCAATATGCCAGGCCGTTCAGGGTCATGGCCCTGCCATAATCGCCGCGCATGGCCAGCTCATAGATCACATCCGCGATGGGCGCAATGAGCCGGGAACGGGGGATATTGGTATCGCTGGAGAAGAGCTTTCGCTCAGGAATAAGGAGCATGACAATGCAAGACAGCTCCTCTCGCTTGAGCAAAGCCATCTGGCGGTTGTCGGTAACCACAACTCCGCCCAGCATTGAGGCCAAAGCATCGTCCAGAGCTCCGGTAATGGTCACACCCACCTCCCGGGCTGCGGCCACGCCTATCTTGGCCGCTTCTACAAGGTCCAGATCTTCTTGCAGAGCATCCAGGGTTGCCAGGACTGTGGCATTGGCTGCGGTACTGCTGCTCTTCAGGCCGCTAGCCACTGGTATTTCGCTGTAAGTTCTTACTATTGCGCCGTAGCTACAGCCCAGCCGCTCCTGCACCATGCGCACACAGGTCTCGATGAGGCGGGTATCAACACCAGGCACGTCTCCCAAAATGTAGCCGGAATTGTTCAGCTCCACTTCTGCTTGCGTCTTAAGCTCGATTCCGAAGGCTGCTCCCTTCCAGGTGGCCACTGCATTGAGAACTGTGGCAGCGCCGTTTGCCCATGCGTATCCTTTCATGAATATCTCAGGTATTCTGCTCTTATGCCTGTTCCATCTCAAAGATTTTCTTGAGCTTATCCAGCTCTTTTGCAAACTCATCTTTGCCCTCGCGAGTGTATTTTGCAATCATCTTGTTCAGGTATTCAAGTTCGGTGATGGATGAGACAAAGATGGGCTGATAGCTGCCCAATTCAAAGAGCGGCAATACATCGACACCGCCTTTGTTTGTACCCTCTTCCAGCCCCTTTACTACTACTATGAATACAAAATTCCTGTAACCCAGTCCCCGGGAAATGTTCTTGGCAAAGCTGTTCATCTGCTGCACTCTTCGGGAGGAGAGGTCTTTGTATGCTGCAACTGAATCCTTGTATTCCACAAACATGATGGAATCATCGGACCAGAGCAGAGCGTCATACTCCACTACGGCGATGGCGTTTTTCAGCGCCACGACATTAAAGAGGACGCCGCGACACCAGCTTATATTGAGATGAAGCCTAAAGTCAGCTTCCGTCATGGGCGTATTCCTGGGCTTCAGAACATAAGGGTCGCTGGACAGTTCAATCATGAATGGATCGTTCTCCTTTCAGATAAATGGACTTTTCCAGCCACATTTATTCGAAGCTGACCCAGGACCCACAAAAAGCCTCAGCAACAAGACACAGCTTCTAAATCTAGTGGCTAGAACCTTTAAATATGAGAAGCTGCATCGGCCTAAATGTCAGCAAATTAGGAAAAAGCAAGAATCACTATCCACTGCTTGAAGGCACACCAAAATATCAGCGTCATAGAGCGGCTGTGGTCCAGCGGTTATGACATAGGCTTCCCAAGCCTGTAACCCGGGTTCGAATCCCGGCAGCCGCACGTTTTCTTATCCGTAGAAATTCGAAAAGAAGACCCAACTTCGTATTTAAAACATTATAAAATTGAGAGAGACGCCACTAACGCGTCTGTTAGTGGGTTTCCTATTGTCCAATCTCACCACATCAGACAAGCATGCGTGATGCTACTGCTGGTTGGTTACGATCTTGATGTAGTTATCGGCAGAAGCCGACCCGTAAGCCATGGCTCTCCTATTGCCCACCTTGATCATATCTACGTTGACTTTGGTGCATGGATCAAGGCACAAGTTTCCTCCGCAGGGACTGCAGTTCCCCGAATCCTGATTCTTTTTTATCTCCAGATTATTGGTAGCTTTAGCTTTAGGGCCCTTTTGCCAGATATTCCCGATCGCCATGGCCTTATCATCACCAACAATCAAACTATCGAGGTTTGTATCCTGTTTTTCCGGGAACTTGAAAGCAGATCCTTCCGTCTCAAATATTCCACCATTTTTTCCAAGGATATCCATACCTCCGTTGCCGACTATGCCCTGCGCCATTACATGAACTGAAAGCATAGCCATAGCCAGCACCAATATAACGCCTATTTTTTTGATTATCTCACCCCATACATCCTTCAATATAAGCTAATGTCTGCACCGATAATATTTATATTTTTTGGTAGTATATACTAGATAAGCTATGCTTGATACACTATAAGTTTTGAGGATATTTAATAAGAAATTGTGTATTTTTTGACAGATCTGCGATCCGTTCATATTTACATCGCATCAATATCATGGCGAATGCCTCCCAATGTCTCCCGCATGGCCGCGAACCCCGGCTGGAAAAGCTTCTATACAATAGAGAAATTGAAGAGGCGGCATGATCTTCTCCATCGAAGAAATCCTCCGCACATTTGGCTATTTTGCATTGTTTGGTTTCGTGTTCGCCGAGTCTGGTCTGTTCTTCGGTTTCTTTTTGCCGGGAGATTCGCTTCTTTTTACAGCCGGGATAGTTGCAGCTAACGGGCATCTTGATATTTACACAATTATTCTGGGATCGATTCTCTGTGCGTTTCTAGGGGATCAGGTGGGCTATTGGACCGGAAAAAGGTTCGGTGCAGCATTCTTCTCAAAGCCTGATACATTCTTTAGAAAGCCGATCTATATGGAGAAGGCGGAGAAGTTCTATCAGAAGCACGGCAAGAAAGCAATAGTGCTGGCCAGATTTGTCCCGGTAGTGCGCACCTTCGCCCCGATACTGGCCGGAACAGGGCGCATGGATTATTCCACATTCGTTACCTACAATGCATTAGGAGGTACATTATGGTGTATACTCCTCATCGGAGCGGGCTATATTCTCGGCAATATTCTTCCCAAGTCGGGAGAGGTTTTGACGCTTATAATCTTTGCAATAATCATAGTATCCCTGATTCCTGTTGCGAATGAAGCCTATCGCGAATGGAAGAAAGGGAAGATCAAATGAATTTAATTTCCGTTCTCACCTACAGTCCCTTTTATCTCCACCTTGAAGACTATCTCCGAGGCAGGAGAAGAAACGGAGATCGTCAGGTCCACGGGGATTTTCCCAAGAGCTATGGACAGGGGTGCAGCAGAATTAGCGACCTCCACTTTGATCCCCTGAGACAATTTTGTGAATGCACCGATAAGAGCGCCAAGATCAATGGTCTTTGATACCGATTCTAGATTTGGAATTATAGTAATGGGTGCAATCTCTATGGGCCCCACGGCAACGGGACTCTTGGAATCGCCAGATATCCGTGCCGATATTGGACTGCTATCTTCCCCAATGACCCGCACGCTCAAAGCCCCATCCTTTCCCGTTCCCTTAACTAGCGCGTCTGCATCTACTTTAAAGGTCACCATGATATCATCCTAAAGCCTTTGGATTTTCTTGGATATAAAGAATGGCAGAGGATCGAGCTTGCGTTGCAATTGTTAACAGGATAAATAAAATATAATTTAAAATAATAGCAGCGAAAGACTGATATCTTCAAGCATGAAATTAAGGTTCGATGCTTGAAGTAGGATATCTGCATATCGATAATCCCATTGCTGTTATTTCTTCACATAACCAGCCCGACTTTAACGATGCTGCGGGCTTGCTCTTGCTGGAGGGCTTCGATCTGGATGAGGTTCCTCTCGAAGAGATGCAGGCAAGTCTTGAGGCAATCAATCAGAACGCCAGGAAAGGAACAGGAGCCTTTGGACTGTCCGCCACCTGTTCCCGGGATGAGCCCCTCCTGGAGGCGGCCCGGCTCGCAAGCAGAAATCTCTGCCTGCTCGACCTCCGGCTTTCCAAGATATCCGACCCCATCCGTCTTCTGGAACTCATTCCACGTCTAAAGCACTGCGGCGTCACCCTCTCCCTGAGAATAAGGCCGGAGGACTTATCCAATGCCCTTTTGGAAAAGCTAAATGAGAGCGAGCTGGACATAATTCACCTTGACCTGCGCGGCCTGAACGGAGCCGGACCAAAGATGGTCAAGAAGGCAAAAGACAGCAGAGGTCCGGTAATCATGGCTCTGGCCGACATCGGCGAGTTTGAAGATGCGAGGAATCTGCTTGCCATGGGCGCAGATGTCGTTTCTTTGCGAGGAGCGGATCCGGAATTTGCACAATGGCTTTCGGGAGCCATGCAGGAGTATGATTCTTTGAGCGGATGGTGCAATGCACCCAAGCACATCTGCGCGGGAGGTGACCTGCGCGGCCTGGCCTTTTGCTGTCCGCCTGTTAAGAACTGCCCGGTGCTCGGGGCACTGAAAAAGGCAGGCATGTCGCCGGAAGAGTTTGTGCAAAAGAAGCTCTCCTTTGCCAAGGGAACTCCTCTGGAGAAGGGCGATGGAACCTGCTTTGGAAGTCTTGTCTGGTGCTGCAAGAAGAGCAAGATGTGCTATTTGCGTGACGCTGCATTAGCAAGAATCGGGCTTTCGGGAAGGGAATATATGGAGCTGAAAAAGAAGCTGGCAGAAGAGCTTCTCTCCAAATCTTCCTGATAAGTTATGAATTCCGAACGCGTGGCCCAGTGCGCCGTGATGGCCATGCTCTTTGAGCTTTCCTCCAGTCCTAAGCCAGGCAATGTAGATCGCTGCCACGACTTCTCGGATATAGGCTTTAATCATTTCCTGATTAGCGCAGTATCCGCTTATCCCATCTTTCGTAAAGCTGCCAACGGCGAGGGGAGTGTGGGCTCGCTTATTCTCGAGGGTGTGGAGGCCTGGAAGACCTGGAGTCTATCCAGTAACACTCACTTTGGCTCACTGGTTCTCATGATTCCCATAGCGCTTGCTGCCGGAAAGCCCGGCAAATTGCACAGAGAGCTGGCAGATGTTCTGGAGAATACCACAGCAACCGATGCCATCGACTTTTACAGCGCCTTCGAAAAAGCCAAAGCCAGAGTAGTCGAAGTGGACTGTTTCAGCCTGAATGACAAGAACTGGCAGACATCCGTTCGCGAAAGCGGCAAGACTTTGTTAGAGCTGATGAGGCTCTCCTCCAATCACGACATTGTTGCTCGCGAATGGGTCACCAATTATGAACGCTCATTTCAGCTTGCAAAAAGATTGGACGAGCAAATCAGCCGGTGGGGCCAAAACGACGGCATAGTCAGAACATTCCTGGAGGCACTGGCTGAGGTGCCCGACAGCCTGATTTGCGCCAAATTTGGTGAAGAATTAGCCCGCAAGGTCTCATGGCGAGCCGGGGAGGCTCTTTTGGATGATACCCTTGGCAAGGCTCATGAGCTGGACGAAGATCTATTGGCGCAGGACATAAATCCCGGGTCCACAGCGGACCTGATTGCGGCATCTTTATTTATCTCCCTTCTGAGGGGTTTGAGGTTTTAATAATGCTTTATGGAAACGACGGTTTAGATGAACTGGGAATACAGGACGGCATAAACGAGGTAATCGCAACCACGGAGATGTCGGGCAGAATCAATGCCGCGCCACTAGGCATCATAAGAGATGGAGATAGACTTTATGTGCGACTTTTCCTCGGAACTCATACCTATGAAAACGTCCTGACCAAAGGATGGTTTGTAGCCAATATCAGCCATGATGCCTGGCTCTTCGCGGAGACGGCAATAGAAGACCTTGATCCGGAATATTTCACGTGCCGGGAAGATTTACCCGTGCTAAAAGAGGCAGAGGCCTGGGGGCTCTTTAAATGCGAGACCTTCGCCTCGGATATTATCATAGCCAATGTGGAGCTGGTTAAAGGTGAGGTCTTGCGAAAGGACTTTCGCGCCTGCAACCGGGGGGCAAATCTTGTGATTGAAGCAGCTGTTGCTGCCACCCGATATCTGGCTCTTCGCACTGAATCCTATTTCGATGAGCTGATGAAGATGCATCGCATCATCGATCGCTGTGGCGGTCCCAGGGAACAAGAGGCCATGGACCGACTCATGGATAGGATAGAACGATTTACACACGTAAGGTAGTCATTTGTGATAGCTCATGCTTGACCGTTTGCCTTCCGGCTGCCAGAGCCTGGATCTTCTCTTGAGTGGAGGATTTGAATCAGGTATAATAACCCAGCTTTACGGAGAGGCGGGCACGGGAAAAAGTAATATTGTCATGCAACTGGCAGTTTCGGCGGTAGCCCGCGGCCAGCGCGTCATTTTCATAGATACGGAGGGCTTTTCGGCGGAGAGGTTCAAACAGATCGCCGGCCCCGGTGCAGAAGAGATGGCTGCGAAGATCATGATCTTTGAGCCCATGAGCCTGGAGCAACAGGCTATAGCCATCCGCGAGGCATCCAAGATCGCCGGCCAAAATTTAGGTCTGGTAATTCTGGATTCAGCAACATCTCTTTACCGTGTGCTTCTGGAAGCAGAGGATAACCGTTCTATTCGTAGAACTTTAACCGTCCAGCTTTCCGAGCTGCAAGAGATCGCTCGCAGACACAGGATTCCCGTAGTAATAACCAATCAAGTCTACATGGACATAGAGAACAATTCACTGCGGCCAATAGGAGGCACGGGCCTGGAACACATCTGCAAAGCAATCGTCTTTTTGGAGAAGAAAGGAGAGGGAAGGCGTAGCGCCCGGATCATGAAGCACCGCTCTTCTCCAGAGGGCATAGCGGCGGACTTTCGCCTGACTGCTCGCGGCGTGGAGTAATCAGGAACTTATAAACCATTTTTTCGCCTGAGCCTACAGTCGCATCTTCATGATGATTGCCGACTCTCCGTCGCTATAGTAAGCAGGGCTGATGCCTATCATACGAAAGCCCAACATGGAATAGAGCGACTGGGCCTTTTTATTGCTCACCCTCACTTCCAGGGTGGCACTCAGAGCTCCCATTTGCCGGAAGGTCTGCAAAACCTCCAGCATGAGCCTCATACCAATGCTGCGACTCTGAAAGCCCGGCCTCACTGCCAGCCAGAAGACCCTGCCTTCGAAAGGAGTATGCTTGAATCCCAGGACAAAGCCTGCCACAATTCCGCTAACCTCTGCGACAAGAGAGCTACCGCCATGGTATTCATAAAAAGCCGTGAAAATGGCAGGATCATATCCGCCGAAGACCTCTCGATCAATCTCCAAGGCAGCCTCCAGGTCGTCCGGCAGAAATCTTCTTACAATCACGGGGTTATTGAAGAATGCCGTATCCATTCCATCCATTAGCCGACCGCGAGTCTGTTCCTCATGCCACATTACTTAGTACTCAGAATTTACGAGCGGAAATAGTTTATCAGACAACTGTTAGAGATGATTGAAAGGAGAAATAGAACAACCTGACCATAAAGGAAGGCCAATGAGGAAGACTCAACTGCAGACAGGGAGCGGTGCCTTGCTGCGGGAATGGATGGATACATCAGCAAGCCGGTGAAGATGGAGGAGTTGAAGGAGGCTCTGCAAAGGGTGGGAGTGGTTGATTAGATTTGTTGGCAGTTAATGTCATAACAAAGTCCTTTTTTTGGCTTGTGGCTTAGGCCTGGATTATCTAGCCAGCCGTGGTGTCGTGATTGTTCTGCTATTTGTTATCTGTGCAGGCGAGGGTTTTAAATTAGTTGCACGTATATGTTTTAATCATGACATTAGAGGAAACTGAGAAAAGGTTGAAAGAACTGCTATCCAAAGGCGTGTCTCAGGAAGAGTTGCTGAAAAAGCTTAAAATGGCGGACGGATGCGGGCTAAAGCTCTGGTGCCAGGAGCAGATCGTTCCTGGTTCCAGCAAAAAGATCCACCGCTGGTGCGGCTATGTCTATCATTGCGAGGATCCAGCAGAAAATGTGCCAGAACCCCTCTGCGGAAAGTGGATTGAAGGGGGATGTCCTGAGTCCTAACTGAAACCATGCCACTCTGCATATCCAAATCCACCTTCAATTTTCGAGTCGGATCTAATTCATCAATCCGATTGCTATAGTCCTCCCTAGCATGAAGCATCTCTCAATGTCTTCCTTGGTAGGAACTTGAATAGCCGTAGTTCCGGGCTCTATCACCTTCATGCCAAAGGACTTCAAGCGGGCAATGAGAGTTGGTGTGCCTTCACCACTCCATCCATGAGAACCGAATGCCACTCCCACCTTTCCCTTTAAATCGAGCTTCGCCATCCCTTTCAGGAACGGATCCATAGATCTGATCAGTTTATAATTATAGGTTGAGCCACCGAGAACTATAGCATCGGCGTCAGCTACATCATTTGGCAAGGCATCGTAGGCGTCCTTCAACAATACCTCCACGCCTTCGATTGTCATTGCTCCATTCGCAATCGCCTCAGCCATTTTCTTAGTTCTTCCCATACCACTGCCATAAATTATTGCTATTTTCGGCATTTAAGATCCCTCAATATAATCTATGCAGCATTTATAACTATTTTTTGCTGAGATAATGAAATTAAATATTTGATGACAGAGCAGCCAGCTGGAATTGCAGCGTTACAAGATCCTCTCCATCTGTAGCCGCGGCTCCAATAGGCTGAACCGCAACTCCATGCAGAGGAAGTGCGCTGCGCCAATATCCTCTTCCAGCGCCTAGCCTTGCAGCCTTGTCCCAGGGGCAAGCCGCTCGCGCTTCCTTCTGGAGGGCCGACGGCGGTTGCCAGCTCCTTGACCCTGGTTTTTATTTTGGCATGAGTTGTGTCTTTATCCACCGCCTATTCATATATAAATGTAATATTACCAGAATAGTCAAGACTATGCCATTAATTGGATGGAATCCTATCAATTCCGTAGGAGGGCGTATCTTTACTGTAAAATCATACCAGATCCACCCACCTGTAATAACCTGAATTAAGAACAAAATGAACATGCACATATTCAAGATTAATAGGTTTGACAATTTGGCCATGATCAGATCACCTTAACATAACATATCCAAATTTGAATGGTGCGGCAGCTTTTAATTGACGCATCCAGCTAATTTTTTAAACTTTGTTGAGGCCATCGATAATGAATGCATCTAAGAAACCCCCTGCAATACGCCCTCCTGCATATGATACAGATTGAGCTGCTCTGAAACATTCATTCGCCCCAGGAAATCCAAACGCCGATCAAGCTTTTCGATTTCATAATTTATCTTCGAAATCTTTTCTAACAGCATCTGGCGCCTTCGAATGAGTGCCTCATATTCTTCTT
This sequence comes from uncultured Methanotrichaceae archaeon, assembly GCA_964633785.1. Classification (GTDB taxonomy): domain Archaea; phylum Halobacteriota; class Methanosarcinia; order Methanotrichales; family Methanotrichaceae; genus Methanothrix. Next base: position 29,736 of record CAZWHG010000025.1, read on the forward strand.
GCATGGTCCTCCATTCAATTGCATTCGAATCTAATAGCAAATTTAGATATAGATTCTTTATGACACATATCAAGGATAATGGCACAAAACGGGAACTTAAGCAATGCGGTTCGATTGAATCTTATGGTGGCGCCTGGTGAAACCAATATCATACGACCACCCAAACGTCGTACCACCACAGGATGCATCAGAACATGATCCGCTGAATAATATTGCAGTTATGGATACCAAGAATATATTTGATTTTATGTGGGTTCAAAAAGATCTTGGATCAAAAATTGATGGCTCCATCTGTTCTCCCATGCAGTATCGTGCTATTCTTTTTCCGCCATATATTGACGGCAAGATGCCAATGCCATTACAGCCAAGATTGTATATTAAAGATGCATTCGCAGCATCTGGCCCGATTAGCCTTATTCCATCTGAAGTGTAACCCATAAGACCGTTCCATGAGAAGTCCCTTCTCGCATCTTCTGATGCATCTACAATTGACTTTCTATAGAACTCATCGATCCTGGCGTATTCGTGCTCATCCTGGACTTCCTGCGGATTGTGGCTCTCACCCTTATTGAGAGATTGGTTAGGTCCAACCATGCATGTAAGCGATCGATTCGAGCCATCGGGATAATTTCGTCTGGATAGGTAAAAGTATCCACTAGGGCGGTCGGACTGTCCTGAGTTGAAGTAAACCGTTGCGATAGGTCGTGTCTCTTTTTTATGGAGGTATCCGTCCACATACCCTAACACACTTTCTATGGCATAATCCAACGGTCCCTCCACACCATCAATATCGAGATCGATAAGTGCTTCTGTGCTCAATATTATCTTCTGTACAGGCGTATTCTCATAGACAATAAACCTGCCCCTGTAAATTTCCAGCATTTTCGAAACCAGTTCCTCGCAGAAGAGAGCACTATTCATCAGACCTGATCTCCCAACCAGAGCACATTTGTACCCTTTGTCGCGAGTAAGAATCATGTCTTGAAGCTCCTCATTGGGAACTATTCTGAACTGTAACCTAAACCCTTCTGGCATATCTTCTACCGCATCCTCTGCCAGAAGAATCTCTAGCTGGGTAAGCCAAACCTTTCCCTGAGGAGGCCCTCTTCAAGCATAAATCGAGCGTCGTCAATCGATAAGGCAAGATATGAAGATACCTCTTGAATCTCTACTCTGACGCCAGTTTCCTCGATCATCGAATAGAGAAGGTCCCATGCGCTATTGATAGCGTTTAGCCCTTCCAGAATCAGTTCATGGCCGAAATTCTCAATTAGCTCCGTGAGTGGCGCCTCAAAAGCAGCAACTACTTGCCCTCCATTGTGTCCTGTTGCGCCATGAGCTATTTTGTCTCTTTCCAATAATACGATGCTTTTGTTCGTGTCTCGAAGTAGGTAATACGCAGTTGCAACTCCGGAGATACCTCCACCAACGATGGCTATGTTTGCACATGCATCTTGGCATAGGGATACGATTGGCCTGGTCCTTTTAAATTGTCTAAGCCATGGTGAAATGTACTCATTCATCACGAATCATTATTTGATCTAATTTGTTTAATGGTTTTTGGTCGATGCTGCAATTCCCATCCGCTATAGCGGCGAACGCTACTTTTTGTTTTTCCTTCTGCTAGCTCTTGGAATCCCAGGCCAGCTCGCGAAGACGTTAGTCGCATTGTCGTGGCGTTACATACCAACTCATTATCGCGACATAAGGGGGAATATACCCGGTTTTTCATCGGGCGGGAATAGGGTCATCCATCCGACTTGATGTTCTTACTGAGTGGCTCTGGAACAAGAGATGCCGATGATATTCTGTCCCGAGTTATCAGGGTCCGGCTAACAGAATCAGAGTATGTCTCATACCGTTACTTTTCTCTACGCCCTAACGATTGTGTCAACAGTCACCTTCTTCGCGAATCGAAAGAAATTTTTGCGTGATTCTCATTTTCCACAGAAAAAAATGAGCGAGGTCACTTCATCAGGGTCTGAGTATTCTTGACCTATGCACTCCCGATGCAATCTAAATCATTTCGCTACCGCCAGCGTCAGATTGCCGTGCGGCATGACCAGCATGCGCGCATCCCTGCCCTGCCGGGTTCTGGCCAGCTCCAGAGCCTGCTCAAGAGTTGCCGCCGGCTCAAAGAAGCACATCTCCGCCTTATCCGTCGGCAGGGCCGACACCAGGATCAGATGATGCTGCATGGACTCCTTGGCCAGGAAGGCGGCCTTATGCCCCCCAAACTCATACTCCCGGCCGAAGCGCTCCCAGCAGTCCTCCGCGGATGTCGCTTCCCTTGCCCAGCGCTCGAAGACGGGATGGCCCAGCCCCTCGCAGCACTCCGCTACCAGGATGATGCTGCCCCCAGGCAGCGCCCCATTCTTGGCATTGTCCAGAGCTTTTTGCGCCTGGAAGAGGTTGAGGTCCTTGGGCCTGCCGCCCGCACAGGTCACAACAATCTCAGCCGGCTTAACGGGGCGCCGGTACATGCGATCCACGGTAGCCGCGCCCAAACGATGAGCGGAGACAAAGTCGCCTGCAACCGACTGCACGATCTCCTTATTGCCGTTGAGAACGACATTCAAAATAAAGTCCAGCCCCGCTATCCCGGCGGCGTCCTCCATGTCCTGGCGCACGGGGCTGTCCAGCCTTCCCGTTATTGAGAGCGGATCTCTCATCAGCTCATGGTTCTTGATCACAGAACGCTCCGAACTGACTCCGGGCAGGACGGCTTTGGCTCCACCGCTGTATCCGGCATAATAGTGATATTCGATATTTCCTGTGGCCACGATCAGATCTGAGGAGAGGGCCGTCTCCAGGATCTCTACTGGCGTTCCCCGCCCTGTCTCGCCCAAATATGTGCAATTCTTGGGGTCATGCTGCATGTAGGGCAGGATGGTGCTGCCGCGCAGAAGCAAGCACTCTTCTTCAGCCGTCATCCTGCGGTGCGTGCCCAGAGCAAAGACAATTTTCAGATCGCTAATTCCCAGATCCCTGAGCCTCCGGATGAGTGGTGGCAACATGAGATGACTGGGAGCAGGACGGGTGATATCGCTCACCAGAATGCAGGCCGATTTAGATCCGGCAAAGTCATCCAGGCTTCTTCCTGTGGCATGATCTATCGATCTATCGATCTCACCGGCGGGCGCGGCCGGAAGCTCCTCGGCCAAGACCACCTCTGCCCCGACACCTACCATCAAATCGAGGCACCCTTGACCGTAACCAAGCTTGATTTTGTTGCTATTTGAATTCATGATTATGTCTTCCAGATAACAGCGCGGCTGAGCATCTCGGAAAAGGCTTCGAAGATGGGCCGGTCCGTTTTCACAAGGAAGTAATCTGCCCCAACCCGACTGCATGTCGCCCTGATGCGATCATTATGCTCCCCCATGCTTCTAAGATACTCCTTTCGCTCATCCTCAGTTACTCGTGTGATGAGGGTATGGCCGCTCTCCAGATCCACGAACTTGACATCGCCCCCAAAAGATAGCTCCATCTCTTGCGGTGCCAGTACTTGAATTACCACCAGTTCATGCCCGGATAGCCGGTAGATGCTGGACAAAACATTATCCGTCTCGCCCAGCAGGTCAGAAATCAGCACCACTAGGCTGGTTGTCTTGAGACGCGATTCCACCTGATCAGCGATGGCAAGCAAGCCCGTCCCGCCCCGGGGGGTGGTCTTATCCAGCGTCTCAATCGATTGAAAGAGATTTCTTCTTCCTCGCTTGGGCTCGCCCGGGTAAAGCTTCTTGCAAAAGAGCGATATGGCATATTTCTCATTTTCCAGAGTGGCCAGATAGGCAAAGCCGGCCGCCAGGCGTGCTGCATATCCGAACTTCCCCTCATAGCCCATGCTGGCGCTGCCGTCCAGAAGGATGTGAACCACCAGGCTTCTCTCTTCTTCGTGTTCCCGGATGTAGAGCTTTTCTGTTCGACCGTAGACCTTCCAGTCCACCAGCTTGAAGTCGTCTCCTTTGCGGTACTCCCGATAGCCGATGGGGCTGATGCCGTGTCCGAAGCGCAGAGACTTTCTGCCTCCGCTGTAGGCGGTTGATACCCGCTTCTTGACAAGCAGGGAGAACTTCTCTAACTCTTTGAAGAACTCTGTATCCATGGTTTTGTCCTTAGAGACCTAAAGATGCACTATTCAGGGGAAACTTTTCACAGGGACTGACTCTTTAAAATGTCTGTTACCACCTGGTCGCGGGTGAGACCCTTTCGCTCCGCCTCGAAGCCCAGGATGATTCTGTGCCTCAAGACAGGATAGGCCATGACATGCAGATCCTCTTTGGAGACATAATTTTTGCCTTGCAGAAAGGCTCTGGCCTTGGCGGAGAGAATTAGACCGATGGTGGCTCTGGGACTGGCTCCGTATGCGACGCCCTCCCACTGACGCGTGGCCAGCACGAGATTCACTGTCGCTGCCTTCAGATCATCGGAGACAGGTATGTCGCGGCATAGCTGCTGCAGTCCTATCACCTCATCTTTGCTGACGACGTTTTCCACGCTCGGCTCGCCTCGGATGGTATACCTCTCCAGGATCTCCAGCTCCTCTTCCCGAGAGGGATATTCCATGAGAATCTTGAGCAAGAACCGGTCCAGTTGCGCTTCGGGAAGAGGAAAGGTGCCTTCCATCTCAATTGGGTTTTGCGTGGCCAAAATAAAGAAGGGCCTATCGAGAAGATATGTCTTGTTTCCTACCGTTACCTGCTTCTCCTGCATGGCCTCCAAAAGAGCGCTTTGCGTCTTGGGAGATGCACGGTTGATCTCATCAGCCAGAACTATATTGGAGAAGACGGGTCCTGCCTCGAAACGGAACTTTTTGCCTTTATCGATCTCTTCGATGATGGTAGTACCGGTGATGTCCGCGGGCATAAGGTCGGGCGTGCATTGAATCCTGCTGTAATCAAGGCCCAGACAGGAGGCCGTGGTCTTCACCAGCAATGTTTTGGCGAGACCGGGATTGCTCTCCAGGAGAGCATGGCCTCCGGCCAGAATGGCAACCAGAAGCTGCTCGATGGCCACATTCTGGCCCACCATGACTTTATCGATCTCGCGCCGAAGCCTTTTAAAGATCTCCGGTGCCCGGCTGTAGACTGCTTTCTGATCCTCCGACATTATTCTCTCCTTCTCTCATTTTCTGATAGGGGTTTTCGGGTAATTATAGCTTTTCCCTATTGACGGGCATAATGACTCCAACTGTTATTATTTCTACTGATAGAACTCTTGCGGAAAGGTCTCAAAAAGTCTAATGGATAAAGAGCTTTCATTAACCCACCAAACACTGAAAACCGTAGTGATTGAGTGCGAAATTCTCATAAAGCGAAGGCTAAGAATTCCCTGCAGAAGTTAAGGAAGAAGATAAGAGCTCAGAAAGTCGAACTATAAACCAGGGTAAATGGATTGATGGATTGAATAGTGGCGGAGCCTGCTGTTTCCCAACAGTTCAAACGCAAAGATTCGCATCCCTGGTAGCGGAGGATAACCCTGTAAACCAGAAAGTGCCCGCTGCGTTGCTTGCAAAGATGGGGCTACAATCGATGGATTGCCAAATGCCTGAGATAGGACAGTTACGAGGGCTACCTGCAAAATACATCAGCAAGGATCGAAGTCAGTAAACCCATCCATTCCCATCATTGCCATGACTGCTTTTGCAATGCAAGAAGATCGAGAGAAGTGTATTCAGGCTGGAATGAACGATTTCATTGCCAAGCCGGTTTTGCGAAGAGAATTGACAAAAATGCTCGCCAGGTGGTTGGCAACAACGATGAACGGCAAGCCTCTCCGATCTATTGATATTCATTGAGTCGAAATAATCTCTTGTGAAAGGTTTAAATGAACTTTCCGAGCTGGAGAAAAAAAGGATGCTCGATTTAGCATCAGGCATGGATAGGATCATACTTCTTCTCCTCTTTGAGACCGGCCTTGATCTTGAATGCCTTATCAACCTTCGCGTATCTGATCTGGACATGGAGAGCGGACAGCTTAGTATTGCTGGAAACAGAATGATTCAGCTTTCCAGTACCGCGCTCTCTGAAATGAAGCAATTTCTGAAATCCCGTCCAGGGCAGGTTCATTTACTGGAGGGAAGGTGCGCAAAGCCGGTAACCAGCAAGTGGAAGCGATGCGTGCTGGAAAATCTGCTTAATAATGGAAAATAATAAGAATGGATACGAAAAATCGTCCCCCATGCAATATTCCGAGGGCAGTTTGGGTCGCGTCTTCGTCTTGAGGATGGACCATGGCGAAGATCTCATTGAATCGCTGCAAAAGTTCCTGCAGGAGAAGAAAATCGAATCTTGCACTGCACTTTTTATGGGAGCATTGCGTGATGGCCGGGCAGTGACTGGTCCGAAGTCACCGGTAGTTCCTCCTACGCCTAATTTTGAAGCCTATGAGAGCGCCTGGGAGGTCTTCGGCATGGCTACAATTTATCCGTCTGTTGAGGGGCCGAAGATGCATATCCATTCTGCACTGGGACGAGGCCGGCAGTCCATCCTGGGATGCATTCGAGATAAGGCTGAAATCTACCTGATTGTGGAGGCGGTTTTATTCGAGATCTGCGGCATTGCTGCGGAAAGGATCTGGGATGAAGATATGCAACTCTATCTGCTCTCCTTGAATAACCGGCTTTAGACCTCTGATTTAAGCACAATGATAGTCTTGCTGAATCGCGAATTGCAGTTATCTCTCGAATCAGGATGTAGGTTGACGAAAAGACATTCCCTATACTTGCCTATTTTTGAGAGCAATATAAAATCTATTATTGCCGATAGTCTAACTGAGAATAGCGACAGATATTAATAATACAACTTCCGGCATGTCTCTAAAAATATAGGCAAAACGAAATCCACCTCTCTGCTTTGCTCCTTGTATTCGTGAAGAGTTATATGCTTTGTAATATTCTAATGTTCTCTCATTTTTGTCAAATTTAGTACATCAAATGTCCAGAGGAATTTTTTTGTGAACATGTGTATAGCTCCTAGATGTCTTTCTGTACACATGTGTCCACCTAAAGTGTCTATTAATACTAGTTAATATTCTTTAGCTAATAGGAGAATCAAATGAGACTTAGAGTAGTTAGTTCAAAAAATGAGATTTCAAATCTCAATCCCAATGAGAAGATGGTTCACCTGGCTTTTCGCGCCAGCAATGTGGACTTCCTCAGCTTGATGCAAAGATGTCCCAGGCTGCGAATGATTCAGGTGCCCCCATCCTACCATAAGACAATGTCCAACGCCATCCAGGTATTCCTGGACATGCAGGGCATTGAGCTATTGGAAGGAGATGTTTGGGGCCACAGAAAGGACCTGGACGAGTACTTCACCGTGGAAGATGCAACTTTAGAGGAGATCAGCTCCATGGTAGCCAGCGGTGCAGCCATGGAGGATCTGGCCAGCCAGATCCAGAAGAGGGCCAGGCTCGGCCCGGACCTCATCAAATACATCGCAAAGAGCAAGATTACTGCTTAAATCCGGGCATCCGGCGCCGGATGTTATGGTCCGGCTTTTCTTTTATCTTTATTTAGCTATGATCCAGTACGCTATTATCAACCCGTCTTCTCATTCTATGCCTCGCATACCGCAAGAACAGCAAAGCGATGAATAGCACCCATTTACAAATCCGGTCTGGGCTTGCCAGACTGAGATTATTTCTGGGAGAGCCCATCGGCCAGCTCTTTGTGAGTCTCACCTGGGTGGAGAATGCCACTGGAGATAAGAACCATTTCTATTGTTATATATTCCGAGCTGGACAAGGCAGGAAAACCTGTAAGTCGCTCTACCTGGGTTTGTGGCCGCTCAAGACGTCAATGCCTAAGCCTGATGATTGAGTATCTAGTTGGTCAACTCCAGCCGTCTCCAGCACCAGGACCTAAAGGTTCTGACAATCGCCCATAAGCGAGCCCATGAGCAATCATCCACAGATCGCGTCCACCAGGCAGCTTCCTGCCTGCCATCTTATGAGTTTCAAGCCTTTACGACAATCGTCTTGGCAATGCTATCTCCCAGTCTCTGCTTCTTATCGGAACGCCAGATGAGGATAGCACCGATGAGGTAGGCGAATAGTCCATCGATGATCCTAAGGATATTTCTTGTCAGAGCTTGGTTCATGTCAATTGGCTCTCCATCTTCTCTGACTACCTTGATCTTGGTTATCATTTTACCGATGGTCTGTCCCTTTGTTCCCTCAAGGAGAGTGAAATAGCCCACATAAATTACAAAATAAAGCAATCCAATCCACCAGGGGACCATTCTTTGTGACATCATACCAAAGCCGATCACACTCCCGATGGCTCCGATAATGATGCCCACAATAATATTATCAATGATGAGCGACACAAGCCGAATTCCTATTCCCTGATACTTTCTTCCCTCTACGGGATTTCCTAAATTTGATTCAATTTCTCCTGTCATAAATCCACCTGCTTAAACTATAAATAATAACAAAATGTATCCAATGATTTTGACATCAAATATCAGCATGAAACGTTTGCATTGGCCATTCCTATATTAACTGATATTATTAACCTAGTGCTCTGTAACGAAAGTTTTAAATTTTATAGCTTGTCATATGAAAAA
>CAZWHG010000026.1:0-36190 GCA_964633785.1 uncultured Methanotrichaceae archaeon
AATGAATTTTGATGGAAATTTTAGAAAATTCGAGCGAGAGCTAAACACGTACAATTAGTTTAATGACAATCAGACATTCAAGAAATGTTTTTTCTGGTACGATCTTCCAGGCGACTTATTGCAGGGCTTCTGGATGGCGCTAAATCATGGTAATCAAATTCTATTACGCTAACCAATAACATCTAGCGCTTCATCTCCTGGCGAAGAGCCGCTCCAGCTGGTTTTGGCCGATTGTCACCATCACCGGCCTTCCGTGCGGGCAGGTGAGCGGATTATTGCAACGGTGTAGATCCTCGACGAGCTTTTTCATTTCGGCATAGCTTAGCTCTTTTCCTGATTTTATGGAGCCCCTGCAGGCTAAGAGCTTGAGAATCTCATCTTTATTGGTCGAGCCTGGGCTGACCTTTCCCTCTGAAAAAAGGTCTCTGAGAATGTCATGCACCGCATCTGCGCTCTCCAGGCGGCGGCCCAGCGCGGGAACGGCTCGGATGGTGTAGGTGTTTCCCCCAAAGGGTGAAACCTCAAAGCCGATGTCTTGCAGCGTCTCCTGCCAGGAGTTCATCATGATCTTCTCGCTGGGGGACAGTTCCAGGGAGATGGGCTCTGCCAATTCCTGGCGGATCTTTTTGTTCTGGTAGCGTTCTTGCAGGAGCTCGAAACGAATGCGCTCTGCGGCGGCATGCTGGTCGATGAGCACCAACCCCTCCTGGCCCTCGGCCACGATGTAGAGCTTCCTGATCTGGCCCAGGATGCGCAGACCGGGCACCGGCTGTGGCTTTACCTGTGGCAGTTCTTCTTCCACCAGGTCGAGGGGAAGAGTACTATGATCATAACTTTGTGCGATGGTGGATTGGCGCAGCGGCGCCATGGCTTCTTGCCCGTTCGACATTCCATCCGATACCCCTTCCGACATCCCTGCAGGCGCAGACCGGGCATGCTCCAGAAGCGCCTTGGCTGCGGCCCTTGTGAGAGCGGAGGCGATCTCCTCCTCATGCAAGAGGCGGATCTCTCTTTTAGCCGGGTGAACATTCACGTCTACAAGCTGCGGGTTTATCTGCAGGGAGATGACGGCCACCGGGCTCTTTCCCTGAGGAATAATATTTCGATAAGCTTCCCGTACCGCCGCGGAGAGGACGCGAGAAGTGACTGCCCTTCCATTGACGAAGATGAATATCCTGTCCGGGCTGCTTCGCACCGCCAGGGGATCTCCGATGACGCCGGAGAGGCTCCAGCCCTGCCCCGGTTCTTCCAGCCGGGATAATCCTTTCAAAGTCTTCAAGCCGAAAAGGCGGAATAGCACATCGTCCCAGCTCGATGATCTCACGGACTTGAAGATGGTGCGTTTGCCTGAGAAGAGCTCGAAAGAGATGCCATAGTGTATGATGGCCAGCTCTGTGACCATATCTGTGATGTACACGCTCTCCGCTTCCACCCCTTTGAGGTGCTTTTTTCTGGCGGGAACATTGTAGAAGAGATCCCAGACGGTGATGGTAGTGCCCACAGGAGAGCCGATTTCCTTGACCTCGGCAACCTTGCCGCCCTCCATGCGCAGATATGTACCGGAGAGCGACCCTCTGGTCTTGGTCTTTACCTCGACGCTCCGGGAGACGCTGGCAATGCTGGCCAGGGCCTCGCCCCGAAAGCCCAAGGTGGCGATGTTCTCCAGGTCCACAGCCCCGCGAATCTTGGAGGTGGCATGCTTTTGAAAGGCCAGGGGTAGATCCTGGGCATCTATGCCGCAGCCGTCATCGGTTATTCGGATGAAGCTCTTTCCGCCGTCGCCTAACTCTATCAGCACCTTGCCGGCTCCGGCGTCGATGGAGTTCTCTACCAGCTCCTTGACCACGGAAGCGGGCCGTTCGATGACCTCTCCGGCGGCGATCTTGTTGATGGTGTCCGCATCAAGAAGTCTAATCCTGGCCATGGCGCTCACCTCTTCTCTCTCCCAGACGTTTCTGGTATTCGACAAGACAACTTAGTGCCTGCAGGGGCGTCATGGAATCAATCTCAAGAGACCGTATCTCTTGCAGTATGGCATCATCTTTTTGGGGACGAAGGATCTTTCCCGCGGTTCCTATCTCATCTTTTCCTTCTGATTTTGGCGCATCGAAGAATATGAGCTGGGTGTACTGGGTAGATTTCCTTAGCTTTTTATTACCGGAAAGCGGCTCCACCACCGCCTCCTTCTCTATCTCCTTCAGTATCTGGTCCGCCCGCTTCGTCACCGCCTCGGGCACGCCTGCCAGCCGGGCCACATGCACGCCGTAGCTCTTGTCTGTGGCTCCCGGCAGCACAGTGCGCAGGAAGGTGATGGTCCCCTTCTCCTCTTTCACGGCGATGCTGTAGTTTTTCACCCCCGGCAGGATGCCTTCCAACTGCGTTAGCTGGTGGTAGTGGGTGGCAAAGACGCATTTGCATTTGATGGTGCTGTGCAGATACTCGGATATGGCCCAGGCCAAAGATAGTCCGTCAAAGGTGCTGGTGCCCCTTCCTACCTCATCCAGCAGCACCAGGCTGTCCTTGCTCGCTGCGGCGAGGATGGTGGCCAGCTCCGTCATCTCCACCATGAAGGTGCTCTGCCCGGCGGATAGATCGTCGTAAGCTCCCACACGGGTGAAGATGCGGTCCACCAGAGAGAGAGAGGCATAGGCCGCTGGAACGAAGGAGCCTGCCTGGGCCAGGATGGCGCACAGCGCAATTTGGCGCATGAAGGTGGATTTTCCGGCCATGTTGGGGCCGGTGAGAATAATGAACCGGTTATGATCATTATCCAGGAGCACATCGTTGGGCACAAAGCCGCCCCGCATTGCTCTATCCAGGACAGGATGCTTCAGGCTGCGCAGGAATAGCTTGCCTTCCCCATTGAACTGGGGCCTCACGAGACCGCTCTCCGCAGCCACATTGGCCAGGGCGACGAGCACATCCGTCTCCGCCAAGGCCGCGGCTCTCTCCTGGATAGTGCGGGCCGCTGACGCTATTTGGCAGCAAAGGCCGGCAAAGATCTCCTGCTCGAGAGATATGGACATCTCCTGGGCGGATAGAACCTTTGCTTCCATCTCTTTCAGCTCCGGGGTGATGAAGCGCTCCACGTTTGCCAGGGTCTGCTTGCGGATATAATCCTGCGGCACAAGATGCAGGTTCGCCCGGGTGACCTCCAAATAATAGCCGAAGACGTTGTTGTAGGATATCTTGAGGGATTTGATGCCCGTCTTCTCCCTCTCTGAGGCCTCCAGGCGGGCAATCCAGCCCCGCCCATCCCGCAAGAGGGTGTGAAGCTCGTCGATCCGAGCGTCGAAGCCGTCTTTGATCACGCCCCCGTCTCGCAGGTGGGTAGGCGGGTCTTCAACTATCGATCTTTCCAGGAGAGAGACGGTATCTCCACAGGGGTCGAGCCGGCCATGTTGCTCGATCAGGTAGGGTGATGCAGCATCCTCCAGGATCTCTTGCATTCTAGGCAGCTTTGCCAGAGTGCTTTTCAATACCACCAGCTCTTTGGGACCAGCAGAGCTGCAGGCGATCCTGCTCATCAATCTCTCCAGATCACACACTCCTTTCAGCTCTTCGGTCAGGCTTTCTCGCAGTACGGGATTATTGTTCAGCTCTTCTACGGCCTGATGCCTTCTGGTAATTGTCTCCTGGATAAGCAGCGGCATCTGGATCCAGCGAGCCAGGGTGCGTGCCCCCATGGGTGTCTTTGTCCGGGCCAGGAATTCCAGCAGCGTTCCTCGTCGGGAGCGGTCCCGGATATTCCGGACGATCTCTAAATTGCGCAAAGTGACATCATCTAAGACCATGAACTCGGCGGCGCTGTAGCTACGAATATCATGCAGGTGTCCCAAGGCGTCGAAGTGAGCTGAATGCAGATAGGTGAGAATAGCTCCACAGGCGCGCGCCGAAAGGGGCCGGTCAGCGAGGCGCTGTTGCTCTCTCCAGCCGGGACCAAAGCGGCCCTCCAGGGCGGCGGATGTGCTCTCCTCTGAGAAAGCAGCCTCATCCAGGATTTGCAGACTGCTGCCCTGCCAGTCCAGTGGATTGGGTGCGACGCACTCCGCCGGCCGAAATTTGGCCATTTCGGAAGCGAGTCGCTCTGCGGCAATCTCTGTGGTCAGGAACTCTCCAGTGGAGACGTCCACAAAAGCCAAGCCTATCTTACCTCCATCCTGTACTACGGAGGCGAGAAAATTGTTGCTGGACTCATCAAGCATAGCGGGCTCGATTATTGTTCCTGGCGTCACCACGCGGGTGATCTCCCTTTTCACCAGCCCCTTGGCCAGCTTGGGGTCCTCCACCTGATCGCAAATGGCCACCTTATGGCCGGCCCGGATGAGCTTGGCCAGGTAGACCTCCAGAGCATGGTAGGGCACACCCGCCAGAGGGATTTTGTTGCCTTCGTCGTCCTTCTGGCGTGAGGTAAGTGTGATGTTCAGGTCGCGGGCGACGACTACGGCATCCTCGGCAAAGGTCTCATAAAAGTCGCCCACCCGAAATAGCAGCAATGCATCCGGGTAGAGCTTCTTTTCCCGGTAATACTGCTCCATGAGGGGAGAGAGCTTGGACATAATCCTCTTATGCTCGGGCTTCTCTTCTCATATCGCTTTCGGTGCTTACAAATAGAATATACAAGAGCCGGTTTCCCGGCACTTGATTCGTACCTTTACTTTAGGCAGTCTTCTCGCCCTCGGCGCTTCCCGTCCAGGAGTCGCTGCCCGAGGAAAATGCCTGGTACTCTCCGCTGGCCCAGTCTTCGCTCAGATCGAGCTTGAGCTTGTAGAGGCTGATGGTACCCAGGGAGACTACATTTAAGTCTAAAGTTGCATCTGCAACGCTACCCGATACCGTTACATCCAGAGTGCTGTTGCCTTCTTTGATCTTGCCGGCTCCAAAGACATCATTCTCCTTCTGGAAGAGGACCATGGCCAGATCTCTCTCTACGCTGTCATTGAGGGTAAAATACCAGCTTCCGCCCACGGCGGTGACCTGTGGCTGGGCAGGTGGCAGCTCAGTATCAGTGGCCGTGGATTTGTCAGCGGATGTTGCGGTCTCTTCGGTGGCAGTGCTGGATGCAGCCTCTTCGCTGGATGCCTCTGCTTGAGTCCTGGAATCCTTGGCGCTGCTACCGCCACCAGTAAGTGTGCTGGGCATAGTCCAGTCCAATGAGCTCTTATTTTTTTCGAGTTCTCTTTGTGCCTGGGGTGTTGCTGCAAAGCCTGTCGGATTTTTATATACTGTTACCCCTTCTGCGCTTATCATTTCATCTGCGTTATAACTGGGATTACTCCAATCAACGCAAAGAGCCGTCACAGCCAGGAAGGCAATGAAAAGCAATGATGATAATATTAGAATTTTAAATCTCATGACATATCTACCTTCTTAGGAATGGGTTTTCTGGTCCTCACGAATGGATGCTTTTCGGTCGGATTGATCAGGCATTGTTCTATTCTGCCGCCATTCGCATTGTCATGAAATTTATTAGTTGATAAGCTTAATGGTTATACGACAAACAACGTTTATTACTGACATAAAATTGAAAAATTATTAAAAAATATATTTAACTCAATCTAATAAATCTTTCCCATGGCGATTCCCTTCCAGGGAACATATCTGACGCTGTAACCGTGATAATCGCCGGACAGGGATTTACCATTCATGGTTAGAGATAGATGAAAGAGCGTTAGGTCGTCAGATAGAACATCCAGATTCAGCTTATTCCCGGCTACGGTCCCGGTTGCCGTGGCATTTTGAGGGCTGCCTCCCACAACAATTGTGCCCTTGCCGAATACGACATCATTCGACTGGTACATCTGCAAAGCGACAGCCCGCTCCAAGGTGTCCAGCAGACTCAGGCTCCAGGTACTGGTGGGGCTGAGCAGCCTTGCCTTGGGCAGGGAGGACTGCGAACTGGCAATAGAGCCGGGCAGATTCTTTCCCGTTATCACTGGGGTGGCATTTCCTAACTGGTCCTGCTGACCTGGGCTGAATATATCGTCTCCCATGGTCTTTTTTATGTCCTGAACGCCGCCCTCGCTGGAGGGATCCAGCGGATCCTCCACAGCCACAGCTAAAGTTGCCAGGAAAACGAGCATCATAATGCCTGCCAGAAATTTAATATCAATATTTTTCATTTCTTTTGCCTCCCTGAAAAGAAGATCTGTAGATCAGAAGGCAGGCTCAATCCGGGCTTGCCTTTTGCACTACGATCTTCTCTCCGTTTTTCATGCGCTTGATGATGCGCTTGGCCATCTCCGAGGACTTGGCCACGCGGATGTCGCCTCTTCTGCCCACGGTAGCCGTGAAGACCGGCTCCTCGCCAACGTATACCTCTACCGACTCTCCGGCCATGCCCTCTAGCCAGATGATAAGATGCTTAGCCGTCTCCTCCATCTTGGGCGTTGCCGGGACCGGTCCGTCTTGAGTGCGCACGTCGATGTGCAGTCCCAGGGTTTTCTCGATCTGATCGATGTTCTTGCCGGCCTTGCCGATCACTCTCGCAGCCTCGTCCTGGGGAACGTGGATAACCGCAGATGAGTCGGTGAGCATCTCCACCTGGAAGGGGCCTCGCACGTGGTGCGATATCTCCTTCTCAATCTCGCGACTGGCCAATCTCCAGGAAGGGGCAGGCTTCCGGCTCTCTTTGGACACGGGCATAACCACGATCTGCTCGCCATAGGAGTATAGCTCATACTCTGCCTGGCCCGTCTCAAAGTCCTTGACCACAATCACCGGACGGGCCAGGTCCGCTTCTACCATGCCGGCAGGAACCTTGACCACGAACTCCACATCCAGGACATGGGTGACCTCGCCTTTCTCGATGAAGACCACCGTGTCCACCACCTGGGGAATCATGCCCATGTCCACGCGACCGAGAAGACGCTGCAAGGCATCGATGGGCTTGTTGGCATGCACCACGCCGATCATGCCCACGCCTGCCAAGCGCATATCTGTGAAGACCTGGAAGTCGCGCGTCTTTCGGACCTCATCGTAGATGGTGTAGTCAGGCCTGACCAAGAGCAGAATATCAGCCGAGGCTTCCATACTGCCTTCCAGCGGCCCGTACTGGGTGATCTCCGGAGGAACTTGCAGATCGCGAGGCGACTCGAGGGTCTTGACCACATAGTTGCAGCTTAAGAGATACTCGGCAACCCCTGCGGCAAAGGTGGACTTTCCTGATCCCGGCGGACCGGCGATAAGGATGCCCCTCTGACTCTCCTTCAGCCTCTCTTTTAGCATACTGCTATGCCGATAAGAGTCAAAGTTCACCTTAGCTACGGGCCGAACGGCTGTTATTTCCAGGCCGTCAGAGAACGGTGGCTTGGCTATGGCAATTCTCATGGGTCCAAGTTGAATTACAGCGGCACCAATCTTCTCCATCTCCACATAGCCTTCCGGATCCGCCTTAGTCCTCTCGTAGATCTCCCGAGAGAGGTCTCTTAGCTCTCTTTCCGATAGCGGCCTCTCTCCTATTCGAACCAGGGAAAAGTCTCCCACCCGGCCTCTTTTGGCCATGGGTATGGCACCTTCTTTGAGATGCACGGAAAGGGTATCTTCAGTGAAGTATTTCTCCAGGCTTAAGGGCTTGATAGCCTCTCGCTGCGGGCGGACGTACTCCACATCCAGACCCATAGCTTCCGCCACTCGGAACTGAACTTGATCGCTGGTAAGGAAGGAAGCGCCAAGTTCCAGGGCTACATCCCGAATCATGGCGTCGATTTCCCCACCACCGGCGAGCTTAATCTGGTCTAAATTGGGCCTGATGCCCACGTATTCCAGCTCGATCTTGCCCGTCTTGGCGAGTTCGGAGAGCTTCCTTAGCTCCTCCAATCCTCTAAGACCGATATCTCGCCCGTGATTGGCCTGAGCTTCCAGCTCGGCTACCACTGCTTCAGGTACAACGATCCTGCGGCCCTGCAGCTCACCGACTTTGATCTTAGCAGAGACTCTGCCATCAATTACCACGCTGGTATCTGGCACTAACGGTTGCGCCATTGTCTAAAACATCCTTTAATCATCATTTATCATCTAGAAATAAGCTAAAGATAGACTATATCCATCTTTCGCTTTTCAGCTATCCATTCCAACACGTAGTCTATGTCCAGTTGTCGTCTGGTCTGTAGACTGGACTGTACCACTATGATGGGACTGCTCTTCATGGCCTCGGATATCTTCTGAGAGGCCACTGCCCCAAATCCGGGATCTAGCCTTCTTAATATGTAGAACTTTATGTCGCTACAGGCAAAGCCTTCATCGGTTCTATGTCCCAATTCAATGCAGACCTTTCCTGGTAAGGATTGCAGTCTAAAGGCCACACTATAGCTGGCAAATTTGCTTCGATCATAGAGCTTTCTCTCCTGAAAAGCAGGCCGCAGATCCTCCTCCATTATAGCAGAACTTAAGGAGAACAGATCCAGAGAAGCCTGGCAGGAGTATTGGGGGCAGCCGGCCAGCTTGGAAACTGTGAGGTTTTTTAGGGACGCATCCTTGGCATGGCAAAATTCGCTGTCATCTACCGCCCAGAAATCCTGGTTCAAAGGGAATGTGGCCGTTGCATAATTGTCGCAGCTCTTGCACTTCATCTCTATGACAACTTCCTTATTTAGAAACGGCGCGATTCCCTCTAAGATGGTCAGAGCATCTGCGACGCGAAAGTCCGCAGCTTCCCCCAGGTTCCTCTTGGCTTCTCGGACCGCAAAGAGTATTTCATTCCTGTTATCCATAGACTATCCTTCAACTGCCGGAGCTAGTGCCCGGGCGGCTTGAACTGTTGTGTAAGAAGAGCATCTTACATAAGAACTTGCCGTGGCTCCGAAAGAGATATATTTACTCATCACTTTTTCGCGGGGAAGAGTAGACAGAAGCGCGAACTATTGGAGGTCAGCCCTTGAAAGAAATACGCTTACATGGTCGTGGTGGTCAGGGATCGGTCACTGCAGCCGAAATGATCGCCGTTGCGGCTTTTGAGGACAAGAGGTTCTCACAGGCATTTCCGGCCTTCGGAGTAGAACGGAGAGGTGCACCGGTAATGGCCTTTGCCAGAATAGCCGACAAGCCCATCAGGATCAGAAGTCAAATCTATGAGCCGGATTATGTCATTGTGCAGGATGTAACCTTGCTCGAAGTGGTGGATGTGGCGGCAGGACTTAAACCGACCGGAAAGATAATAATAAACACCGACCGGCCCGCTGAGGCACTCAAGCTCAAGACTGATGCCAAGGTCGTCACAATAGACGCTACCAAGATCGCCATGGAGATACTAAAGCGGCCCATTGTCAACACCACCATGCTGGGAGCATTTTGCGGATCTAGCAAAGAGGTGGGTCTGGAGAGCATGAACAAAGCCATTTCAGAACGCTTCAAAGGGGAGCTAGGCAAGAAGAACCTGCTCGCCATTAAAGCCGCCTTCGAGAGGGTATCTTAATGGCAATAAAAGCCGGAAGTTTGGTAGATGCGTGCAGCACCCGCATAACAAAGACTGGTGCCTGGCGCACGTTCGTACCCCTATTCAATCATGAGAAATGCATAAAATGTAGCCTCTGTGAGATTTACTGTCCCGAGGGCTGCATCCACCAGGAAGAAGGGCTATTTATCCCCGACCTGGATTACTGCAAAGGCTGCAGCGTGTGCGCTAACGAGTGCCCACGCATGGCAATTACAATGGTCTTGGAGGAGAAGTGATGAGCGAGAAGACTGCTAATATGAAAGTGGTAGAGGGCTCTTATGCGGTGGCCCACGCGGTCATGTGCTGCCGGCCGGATGTGATCTCGGCCTATCCCATAACGCCTCAAACTCACATTGTGGAGAACCTCTCCCAGATGGTGGCTGATGGCGAGCTTGATAGCGAATTTTTGACAGTGGATTCCGAGTTCTCAGCCCTGTCCGTTTTGATCGGCTCCAGCGCAGCCGGTGCCAGAAGCTACTCCTCGACCACAAGCCAGGGCCTGGCCCTGATGTATGAGGTTTTGTACAACGTTTCCGGTTTGAGGCTGCCCATAGTTATGAACGTCGCCAACCGGGCTTTGGGCGCGCCTCTCAATATTTGGAACGATCAGCAGGATTCAGTGGGCGCTCGCGATGTGGGATGGCTGCAAATTTACGTGGAGGATGTTCAGGAGGCAGTGGACGCCACGCTGCAGGCCTACAAGATCGCCGAGGACAATGAGATCCGGACACCCATCATGGTCTGCATGGATGGATTCATCTTAACCCACGTCTATGAGCCGGTAGAGCTCTTGGACAAGGAAAAGGCCAGGGAGTTTCTGCCCGCCTACCAGCCAGCCAATATCCTCGACCCGGCCAACCCCAAGACCTTTGGAGCCTTTGCCGACCCATCTACTTATACGGAGTTTCGCTATCAGCAATTCGAGGCTCAGCTAAAGGCCCTGGACAAGATTGAAAAGGTTGCTCGCGAGTTCGAGGAGACCTTTGGAAGGTATTATGGCGGGCTCATCGACAGCTACCACGCCGAGGGCGCCGAGGTAATAATAGTAACCATGGGATCGGTCATCGGCACCATCAAGGACGCCATAGATGCCATGCGCTCCGAAGGCAAGAAAGTCGGACTGCTCAAAGTGCGAAGCTATCGACCCTTCCCGGTGCAAGCTTTGCGTAAAGCTCTGAAAGATGCAAATGTAATTGCGGTTATAGAGAAGGACGTCTCCATCGGAAGCGAAGCCGGCCTGGTTACGGATCTGAAAGCAGCCTTTTACAACAGCAATATCAGAACGCCCATCATCGGCTTTACGGCAGGCCTGGGTGGCCGGGATATCACAATTAAGGATATTCG
This sequence comes from uncultured Methanotrichaceae archaeon, assembly GCA_964633785.1. Taxonomy (GTDB): domain Archaea; phylum Halobacteriota; class Methanosarcinia; order Methanotrichales; family Methanotrichaceae; genus Methanothrix. The sequence continues at coordinate 10,778 of CAZWHG010000026.1, forward strand.
CAAGATCGTAGATAAGGCTCTCGCCGCCCGCGAGGGTATGCAGTCAGAATTCGAGTTCCTGGATCTGAGGACGGAGATCCTTTAGGAGGCTAAAAGAATGGAAAAATCTTTGCTGGCACCAGGACACAGGGCCTGTGCAGGATGCGCTATGCCTACTACTATCAGGCTGGTTTTAGACGCCGCCGGACCCAATACCATTGTGGTCTCGCCCACGAGCTGCCTGGAGGTTACTACCACTCCCTTTCCGGAAAGCGCCTGGTGTGTTCCCTGGATTCACTCCTTATTCGAGAATGCAGCAGCAGTAGCCTCCGGTGTTGAGGTCATGCTCAAACGCAAGAAATTGGACACCAATCTGGTCATCATCGGCGGAGACGGCAGCACCTTCGATATCGGCATGGGCTCCAATTCGGGCATGTTCGAGCGCGGCCATAAGATTCTCTATGTCTGCTACGACAACGAGGCCTACATGAATACGGGAGTGCAGAGGAGCGGATCGACTCCGTTTTGCGCGCATACTACGACGACGCCGTCGGGCAGCCAGAGCCGGGGCAATGCGCGGCCGAAGAAGGATATGCCTGCCATCGCTTTGGCCCATAAGGTTCCCTATGTGGCAACGGCTTCCGTGGCCTATCCTGTAGACCTGAGGCGAAAGGTCAAGAAGGCCTTGCAGGTGAATGGGCCGTCCTACATCCAGGTTAATGCGCCCTGCATCACAGGCTGGACCTTCGATGCGGGCCTCATGGTCGAGCTGGCGCGCCTGGCTGTGGAAAGCGGGCTGTGGCCCCTTACCGAATATGAGGGTGGAGAGCTGACGGGCGTCAAAAAGGTGCGCCGGCCCAAACCGGTACAGGAGTACCTCAAATTGCAGGGCCGCTACAAGCACCTCTTCAAGAAAGCAGAATGTGCAGACAATCTGAGCCAGATCCAGGCCATGGCGGATGCGAATATCGCCAAGTACAAGCTGGTTGACTGAACATGTATGTGGGCCGAATTGTTGCAGTAGGCCATAGCCGGGGAAGGGACTTTGTCACCTACAGAGTCTCCTCCCGCTCTTTTCCCAACCGCAGGGCAGAGGTGCGCGGCCAGAGCATCATGGTCTCACCCGTGGACAGCGCTGACCTGGCCAGGAATCCTTACATCGCCTACAACTGTATCCGCATTGCCGGCGATGTAGCCGTTGTAAGCAATGGCACTCATACTGACATGATCTTCGAGAGAATCCAGGATGGTCAGCGGCCTATAGACGCCCTGGCTATCAGTCTGGCAGCTTACGGCTATGAGAGGGATGAGCTTGACACTCCGCGCATAGCAGGCGTGGTGCAAGGAGACCGATGCTGGCTTGGCATTGCCAAAAAGGATGAGTTGCGGGTTAGGCAGTTTGGTCTGACAAAGGATCAGGCTTTTCTCGTCGCGACTTATGAGAAGACCGATTTTGAGGCAACGGCTTTGGGCGGAGAGTATGCCGGAGAGATTGCCCGACAGGCGTTTGATTTGCCCCTGGAGAGACCAGTCTGTGCGGCTGCAGCACTGGCACAATCGGAGAGACCGGGCAGCGGATTTGAACTGGCTGTCTTTAATCCAAGATAGAAAAAAACCTAGAAGAGGGATGTTTATGGAAATCAATGGTGTTCAGATCGAAGATACCTTTGCGGAAGGCTTTCCCATAAAGATGGCAAGGGTGCAAATCACTGCGATATCGGAGCGCTGGGCTCTGGAAGCGGCGCGTGAAGCCACAGGATTTGGCACGTCCGTGATAGGATGCCCGGCAGAGGCGGGTATAGAATGCATTGTGGGAGGAGAAGAAACGCCGGACGGCAGGCCGGGAGTCAATATCCTGATCTGCAATATGGGCTACAAGAACCTGGAGAACTCGCTTCTCTTCCGAATAGGCCAGTGCGTGCTGACTGCACCCACCGCGGCGGCCTTTTCCGGCATGCCGGATGCGGAGAAGCAGTTTGATACTGGCAAGAAGCTCAGTTTCTTTGGCGATGGCTACCAAAAGCAAGCGGAAATATGCGGGAGAAGCATCTGGAAGATTCCCCTTATGTCCGGGGACTTCATAGTCGAGCAGAATTTTGGAGCAATAGATGGAATAGCTGGCGGGAATTTCCTCATCCTCGCTCAAAATCAGGCGGCGGGCCTCATCTCCGCGGAGGCGGCAGTGAACGCCATTGGCAAAATCGAGGGCACCATAACTCCCTTCCCGGGAGGCGTCGTGGCCAGCGGCTCCAAGGTGGGCTCCAAATATAAGTTCCTGAAAGCCTCCACCAATACAGCCTTCTGCACATCGCTACGCGAGGAGGGGGTCTGCACCTTGTCCGAGGATGTCTCGGCCGTCTTTGAGATAGTAATAAACGGCGTGAGCAGAGAGGCCATTTCCGCAGCCATGAAGGTGGGCATCAATGCAGCCTGTCGTGTGCCCGGCGTCTTAAAGATCAGCGCCGCCAATTACGAAGGAAAGCTCGGCACTCATCAGTTCCCGCTGCGTGCCGTGCTGGAGTAGATGAGATAAGCGATGACCGCGCAAGAGATCATTGAAACCCAGGAAAAGATAAAGAGCTGGCTGGTCCGGGAGGGGTTATTCAAGGCAGAGGATCAGCCGGAGAATCTTTACTTTCAGATCGCAGCAGAGTTTCCTGCAAAGTCCGGCCGGCATTTATCCATCATTCAGCCTAAAAGCCACGAGGATATGGTCGTAGTCTTCAGCCGGATAAGGCTTGCCGATTCACATCAAAGAGCACTGTCCGCCCTGCCTCCTAAAGAGAGGGAGCGATTGCTCTGGCAGATGCGCTATGATCTGCTCTTCCAGGATTCCAGTTTTGAGATTGAGCCTGGAGGGGGCGATCTGCAGAGCATTCGTTTTACGCGAGAGATCTACTATGACGGCCTGACCAAGAACGAGCTGATGGAGGCCATTCGCAATAACTTCAAGTGCGAGCTTTATGTGGTCTGGAAGTTCCAGGAGATATTTGGGGAAGGGCCGACGAACAGGATCGCAGGCCCGCCCGAACCGATGTATAGCTAAGAGATCTCGTAGGTCACGGTCACACTGGCTGTGACCTCCATCCTGCCAGGCATTATGGGCGTGGCAACGTCAAACGCGGCGCTCCTGGATGCAGCGGCAACATATCCGTAGCCTTCCGAGATTTCCAGCACCCGACCCAGCTTCACGCCCGCTGCCTTAGCGGCCACCGCCGCTTTTCTTCGGGCGTCCTCGATAGCTGCAGTCAAGGCCTGGTCTCTTTGCGGCCTGGGATTTTGCAGATCGAAGGTAACCTCCTGAATGCTGTTTGAGCCTGCTGATACGGCGGCGTCCAGTACCCGTCCCACATCAGCAGTATTGTTCAGATTTACGGTTACGGTATTCGAAGCCAGAAACTGCGGGACTTGCTGCTTCTCGCCTGCCGTGACCGGCACATCCGAAGGCTCTGTGCCCAGGCTATAGCTGCTCGTCTGAATTTCGTTTTCGGTTATTCCCGCGGCCAGCAATGCGTCTATGGTCTCATTCATCTGCCGGGCATTTTCGGCTGCAGCACTGGCCGCGCTGGCATTATGTGTTTGTACACCCAGCACAATCGTCGCCTTGTCTGGAGAAGCGCTCGTCTTGCCCTCACCCTGCACTATCAGCTTGGATACATTGTTCTCTGCGGCAAAGGCAAGAGGTGCGACCAGAAACAATAGCATTATTCCCAGAAACACTATGCGTATCTTATTCATGATGATCTCCTCATACTTCGAACTCATAGGTTACTATTACGTAGGAAGTAACGTCCACCGTGCCAAGCTGTGAAGAGCCGCCAGAGTAGTCGTTAAGCGCAAGCGGATAGCCATAATCGGAAATATCCAGCACCTTTCCTAAACGCATCCCTTCCGCGGCTGCCATTGCATCTGCATTCTCTTTGGCATTGGCCACTGCTTTCTGGCGAGCCTCTTTCGCTGCCTTGCCGGCATCGCTTAGACCGTATCCAGCGACATCAGCCTGAGCTCCTGCGGAGCGGGCCGCATCCAGTACGCGTTTTATCCTGGTCTCATCGGTGCTCTTGAGGCGCACGATAGTAGATCGCTCTAAGGAAGAGGCCGAATCCGTGCTATTCTCGCATACAGTGCTATTGTTCACCCTCTTGCAGACCTTGCTGGTGGACTGATAGCTGGTCACTCCGCTGGACTGGGCCGGCAAAATCTCCTCATCTTTGACGCCTGCAGCTCTCAGAGCATCTATTACCTGTGCCATCTTATCCTGGACTGCCGCCGAAGCTTCTGTCATATTTTCATTGCCGCTCTGCACAAAGACAGAGATGGTCGCAGTGTCTGCAGGAACTGTCACCGTTCCCTCGCCTACAATGGTCAATGTGGGGTTCATGCCCACAGCCATGGCAGGAAGAGATGCAGTGATCATAATGCCAAATATTATAACCAACCACTTCATGTAAATCCCCACAGAAAATATGTCGCTCAAAGATATTAAATAGTTCGCTTGACAAAGATAAAATTCCGCGAAAAGGGCGCTGGGCGATATGTTCTTGCGTGCTTTTGAGATCTACCGGGATAACCCCCTCATGATGATCAGAGAGGCGTCCTCAGGCAATATGGCGGACCTATCCTATGCCTGGCAGGCGACTGTTGCGAAGATGGAACAGCATTCCTCACCTCGGTCTGGCCATGTTGCTCTATCTGGACAGCAAATATGCGCAAGAGGGTTAAGATAAACCCAATCTTCGACCATCATCTTTAATTTGAGTGTTCGCATGTGCTACTAGTCATGAGTAAGATCGGAAAGGCGATAAGACTGGAGCGCATTCTAGATCGCAAGACCCACAGAACGGTCATTGTACCCATGGATCATGGCATCTCCGTAGGCCCCATCGCCGGTCTGACGAACATGCCTGCCACGGTGGACAAGGTAGCTGAGGGCGGCGCCAATGCTGTTTTAGGACACATGGGCCTGCCTCTGCACGGCCACCGGGGCTATGGACGCGATATCGGATTGATCATCCATCTCTCAGCATCGAGTTCTATGGGTCCCGATCCCAATCACAAGGTTCTTGTGACTGAGGTGGAGGATGCTATAAGAATAGGCGCTGACGCGGTAAGCATTCATGTCAACGTGGGCGCGGATGATGAAGCGGAAATGCTGCATGATTTGGGCAGAGTAGCCCGAACCTGCGATCTGTGGGGCATGCCGCTCATTGCCATGATGTACCCCCGCGGACCAAAGGTCAAGTCCGAGCATAATGTGGAGTATGTAAAGCTTGCTGCCCGAATCGGCTCCGAGCTGGGGGCAGATATTGTTAAGACCAACTACACTGGCTCTCCGGATACTTTCAAAGAGGTTGTAGAGGGCTGCAGCGTGCCGGTGGTTATCGCCGGGGGTCCCAAAATGGACACGGAAAGAGACCTCTTGCAGATGGTCCATGATGCAATATTAGTCGGCGGGGCGGGCGTTGCCTTCGGCAGAAACATCTTCCAGGCAAAAAATCCCACACTTCTGGTCAAGAAGCTATGCACAGTGGTCCATATGGGCTACACGGCAGAGGAAGCGGAGAAGGTCGTCCTCTAAGGCGATCTTTACACTTATTTTAATTCAGATTTTAATTAGTACATGGTACGGTTCTTGTCATAAGCAATCGACCGCAAGCTATATCCACTTCCTAGAATACATTAGGAAGCATGAAGTCCATAGCTTTCCTTCTCCTGGCCTTTTTCCTGGTAAACATTCCTACCGCCTTGAGCCAGGATGCCAATTATTGGCTCTCTCAGACCCAGAGCGACTACAACAATGGTTCATACTCGCTGGCATTGCAGGATATCGACGAATATCTTGATATAAACGCCAGCGATACCTGGGCCTGGAGCTTCAAAGCCAATATTCTCCGAATTATGAAAAGATACAGTGAAGCCGTTGATAGTTTTGACCAGCTTATTCTCCTAGACGGTTCCAATGCTCAGGCCTACAACGACCGGGCTCTGATTCTATCGGGCGGCATGAGGCAGCATGATGCGGCCCTTGAATCAATGGAGACGGCTTTGCAGATCAATCCCAATAATGCTAATTACCGGTTTAATAAAGGCATGATCCAGGAGGAAACGCAAAGATACGAGGAGGCATTGGAGTCCTACAGTCAGGCCGCAGCTTTAAACCCGTCACTTGATATGGCCTGGTATCGGCAAGGTTGGCTGTTGGCATCGCAGGGTAAACTCAACGAGGCTCTTCCTCTCTTGGAGAAAGCGATAGAGCTCAATTCCAAGAACGCCAATGCCTGGAACACCAAAGGATTAGTTCTAATGGAGCTTGGTTCCCCAGAGAAGGCGCGAGGCTGCTTTGAAAAGGCTCTGGCTTTGGAGCCGGATAACAGTGATTTCCAGAGTAATCTAGAAAGAATGCAGGCAGTTGAGGAAAAAAAGCCTGAGAAAACTATAGTGTTTGAAAGAAAACAGTGAGATTCATTTTTTTTTTGCTCGTTCGATCCGTATCACTCTTCGTGGAACCTTGACAATCCACTTGGATAGGGCCAGTCCTGCGCTGGAATTTTTTACCTCGCTCCTCGAAAAATAATTATGTATGATCTTTCAATTAGTCGGAAAAATTGCAGGTAAAACGTATATATTAATGGAAGAAAAGAGGATGACATATCGTTAAATCCTGATTTCCAGAAAGCTGGAGATATCTAGTTTAGCCAATGATCTTGTCAATGACGAATATAATGGTATTTACAGACCGCTCTCGACATGATATGCTTTGTAGGCAAAATCTGAAAGCACTCGGAAAAGGTCCGGCAGAGAAATGAACTCCTTTCGCGATCGTATCGGATGGAATCTGGAAATGAGACAGATAGCAAATATTTTGATATTATTTTATTATTGCTCCGTGGTCTGTGTCCATCCTGGCTTGGCGGAGGATACCGACGCTTACAAATTATACATAGATCTTCCACAATCAGTTCTTTATGATCTGACCATTGCAGTAACTCTTCCACGCGGATTGATATATGAGAATATGTATGCTGCGCCTACTGACATAACCTCGGAGACGATAAGCTCGCCCAACGATGGAAGTAGAGATGTTTTAATTTCCTGGAAATTCGATAAATTAGACAATACAGAAGATAAGGATTTATCGATCTATTTCCGGGCCATTGCTGCGAATAATATAGACAACCAGGATGGAGTTGTACTGGGGCCGCCAAGGGTCGTTCTGGAGGGAAAAGACCGCCAGGGAAGACGCATAACCGGGTCTGCCCAATCGACTGCAGCTCGAATAATTGAGCCTGATTTAGAAATTGTCAAAGGTACCAGCCAGAGTTCTGCCAAAGCCGGAGAATTTGTTACCTATATCATCTCAATCTTTCACACCCCAAACAGCCATGCAGATGCCTATGACGTAGAAATCCTCGATGCATTGCCTAAAGACATGGCTTATTCACCAGGGTCTGCCAAAGTCATCTCTGGGCCCTCGGCAGTTTTCGTTGAGGGGCAGACCCAACGAATTCATTTCGACAAATTGGCCCGCGATTGGAATGCCGATAATAGAGTTTTGCTCAGTTTCAAGGCAAGAATCCTGAATAGTGTCAATGTAGGAGATATGATAAAAAATGAGGCAAATGTTACCTGGGCCAGCGCGCCCGGCAACCATCCACAGAGACGGACAGGGTCGGGTGGATTGAATTGGTATCATAAAAGCACAACTTCGTCGATAAAAATCGTGGGCCTTTCAATCACCAAAGAGTCCAGCCCTAATCCGGTAGAAGCCGGCAACCGGCTAACTTATAAAATAAAATATAAAAGTGATGGCGCGAATCTTCATGATGTTGTGATTAAGGAGACGTATGAACGCACACTTGTAAAATTCGAATCTTCAGACCCGCCACCTGATCCGGGGACAGATGACCAATGGACGCTAGGAGTTTTGAAGAGCGGGTCGCAGGGAGAGCTACTAGTTTATGTGCGGGTCAATTCTTCGGCTCAGGGAGGGACTCTGCTGAAGAACCCTGGTCAATATATCCAGTAACGAGCGCATAAATGCATCTGACGAAAACACCGCTATCATAAATAATCCAGAATCTCTGACCATAATGAAAGAGGCCTCCAAGACTATGATCAGTCAGGGGAATACCGACCTACAGTATACTATTAGTCTAAAGAATAATGATGTGAAAAAGGCTACCGGTGTGACAGTGACCGATATCATCGATGCCAATCTAAACTACATTATTTCCAGTCCGCTTCCGAGCAAAATCCTCGGCCAATCATACTGCTGGGATGTTTCAGATATAGAGCCGGGAGAGGAAAGGACCATAGAAATCACCACCTGCCTCAATCCAAAAGCGGAATTAAATAATGATAAATTAAAAAAAGTCTACAATTTATATAGAGTTGAGTCTGATCAGAGCATAGGAAATTTTAAAATCCTTGAGACCGAAGTCATGCATTCCCTCTTTATTGTCAAGAAGGCGGAGAAGAGGTCCTACTCTTTCGGGGAGCTGATAAATTATACCATCACCTACGGCAACAGCCAGGATCAACCGGCCACAAATGTAAAAATATTTGATAAGCTACCTGATGTCGAGTTTTTGTACGCAGAGCCATCTCCCGGTTCCTCTGAAGGAAAGCTGCTCGAATGGGACATTGGGGAGCTTCCTGCCCATGAGACCAGATCGATATCATTGACGGTGAGGCTAAAAAAAAGGCCTGAGATGAAATTTCAGGAGAGTGGATCCATAAGCGGGGTAGGCTATATCCAAACCCGCAGTCGGCTCTCGACGGATACACAGCCGCATTTCATGACGAACAACGTCAATATTACAGGAACTTACGTCACAGGCCCGGATACTGTAGTGCAGGATAATGCTTCCAGCTATGATAGCGTAACTATAAGTGACAGCATAGGCGCGGAAGTAGGGATGGACGAACATGGTAGCGGGTATTATCATAATGAACAGGAGATATCGCTAAATAATAGCAACCGCAGCATAATTCTGGATAAGCAGACAGATGCCAATCAGGGAGTGGTAAGTCTCAGCTTGCGTTGCGGCAGGAATCTCTCGATAGACTCGTCCTGGCATGAACATACCTACGCCAAAAATCGAGTAAGAGAAGAAAGTCTCTCCAAGATGCATCTTTACGCGGATGCAATTAACGAGAGTATTCACCTTCAGGTGGATGAGAACCGAACGGCTTACAGATCCGCAGACGAATCCAACGAAAGCCTGACAAAGTTATCCTACAAATCGAAGGCCCTTGATATTCGCGAAGAGTATCAGGGATGTTTCAAAACCACTGCGTCTATCACATCCTACGAATCTGATAGGATTTATGATAAGCATTCTGCCGGAGTGGGGTTCGTATCCTCAGACAAGAGGATGGAGAGAAAACAGAGATCTTACGAGTACGGCAGCGGGTCATATAATTCAAGCGAAGTCGCAGGCAGAGGTATCGTTTATAAGATGCTGGATGCGATGCAATTTCCCACAGATCATGCTTACGCTGGCAGGAATATCCAATTAGCAGGCAAATGGAATGAGGGCATGAGCACGAAGGACTTGAAATTCAATTCATCGATAAGCGAGAGGATCAGCCAGGCAGTTCGTATCGAAAAGGAAGCGATGATGGGGCCGTCCTCTTTTTCCATGACCTGCAACCTGACAGGCATGGCCTCAACAAAATTTAAGATTCAAAACGGGGCCAAACAACTGGAAGAATTGCTGATGGAACAATTCTTCGCCGGCACCTTCCGTCTGAACTCGGTAGTCGGCATACAATCCGGCCCCAAGTATATCTACCCTCACTTGAACCTGACCAAGATGGCTTTGAAACAGGATGCTGACACGGTCCTGTTTCAGATCAACGTAACCAACGACGGAAACAAGACCCTCGGGCCTGTCGAGGTCGTGGACATGCTGCCTGCCGGCATGATATTTGTCAATTCAAGCCTCATTCCAAGCGTCGTTGGCCAAAATGTGAGCTGGACTCTGCTATCGCTCCCCATCGGGCAGATGCAAACCATCGATCTGCGGGCCCGGCTCAGGGATACTTCATACCCCTACCAGAACCGGGTTATCGCTGTTGGGAAATACGGAGACGAGACTGTGATGGCAAAGGCATCCGTCATTGTCATTTTGGACTGGCTCTCCTGCTACCCCCAATACCAACAACCGGTTAAGAAGCAGATACATGACAACAAATCCCTGTCATTCTTCAGCGGCACATGGAAGGTGCCCGGATGCATGGGGCTGAATGGTACTATATTCGATTGTGAGCAATACATCGATGAGTACTACAACAGCTCGAAGAGTGCATGTCATGATTGCCTGTTTGAGGCCTCTCTTCCTGAGGTCGTGTATCAAGAGTTCCTTTGACTTTAGTAAAACGCGAAGAGCCACTTTTTACGCTGCAGGAGATCCAGTAAAGGTGACGATCATGCGGTATCTATCGCCGCCCTCTATCACATCTTCCTCTGTTACCTGCTGGACAAAAGAAAAATCGACCTCTTCTGATATGGAGCCCGTTCGAAGGCCGGACTCTATTGGACTTTCCTCAAGGTTTGGCAGCATAATTGACTGGTCGGCCTTTACCATCATGGGAATGAGGAGTCTCCGGTCTCCATAGCTATTTCCATTCCACTCCGTCATATGCCCACCTGTTGCATTCTCTTCCTTCACAGTGACGATCCAGGGAGAATTTGACCTGATTTGCAGACTGCCGTCTTTGCTATAGGTTCCGGGCAGATTTGGGGAAAGGTCCCATAAGCATTCTCCCTGGGAGATGTAGACTTCAACGGAGGGCTTGACAGAGCTATCGACCGTTATGGTATCGGATACTGAGTTAGCTAACCCGGAAAACAGGCCAAGTACTAGTGCAATTATTATGATCTCATCTGACCATACCGTTTTAGTTTGCATATTACCCGTCCTGATCTGCATCAATGATTATTTGAGAAATACTTATTAGTAACAATCATTATTTATGATGATCATCATATAAGAACTTTCTGAAATGTTCTAAAAAAAATACAAAAATAAAAGATTTATTTTATATTGTAAAGTTCAAGCTCTTTTCGTCCAGTAAGACCCCCTCATTCGTGCTTACGGTGGCATTAACGGTATAATTCCCAGGAGGCGGCGTTTGGCTGGGTTTGATGTTGATTCTATAAGTCCTTACGGATGTGGGGAGAACTGGTGTGTAGGAAATAAACGGAGATGCTTTTGCAATGATGGTGTCGTTCATGTCTTTTAGTGAAGCATCCACCCGAGTTAAATAGTGATGGTTCCCAGTATTCTCGAATTCCAGAATGAAGTTTTGCTGGGCTGCAGATACAGGATTTGCTAAATTTATGCTTCTAAACGTGCCAGTTTCTATCTTCTGAGTGTTGGCGAGGGTGAGACGAACCGGGACATTAATGGCCAGACTGATTCCCACAGACCCGTTTCCCGTCGGTTTGGTGTGTAAATTCACAATTGCGTACCTTCCACCTGCACCCACGTCTTGCGGAATGTCTCCTTCCAAAGTCACAGCCTTCTCCTGGCCCGGATCAAGATTAAAGGTGGCAGGAGTAACATTCAAAAATGGTCGAGCAGTGTACGGACTCAAATCATTCTCTGGGAGAATTTCCGTGCTTCCGCCGCTGGCCGACTGGCCGTAGCCCATTACAGCCGCCATGATTTCCATAGGTGCATCCGTCGGCCCGGTATGCACCAAAATATTCTGACTGATATGGTCTCCGGGATTTACCACCATCTCAATTATGGCTCCTGTAACGCCCAGCCCTCCATGTGCTGTAGAAGCGGAAAATGCAAATATAGTCAGGAGGCTTATTAATATTAGAACCAGTCCATTTATTCCGTTCATTCAGAATCACTTATCCAAATATGGTACTCCATGATTTAAATGAATCGGTATAATCAATCATTCTAAAAAAGAAGATATTATGCTGCCGCGGCAGTGAACGTAAGTACAGTATGATATTTGTGATTGGAAGGGAGAGGATCATCATCCCAGAAAATCGGCTGACTGAAGCCCAAGCCGGTCTTCTTGTTTCCACCTTGCTCTCCTTCTGTGACTAATTCTTGATTGCTGACTGAGACGGCAATTATATGCCCAATGGCATTGCCTTCCGGATAAGACTGAAGAGTTAAGGGCGACTGCAAAGCTCCCGATTCGTAATTGGCCCCGTCCCAATTGGTGAGGGTAGCCTGTTCCGATCTCACGTAAAGTGTCCAGCCCGCCTTATTGGCCCTAACCATTACTCCTGCATTTTTATCCAGCATTTGTGTATAGGGGCTTGTTGCCGGATCAAGCAGCCATGTCACAGATCCTGTTTTAACATCGAGTTCGATATACGATACAATGGTTGCTCCGATTATTAATGTGTTTCCAGCTTGTGCGGAGGCAAGCATGCAGCACATTATCACCAAGACCCACAATAATCTAATAAGAAATCCCATTTAAACCTGCAAAATATGGTGGAGGTAAGTTCAGCACACTCCCTATCGCACAACCTGGCCTAATACGATGCAGTAAAGGTCAGAACAGTATGGTAAGTACGCCCTGTTATTAAGGGATCATCTTCCCATGATACTGGCTGGGAGAATATCATGCCGGCTTCTTTCCAGTTGCCTTTCGTTCCATCAGTCCATATATCTTGGGGGCTTGTCGAAAAAGGAGCGGTTAATCCATTACCAACATCTACAGGGGTCAGTTGCAGAGTTGCCTCAGATGCCAGAAACTTTCCGTCGGTGATATAGCTTGATCCATCAAATTCGGTCAACTTTGCCTTTTCTGAAGTTAATTTAACCATCCAACCATTCTGATTTCCTCTCACACAAACACCGCTCGCCTTTCCTATCGTTTGTGTATAGGGACTGGTAGCCGGATCGAGCGGCCAATTTAGTGTCGTTGTCTTAACATCGATGTCCAACTTTATGGGCACAGTCGCTCCGATCGCCAGAGTATCTCCTGCTTGTACAACCGCAAGCATACTGAACATTACCATCAACAAGGCCGCTCCTTTCAGGAATTTTCGCAAAGTCTTCCTCATTTTTGTCTCCTCTTAATCATTGAAAATTTTGTCTGACTTTGTACTCTTCAACGCGAGAATATAAATTGAGAAGAAACAAGTTTGAACCTTAAAGAAGGTAAGTATTTGCAAAAAACAGTCTTAAAGATATTGATTTGCCATAATAATGTTTACAAATTTTTATTCTGTTAGAGCTACCTGTATCCTCTGCAGCCCTCTCTTAATCAGAGAATACCCCGTTTGGCGTTTTTGAATGTGTTGCAATACTATAAATAATATTTAGTGCCATATGGTGAAAAATGATGGCTAAAGGCTTTTTGGCTTTATTAAATGTTATAATCATTCTCACTATTTTTGAATCTATCCTTCTTTTTCCGATCTTTGCCCAGGATGTTGCACCAGGCCAGCCATTATCGGGAGATATGATGATAATTGCGTCCGAGATTTATCCCTCTGTGGAAATATCTGTAGAAGAAATCGGTGATTCCATCTGGAAACTCCTTCCCTCTTGCGAGAATAAAAAGGAAATACTGATATCCGTCAAGGCAGATAATTCCTGGCAGTTGATAGCAACTGATGAAGATCCCCTCACCAAGGGACTAATGACGGAATGGATCGGCAGTGGTTACACAGGCAAGCATCTTATCTCAAACTTAAATGTGGAATCTGTTGCTCTTCCCAATAGCGCAAGAATTCCGGCCCGGACGGGAACGGCGACGGCATCAAATTTCCAGGTGCAGAAAATAAGCCTGATGCAGGCGGTTTCGCTAAACGACGAGCCTCTGGAACCAGGACATATTTATCGCATTGAATTGACTATAACCCTTGCAGTAGAGTGAGATTCTCTGGAATTGTGAAGTACACCGTGCATCCTTTGTCGACAACCGATTCTATCCACATTCTACCCCCATGAACCTCGATAATCCTCCGGGATAGGGCCAGTCCTGCATGGGAATTTTCTGTCTCACTGCCCCGGTAAAATAGACTGAATATATCTTTCTGCATTACCGGGTCTATGCCCTTACCATCATCTTTGACAAAGAAAACTGTCTCGCCCTCATTTGCCTGGTATCCAATTTCGATCTGTTGCGGCCTGATATTGCCTGCGTATCGGATACAATTCTCAATCAGATTCACCAGAACATCCACAATACTGGGACGATTCACATTTACCAGGGGAAAATCATTTGCCACGATGATACGAGCTTCAACGGCGTTGATTTTGTCTGCTGACAGACTCAAAGCTTCCTGAACAATCTCGCCATAGGAAACCCGCTCTCTGGCATTGGATAGCTTGCCAATGCTCGATACATCCAGGGCCCTGACCAAAAGAGCTTCCATTCTCTCGACGGCATCTCCTATCAGACCCATATCTATTTCGATCCTCTGCCGGCCGCCGGATGCAATATCTTTTTTGAGATAACCTAGAAACCCCTTGATGGTCACCAAGGGTAAAATGAGGTCATGAGAGATGGCATAGACCAGTTGTTCAATCTCGTCATACCTCTCCATCAATTCTATTGTCCTCTCGCGTACCTTCTTCTCCAGATTGTTCTGGGCTAAGAGAAGCTCTTCCTCGGATTTTTTGCGTTCGATGGCATAGCTGATGGAACGGCGGAGCAATCGGCCGTCTACTTCTCCTTTCACCAGATAGTCCCCTGCGCCTTCCCTAACCGCTTTCACTGCCATTTCTCTATCACTTAGGCCGGTCAATATCAATAGGGGAATTTTGGGCTTCTTTTTATGAATTCGAGAGAATGTCTCCAAACCAAAGCTGTCGGGCAGATTTAAATCCAGGAGCACGGCGTCCACATCGTTTGTGCTCAAAAATTCGAGACCCGAAGAAAGGCTATTTTTCATTGTCAAATCAAACATTGTATCTGAAGCTTCATTTTCAACATTAGCCGAGCCATCCTTTAGATACTCCCGGATCAGCCTCGCATCTACCTCATTATCTTCAATCAGAAGAACCTTAATGTTATTCCTGTTCACGTATCTCACCTCGTTGGGGCAATCTGGCTGTATCGAACCAGAATCTCTCTATGGAATTCATCATTTCGATGAACCTATCCAGCTCCAGCGGTTTGACCATATAGCAACTGGCCTTGCATCCTATATGAATATAAAATATCACTCTCGGCATTAGTGGTAGTCAAGATCGAGTAATATGAAGTCGGGGCTCTTGGCATAGACATGAATTCCCTCTTTTCGCAAAAAGGCCCGCGCTTCTTCTCCGTCTCTGCCAATGCTAAGTTTGATTTTAATTTTCCCGTCTCTGAGCGCCACCTCGGTCAGACGTGCATTCGCAGGTTATCTTCTACCAGTAGGATCTACATTTATCTCCTTTGCTCTGCAAAGATCCCTCGGGCATTTTTGCCTGCGCAGGAAGCGTTCTACTATCCTATGGCGACGTTGAATCTCTCGAATATGCGATCCTTGCATTTTTGGGGTCAATTCCGATGCCATTATCGTGAACCGAAAAAATTCACTCATTTCCCTTCAATGCGGCTGATATCTCCACCAGGGGGTCATCTTCTCCTTGAAATTTCAAAATTTTCAATGATGCACGGGTTTTCGGAGACGATGCAGCTTTTCCATGGCGATATCTTTCGGCGCAATCACATAGAGGCTTTCCGGAACTAAATATCATAATGCCGATGAACCTCTCCGCAATTGGGCGGAATGATGCAGGAGCAGTTTTGCCGGGTAGTCATTTTCCCTCTTCGACCTAAAAGACTTGAATGCGAGTGTAGCGCCGTATCAGGTCGGTGAGGATGCTCTTGTGATCAGGCGCCAGGTGCTACACCAGGACATTATCATCCAATCCAACGGTAGTGATATAGTACATTTGAGATTGTTTTATTTTCGCATGTCATTATACCGCCCGTTGTGATGGGCAACAACCAAATTCAAAACAAAAAATTATAAGGTGGTGATGTATCTGTGGAGATCGATACCATCGATGGAAGAAAAGGTGTAATCGGCTTTGACTGCCAATCTATGATAAAAACCTTCTGATAATCGAGAATAAGACATCTTTCGAGTATGTCTACTGGCTGGACAGCGAGAGAATGCTAATGCGGCCCGTCAGGATGGGCCGCATCATTCTTCTTAGGCTCTCTCCACCTCTTCCTTCACCAACCGGTGCACCTCGCCTGCATCGGCCTTGCCACGCGTCTTCTTCATGACCCGGCCCACAATGAAGTTGAGAGCCCTCTCGCTTCCCGCCCGGTAGTCCGCTACCGCCGCAGCGCTCTCCGCCACAGCCTCGCCCACGGCTTTTTGCACGGCGTTGTCCTCTGCTTTGCCCAAGCCCAGGGCTTGGACGATTTCCCCAGGAGTGCCGCTCTTCTTGTCCAGCAGAGTGCGTATGATCTGCACTGCTCCGTCCTCGCTGATATACCTCTTCTCCATCATTTGCACAATCTCTGCCATGTGCTCCTCTTTGAAGCTCTCGATGGATAGGTCGCGGTAGTTCAGCTCGCCCTTAAGCACGTCGGCTATCCAGACCGCGGCCAGCCTGGGCGCAGCCTTCGCTGCGACGGCCTCGTAGAAGTTGGCCAGCTTGATCTCTGAAGTCAACGATTTGGCATGATCATCCGCCAGGCCGTACTGCGTAACGAACCTCTCCCGCTTGATGTCAGGCAGCTCCGGCAGGGCCGCCCGGATATTCGGCACCCAGGGAGCGATACGCAAGACGGCCAGATCGCACTCAGGGAAGTAGCGGTAGTCGTGAGCGCCCACCTTGCTTCGGATGGATACGGTGACGTTTCTCAGCTCATCGAAATGGCGCGTCTCCTGCACCACCTTGATGTTCCTTCTCTGCAGGTTCTTCTGCCGGGTGATCTCATAGGAGAGGGCCTTTTCCACGCCCTTGAAGCCGGTGATGTTCTTGACCTCAGATCGGTCGCCTCCTTTAAGGGAGATATTAGCGTCTATGCGCATGGACCCCTCTTGTGAGCCGTCAAAGACATCCAGATAATCCAGAATACTTTTGAGCTTGTCCAGGAAGACGCGCGCCTCTTTTGGTGAGCACAGGTCCGGCTCGGTTACCACTTCCAGCAGGGGCATGCCGCAGCGGTTGTAGTCCACCATGGTGTACTTGGCCTTGTCAATGGTGCCGGCATGAACCAGCCTGCCAGGATCCTCTTCCATATGCGCCCGGTTGATGCGAATATTTCGTTCCTCTCCGTCGTCGCCCAGGATCATGATATGGCCCTGGGTGGCCAGAGGATAGTCATATTGGCTGATCTGAAAGCCCTTGGGAAGGTCAGGATAGTAGTAGTTCTTGCGGTAGAAGAGTGTCTCCTCTTCAATTTTGCAGTTCAGAGCCAGGCCCACCTTGATGCCATACTCGACCGCTTTGCGATTGATCACAGGCAGAGAGCCGGGCAGTCCCAGGCAGACGGGACAGGTGTGACTGTTGGGAGGAGAATCGTGGTAGGCTGTGGAGCATCCGCAAAACATCTTGGACTGCAGACGATTGAGCTGCACATGAATTTCCAGGCCGATGATAACGTCATCCATTTTAGACCTCCTCCGGTTTGCGTTCATGAAAAGGCGTTGCCGTCTCGAAGGCCTGAGCCGTGCGTAGCACTGCAGCCTCACCGAAATGAGGGCCGATGAGCTGCAGGCCCACGGGCAGCTGCCCGGTAAAACCGCAGGGCACCGAGATGGCGGGCACGCCTGCCAAATTAATGGGCACGGTAAAGACATCGGCCATATAGAGAGAGAGTGGATCGTTGATGCGCTCGCCGATCTTGAACGCGGGAATAGGCATGGTTGGAGAAGCTAGAAGATCCACCTCCTTGAAGGCGCGCAGGAAGTCCTCTTTGATGAGCGTCCTCACCTGGAGAGCTTTGAGATAGTAGCGGCCATAATAGCCGGCGGATAGGGCATAGGTCCCCAGCATTATGCGCCTCTTCACCTCAGGCCCAAAGCCTTTGGCACGGATTTCTGAAAAAGTGGTATGCCAGTCCTTGTCATCCCCCTGCCTGGGGCCATAGCGCAGGCCGTCGAAGCGAGCTAAATTAGACGAGGCCTCGCTCATGGCGATGACGTAGTAGGCGGCCAGAGCATAACGTGTGTGGGGAAGGCTGATCTCCTTCCAGGATGCGCCCAAAGACTCAAGGGTGGCAATGGCCTCCCAAACTGCCTTTTCTACCTCTCTGTCCACTCCCTCACCGAAGTACTCCTTGGGAATGCCGATCTTCATGCCGCAAATGCCGTCGTTCAAACCGGGCAAATAGCTGCGGCGATCCCCTTTAGCCGATGTGGAATCCCTTCGATCATGCCCAGATATGACCTCCATGAGAAGAGCGGTATCCTCTACCGTATGGGTGAGAGGGCCGATCTGCTCCAGGGAGTTGGCATAGGCCACCAGGCCATAACGTGAGACCAAGCCATAGGTGGGCTTGAGTCCCACAATGCCGCAAAAAGATGCCGGACAGCGCACTGATCCGCCCGTATCCGAGCCCAAGGCGCAGGGCGCTTCACCTTCAGCCACAACAGCCGCGCTGCCGCCGCTGGAACCGCCCGGAACGCGAGTATGGTCCCAGGGATTTTTTGTGGGCCCAAAGCAACTCGTCTCGGTAGATGTGCCCATGGCAAACTCGTCCATGTTGGTCTTTCCAGCGATGATGGCTCCCTCCGCCTTGAGTCTTTCAATAACGTGGGCATCATAAGGTGGGATATAGCCGCGCAGTATTCGAGAGCCGCAGTTGGTCTCAATCCCCTTGGTCGAGATACTCTCTTTGATAGCGATAGGCACTCCTGACAGGAGGCCTCTACCAGGATTTTTGTCGAATCGTTTAGCCTCCTTAAATGCGCTCTCTTTGGCCAGAGTGGTGAATGCATTGAGCGAACTCTTCTCGATCTTCTCAAAGAGTCGGCAAAGATATTCCTCGCACGATTCGGATAATAGCCTGGCCTTTAATTCAGAGAGCATGATTACACAATCCTGGGGCTCTTAAAGTAGCCATTTTCAGTGCGCGGCGCGTTCTTGAGCGCTTGGTCCTGGGAGAGAGACTCATAGGCCGCATCCTCTCGAAAGATATTGGCCAGATCAACCACACGGTAGGTGGGCTGTACCCCCTCTGTGTCCACCTCATCCAGCTGGTGGAAGTATTCCAAAATGGTGTTGAAATGCTCCACTAATTCATCTTTCTCCTCATCCTCTATCTTGATGCTGGCAAGCCAGCTGATGTGTTCCACATCTTCCCTGGTGATCATGTCATCCCACGCATTTAACCATCTGCATGCTCGCTTACATTATGTGAATATGCAAGGCGCTAAGGACCACCTTATCAGATATAAAGGCTCTATTCAGACAAAACACTGTGCCATCGGATCGAGCGCCGGGTTTTTTAGCCGGTGGGTATTTTTGGTATTGTGTTTCCCATGCATGCCGGCCAATCTGCCAAATTGAAATAGAGCCCTGCAAAGCCAAAAGCCTTAATAATTCTCGCGAAGAAGACGCCAAAGGATTAGGGAAATGGATTTAAGAAATAGGATAGCCATGTCAATATCATTGTCTTGTTGGGGTGCTCTCTAGAAGATGGAGAAAATACGACAGATTCTTGGGTGCACATGTTAGGGGAATCATGAAAAAAGATGTCATTGTGATCGGTTCAGGAATCAGTGGCTTACTGTCCGCCCTAGCGCTTTCTAGAGAGGGCAAAAAAGTATTGATTTTAGAGAAAGAGAGTTACATTGGCGGGGTCTGTCGCTCTTATGATGTAAACGGCTATCGTGTGGATACAGGCCCTCACATCATAACAAGGCTGGAAAATGGCCCGCTCAAGGAACTGATGGACAGATATTTTAAAGTAGTCCCTCAGTTTATGCCATCCGGAAAATATTATGTAAAAATCGGCAGCGACATAAAACCGTTCCCCTGGAGCATCAATGCCTGGCTGACTTTCGGCTTGCTTCCCATGACGGACAGATTGCTCTTGATGAGAGCGCTGTTCAATATACTGTATATGAAAAACGCCGGCAAGGATCTTTCCAGCATCACTCTATCTCAGATCCTTCCGAATAAAGTATCCATAACGACGCGAAGATTTCTGGACTGGCTATGCTACTTCCTGGTTGGGACATCCATCGAAAATGCACCCATTTCTCGATTTGTAGACAATAAAACCCACCATCCCAGAACGGTCCCCTATGTAGGAAAATTATATGACCTGTTTATAAAGGAAGGCGCTACAGACCAGGGGTACCCCAAAGGGGGTCTGCAATCCATTATAAGCTCGATTGTGGAATCATTTCCTAAAGATAGTGTGGAGATTAAGACCAATGTTGCCGTGAAAAAGATAGAATGCGGCGAAGGAGTGGAAGGGGTTGTAACAACAGACGGCAGCTACGATTGTGATACAGTTGTTTATTCCGGATTTTCTTCAGACCTTCCCGATCTGGTCGATAAGCTTTCCTCCGAATACAGCAAGAATTTAACGTCCATTAAAAGGGTTAATTCCCTTACCATATGGCTGGGCCTGACCAAAAAAATCTTTAACAATTATGGCTCGGAGATGTGGGTTGACTCCGATCCATATGCCTGGGTAATTCCGACATCGAATTACGATCCTACCCTGGCACCCAAAGGACATCAGTTGGTGGGTTTCGCATTTACCCTGCCTGGCGAATATGATGCATCGACAATAAGAAAAAGGGCATTTCAAATAATAGTCGATAACATACCGGATATCGAAAAGCATATTGATATGATACACTACCAAGAACTGATACCCGAAAAAGCATCATGGGGCATAAATTGCGGCTTTGGAGACATAAGAACTCCTGTGAAAAATCTTTACTGCGTAGGTACCGATACCACGAAGCGAAGCGCTGGTGTCAATCGATCGGCATATTCCGTTTTGGAGTTCCTGGATATTATAAAATCGGATGGGAATTTGTAATGGATCCATCCACATTTATGGTGGCGGATGTAATATCGTACCGGAAATTTGGTTTCTTGTGAACCGTTGAAGAGGCATCGCCCACTTTCACAGAGAAAGGTCCCAGGTTCCCAAGTTCTAGAGAGATGCGAGCAGCCCCCAGTTCTATCGTTTCGCTAGCTGCAACGCCAACCGCCCAATTCGTGCTCACAAGGCAGAGCACGGCAATGAGTATTTTGATCTCATTTCGAACTACCTACCTATTTTATAGATCTCTAATGACTTGTTGGCAAAATGAGTGCACCATTATGCGTAATATTATAAGAAACAATAACCGAACGAACGATGGCATTTATACGGAGATTTTTCTGCAAACAGTTCCTTTTGCACCTAAAAATGCCCAAATAGTTCCGTTCATATTCATATGTGAAGTAAAGGTCCACATTGGCAAACATATCACTTGGGTTACGACATTATTTATAAAACGCAGTGCCCATCCTTGTTAGCGCGGGGCGGATCTGTGGTTGTTTCACTGCACGATGACTTACATTATTGCGTTGCTACATGGGCGTATTTAGATCTAGCCGGCATAATTGTCGGGTATTTTGATCGGATTTTTGACTAAATTAAGCAATCTGGCTATTCGAACTATTCTGGCGACTTTGGTACAAAAATGAACAATTTGCGAAGGATTTTTCTGCATGATTTCCACCAGAAATTGGGCGTTCGTTCGGCTCAGTTATTATATATCGTTCCATGCACGGTTGGACCAGTCTTTGCAGCAAAGGACCTGATGATCAGAGGGAGCGAAACATGAAAGCAATCAGAGAATACTTAAAACATAAGCCATGTTTACGGGGTCAGATCCTTGATCGAGGAGAACTAAAGCGTGTAGCGCAAGCCTGTGGACTGAGTCCTCAGCAAGCCAGATTGGAGCTAAAGGAGCTCGGTTTTATCCTGACCCAGAACAATCATGGTCTGACGATCTGGAAAAAATTGGAGAATGATTCCAGGAACAAAATGGAAAGCACAAAGTTGATGGGATGACAATTACAAAATTGGATTCAGAGGGCAAGGTGCCGCTTCCTTTGGAGATTAGATTTAAGCTGGGCCTGAATGCAGGAGATAAGCTCGCCATAGACCAGCTTGGTGACGGCACCATAATAATCAAGAAACCGGCAATCAGATTGGGACTTTGAAGGTGAATAGTATTTCAAATGTTATCGAGTTAAAAGACATCCAAAAGACTTATCGCATCGGCGAGAACGAGTTTGCTGTTCTCAAAAGCATTGACCTGCAGATAGAAGAGGGTGAATTCATCGCCCTCATGGGACCATCCGGCAGCGGCAAATCTACACTCATGAACATTGTGGGCTGCCTGGACCGACCCTCGAGCGGCCGCTTCCTGCTGCTCGATCAGGACATCAGCCAAACCTCGGATGATGAGCTGGCCCGAATCAGAAGAGTAGAGCTGGGATTCATCTTCCAGACCTTCAACCTTATTGGCAGATTCAGCGTTCTAAAGAACGTAGAGGTCCCCATGATGCTCAGCAGTGTTTCGCGTGAGAAGCGCAAGGACCGTGCTCTTAAGCTCCTGGAATCGGTAGGCATTGCCCATCGCAGCGATTTCAGCCCGCAGAATATCTCCGGTGGAGAGAGGCAAAGGGTGGCTATTGCCCGAGCCCTGGCCAATGATCCCAAGATAATTATTGCCGATGAGCCCACCGGAAACCTGGACCTTAAAAATAGCGAAGAGGTTATAAAAATCCTGACCAACCTTAACCAAGAGGGTAGAACCATAATCATGGTCACCCATAATCCAGAGATCACCGAGAATTGCAGTCGCGTCATCAGGCTTAGAGACGGACGCATTCTGGAGAGCGCATCATGAAAAAAACAATCTTGCTTTTATTGGTTATCCTGCTTTTTGCAGGCCAAGCATCATCTTATGAGTACCACATGCCAGTGAACATAGAGACCACCATGACCCCGGCGGTCCTCCTGCCCGGAGACGAGGCCATACTGGCCATTGATATGTCCAACGGAGCCGCCGCCTACGGAGCCGGCAAAGACTCCGGCGCGGGAAGCTCGGCCGCAGGCACGATGCTCTCCACGCCCCTCAACAAAACCACTCTGAAAAGCACACAGGAATTGAAGGTGCTGAAGGAAGATCACAGTGACCTGGGGATGATCGGCCCCAGCGATAAGATCACCGTCTACTACAAGGTTCGAGCTGCGGACAACATTAGCAGCGGGACGCATCTCCTCAATTTTAGGGTCTTGGGCGGATATGATATGACCACCATCATCCGCGATATTCCTCTCAAGGTAGATGATACCGCGGTAAGCATGGCCCGGGCTGAAACCGATGCATCTAACTTCAACCTAAATGTAGCCAATCCCAGAGAAAACACCCTCAATGCAGTCACCATTGTGCCTTCTGCTAAGGGAATAGTCTTCTCACCGGATGAGTATTACATCGGCACCATGGACCCGGACGAGGTCTTCACCATTAGCTTTGGCATAGCGTCAGAAGATTCAACAAAAACTCTGAGTGACCCGATAAACCTGAGCTTCATTGCCAAGTTCAAGAACGGCGACAACTGGCATACCTCTCAGGCCTATGTCACCACATACACCCCGCAAAAGACTGTGAACAGCCAGAGCAGCTATCTTCTACCTGCCAGCGCCGCAGTCGTAATTGTGCTCATCGCCGGCGGCTATCTGTACCGCAGGCGAAAGCTAAACTGCAAGAACAATGGCAAATCCCAAGAAGATAACCGTGCGCTCTAGGGACGGTAGCTGATGAATCTTCCTGACATACTGGAGTTTATTGCCGTCGGCTTTAAGGCCGACCGTTTCAAGACGCTTATGTCCTCCCTGGGCATAATTATTGGCGTCATGGCCATAGTGGTCATGCTATCTGTGGGAGAGGGGCTTTACACCGGCGTGTCCTCTCAGTTCTCCACCCTTAATTTGGATATGATTCGCGTCATGCCGGGAAGCGCCCATTTCGGCGGTCCAGGCAGCGACCAGGCTAATAGAAATGCAGCGGAGCCCGCTAAGTTCACTCTGAAGGACACCAAGGTTCTGGAGAACGTGGTGGGGGTTAAGAATGTTGCACCCCGGACCTCGGCCAATGTGGTGGTCTCCTTCCGGAACACCAATGCTTCGGCCAGCCTTACCGGCGTGGATCCGGACAAGGAGGAAACGCTCAAAGGCGACGTAGCAGCAGGCCGGTTTCTCATCGGCTCTGATTATAAGTCGATAGTCATAGGAAACGGCGTATCGCAGGATCTTTTTCGCATGAAGGTCACGCCGGGAAACAAGATTCGGCTCTATTATAAGGAAGACCGCTACCTGGACTTCAAGGTGGTGGGTGTCCTGGAGAAAGCGGAACAGACATCCTTTGGCGGCCCGGGCAGCGACGAGAACAATCAGATGTACATCACTCATAAGGCCATGAAAGAGTTGATGGGAGAGGACAATTACTATTACGGCTCCTTTCAGGTAACCGTTTACGATCCGGAGCAGGTGGAGAGCATCATTGAAAAGATCAAGAATGACCTTTTGAGGTATCACAAAGATGAGGCCTATGATGCAACCACTGCTCGCGATATGCTTGCCTCTCTCATGAGCGTCCTGTCCATGATAAAGTATGCTCTGGCTGGCATAGGTGCCATTTCGCTCCTGGTGGGAGGAATTGGCATTGCCAATGTCATGATGCTCACTGTGAAAGAGAGGATTCGGGAGATCGGCGTCATGAAGGCTCTGGGCGCGACCACCAGAGACATTCGCATGCAGTATCTTTTGGAAGCGGGCGTGCTGGGGGTGGTCTCCAGTATTATCGGCATTGTGCTGGGGGTGACGGTCTCTTATCTCATAGGATCGCTGGCATCTCTACCGTCGGCCATAACCGCCCAGTCCCTCTTTCTGGGGCTGCTATTCGGGGTAGTAACTACCACCATCGCCGGGGTCTATCCAGCCAACCGGGCTGCCAAACTTGATCCCATCGAGGCGCTGCGGGCAGAATGAGGGTGCCTGTCCGGCGTCCGACTGCATAATTTTTAATTTATAATTCTATGCGCCAGCCAATAGATAACGGCTATAAAAAAAGCTTTGTCCATAAATTAGAGCTAGGCGACATCTCAATTCAGCCTAAACCTCTTATCATAGAGGTCACCCTTATCTCTACTAAATTGTTAATGCTTCTCAATGATATAGATGATTGTGGTAACCAGATGTGTTCAATTAAGTTTGCAGAAATATTGAGTTTAGCCACCTCGAAATGTGCAATAGTTAGGTAAATAAATTCACGCAGTGTTTTGCATCTAGATTGAGCACTGCCAGTACTCGCGCTGATGGATCAAATCCATTGGTTGTTGTTTGCTCTTCTGTAAACTCTGCCGCCAATACTCTGCCAAGTTCCCGGTTATTATTCAGCAAGATACAAGAGTATTCCCAAAAACCTAGCTTAAAATATCTTCTTCCTGTGATCAGGTTCCA
>CAZWHG010000027.1:0-35425 GCA_964633785.1 uncultured Methanotrichaceae archaeon
ATCTTTTTCATATGACAAGCCATAAAATTTAAAACTTTCGTTACAGAGCACTAGCAATAATTATTTGGGGAGCATTTTGGCGTTTAATCAATGAATAGATTCTTATAAAAAATGATTTTTTGAAAGATGATAAATCAAGATCGCTGCTTTTAACCTGAATTACTTCCAGCAAATTGCCTTTTTCGTCTTGAATAGAGAGGTCTTCCAAAAATTCCGGCTGAAAAACTAAGTGATTATTACCTTCCGGATCGAGTATGCGAAAAAGGGCATACAACGCCTGAAGACGATAGCCTCGATATGCTGGCGTCGCATCATTCGATTGTGGCATGATTAGTTTTCCTCGGCCCTCCAACTATCCAAACAAGCATTCAAACTTGCCAGTAGATGTTCCCAAACATGATAAGCTTTTTCTCGCCATTGACATGTGAATGCACGATGGCCTAGTTGCCGGCGCTGCTTCCGGTAGCCCTCGGGAATTGCTAAACCGGACAATGGTCCAAATACTTCGTTAAAAGATCGTCTTTGTGCGTCCTTTGTGCGCTCTGTGTCTTTGTGGTGGGATTGTTAGTTATTCTTTTATAATTATAATATTATGTTAATAGCAAACTGCTATAGTTCCCAAAATCCCGCGCCCCGAAAGTGCCCAGCCCGCCCACAGGCAGCTGCCCACGCACTCATATGCGCCCCCGCACGTGCGCAGGCGCGCTTACCCTGCAGTCCGGCAACAGTTCCTGCATCAGCATCTTTGCCAGCTCCGATGTGCTTCAAAAGGCAATGGCGCAAGATATATTTCCTTAACCTCTGTATAGAAGCTCGATATGTTCGCCGAGTATATTGAGGCGGCTCTGGAAAGGGCTGTTTACAAAACCATCGATGATGAGGAGCCTATCTTCGTCTCAGTACCCGAGCTTCAAGGAGCCTGGGCTACAGGCAAAACGGTTGAAGAGGCCCGCAAAGAGCTTATCTCGGTTATCGAAGGCTGGATCGCTCTCAGGCTTCGCATGGGACGGTCCATACCGCCAATTGGCGGACACATGATAACGGCATCAATTGAACCGGTGAGCGCTATTGAGTAAAATTGTGCCGGTTTCAAGGGCGAAGCTGATCAAGCTATTGAGAAAAATCGGATTTGAGGGACCTTTCCCCGGTTCGGATCATGACTTCATGGTCCGCGGCGATAATTTTGTGCGCATACCGAACTCTCATCGACGAGATATAGGCGCAAATCTAATCTCAGAGATCCTTCGAGAAGGCGAGATCACTCGTGATGAGTGGCTCTCTGCTGATTAGATATCCTATTTTTTGCTACCACAAATTAAGACCTGACCGATATGCAGGCAGACGGCGACACGAAACTGGACGACCGGCCCACAAGCAGCGAACGGAAGCGATCCGGAACCAGCGCCATCCTGCCTCATGGACTGCCGGGCGCTGCTTCCGGTAGCCCGCAAAGATCGCCAAGCCGGAGAAAGGTTCCGAGCCTTTGTTAATGAGTCGTCTCTCTGCGTCCTTTGTGCCTTCGTGCCTTTGTGGTGGGATCGTTAGTTGTTCGGTTATAATTATCAGCTAATAGTATTGGCAAACAGCCATTTTTCCCCAAAATCCAGCCCCCGCAAAGCTGCCCGGCCACAACTAGCGGCTGCCCGCGCAGGCAGCAGCGTCCCCCGCCCGAGTGCACGCATGCGGGCCGATGCCCGCTGCAAAATGATTCTCCACCCAGGGGTTAAAGGCTTAAATAAAAAGAGAGCAACATATGTTCTCATGCAAAGGCTAACCGCTTACATCTCAGGCAAGGTCCAGAAGACCGGCTACAGAGCCAGAGTGCTCTCCATTGCCCGTGACTTCGGTCTGAAGGGCTATGTGCAGAATCTGGATGATGGGCGAGTCAAGGTGGTGGCGGAGGGCGAAGCGGGCGATCTGGAGAGCCTGCTGGCTGCTTTGGCTATCAAGAACACAATTATCAATGTGGTTGATATCAAGAACGAGTATTCTCCTGCAACAGGCGATTTTGACAGCTTCGTCAAGGTTGTATCCGGAGGCGAGACGGATCAGAGACTGGATGTGGCAGCAGAACTGCTCACCAAGCTCATCGTGGTAAACGAAAAGATATTGGATGAAATAAAGGCGACTCGCATAGAATTGACAGCTACCCATCAAGAACTGACTGCTACTCATCAAGAATTAGCGGAGACTCATCAAGAATTAGCGGAGACTCATCAAGAACTGACTGGGACCCACGAAGACCTTAATGGAGCGATTAATGAGTCACGCGATGCTGTCGTAAGCGAGATTAGAGAGCTTCGCACTGATCTAAAGAAAAACCTGGAAGGCAGATTGATAAGAATAGAATCCGACGTCTCGCAAATAAAAGCAAAGATCGCCCTCTAGCTATCTATTTTTAGTAAATAGGCAGCATTCCTTAGGCACCTCCTGATCCCTGCACGAGCGTTCGTCAGGCAAGCCAGTCCGCCCTTGACGAAAGCGCAGCCGGGCCCGGACCACGGGCAACGAAACAGAAGCGCAATCGGTATCCAGCCAACAATGCCGCACGGGCGACGAGCTGCCGGGCGCCGCTTCCTTTATCAGCAAGATTGCCAAGCAGTAGAATTGTCCAGAACCTTCGTTAAGTAGTCGTCTCTGTGCGTCCTTTGTGCGCTCTGTGCCTCTGTGGTGAGATCGTTAGTTGTTCGGTTATAATTATCAGCTAATAGTAACCAATTGCCATTGCGTTCCAGAATCCCGCGCCCTGAAAAATACTCACCTCGGCCCACATGCTGATGATAGGAAAGCGTGCCCGGAACCCCGCCAGCAATGATATTCTAACCTACCGTATGATCAGCCTCGCCAGAGTGACCAGGAAGAGCGCCATTGTCAGCCAGCCGGAGATATACTCAATGATGATAAGATACCTCCAGCGCTCTGCTGGATGAAGGCCATAAGGCGGACGGGTCAGGAACATCATTAGGCTGAAGTACATGGCTTCTTCAAAGGCCGAGATCGGCGACTTTTCATGAAGTTGGCTGTGAGTTTTTGGGCTTTGCAGATTCGAAACCAGTTTGAGCCTCCAGAAGATGATGCCAAAAATGATTATCATCGCAAGGCCAAAGCCTAAGGGACGCAGTGGCTTTACACCATATCCGCATGACACCCAGGCAAAGAGATCCATGGCCTTGTAAACGCTCATGGGCTCATGCGACTGCCTTTGCCAACGATATTGATAATAGCAATCATCATAAGCACGAAATTCGCCCATAACCCAGAACATTTGCATCAGGCCCTGATAAGCAGCCTCGTTGTACACCAGATGGTCATCAATAGAGCTCCAATCGATCATCCAGTTTGAGATCTTGGTCTTATTCAGCGATACCGGCCCTTCGAAACTGGTGCCTGTGAAGTAAACATAATCTTTGAACCTGGACTCGTTGAAGTTGGCAATGCCCATGAACCATGCACCGTCAAAGCGAGTCTCTTGGGAGAATACGGCCATAAAGAAGCTCGTATTATCCTCGAATCGAGCATCAGTGAGATCAGTGTAGCCGTCGAAGGCCATGCCTTCAAAGCTGACAGGTCCCATGAATCTGACGGAGCCGAAATTAAGATAGGCTTTCGATTCGGAATAGTTGAAACAGGCATCCTTTGAGAAGGCAGCACCAGAGAGATCGGTCCAATCCTGGAAATCGACCATGTTGAAATTGGCAGGTTCAAGAAACCTGGCACTGCTCAGATCTGCCTTGTTGGCAAATTGACTGCCATAGAAGCTGGTATTTCTTTGGAAAGTAGTATTGCGGAGGTCTATCACTCTCTCAAATCTTGCATTGTCAAAGTTCACCATTCCATTTATGACGCAGTTATTGATGCATATTTTAGATGTTACGATCATTCTTGCGTTGTCATCCTTGGGAAGGCTCACCTCCCTCAGATCCAGATCCCCTGTTATTGTCACGCCATTATAATCTACAGCGTCCCCATTGGCGATCTTCTCCAGAACTTCGCCGCCTGGGACCTCCCCAGGAAGTTGAGAATGGGCAGCTCCATTCACGGTTACTATAATTACTAGAAAAATCAGCGCAGAAAATGCATTCTCTAATGTCGACATGGGCCACTACCTTTGTCTCTGTGGATAAATCTATATTTTTGTTATATATTAGTTACTGATGTCCCGATAGTACCGCCAATCCAGCGAATGGTCCCTACCCTTCATTAGGAATGTGCCCTCTGTACGTCCTCCATGCACTTGTGTCCTCGTGGTGGGATTAATAGTATCAGCAAACGGCCATCATTTCCCAAAAATGCAACGCCAGCAAAGCTGCCCGCTCACGGCGAGCGGCCGCCCCGCGCGCATATGCGCTCCGCCGCCCGAGCACATGCATGCGCATGGCCGGCGACTCCGGCATAGGCATCTTTGCCGGACGTCTTAGATGTGTTTCAAAAAGCAATGACGCAAATACATACTTGGCTCTTGCCATTATCACGCAAAACACTGCAAATTATTTATATAATTATTATAGATAAAGGCCAGTCGGAGGGAAAGGCTATTAGTGTATCATACACCATTCTAACAAAGCCCGGCCAAAGATACCTGTCTTGGCCGATGGAGCTGTGAAAAAATTGGTCAAGAAAGCGAAGCATAGTGATGCCGTAATGACCGGCATTCTCGTTACCAAGTTCAAGATGGGTCAGATCGATGTCAAGGATCTGGAGAAGATGGCAGCCGATGCCACAAGAGTTGAGAGGTGCTCGGCAGCGAAGAAGGTGCTGGAGGCGTTGAAGGACACACCCGATTTTGTGCACCAAGAAGGTTTTCAGGACAACCACGAAAACATAATTACAGGATTAAAAATGAAGTAATTAGTTTAAAATTAGAGGAATTAATTTGAGAACAACAATAGGCGGAGAAATAGTGGAGATTAAATTGGCTAAGCTATGGCCATTGTTATTGATTTTTGCAGTCGTTGTAGTTGTGTTCTTCGGGCCGGTCTATACTATTGATGCAACAGAACGTGGTGTACTTCTGACCTGGGGAAAAGTCAGTGATAAATCCATCGATCCAGGGATACATTTCCGAATTCCAATAATGCAGAACGTTGAGCGTTTCAATGTGAAGACCCAGAAATATGAAGCAGAGGGGACCGCTGCCTCCAAAGATTTGCAGACGGTTAACACCAAGGTGGCGGTAATTTACCACCTGAGACCGGAAAGCGTGCCCAAGATCTATGCAGAACTGGGACAGTATTATGGTGAGAGCGTCATCCAGCCCACCGTACAGGAAGTGCTGAAGGCAAGTGCGTCCAAGTTCAGTGCAGAACAATTAATCACAAACCGGTCAACTGTGGCCAGCACCATTCAGGACCTGTTATCTCAAAGGCTTCAGCCCTATGGAATTGTTGTAGAATCAACTGCTATCACTGACTTCAAGTTCAGCGAATCTTTTACACAGGCAATTGAAGCCAAGGTGACGGCCTCGCAACAAATGCTCAAGTCGGAAACGGATTTAAAGCGCATTCAGGTGGAGGCCCAGCAAAAAGTCACCCAGGCAAAGGCAGAAGCCGATGCATTGAATTTACAAAAGCAGGCCATCACACCCGAACTGATCGAACTGCGTAAAGTTGAGATGCAAACCAAAGCTGTCGAGAAGTGGGATGGCAAATTGCCCATGTACACCGGTGGAGCTATGCCTTTCCTGGATGTGACATCGATAACTGCAGCAGGTAAAACAGCGTAAACTGTATCTGAGAATTGATAGCGAGAAAGCCTTCCACCAGGGTAAGGCCTTCTCCAGACTATTCCTTGGCCACCTGCGCAGTGCATTTGCCCAGGGCTACCAAGAGCGAAGCTCCCGGTCTCTTCAACTCCTCCCTGAGCATCTGTTCTACCTCTTTCTCTGAAGCAGGCAGCTCGAAACGCTT
Organism: uncultured Methanotrichaceae archaeon; assembly: GCA_964633785.1. Classification (GTDB taxonomy): domain Archaea; phylum Halobacteriota; class Methanosarcinia; order Methanotrichales; family Methanotrichaceae; genus Methanothrix. Next base: position 5,907 of record CAZWHG010000027.1, read on the forward strand.
CGTCGGCACCAGCGCCTCCACCAGCTTCGTCAGGTCGGGCACATCCTGTCCACCCGTCATAGCTGCTACGTTATTCTTGAGCACGACGACGAGAACTTCGCGCTTCTGCCAGACGGCGTTGATCAGGCCCTGCAAAGCCGAGTGAGCCAGAGCATAGTCACCCACTACGGCAATGCCCTTTTCGGCAAAGCCAGAGGCTACACCCACCGATGATCCCAGGCCATAAACCACGTCCACCGATTGATAGGGCTTGCGGGTAGCGCGGATGGCGCAGCCTGCATCCCCGGCCACGGGCACATCGATTTTGCCCAGCGCCCGGAAAAGCGGTATGAATGGACAGTCATCACAAACGCCCTTGTAGCCCCTTTCCGCCACGCTCTCGTAGACCTGCGACTTTCTCTCAGGCGTCTCTCCCAAACACTCCAAAGCCCGGATGATATCCGTCCTCTCCAGCGGCCCCCGGGGCAGATGACCGGTGAGCTTACCTTTGATTTTGGGGCTCAAGGCAAGTTGCGACTCAATGAAGGGCTCCGGCTCCTCCGCCACCAGGATCTGACGATGAGTATCTATGAAGCGGCGCAAGAGCTTTGCCGGCAGAGGATTACTGTAGCCTAAAGAGAGAAGCGAGACGCCTAGGCCTTCGGCAAGGGCTGCAGGCCGACCCCCGGCAATGATACCTACATTCCCGAAGGTCTCCAGGCAGTTTAAGGTGGTGGACTCTGAGGCCTCCTCTGCATCAACAAGGATTTTATTGTGGTGCCTCTGATGCCGGCCGCGCATAGTCAACTCCTGGGCCCCTTTCTCGAATTGCAGGGCTGCACCTTTGTTGGGCCGCGCTGGGATCGGTGGCCCCTCGTCAGCCAGGAGGTTTGCCGTCACCCGAACTATAACCGGAATACGAAGCCGCTCGGAGAGTGTAAAGGCCTCCAGAATTGATGCGTGCAAGGCAGCCGGGCTGCTGGGATCGAGAACAGGCAGCTCTGCTAGCGGACCGAAGAATCGGCTATCCATCTCCGCTTGAGAGCCTCTCGGCCCCAGATCATCACCGGCAATGATCACCAGCCCCGAGCCGATGGTATGCGTTGCCGATATGACCAGCGGATCGGCCAGAATATTCATGCCCACCTGCTTGACGATAACCAGAGCACGCTGGCCCGTGGCTGACGCCCCAAGGGCAATTTCCAGAGCCACCTTTTCATTAACTGAGATCTCAGCCCCGAGCGCAGCTGCCAGATCGGTTATGGGATAGCCGGGAACATAGGTTCGAACCCAGGCTGCTGCATCCTGCAAAGCCAAGACTGCTGCCTGCAGACCGGTCATGGACTTCATAAAATGCCGGGCACAATAGACTCATCAGGCTGAGCGCAGAAGGGCAATGCCGCCACAGCTCCAATCAATCCCTGGCCATTCATCATGATCTGAACACCATTAACCCGTGCCGCTTCCAGAGCATCCTCGTACTGCACCCTCTCTCGCTTGCACCTCTGGCCAAAGGTCAGAAGCGAGGATGAATCAAAGTCCCGGAATACGGCCATGCCCGTCTGTTTGGAGACTGAGTACTTGCTCAACAGAGCCTTGAAGTCAGAGAGCATGGCTTCTGCTTTGCCGGGCAGGCAGACAAACTCCACTGCCGTGGAGACGCAGTTCTGGGTCTTGGTCGGCACGGGAAAGAGCTGCACCAGGGAATGCGAGACATAGCGTGCCTCAGGTCGATCGACCTTATTGGAGATATTGTGAATAAGTGTCCAGGTGGCCCCCGTCGTCTTAGAATCGGTATCATCAACTCCAATGATCAGTCTCTCTCTTCGAGGCAATACTATGGTGCCGCGAGCGACGCGCCCTCCGCCGCACTCTGTTACATCATAACGCAAGACGTCCTCCGCTTTAGCTCGGGAGAGGGTAGCACCTACGCCGCCTCCACCCAGACCCGCATAAGTCACCTCCACCTCCTTACTGCCGACTATTACCGACTCGATGCCGGCTGATCTCTTGGAAGAGACAAGATCTAAATCGACCTTGCCAGGTGTTATCATATAGCGGAACCATTCGCCCAAATTGCGGGAGCTTTTTACCAAAGGCCCTTTTGAGTAATGGTATCTGGCCCAGGCCGATCCACCGTAGCAGCTGGAGCGTTCCATGAGCTCTACCCATCGGCCCTCATCATCAACCACAGCGTGTATCTGCTTGTAGACCACAACGTATGGATCAACCAATTCTAGTTGCAAGGCTCATTCCTCGGCTAAATCATTTGATTTGACTCTTGGTATCATCCAAGCTCTTCATATACTCTCTCAATACCACGGTGGCATAGCTTCCTTTAGGCAGAATGAACTGCAGCTTTGCCAGGTTTTCCTCTACACTGATTTGCGGTTTGACATGACATAAAGCCGGGCGCCTTGTGCCTCTTGAGCCAAGGTCCGGGTTTTCCAGGACTCTAAAGTTTTCGGGTATAATGCCTTCTTCTCTGAGAATTGCCCGCTCCATCTCACCCTGGGCACCATCTCCTATTGCCGTCTCAAATCCGATCAAAGGCAGAGTGAGAAATGCTCTGCCCCTTTTAGCCAGCCGGTTGATGGCCTCAAGATTTTCCGAGGTGACTTTCTGCACTCGATCCATATCCGGCAAGCCTTCTTTGGCAAAACAGACCACATCGCCTACCATGGCTTCTTGCAGCGGCATTCCCGCAGCCATACGGCGGCTTAGAATCCTGTTGAAAATATAGGACTGGTAAGCGTGCACAAAGAGACGCCTTAAATTGACGGAAAGAACATCAAAAGAGTGAACATAATCATCCGGATGCTCTACGAGAAAGTTCAACATAGCCAGCTCGAAGTACAGGTACTCAGGAAACTCCTTTAGGGCGGCAGAGATGTCTCGAGTGTCCCACAGCCTTTCACGGGCCGCTCTCGTCCTCTCCAGTTCGCCGGAAAAAGGAAGGGCTAGATAGATGAAGGCCGCTTCTTCGATATTACCTCTTACCAAGGCCTCGCCCACTTTATGGGTGACGGGCCTGCTGTCCCCAAATCTCTGTATTCCGAAATAGTTGGGAACGCCGCTATGCTTCTCTATCTCAGAAGTGATGGCGGCCAGACGGGCAGCAGGATCCGGGCAGCTCACATCCCTAATTGTTATGCGAAAACGATTTCCCAGCAGATCTCCCAGACCCACCGCCCGATTCGTCCTGCCCAGCACTTTGATCTTCAGGTCGGGCAGATTAATTCTGGAAAGGACGGATTCATCCAGGTTCATGATGCTTATGCGCTGGCTTGTCACCGCCTTCTTATCCTTGGTACCGGCCCAGCCGAATCTCTTCTGGCTGATGCAAAGCCGTCTCGCCATCTCTCGGATGAGGTGATGCGTATCCCAATTAGTCTTCTCCACATCCAAGACCAGGTACCTTCCGCCCTCGTAGCCCATCTCCTCGAATACTTCTGTTACATGGAAATCCTCCGCACAGCTCTTGATGACGCCACCGCAGCCAGAGCTGTCGGTTATGTAATAATCCATGCCCAAAGACCGGTCCCGATTACTTGCTGAAATCATCTTACCCCGGAGAATAAAAATGCTATATGGCTCTTCAGACGAGCTTGAGCTTGCTCGTCACTTTGTCCATCTGCTTTCCATGGGCTGGACCCAAGCCCAGTGCAGTTATGGTGCCGGCAGGAATCTCGGTCAAGCCGGCATCGGCTACAATAGCACAGGCTATCCCAGCCCTCTCTGCATCCTCTCGCAATCGGAAAAGTTCGGGCACCCCGGCAACTTTCAGGACAACTTTTTTTTGGCCCTCAGCCTTCCATTCCGATACCGTGGATCTGTCCATTTTTTCGGCTCTTTCCACAGCCATAACTGCAGCATGAGCTACCTGCACTGCAAGCTTTCCTGCGGAGAGCTTCAGATCCTCTCTAATCACAATGCATTGCTTGAACTCCATCAGAATAACCTCGCTACAAATAGAGTCTTGTCGAAATCAATTAATCTAAAATAAATAGAGGTGAAGGAGAAGAGGCGAGAATGTTACGCCTCTTTGGTTAGAACCTTGACGCAGGACGGGCTCTTGGCTATATTTCCCATCTTGGCGCCAATGAGATATTCGAGGCCCTTATCCGCGGCGATGTCTAAGATGCGCTGCGTGACGACGCCATCAAAGATCACACCGTTCACGTCTCCATTGGTTTCCTTCAGCTCTCTGGCCAGATCTCTTACTGCTACCTCCCTTAAGACATTTTGATTCCGATCCATAATCCTGGCAGAAAGAGTTCCATCCAATTCATCTACATGCTGTCGGAACCATTCTCTCTGTGGCTGCGGCTCTGGTTCAGGAACTGGTTCAGGAGCTGTTACGATTACTTCTTCAATTACAGGAGCGGGAACAAATTTGGGCACAACCTCACGAGGCATGACCCGCCGCGGCGCAATAGCTTCTGCCCTCTCAGCCGTGTTCCGCACACAGAAGGGCTTTTCGCGGATGAGGCTCTTTCTCTTGGTGGTGATCTCACGCCTTTTCTTAGGTTGGTTTTTGATCTTGTATTGATCCAGCACCTGTTCTACGGGAATCTTCTGGCGCAGCGCACGTACAATCTCCTTTTGGGTCATGTCCTCGACACTCTTTCCCTCCGGGGCCCTGGCCACAAAATCGATGTCTGCAACCTGGAGAAGCTCTTTAATGATCAACTCTCCGCCGCGGTCGCCGTCTGTAAAAGCGGTGACAACCTTCTTGGCGCAAAGATCAGCGATGGTTGGTGGCACATTGGTTCCGCCGACCGCCACGGCGTTCTTGATGCCATACTTTAGCAGATTGAGCACATCCGCCCGGCCTTCAACAACTAAGATGGCATCGGAGTCCAGTACATTGGGCCCGGCAGGCAAGTTGTCTTTGCCCAGGTGAATTATCTCCTCCACGCGAACGGACTGCTTTATTTCCTCAGTGATCTCTTCCGTCTCCAGGATGTTCTCATCGAACATCTCCACCAGTATGCGCTTGGCCCGTTCTATGACATATCTTCTCTTGGCGGCGCGCACATCTTCGATGCGGTTTACGGCAATGCGAGCGATGCAAGGTCCCACTCGGTCGATGGTCTCCAGGGCCGCAGCCAATATGGCCGTCTCGACCTTATCAAAGCTGGAAGGAATAGAGATCGTGCCGCTGGACTTTCCGCCGCTGGATGTTATCTGGACGTCGATCCTTCCCAACCTTCCTGTTTTTTGGAGATCACGCAAATCGAGGTCGCTTCCCAGAAGGCCCTCGGTCTGGCCGAAGATAGCGCCGACCACATCCGGCCGCTCCACTATCCCCTCCGCAGTTATATCCGCATAAATAACATATTTGGTTGTATCAACATTTTGCATATAAGACACCTCTTATTTTAAAATAGATAGATAAAAGTCACACCCATACCCAAAGAGCCGACGCTATCTATGGCCTAACAGAGGCCAATTCGCGACTCGTTGTCGCAATTATAGCCATGCCGTATTACAGGCAGGCAGTGAGCAGTGAATGATGGTGAATATGAGATTTATCTAACTATTTCAGTGTCCATTTACCAATATCATGGAGCATCTGATAGAAATGCCCACACATGAGCCGTTTTGTCTTCACTTAGCTGGCATTTCATCGCCCATTGTTCCACTCAGGGCTTAATTATCATGTGATTTGTTGCTCAAATGCGCGCTTCTACCAATTAAAATTGTACGAAACTAGTTTAAGAACCTTGTGGTGGAAATAGAGTCTGCTAACTTATTCGCGATTGACGAAAGTTCCTACAATACTATAAATCCATCCGCTGTTCTTACTACCTTCACCTCTTCTCCGGGCTTAACCTGCAAATCCTTGGGACGAGCCGCGAGAGCTGCCCTGTAGGTCTCCGGGTCCATGATCTCCAGCACGTCATCATCTTCAGATATCACCGTCGCTGCTCGCGCATCGGCTTTATTTCCTAAAATCTCCACGGCCTCTGAGTTCTCCTCGTTCATGGAACACCTGCGGCCTTCTCTGAGGGAGGAGATGAGCGTCGTCTTGCCATCAAAGCCGGCTACAGAGAAGAGCGATCCCCGGAAGGAGACAATGTCACCACGCTTAAGCCTTGGGAACCTGATCAAAAGGGTAGAGCGGAACACATCGCGGCTGTCCTTTTTGCCAACCAGTTTTGCCGTTTCCAGTAGCTTGCCGCCAAAACGCTCGACAAATGCGCGGGCCATGCGTCTGCCTAGCTGCGTTGAGCCCAGGATGATATCCAGACCGCCCTTGACCTCCTTCATCTCCTGGATAAAGGATAGGTGATCTCCCCCGTGATATCCGGAGTCTGCCATATCCTGAGCGGTCTTCTTGCACTCTTCAATCTCTCTCTCTGTCATGGATCGGACAGCATTTCCGCGTAGCTGGACTGTGGACTGAAAGTACTTGCCAGCCATGCGACTGCATCGATCGCAGGCCATAAGTTTAATGCGTACCGGAATTTCGCATTCCTCGCTTATGCTCTGGCCTCTGAAACTGCCTTCGATATTGATTTTAGCCAGATAGCGGGTGGCCCCCACTTTTCTCAGGTCTAGCTCAATATGCGGCTCAGACAGCTCTTTATGAAGCAAAAGTGCGTCCATCGCCGCCTGGTGAGCCAGTTCCTCCACAGAGCGGTTGTCCGGAAGCTGCCACCTGGCTTTTATCTGCCGGGAACCGCAAACGGAACAGATGACCACCTCTACCTGATCAGGGCAGCTGACAAGGGTTGTCTTTTCCAGGGTGCATTGTGGGCAAAGCCCTTCAACCGTGGGCAGACCGCAACGATGACAGATGGCTTGCATCACATTCTCACCATCTGGGCGTAAAGAACTCCATCAATGGAGAGGACACAGTCCTTCTCCACGTAGCCCAGGGAGATGGCATGCTCGACGGTTTTGCAGCCCACAAAGTTGGCCATTGTTGCTCCTGCCAGTGCCACCTCAACCTCGGAGCCGGAGGCTTTTTCGCCTCCGAAGAAATCGGGACTTACTTCTATCTTAAGGTGACCTTCGGTGAACTTCTTTCCCAGAATATCGCAGTCACAGACTGCGACGAGGGTATGTGCTCCGTGTTGATGGCTTTTCAAATACATCTCTTTCCGTTCCGTATCTTCAGGCATATTGGACATGGTAATCATGATTGCTTGGTTTTTAACGGCTCTATTTGCCGTTTTGTTTGTTAGGGTCTCTCTCGTCCCTGCCATCAATGCATTGCATGTATTTAAGGCAGCTTCAGCATTCCCGGCCGTGGCTCAAAAACATCCCCATCTCTTCTCATCCGGTCGATGATCTCTTCCGCTTTAGCTCTTTCTATGCCCAGCTCTTCGGCCCTATCCAAAACAGCGTCCCTGGTGGCCGGGCCCTGCTGCTCTTTGCTTATATCTCTTATGATATCGATCACCGATTTTGTCCGATCTCGGGAGCTCTTGGTGGTGCCAGAGGCAATAATGTCTGCATCCAAAAAGCCCGTCTCCGGATCAACGCCCACTTTTCGCAAGCATGCTTCCAATATCTTGACGACCCGCTTGGCATCATCCATAGTGACTTTATCGGAGAGGCGCAGGCGAGCGCTGGCCTCACCCAGGCGTATGAGCGCCTCGAGTTGCCGGGCAGTGACGGGCACAGGCTTGTTGGAGTCCTGCCCCTGGCTCCGGAGCCCGACGTAGTACTTGAGGAAATACTCCTTAGCCTCATCACTCAAGGTTGGAAAGATGTTCTTTCGGGCATAGGCCACGTACTTTCGCAGCAGTTCCGGATCAAGTACCGGCTTTATCACTACCAGAGCGTTGTCAATGTCCTCTTGAGATATATCCTCGTTCCAGGCAGCTTGAGTAGCCAGCTCTCCGGCATAGTTGCTCTTCAGTATATGCTGGGCGATGGCCGAATCCCTCTTGGTATCCGGATCGTCGGTCAGGACGAAGATCAGGTCGAAACGGGACATGAGCGCAGGAGTGAGGTTGATCTGGGGGGCAATGGGCTCGTACTTATCGAAGCGACCCAGCTTGGGATTGGCGGCGGCGAGAAGAGAGCAGCGGGACTTGAGGGTGGCCATGACGCCGGCCTTGGCAACGCTGATGGTGTTGTGTAAAACAAGACCCTGGGAGATGAAGGTATGGGTGGGCTCGACGGTTACATCATAAACATAATCGGCAAAGTGCTCGCCCCGATTTGCGATAACCTTTACATCTACAACATACATAAATCCAATCTCTTCCTTTATTCCAGAGTTCGATTTCAGTGCAGGGGCAATATCTCCTGCCTTTATCTGACAGGCAGGAATGCAAGCGATCCCATCTTTGGCGACATATACCGGGTGTTCAGGAGTAACCAGAATCTTTTTGCTGTTAGAGTAATGGATGCTGATGAAATGATCTGGAGCCCGGTGCCTGCTCACCCTTTGCACTGCGACATCGAAGATGCGGCTCATATCTGTGCTTTTTATCTTAATATCCTCACTGAGCGGCAGAATCTCGCAGTCCTTTCCGGCAACTACCTCTGACGGCCGGTTCGCCATCAGCCTGTCCACGAACTCGCCGATGCGCACCTTTCGCCCGTCAGCAAGTTGGATCTCTGTTAGAGGATGGTAGCTCTGCTGCTCCATCGCCTCGTGCAACGCGCTCTTGTCCTCGTTATCCATCTTGTCCATTTCGTCTATGGCGGCAATGCCCTTGTCCGCCAGGACCAGTGCTCCGGCCTCGATGGTCCAGCGGCCATCACCCAGCTCGTCCTTGACGGCGGTAGCTGTCAGGCCGGCTGAGGTGGAGCTCTTGCCTGAGGTATAGATGCCGCGCGGCGAGATCTTGATCATGTAGCGCAAAAGCTGCGATTTGGCTATCCCAGGATCTCCCACCAGCAGGATATGGATGTCGCCGCGGATGCGCGCTCCGTCCGGCAGATGCTTTTCGAAGCCGGAAACCAGTTGCAGCGCTAGCGCCTCTTTCACGTCGTCGTAGCCGTAAATGGAAGGAGCGATGGATCCCCGGATCTTTTCATAAATTTCCGGATCGCAGGACATTTCCAGGAGCAGCTTTTCCTCCTCAGGATCGATCTCAATCTCCTCGAACTCCTGCTCCGTCATCTCCACAGAGATTCCTTTGTGAAAAAGGTCGAAGTAGGTGCTCTTGCCCTGCTGGGGAGAAGAACGCTGGTATGATTTGAGTATGCCATTAACGATTACCCGGTCGCCTGGAAAAATCTTGCCGGCCAGATCGTCCTCCAGTTCCACGTCGAGCGTCTGCGGCTGCGCTCCGCCCCGCAGGTCCTCGGGCGACTCCTGCACCCTGATCTTCTGGGCATCCACGAACTTGGATTGGGCCAGCAGGAGCTTGAAGGGGCCGCCTCGGTCGCATGCCTGGTTCATGCATTTTAGGTTCTGGTCCTCGAATTTGTTGCCGGTCTGCTCCTTGAAAAAGGTAAAGCCGCACCGCTGGCACTGAAAGGCGGCAGAGATGATCTTGGGACGCACCTCGGTGGCGGTGCGCACCAGCCCGTCGATGGCCAGCAGCTTGCCGATGTGGTCACTACGCAGCTCTCGCGTCTTAAAATGACGTGGAAGCTCGATAATGCGCACATGGGCCCGGTCCATGTAAACATCCATGGGCAGATCCAGCTCCAGCATGGCGGCGCGTGCAGCCTCCAGGATGGTCTCAGGATTTTCCAGCAGCTCCTCAGCGAATTCGGAATCGAACCGGTCAATATCTAAGAAACGAATCTCCAGGCTGCGCTCGTCGGGGTAGGAGTCGGCCAGCTCCAGCAGATCATCCCAGTAACGGGAGTGGAGGAATTCCACCCACTTGGCGACAGGATCGGCGGGCATTTTCTGAGGTGAGTGGGAAGGCCAAGTATCTAAAGGTATGCGGTGCGGGGCGAAAGAAATCTCTTGACGGTGCATGGCGGCCATGCCTCACTCCAGGAATTACGCAAAATCAATCGTTATGTCGTTATGTGTATTCTCCCTTCTTACTAACAAATTTTTCAGATTCAAAAGATTTATATGAAATCCGTATGATAGTACATACATGAAATGAACATTAGACATTTTATAGCGGAAAGGCAGGAGGAATATAAAATGATCCGCGCAGAAAGACTCTACAATACCACACCTAATGATGGTTTCAGGATATTGGTTGACAGGCTATGGCCCAGAGGCGTCAGAAAAGAAAATATAAAGATAGACCTATGGTTGAAGGATATCGGACCGAGCGGTGATCTAAGAAAATGGTTTGGGCATGACCCAGCTAAATGGAATGAGTTTAGAGATAAGTTTTTTCTGGAGCTCGATCAGAAGAAAGAGCTTGTAGATCTTATCGTCGAAAAAGCCAAAGAACGAGATGTTGTCCTGCTCTTTGGAGCCAAAAATTTGGAGCACAATAATGCAGTAGCCCTAAAAGAATACATTGAACAAAAGATTGTACAAGACCATGGGTGAATATGAATGGGAATTATCACAAGATATAGTGCCATAAATTTGTTGCCAGAATTAAACATCGACTCAGCTAAATGGAGCCGAATTCCCACAGAGAAGGAAATATCCGAGACCGCAAAATCCATTGAGACGAGAGGAATTAAAGTCTTGAGAGTTCAGGACAGCACCCAGGCTCTGGCTAAGATCAAGGAAATCATTCCACCGGGTGCAGAGATCATGAATGGATCTTCTACAACGCTTATCGAAATAGGCTACACGCAACTTTTGGAGACAAATGAGCATGGATGGAAGGATCTGCACAAAGTCGTGATCTCTGAAAACAACATACTGGAACGCAATGAAATCAGGCGAAAATCTGTAACTGCTGAATTCTTCCTCTCGGGCGTTAATGCCATTGCCATGACCGGGGAACTCGTTTCTTGTGATGCTAGCGGCAGTCGCGTAGGTGCCTGGCCATTCGCCGCAAAAAACCTGTTGCTTGTTTCGGGAGCGAATAAGATTGTCCCCAATTTACAGGAGGCTCTAAAACGAATAAGCGAATACGCCTATCCACTTGAAGACGCTCGCTCCAAGAAAGTCAACGGAGTGTCGAGTCAGCTCGGAAAATACGTCATCCTTGCCGCAGAAAGACAGCCGGGCCGCGTGACTCTTATACTGATAAACGATCTCCATGGATACTAAAAGCGCATTTTTTATATATCTTGATGTTCAATAACTATTTGGAGATTTAATGGATAGATTTGAAAATACAATGGCTGCGCTTGCCAAGATGTCAAAAAGCGAGAAGATCAAGGCAGAAGGAACTTTGAGATCAAAGTGTATATGTCCTGATTGTCCTACGTATACAGATTGCGCAAAAAATGCCAGCGAAAACTTTTTCTGTGGTACCGGAGGAAGTTTTGTCTGCATCTCAAAAGAGAATGACTGTTTTTGTCCTTCGTGCCCTGTCGAACAGGAAATTGGGCTTTCACACAATTTCTTTTGCACAAGAGGATCCGAGAAGATTCAGCGTTGGAATTCGGAACATAAGATCTGAGGCGATGTATTTACAGATGGGCAAACGGACCATTGAACCCATGAAATTGCATTATTTCTTTCTTGGCATCATCAACCCAAGAGCTATTTCGATTTAGTATCAAGGTCAAGGCAGGAGATCATGGCATCCAATAACACATTTCTCGACAACCTGGGATTCTTCATCTTTCAATCTTCAAAACCTCCCGAATAGCCCTCTGGCTCTCCTCCGGCGTCCCTCTGGTGTTAACCTCGTGCACCTTTGCCCGGTCGAAAAGCGCCTGGAAGAAGTGGCTGCGCAGCCCTCTCTTGAAGTCGCTCTTCACCAGAAGGTGAGGATTGTAGTAGCCGTTGGCCTCCAGTATAGCCAGTGCCTCTGCTGCCTCAAGCTCCCGAACGCTCTCCTCCTGGTCGGGATCACGCTTGAGAAGGATCACATTCTCCATTGTCGTGAGCGGCAGGATGCGGCCTTTGCCGATCACCCAGCGCAGGTCCACCACCGCCCGCCCTTTCTCGTCGAAAACAGCTTTATCGACCAGCCCGGAAAACTCCTTCCAGATATCCGCCAAATCGGCCCGAATGTAGAAGTTCTTCTCAGACCCGTAGGCTAAGATCTCCTCGCCAAATATCCTGGCAAAGAACCAGTCGTCGGAGACGACGCGTGTCTTGGTACCTCGCAGGAGCCCGTAAGTATGTGTGGTCTTTCCGGCCCCCGATCCGCCCAGAATGCAGACGCCCTGGCCCCGCATATCCAGACAGGCCCCATGCACCGAATAGATGCCGTGATTATCCTCCAGGATGTCTCCGGCCACGGAGAGCGCCAGGGACTTTATCCATCCGTAGTAGTCCATGTTGAAGAGAAAACAGCTCTTGGAATGAGGATCGTAGTAAACCTGGTTCTCGCCAAGGGATTTGTCCTGCAGAACATAAAGCCGCCCGTGGGAGCGAACGTTTTGAGAGGCAAAATAGAAACTCTCTTCCCAGGCATTCTTAACGGAAGGGCTGCTCGTAAGAAGCTTGATGCAGCATCCGTAAATCTCCGACTTGATCTCGTAGAGCACCTGGGCTGCATATTTCTCAACCAGTTCTTCCTTCTGCTCCATGGATATGATATCTACCGCATAAGCCATTCCCCTACACTCCTTACCCTCATAAATTCCCTCTGCGTGCTTGTCTCTATGCCTATTTTCCTTTCTTCCCGCCGACCTGTGAGCTACCGAGATAGCTGCGGTCCACGAGTCGCATCTGGTCATCCAGCTCGTAGACCAGAGGCTGAGCTGTGGCGATCTCCACATTTTCGATCTCCTGATCACAGATGTTTTCCAGATGCTTGACCAGGGCACGAATGGTGTTGCCGTGTGAGACCACCAGCACGTTCTTGCCCTTCTCCAGCTCCGGCCCGATCAGAGCCAGCCAGAAGGGCAGCACCCGCTCCTGCGTGTCCTGCAATGACTCTGTTGTAGGAAGCAAGCTCCGCGGTACATCCCTGTAACGATCACCCAGACCAGGATAACGATCGTCATCCGCGGCCACGGCGGGCGGCCTCTCGGAAAAACCCCTCCTCCAGCGCTGCACCTGCGCCATACCGTACCGCTCCTCAGTCTCCTGCTTGCTCTTGCCCTGCAAGTCTCCATAAAAGCGCTCGTTAAGCCGCCAGCATGGCAGAGCCGGAATCCACATCTGATCCATCTCATCCAGCACGATCCAAAGCGTCCTGATGGCTCGCTTCAAGACTGAGGTAAAGGCGATATCAAAGGTAAGGCCATAGCTCTTCATGAGCCAGCCCGCTTCCCCAGCTTCAGCTTTGCCTCTCTCGGACAGATCGATATCCAACCAGCCTGTGAACCTGCCTTCCAGGTTGAAGAGACTCTGGCCGTGCCGCAGCAGTACCAGTTTCGCCATTTTCTTCGTTAGTCCCCCCGGTAGATCCTGTAGGCCTCATCCACACCGGCATTCTTCACGGTGATGGCGAAAATGGCATTGCAAAGACGTACTGCCTCTGCCAGAGGCCTCTGGTGGATGTTTCGGCCGGTAGCATTTCCCGCCGCTCCGCTGATATGGATCTGGTCATGAAGCCTCTGCAAAAATACCTGGGATTCTGTGCTCTCCCCACCGGCGCAGACCACCCCGGTGCGACCCGCAGCCAGCACTGCCTCCCGGAATATCCGGGCAGAATCCTGGCCGGCTTTCTGGGGATAGTTGACCTTAACAAAGTCAGATCCAAGCGTGGCAGCCACGCCCGCCGCTCCGGCAATGAGGTGAGGATCTTTCTCGTCCAACACAGCTTTGCCACGAGGGTAGATCCAGAGCACCGTCACCAGTCCCGCTTGATGGGCCTGGAATACCAGCTGCGCGGCCTCACGCAGCATTTCTCCCTCGCGCTCGCTTCCCAGATAGATCGTGTAGCCAACACCCGGGATGGATAGGCCGCTACTCGCCTTAAAATCGACAATATGGGCAATATCGATCCATTGCGGACTGCCGGGCTCTGCCTGGGCCGTCTTCACCAGATTGGTCTTGGAGTTCAGCTTCACCAGGTAGGGCACATTTGAATAGTCCATGCCGTAGCGAGCGATAAGACCGAGCTGAGTGGCAAAAACGCCGACGTTGGCTTTGGCCGCGATGCGGAATAGATGCTCTGGATCATTATCTTGCGCATCAATACCCGGCCCGAAAAAATCGTCATTAAGATGCTCTGCTTTCTGATCTCCCGCAAAGAGCATCAACCGTCCGCTACCCCTGGTTATCTTGAGATAGTTCTCCTTGTACTTGGAGCGGCTTTCCTGCGGCACATCCAGAGGAATGATGAAATTATCTGCCATTTTCACACACCTACTTTTCGTCTTTTCGCCTCTTGCACTCTTACGCCCTCTCGGATAGTACTGTTAGCGTCACCTGTGGCACCAGCCGCTCGAAATCTTCTTTCTGGGCCAGAGCGGTTCCTTGATACAGAGTGGTAGCCGTCCCGGCCGCCGCGGCATAGACCAGGCACTCTTTCAGGCTCTTGCCTGCCACCATGCCGCTAATAAATCCCGCTACCGAGGAGTCTCCCGCTCCAATAGTGCTCTGCACATCCACATTGGGCGGCACGGCCAGATATTCATGACCGTCGGAGACGAGCAGGATGCCTCTTCCACCCATGGATACAAGAACGATTTTTACGCCTTGCCGATTGATCTCTCCGGCAGCGGCGCGAATCTCATCCAGCCCCTTAAGCTCCCGGCCCACCAGCTCAGACAGTTCATGAATGTTGGGTTTAATTACATCGGGTTTGGCTAAAATTCCCGCGCGAAGGGCAGCACCATCCACATCCAGCACCACGGTGGACTGGCACCTCTTGACCAGCGTTATGATCTTTCTGTAGATCTCAGGAGTGACCCCCGGGGGAAGGCTGCCTCCGATGGTCACCAGATCGCTACAAGGCAGCCTCTCCAACAGCTCCACGAACTCCATAAGCTCGGACGGCTTTATCTCGGGACCGCGAGCATTGAAGGCCATTTGCTTTCCCGTCTCCTTATCGTGGATGATTATGTTGGTGCGAGTCTCGCCCGAGACATGAACAAAATCGGTCTGAATGCCTTCATTGAGTAGTCTGCCTTCCAGCTCCCGTCCGGCAAATCCTCCCACGAATCCCAACGCGATGTTGTCCACTCCCAGATTCTTGAGGACTTTAGAGACATCAACGCTTTTGCCTCCTGCAAAGCTCCTCTCTTCCAAGATGCGATTGGAAACGTCGTCACGTACCTTCTGGATCCAGAGGGTACGGTCCAGAGCCGGATTGAGAGTAATCGTGTAGATCATAGTTCACTACTTTCTTCGGCAAATGTATTGACTCTTTTGCCCACCCAGCCGGAAGAATTGCTTTTTCGGACCGATAATCTTATATTCGTTTAATGTCGTTGAAGTTTCAAGCAAAGGTCGAAAATTCATAATCCCTCCCAAGGATTCGACTTTTGCTCCCTCCCATTCATCTATTGTTCGCTTGTTTTAAATATCGCAGGTGCTAGCCTTCTTTTTATGCCAGATCCTCGCAATAAGATACAGCACCTTATATCATCCCTGGAGGAGCTTCGGCTTCATGTGGGCAGAAAGGATCTTGCCATTGGCAAGCAAAAGGTCAATGCTATGCTCTTTTTCACCCTAGCCAACGCCTGCCTGCGAGGTCGCGCCGTGCTCCTCTATGGCGGCATGGGCGCCAACAAGACTACTCTTGTCAATCTGTTGGGATCATCTTTCCTTTCTTTGAGCCTGGATGAGGTGGAAGATCTGATGGTTACCGGCCACCCGGAGCAGACAGAAGAGAAAATAGTAGGCTTTCTCGATCCCAGGCAGTGGACCAATACCGCTGCGGAGGATGGATCTACGCAAGTGCTCTGGACGTCCTGGGCAAAGTCTAATTGGAAGCTCATCAATGAGATCAATCGTTTTCCCAGCGGCAAGCAGAACTTATTCCTGGAGATACTGCAAAAGAGAAAGATCAGTTACGCAGGACAGGTCTGCCGACCGGGAGATACCTGTTATTTTGCCACCATGAATCCGGAATTTGCTGCTACCTACCCACTGGACGAGGCCCTGCTGGACAGAATCTCCGTCTGCGTACCCGCAGCCCAGCCCGATTTCCTGGCCGGCCTTCTCCTCTCCGAGCGCGAGCAGGAGGTAAGGGATCTGGCCGGCATGCTGCCCCGCCTAACGCCCCAGGAGTTTTCGTCCCTGCCGGAAAAAGTGGCGGAAAAGCCGCTTACCGGTCAGGTGGAGCTGGCCACACTCTGCCTGGTAAGAGACTTTACGCTCTGTGAGAGAGCACCGGCCTATGACAAAACCCAGCTTTCTGCTGCGAAGCCCTCTTTGGGCCTTTGTTCCGGCTGCCACTACTATAACAATCCTGAAGCCATCTGCTGGCAAATAGATGAAGGGCTATCCGACCGCGTGCGACAGGACCTGAGGGCCTTTTGCCGGGCTTTTGCCTATCTGCTGGATAGAGATGCCGATCTGCCGGTTCTCAAGGCCATAGCACCTTACATCATCTGGCACAGGACGACTCCGCTGCGCTCCGCCCTGGAGAGGCCACCCTATTTTGGTGCTGGTAAGCTGGCCTATGTGGCAGAGCTGGTGGAAAAAAGCATAAATCGCACCATGAATGAGAGAGCAGAGATGAACCGGATCTTTTCCCGAGCGGCGGATGGCGAGCTGGCTGCCGCCCGGGCCATTGAGGAGCTTTCGACGTTTGACGATCCCATAGCCCGGCTGGACTTCATCCCCGCACTGGAGCAGATGCGATGAAGCTGCTCCGCTTCATGGATGCTGCTTATCAAGAAAAGGCATCCGGCCGCAGACTGAAGACCCGTCAGGGAAATATGATCTTCAGCCTCGAGGATCTGGCCGATCAGGTGGGTGAAAAACCCTCGCGAGCCGAGGTAGAGCAGTTTGTACCGCAAGACAAGAACCAGCTTGACCAGCTTATTTCCGCCCATCCGGGAAAGAAGTACGCTCTGCTCTGGGGTTATCTCACCAGCCTCGCCGCAGAGAGGTGCACTTCCCCTCTGCTATTGCCTTGCCGGGATTATGCCGGCCTGGAGCTGGTGCAAGGCACCATCATTTTGCAGGAGGCCGGGGCACATGTAGGGGAGAGGATGAAAGGCGGCAGGATACTGGTACAGGGGAGTGCGGGCGCCTACCTGGGCCAGGAGATGGAGGGAGGTGGGATTATTGCGGCAGGCTGCCGGGATTATGCCTTCCGAAACATGCGCGGCGGCTATGGAGTGATACGGGGCGATGGCGGCAAGTTTACGGGCCTGGGCAACTCTGGTGGGCGGATTGTCGTGCAGGGAAGCTGCGGCGAAAGAGCAGGATGGCTCATGCACTCCGGCAGCCTCTATGTGCACGGTGATGCCGGAGACTATCTGGGCCTCCTTATGAGCGGCGGCAAAATTTCGGTCAGGGGAAATGCGGCGAAGAGAGCGGGATGGCGCAAGAAAGGAGGAAGCATAAAGGCGGCAAGCTTTGGCTCCGAGGCGGCGGATGATGTCCTGGGACTGGAATGATATCTGGCAAAAGTCCCGCGAAAGCTGGCATTGGCCGCTTCTCCCCCCACCGCGCCAGGGGCCGTCGGAGAGAGCGGGCGAGTTTCCTTTCCGTAACTACTGTATAACCATAGATCAGAGGACGCTGGACCAGGGACCGGTTTACCTGGAAAACCTTTTTGAACATCTCATCGTCCACTATATATTCTGCCCACGTTCTTTGGAAGAGGCCGGCCTGCTGGCACTTGCTGCTTTGAAAGGCCTGGTGCAGCCCGATATCCGCCGGGCGCGCTGCCTGCTCAATATATTCACAGATATCGTGGTGGACTCCTTTCGGCTGGAGAGAAGCTTCGCCGATGAAGAGTTGATGCTGCTGGGCTGGAAGAGGCTCGCGGAGCAGGCTGATCTCATGCCCCTGGATAGGGTGGTTCTGGGATTTTTGAGGGATTACTGGGGAACGGCCCTCCCATCATGCTCGCGGCCGGAGGTGGATCTTTTGGGAAGGGTCTTTTCGCCGGGCGTCAGAGAGCGGAGACTCTGGCAGAGACAATGCCGCCAGACTGCAACGATTCTGGAGCCGTTTCTGCCCGGCATCCTGGGACGCGGTCAGATCAGATGCATGGAGATCTTGAACGGCAGCGCGAATAACGCGCCCCTGAACTATGCAGCGGGACTTGATCTTGGCAGATACGAGGAGGTGCTGGCCGTACTGGGCTTAAAGGGGGACCTCCGGCGCTGGTATCGCGATCAAAGTTACCGCATTGAGATTCGGGAATTGCCCCGCTCTCGCCGTGAGAGCTATCCTTCTGCGCCGGTCAAATGGAGGTTGACAGATCCCTGCAGCGAGCTGGACTACACCTACTCCAAAAGCCTCTCTCCATGGCTTATCCCCGGCGTCTCCACCTACAAGAGAGGAAAGGAGATGGGGCGGCTTGCGCCAGCGGGCGCGGCTGTGCCCGATCTGCTGATCCTCCTGGACAGCAGCCGCTCCATGGATGGACCAAAGATGGGTACAAAAACCCATCGAGCTACGGTAGCCGCATTCAAAGCCTGCTGGTTTGCCCATAGCAAGGGGGCAATGGTCGCGGCCATAAATTTCAGCGAAAAATACCTGGCCCTCCCCTGGACGAGGGATCTAAACGCCGTCGAGGATGTGCTGGTAGAGTTCTTCTCCACTCGCACCCACATACCAGGAAAAGCGATAAGGAAGTTAGCGGAGCAGCGTCCCGGCTGCCTGATTCTATGCATCACCGACACGCATATCCAGAACCTTTACCAGGAATGGGATGACATAAA
The DNA here is from genome assembly GCA_964633785.1 of uncultured Methanotrichaceae archaeon. GTDB lineage: Archaea > Halobacteriota > Methanosarcinia > Methanotrichales > Methanotrichaceae > Methanothrix. Next base: position 24,654 of record CAZWHG010000027.1, read on the forward strand.
AAGGGCTTCAGAGGCCGGCAACTTCGTGCTCTTCTGCATCGACCAGGCCTATAAGGATAAGCATGTAGAAGAAGCTCTAGCCAGCCTGGGCCGCGTCTACTACATCAACCGCCTGGAAGATCTTATTTCTCTGGTGGTGGATGTCACCGGGCGGGCCTACTCCGGGGAAAGTTTTATCTCCTTGCAGTAGACTGCAATCCTGGCGTGCCGGGATAGGGTAGTGGTTATCCTGAGGGACTGTGGATCCCTCGAGCTGGGTTCGAATCCCGGTCCCGGCCCCTATTTAGATTCTAGGCAGTTTGTTTCTGTATTACCTGGAATTCAGTGTCACTCTTGCTTTTTGCTCGCCTGTAAATCACCTGCTAACCGCTTTCTCGAACGTCATGTTCTCCCCCGGTCCGCGTTGCATTTTGATGTTCTGCCATTTGGCCAAATACAACGCCAGTTCTTTCCAAAAAATTGAGAGCCATTCCCTTCTCTCACTATCGCTCCAGCCCTCCACGGAGCTGTCCAGCTCGCGGGCCCTGGCCAGAGCCATGCCCTGCATCTGTTTCAGTGGCTGGATTATCTGTACCACCAGGCCATCGCCGTTTTCATCCTCGGCTACCATCATCCCGAATTCACCGATCCGGATGAGCTGGTTGGGGGCAATTCTGGCTGCCCGGGCCTTCAATGCACCGTAAGCCAGGGCTCTGAAGACATCATCTTGAGAGGCCTTTGCTGCCGCTTTGCGGATCAGATCGTTCATCTCATCACTCCAGAAAATCGCAGGCATTTTTGTTTTCGAATTCATTGATATTGAGGACCTAATATAAATAATAGCTGTGAATAAAGGCCCAAGAACAGGGAGGCGGTAGTATCATGGGCTGTTTTGAGGACTATATGCAGTTTCGCTATGAAGTGGACGAAGTTAAAAAGAAGAAGAAGGAAGAAGAAGACATCAGCAAGCCGAAGTCAAAGCCGAACGAAAGGTAGCTGCTCCAGGATTTTTTTTGTTTACTTGCGACCGGCAAAACCGGCCCTGGCCTGGTAGACTGCTTCTTCTGCCGAATTCAGTCCATTTTGGGACACATTCACCCAGAGGTGCAGATCCCGGTAAGAGCTGGTGAAGTTTCTCTCCCTGTAAAGCAAAAACTCCAGCTTCTGGCGATCACCGGTATGATTGAGAACATAAGTTACCGGTTTTTCCCAGGTCTCGTTATGAAGAAGCGTTAGATTCAGGCTCATTATTGGATAAATAAATCGGAAATGGTTCCCGGAATTGTCTTTTGAGGTAGTATTATTCAGTGGAGTGTTATTCAAGGAAATGCTCATGGTGTAGTTAACAAGCGCATATTCATGGTTTACCACGCCCACAATTACGGTGCTATTATTTCCCGCCTGAACGCTTGTCGGGTAGTCATAGGCTTTGCCGCCCGGCCCCAGGATGTAAAACTCCGTGAACTTCTCGCCCTGCTTGGGAGTCACTATCACATAAACCAAGGCAGCAATGGATAAAAATATCGTTATTATTAATATTACCGTTAGGGCTTTATCCAGCCGACTTTTCTCGTCCGCCAGAATTTCCCTCTTCCAGGTGTTAATAGTCTCGCGAAATTTTATAGAGAACCTTTCCTCGGCAGGAAGATGCATGCGCCGCCAGTAGGCCGCCGCAGCCATGGCTATGGTGAATATGGCCAGTGAGACGACCACGGGAGTCAATCTGATTCCCCATGGTGTATAGTTGAGGCCCAGGCCAATGAGTGGCACAACTGCTATTGAGAGCCCAAAGGCGAGAGCCGTCCTCTCGATTCCTTCCAAATCATCCTTTTTGGGAAAAAGGGCCGCGATGAGAGTGTAGCCCGGCATAAATAGTACCATAACCAGACCCAGGGGTATGCGCACCGGAAGAACGGAAAGAGACGTCAGGGCAAAGAGCAGTGTAGCTAGCGCTAAGATTACTGCTGCAAACAGGTCGGACGGAATCTTCATCATCTTATCTATGTAGTTCATAGCCTCACGAGTAGCATGCCCAGTAGTCCCCCAATCCAATCAGCGACCTTGCTTAAAAAGCCGCTACTTTGCTCGGACTCTGCGGACTGTGATGAACTCTGGTTATCGGAGAGCACAGGAAGACCTGTGTCATTTCTGCTCGATAGCAGGGAGGGCTGGCCACCTTTTAAGATTATGTCCTTCTCTCGGCAGATGTCACATGCATCAGTGCCTCTCACCAGACAATATTTTTCCAGGCAGTTGCCCGCCTCCTCGGCAAGAGGCTCGCCCTTGCCAACTATCTTCCAATAGCCTCCGGAAAGCCTTTTTTCAAGGAGTTTTTCTACTTCATCGTACTGGCTGGCGTTTTTGATCTCAAAATCGATCTGACCGGCATACCACTCGACGATCTCGCGATTGATCTCAACAGGCTTTGAAACCTGCTTTTCCGATGATGCCAATTCTTTAATATCGACGGAAGGCGATGCAGACGCAGAACCGCCACCCAGCCGAATGGTCTTTACGTCTCCCGCCCCTTGTATGCGGTAATCTCCTGCCGGTATTCCAGTTGTGTCGATGACCAGTTTATATATGCCCGCAGAGTCTGCTTTGACTTGCGTCTGGGCCTCGATATTTACCGGGACCTGTATGGTGCCAGGCAAAGCTTTGCCAAACATCTTCAGGTTATATCTGCCGGGCGGCACATCCGCCTGGGAGATGCGGGCAGCTCCGCCACTGGCCTGGAAGTTCTTGGTGATCCAGATGCCAAACTTCACTCCGGCATAAAAGTCCTGCACATTATTAGCCAATACCGTAAAGCGGTTGGGTTTTTGGGGAACCTGGACAATTGTCTCATATTCATACTCTCCTCCCGTTACGGGCAGATTCATGGTGAAGCTGGACTGAAAAGATAGCTCTTCCCCTGGCTTTGCCGTTCCGGTCAAAGTCACTTCTTGTCCAGAAGCCGGATTTTCTGGCGACAACTCGAAGGCCAGACCAACAGATATGACCACAATGAGTATAGAAGCCAGAGTAAAGGTCCACTTCATAAGCGTTTCTTCTCCTCGACTTATTTCTCGCTTTCGGCAGAGGCATATTTCAATTATGTACCTTTCCATTCCCACCTACCCGATTTTCTTTTGAAAACGTAGGCATAGAACACAAATATGAGAACAGGAATCAAGATAAAATAAATCAAGATCTGTGGTTCCAGTGGTACCACCAGAAATAAAGAGATGTTAGTAACGCCGTGCGCCAGGGAGATAACGGGCAGGCTCTTTGTCAGCCAGAAGAGCAGGCCAAAGACGGCCCCCGCAAAAGAAACGTAGAGAAGCTCCAGAGGTAATTGGTAGCCGCTGTGCATGAATCCGAAAATTGCGCTCGCCAGCAAAAGTCCTGTAATTGAACCCAGCCTCGCTTCCAACACGGTTTGCAGAGACGACCTGAAGATGAATTCCTCCACAATTCCCACAAAGAATATCATGGTAATTATAAGAATCAGGACATCTTTGATGCTAGCGCCCGGGGTCATCAGTTGAGGATGGATCACATAATATTCGCCCCATCCCAGGGCAAAGCCCACGGAAATTGCCAGAGGCAAATAGAACCAGAAACTTTTAAAGGTCAATCCAGCTTCTGCTCGACCCACAAAACCATCTTTCAAAAGAAAATAAATGGGTATGAACATGGGCGCGTACACCATGAAATAAGAGTACAGGGTTAAATTGAAAAACACGGGCATGGCGACATTCAAAAGCCGGAAAAGTGGCAAGAGCATAAGTACAGGATATATATTATTATTTATATAAATCGACACTAAAATTAATAAAACTAAATTCAGGGCATGAATAGGCATCGCTGCATTTGGTTTGCCTAGAAATATGAGAAGCTCTGCCAGAAGAATCAAGAATATAGGAATTATAATATCCAGGTTATACCTTGTAGTATCCTTAGCATTCATCTTAATCCCGGTTTATTCTCCGGAAAGATTTAAAAGATTCCCCCAAAATATCGATGCCACATGTCGAAGAGATAAAAAGCCATATATACTTTCCTAATCTCTTTGGCAGGCTATGAGAGAAAAAATTGTTCTGCTTTTGCTCCTTATGTTTCCCATTAATGTAACGGCATTAAATAACTCTTCTTTGGCCTTTTTCGGCGACTCATCCGGAATGGGTCCGATTAGCTTTGAAGAAAATAATCTGCTATTAATGCCGAAGATAAGCTTTCCAGAGGGGTCTGATGGGATGGAGCTTTTTAACCGTCTTCCTGTTTATTCTCGGGATCAATCTATTATCGGCGCTTTTCTCTCTCCCCCCCAAGCAGGGGCATCTAATATCTCGGTGTGTATATCTCCCTTTAATCTCTCATTCTACCTCGCCGGCAATCGGGGGACAGGTGACTTTAGCGTGAGAGAATGCGCGAAGACCAGCTTCGTATCGAATGGTAGCACTGACACCAATGGCACATCATTCCAGCTATCGAGTGCCAGCAGCGGCATGTATTCACTGAATCTCATTGATGAAAATAATTTGAGCGTGCTCATTGCCATGCCGTTGCTGATAACAGATGGGCAAACCGTCCTGCAGATGCCGAGCACTGTAAATGCGGAAGAGCCGTTTATTCAGGTGAAAATGAATACAACCGCGCCAGGCAATCAGAGCAAATTCTTCGTGGCGATTATGATATCCCGAAAAGATTATGAGAACGCCAGCCTAGGCATAGCCAAAAATGAGACCACAAACAGTCTTGACCTTACGCTGTCCTTGGGCTCCAAATCTCTGCAGATACAGGGGCCGCCTAAGATCTCCTCCGAGCTTCTCATGAATCTGCTGCCCCTTCTGCCCGCAAACAGTGCCGTGGGCTTGCAGGAATCAACTCAATCGGGAGTAGATCTTATCCTCTTGCCGGATAAATCCTGGGAGAAGGGAGAATATATCTTGACTACTGGGATATATTCCCCGGGAAAGGGCTTGCTGGGTATAAAGCAAGGCTTGCTAGATGTTATTTGAGACACCTCAATTGATTAGAAACCGCTGGAAGGTCCCTCCAGATTGATCTCATCGAAGCGAACTGATTCGTTGATCGCTTTGGCATTAATTGAATAGTTGCTGGTGGGAAATCCGCTTGTGTTCAAGGCCAGGTCAAATCTGCCGTCGATTAACATCCTCTTGACTACTTTCATTTCGAGAGTCACCTGGGTGGCGTTATCAATTGCCTCTCCAAATATCTTAAATTGATATCTTCCCGGTGAGATCATATCATTCTCAATTCTCCCAATTCCATCCTCGCCAGCATTTGCTCGAGTTGAAATCCATGTCCTGGTAAAATTGGCGCCACCTTCCACAGGATCTTTTTTCACGCCGACATTAAGGTTCTTCACTCCACTCGTCACTACTGTGAAGTTGTTGGGCTTGCCTGGCATATGAATTCCAGGAAGGTCATAGCTGTATCCGTTCTTTGTTCCCGTGACAGTCCAGTTAGATGCTATTGGCGGCATATTGGCTCCAACGATATCCATACTGTATCTGCCCCTGAAAACCGGAAGTATGCTACTAACCTGGATTGTAAGAAGTATCTCCCCCTTCCCATAACCAGAAAGTCTCTTCTCCGGCCATGTCGGGTCCACGAATTCTCCATAATTATAGGGATGGGTGACTGCTGCATCCATCGCAATATCCTCCGTTGATAGGTTCTCTACGGCCGAGTCTCCTCTTATCAGTTCCAGCTCTTTGAGATGGTAAGTCCCATTGAACCTGTGCCGTTCAATGGCTTTGCCGTCAAAATCCATATGCAATAAGTTGGATCCGATAGGCAGCATATCAGATCCTAAGGACCAGACCACCTTCTTGCCATTGTCGTCGTACAGATCTCCCAGCACGCTATAATTGCCTGGATCGTAAACCATAACCCCTACATCCACTGTTAGATATTCGTAGAGTCCGTCTCCATTTATGTCTGATCCATAATCAGAATAGCTGCCCGTGAGCTTGGCCGACTGGTTCAACACCATAATATCATATTTTTTGGTTGTATAGTTCCCCCTATATACATCTATTTCATCTCCGTTTTCATCATAAAGAGATAGCCTCTCGAGGCGATATGGTCCAGGCGATTTCAAATCAAAGAGATCAAACCTTATCTGATGGGCACCTAAATTCAAAAAAACCGCATTGTCAATCAGGATCTTTTCCCTATTTTGCACGCTGTAGAGAACTCCTTTTGCAGAATAGTTTCCGGCAGTCCTAACGCTGACGCTTGCCTCGATAGTTGTGTAGTCGTCGATCCCATCTTTATCTTCATCAGTCCCATAGTCGCTGAATAGTCCGCTAAATATGGCAGCGTATTGATTCTCACTCTTTATGTTCATGAGATGTGCTATGATGCAGTAATCTTCATTGACCTTTGATTGATTTCCAGGACTTACCTTCGCAACCCATCTACCGGCTACCGGTCTTTCTATCGAATATGTCATGGATGTATTGCTCTCTTTGCGGGTCGCACATGAATCTCTCTCGGGTCTTATCCATTCGCCACCTGGTGTTTGAAGATCCAGATTGATTTTGCTCGCGTCATTTCTCCAGTTGAGAGCAAAGCGGGCCATAGATACATCTGGTCCGATATTAACCGCATAAGTCAAAGCCTCTGATGTGGCCAGTAAACCGCAAGCCTGAACGCCGGGCTCGAGATCCTCATCATCTGCTGCCAGGGTACAAGGGAGATGAACAAAGAATAACAAATAAAAGATTAGAGATATGACCTTGGAGTTCATATCTCTCTTTAGCAAGATGCTAGATATAAAAGCTTAACTCTGTTCGGTGCAGTTTTCGCACTCTCCGCTAATGTTCTCCAGATCGCTCGGGTTAATTTCGTCGTCAAAGGGACCTTGTTCTGTGGATTCATCCATAGAATCGGTGTTAAATAGAGCCAAAAAAGACTCTCCGACATCCGGCGCATTTTTGGCTGTGATCACTGCGGTCCATTTTCCTGCCTCTGGACCGGGTAAGATAAAGTAAATCATGGTCTTATTAGTTCCATAGATAATCGGCAATTGGGCATTCGAGTCGATCTTAGTGCCACTAGGCGAGGTCAGAGTAGCTTCCAGGCTGCTTGTGGCATTTAGCCAGGTCAGGATAAACGAAAACGATGACAAACCGGTTCCAATAGTTGTGTTCAACAATACCGGCTGCGTAGCATTTATCTGTTCGTATTCCGGAACAAATGCTGCCATATCTGACCCGGTATCTACCGGATCTACAGCAAAAGCGATCGATAGATTGCTAATCATTAGAATTATTGCTAATAGAATCAAACTTAGAGATCTCATTCTTAATCATATCTCCTGTGTTATATATATATTATCAAAAAAAAAGAAGCCCATCAACTTTCTTCAATCCAATAATGGGTGGGCATCCATCTGCCGTAGCTGACACCACTTCTTCCCCTTTGGGTTTCTGGGTCCCCGCTAACCTCACATCTCCGGTTTACTGTACACCAGGTCATCGGAGTGCGAGTCCTTTCATAATGCCAATTCGTGACGGTTCGTGCGTATTCGACATATATCCTAATAGTTGCATCTAATTGGGGTATCCTATAGGTAAAAACTAATCTGTCCTTCGTTTCTGTAACAGCATCATCGATGACCTTGTGATACGGCGTATATTTAGGGGAACAAGTTACTGCGCCCGCAGGAGCCGCTAAGAAGACAACCAAGAGCATCATAATTAGAACGATGAATATATTCCAGATCGTCTTTCTCTTTTTTCTCAATTTCTCATTCATAACCACATCACCTTGCTAGTTCGAATTTATACTGCATCATAATCGAACGCACTTCATTCGCCTACTACAGCCACTACTTTGTAGCCCACAATCAGGAAGAATGTGAGCACCATCGGCACGATGGCCAAGTTCAACATGGTTGATAAGCGCCTATTCCAATGCGATGACGCAGACAGAATTTCTGAGGCGCTGAGCAAAGCAATAAGGCATATCACACTTATAACGCTGATTTCAGAGACCCCTACTGTGGCAAAAGTACTAACCACAGATGTGGTGCTGGCAGCGCTCATAGTGCTGCTTACCGTACTCAACATGGATGATAACATAAGCTCCCTCATTGATTGATTTTTTACACTTGGGTTTCTTCTCTTACCCTTTGTATTTATAGATATCCCTCTCGAAAAAAAGAGCTTCATGTGAGCTATCTTGTACACATACCGCAACGTGAAATTTAGCTTGTTGGATACATGAGATGATATGTCCCCCTCGTTCATGATTGGGTTGAATCATACCTCCCACAATGATTGCTTTCGAGGTTAAGCATGCCATTATATGCTCGCAAGTTCCTCTTGTTCATAAGACATGAATTAATTCTGCCGAAAGTGCCGATGGAGGATCGATCACACTTTCCCGAGAAAGAGATGAGTTGCATGGCTATATTGATATACGTGCGACAATAGTAGGGGATGGAACACCTCAAACCTGTCCGATGAGATCTGAACCTCTGCATCTTGCGACTACGTCGCACCTCTCGCGAATCGCTAACTCTGTTGAGTTAATATGATCATGATTATGATGCGAGTTTGGGCCAATGAAGCGGAAACCGCATGCCAGCGAATGCATGCCAGCGAATAGTTAGTGGTCCTAATTAGAGAAGAAGGTGCAAATAGATGGTAGGTTGTGAGCACAAGATTTCCGGCAGCCGAGAAAAGATCTGGCTGACTTACTACTTTGAAGGCAGAGAAAGAGGACTAAAACCCCACCCCTATTGTATCGAGTGCGGCCTGATCAAGAATCTGTCCTCGGAAAAGCCGCGAAGTATAAGTTATTTCATGAATATTATTGCGGAGCTGGGAACTCGCCATAAAATTGCCCAGATTCAGACAAGGCTTATTGTTCTAGAGATGGAGAAGCTGGCTATGGATGATAAATTCGGCATGGATAGAAAGCAGCAGGAAGATCTATTCGTAGAAATAACCACGCGAATCCTAAATGTTCCGGCTAGAGCCGTCTTCGAGCTGATAGTCTAGCGCATGAAATTTGCACGAGTGCCAAAGGGAAGAATTATATTATGGAATTCGTTTGAGGATTCCTATTAACCTATAATTTTGATGGAGCACATAATCACGCATATCGTTTTTGGCTCGTCATTATGGCTAAACCAGGGGTTAATAGGAATCCTCGTTTATTACCTTCATGAAACGTTTAATTTCTACTGTTGTGGTGCTCATTCTCTCGTTATCCACTTCATCCGCAGTGGAATAAATAACCTGCAAAATTACTTGGTGTCCTTGCTGTATTACGCAAATGCATGAAATCCGCAAGCTGCGGCCATATCAACACGTCCGCAGATACAGATGGAAAATCGGCGTCTAGTGACATGATCTGCTTGAATAATATAACAGATCATGGACACGAAGCAAAATTACTTAGTGTCCTATAAGTATTAATAATAGTTTGTGTTATAAATCTCCTCTGAAGGGAATATTTTAAGGAGGGGGATTATGGCAAGGAGAGCAAGAGATGAGCCATATCAGCAGATGATGAAATCAAGAGCTTCAACTCTTTTCTGCCCATACGAAGACTGCATTGATCACAAGAAGAAAGCTAATGGAAATATAATATTCATCAGGAGATATGGCACAGGAGAAACACAGAACCTTTTCAAATGCACTACATGTAAGGGAACATTTTCGGAGAGAAGAGGGACTCCATTATTCGAATGCCATTTGCCGGAAGAGAAGGTCTATCAGATCTTGAAATGCTTGAGTGAAGGCAACGGAATTCGCGCAACGTCTCGTATTGTCGGTGTAAGTAAAGATACAGTTGGATCTATTATAAATCGAATTGGAGATCACATGGAGGATGTTGCTGCGACTCTTATGACAGATTATCATCTTGAGGAATGCCAATTGGATGAAATGTGGGGATATATTTTTAAAAAGAAAAGAATTTGACAGAACTAGAGTGCTTGTTGAAAGAGTATGGGAATGCCTGGATCATGATCGCATTTGATCCTGTTAGCAAAGTTGTAATGACATTCGTTGTTGGAAAAAGAAACCAGAAAGAGATAGACCTGTTTATAAGGACAGTAAAAAAAAGGACTGATAGTAATATCCCTCATTTTACATCGGACGAATTGGATCTATACGAGAAAGCCATCCTGAAAGTATATGGAACTAGAAAAGGGATAAAGCAAATCGAAGTCCCTCCTGGACGTAAGGCTCCTAAACGGTTGCATTTTCCCGATTTAATTTATACCAGAGTCGTCAAGACAAGAGTAGGCCGAAGGGTTGTTGGAGTCGATACAGAGGTCGTTTTTGGGGAAAAGGATGCTGCAATGAAGGCAATTGCGCGCTCTCCTGTTAGCGGTCATATTAATATTGCCTTCATCGAACGAAACAACCTCACAATACGCGAAAGAAATCGAAGGTTAACAAGAAAGACACTTGGTTTCTCCAAAAGGAAGAAGCTCCTTATCTCTTCATTAAATATCTATTTTGGAATATATCATTTCGTTAAGACGCATAAAGGTTTGAGGACTCGAATAGACCAAGAGGAAAGAAAATGGATGAAGAGGACACCCATGATGGCAGCAGGAATTACAGACCATGTATGGACTCTTTCGGAGTTGATCATTTTCAGAGTATAATGGAAAATATTTAATAATTCTAGGACACTAAGCAAAATTACGTAGATTTATACAATAACAAAATCGAAGATGCTCCAATAGTTCTTAGGGGTATGCTAGTGCTCTGTAACGAAAGTTTTAAATTTTATGGCTTGTCATATGAAAAAGA
>CAZWHG010000028.1:0-34654 GCA_964633785.1 uncultured Methanotrichaceae archaeon
ATAAAACTTCAAAGGCATTATTCTAATTTGCACAATTAATGTTACAGATCACTAGGTTTTTGGGAATACTCAGTTAACATCATAATAAAAGTAATTAGCGTGAACGCCTGCATGGCCATCAGTGCTGCTATGTATATGGCGATAATCCCAATCCTAAGAATTGCCTTTCTCATTGTAGATTCCCCTACCTTTATTTCTGTAACAGTAAATATGGAGAGCATCTTTTGGCATAGCTTCCTTTCAGAGGAGAAGTGAAGTGCCAAAACGTTGTTATATCCTGCCAGGAGATCTAACCTGAAAATTCATGGAGAAAATTCATACAACCTGTGTTTATTGCGGCTGCGGTTGCGGGCTATTCCTGCATGTGGATGGCGGCCGGATCGTGGGGGCATCCCCTTCGCCCGACCATCCTATGTCGAGAGGCAGTTTGTGCATCAAAGGCTGGCTGGCAGGCGATTTCGTTGGCCATCCGGATCGACTGGTTCATCCGCTTATACGGCAGGGAGACCAAATGATCAAAGCCACCTGGGATGAAGCCCTCGCGCTGGCGGCAGCTAGCCTGCGAAGCATCCAAAAGGAGTACGGACCGCAGGCTCTGGGTATTCTTACCTCTGCCAAGGGAACCAATGAGGAGAACTATCTGCTCATGAAACTGGGCCGCGGCGCTCTGGGGACGAACAACGTGGACCACGTGGCCAGGCTCTGCCATGCTCCCACAGTTGCAGGCCTGGGATTTGCTCTGGGAAGCGGCGCGATGACCGGTTCCATCTCCAGCCTGGAGAATTCCGATGCCATTCTGGTTGTCGGGTCCAACACTACCGAGCAGCACCCATTGGTGGCCTCCTACATCCTCCGGGCCCGGTCCAGAGGGGCAAAGCTCATTATTGCCGATCCACGAAAAACGCACCTGGCGAAGCTGGCTGATCTCTGGCTCTCCCCCCAGCCTGGAACAGATGTAGTCTGGATCAATTCTCTCCTGAACATCATCGTAGAGCAAGACCTGGTTGACCGGCAATTCCTCGAAGAGCGAACCGAAGGCTACGAAGAAACGCTGCAGGCCGCTGGGGCCTACTCCGCCGGCAAGGCAGAGGAGATCTCGGGAATTCCAGCGGCAGACATCGGCAAAGCGGCATCGATCTTTGGAGGAGCAAAGCGCGGGGCAATCGTCTATGCCATGGGCGTCACCCAGCATGCTCAGGGTACAGACATTGTCCAGGCCCTGGCCAACCTCGCTCTGGTCACGGGAAATGTGGGCAGGGAGGGGACAGGCATCTATCCACTGCGCGGCCACCAGAATGTTCAGGGGGCATGTGATATGGGCGCTCTTCCTACAGTATTTTCTGGATATAACCCCGTATCCAGTCTCAAGGCCCGCGCCAAATTTGAGGAAGCCTGGGGCGCCTCGCTTCCCGAGGAACCGGGGCTCACCGCTCTGGAGATGCTCTGGGCCGCAGAAGCGGGAAATCTCAAAGGCCTGATAATCGTTGGCGAGAATCCTGTCTTGAGCTATCCCCATAAGTCACAGGTTCTTAAAGCCCTGAAGGAGCTGGAGTTCCTGCTGGTATGCGATATATTCCCTACCGACACCACCGCTCTCGCGGATATCGTCCTTCCTGCCGCCTGCTTTGCCGAGAAAGACGGGACATTTACCTCTACCGAGAGGCGGGTGCAGCGCGTTCGACGGGCTGTGGCCCCACCGGGTGATGCGAGAGCTGAGTGGCAGTGGATCTGCGACCTGATAAGAAGGCTGGGGCTGAAAGTTGATTATTCTTCGCCTGGTGACATCATGAGAGAGATTGCATCGCTTACCCCCAGTTATGGAGGGATCAGCTACGAGCGCCTCGGGCCGGGGGGGCTGCAATGGCCCTGCCCATCGAAAGATCATCCGGGAACGAGCATTTTGCATGTCGAAGGCTTCCCGCAGGGCCGGGCTCGTCTTCGACCTGTCGTGTACATCGAGCCTCCTGAGACTCCTGATGCAGATTATCCCATGATGCTCACCACGGGGCGCAGCCTCTACCACTTTCATACCGGGACCATGACTCGCAGGACTTCACTTCTGGATAGAGAGGTTCCCGCTCCCTTTGTGGATATCAATCCCGAGGATGCAAAACTCATGGGCATTAGAGAAGGCATGAGGGTCATCGTGGAGACCCGGCGGGGCAGCGTTGCTGTGGAGGCGCGGCTGGTGAAGGGCCTTCCCAAAGGAAATCTGTTCCTGCCCATTCACTTCTCCGAGGCACCGGCCAATGCGCTGACCGCCCAGTATCTTGATCCCATTTCCAAGATTGCAGAACTGAAGGTCTCGGCAGCACGTCTGCAGAAGGTGATAACATGAAAGCCTTCCTCCAGAGAGACAGACTTCTTCCTCTGCTGGAAGCTCTCAGGCGGAACATTGAGGTCATCGCACCGCAGGCAACACAGGCAGGACCAGTCTTTGCCACCTGGCAGGGTCAAACCCTTGATCTAAAGACAAAAACCCTTTCACCGCCCACAGAGTTCCTGCACCCCCATAAAGAGGTGCTCTTTCGCTATGTTCAGGAAGCGGGGCGCTACACCTTCGAAGAGGAGGAGATCCCTCCCCGGCTTCTGTTTGCCATCCGGCCCTGCGATCTGCACGCCATCGCTTTGCTGGACAAGATTTTTGCACAGCAGCCCCCTGACCAGGCTTATTTTCGCCGCCGAAGGGCCACAGCCTTGGTGGTGCAAAACTGCATCGCACCAGGGAGAGAGTGCTTTTGCGCCGCTGTTGGTGCAGGGCCACAGGCAAGAGATCCCTGCGATATCCAGTTCACCGAGATAGGTGACGGATTTTTATGCGAGGCCGAGACACCAGCCGGGATTCTGATTCTGAATGCAGGTGCAAATCTCCTGCAGCCAGCGAAGTACGCGCATCTTCAAGAGAAAGCCAGGCTCCTGCAGGAGGCAAGAGAGGCCATGCCGCAGGACCGATCATGCGCCCAAATAAGGAAGGCCATGGAAAGAGCGGACTGGGAGGCGCTGGGCCGGGAGTGCCTGGGCTGTGGTGGATGCACCTTCGTCTGCCCTGTCTGCCACTGCTTTAATATCCTGGACTTGGGCGTTCCGGACGGAGAGAGGCTACGCTGTCGGGATTCCTGTCTTTTGTCCGGATTTTCCCGCCTGACCGGGGGAGCCAATCCTCGGCGCACGCCTGGGCAGCGACTGCATCACTGGTACCAGGACAAGTTCGAGGACATAGAGCATATCACAGGTCTTCCTGGCTGCGTGGGCTGTGGACGCTGCCATCTAACCTGTCCTGCGGCCATTGATCGAGTCAATCTGACGGTGGAGAACCTTCGAGAGGTGATATAGATGAGCGAGTACATTCCTATGCAGGCAGAGATTGTGGATATCGATATAGAGTCTCCAAACACCTACCTGATCACATTGGAGCTCCTTGAAGAGGGAGCGGATTTCAGGTATCTGCCCGGTCAGTTCGTGATGATATCCGTCTTCGGACTGGGTGAATGCCCCATCTCCATAGCCTCATCACCTACTGGAAGAAGCCTGCAGTTATGCATCCGTCGGGCAGGAAAGGTAACGAGCGGGATCATGGACTGTCTGGTAGGAGATGTAGTCGGGATACGCGGCCCTTATGGGAACGGCTTTCCATTGGACCGGATGATGAGGGATGTGGTCATCGCCGGCGGGGGTTCGGGATTTGCCACTCTTCGATCGCTGATCAACTACATTGCCGATCGGCGAGAGGATTTCGGTAAAGTGGCCGTAGCATACGGAGCGCGGACCCGCCAGGACCTATACTTTATGCAGGAGTACAAGAGCTGGCAGAGGGCCGGCATGGAGGTGGCGGTGACGGTGGACATCGGTGACGAGCTGTGGAAAGGAAATGTAGGCCTAGTCACAAGCCTTATCGACCGCTTTGACGTGGCCCCCGGCTCTGCGGCCATCTGCGGCCCGCCGGTGATGATTAATGCCGTGGCCGGGAGACTAATGGATCGAGGTTTTCACCGGGCGGATATTTACGTCTCCCTGGAGCGGCACATGAAGTGCGGCGTAGGCAAATGCGAGCACTGCGCCATCGGCCCCTATCATGCCTGCCAGGATGGGCCGGTCTTCAGTTACGACCGGGTAAGGGACGTGCTCTGAAATCATCTTAGAAATTTACCAGTGCCGGTCCAAAGGAATAGTAGATCTCCGCGGGTATTCCATTGACCATGCCGTAAGCATCAGGCTCGGGCAGCAATGATTTGCTTTGATTCCAGCTGGCATCAATGCTGTGAATGGGATTGAAGGTCTTGATTATGGAGTAGGGCTGTGATTTTGCCGATGCCGCAAATGGCTGCAACATTAAAGATTCATTCATGCCAAAGGTAGCCTGAATCCAGGCGTTGTATTCTGCAACTCTCTGGTTGTAGGAAGCAATATCTCCCGCGTTCGCCTGATCATATCGTTGAGACACGTTCCATCCCCAGTTTAGGCCATCCAGGGCACCTCTCTGGTAGTCGCTCAAGGCCAGCGACGAATCCAGCAAGGTGAATGTGAAGAGCACGATTAACAAAGCGAATAATGCGCTTTTCATCTTGCCACATCCTTTATTGTCCATAATATAATCCAATAATATGCTATTACCTGACCAAAAAGATTTGGGTATGAAATGCTAGATAATAGCTGCTTCATTATCCTTCTGAAGAGCCTCAATCACATCTACCCGGGCCTGGCCGCTGATAGGCGCAAAAGCGCTCTTTTTGCGACCGCCGGCATCGGACCTCTTTAGTTCGCCGTGCAGCCATTCCTCATGGGTTATCAGGTCGAGAGATAACGCCTCCTGCGCGCTGCGCTGCATGCATCCGGCAAAAGCGACGGCTGATTTTTCCGGGACACATGCCGAGACATAGACAGGGCTTACGAAAAAGAACGACCCGGCTTTCAAGGGCTGCTCCAGCACAATGCGCAGTATCTCTCTGCCTGCATATTCATCCAGGCCGCCTGCGCCCAGACCGTAGAGATCCATCTCCACTACCGCAAAGCGGCTGCGGGGGGAGACAATGGCAATGGATGCGAACGCCCGGCTGTGCACGGAGCACCATTCCCAGTAATCCTTCAAGACCTTGCGCTTCTCCATCCAGACAATATGACGGGCCAGGACGGCCTCTTCCAGGGTGTTATGCGGCTTTAGCACAAGTATGGTGTCATGCAGTCAAAGTAGGTGTAGCTTTTGGGCCGTAAGTCAATTCCACACGAATTCCAGGCTATACACAAAATGAATTTGTTTAGTTAATTATATATACTGTAATCAAGTATTTCATAATAAGTTATTGAGGTAGAAGTATGAAGATAAAATTTATCTGCAAAAATTGTGGCTCAGTGAATGAAAAAGACAAAGAGGTGCTTCTTAGTTCCGAATACAGTCCAGAGGACTGGCTTTGCGATCTTCCTCTCGGTTTTGAATGGATCTTGCCGGTAGGAAAGATAACGCCGATTGTGGGAAGCCCCATTTATGTTTCCAGCCTGGGCGGCAACCTCTCCCGAAGTGAGTATCTGGAAAGATATAGCGTGGACCCGGAGATCGCCTACCAATTGATGCGCAAAGATAAAGGAAAGCCTCTAGCCAAGGCAATGGATCCGAGCAGAATACAGTCCTTGGTCATGTCGGCTCGCTTGCCGGATTTCGATGATTGGCCTGCTTAGGAAAATGCTAAAAAAAATTCCGAGCGATTGGACCTGCCTTCATTTTTCTTTGTACAATCTTGATGCTATCTGCTGGTTGGCGGCATATTTTCCCTGAGGCTCTTCATGGCAAATTGATGTCAAAAGTATGGGTAATAATATGATCGGCATTGCCCAAAGCATGGCACATAATATCTTGGATCATATCTACCATCCCATTCCCAGCCATAATAGTAGTATCCTGGACGATAGCCGTAAACAATTGGAAGTTGCCATCCGTCGTATACATTCCTAATGTTGATCCCATTAAGATATGCATCACATATCGGCCGTCCCAAAATATCACGTCCCAGCATCTCGAATTGCAGCTCTTTTCCTTTGAATGAGGCAAGATTTGCCAGAGGTTTATCGAGAAGAACATCGACCTTTGCCTGCAATCCATAAGTCCCGGGTTGGGTAATATTCACCGTCATGCTATTTGGCTCAGTGACTTTCACAACCGTTCCTGTAAAATCATATGCCGCGGCTGGAAGTACCAACAGAGCTAAAGAGAAGAGCAAGATAAGTGCTATGCGAGCATCTTTCCGTGATTTTGCAGTTTTGGATTTCATAGTTGATATTATCAACTCTCTAATCTTCAAGTTTATCCTAGCCCCTCAATCCAGGCAGCACCTTCTTCATGACCTCGGCAGCCACAACCACCAGCAGACCGACACCCAGAATCATGACCCAGCTCTCGGATGTAAGAGGCTTGGTCTGGAAGATGGACTGCATGAAAGGAATGTACACCACGGCCAGAATGGAAATTATAGATCCGGCAATTCCTAAGAGAAGCGTCTTATTGCCCAAGGGATTCATACTAAATATGGACTCATCCAGAGAGCGGCAGCTATAGGCGTTATATACTGTGAAAAAGCCCAGCCCCACAAAGGCCATGGTTCTGGCATAGCCCAGGTCCTGTCCCATCTGCAGCGATGCCATGTACAGCCCCAGTGTGCCAATCACGATCGCGGCTGCAATTCCCAGAGTATAAATTAGCAGGCTCTTTGACGGCATGCTCTCTTTGGGATCGCGCGGTTTCTTTGTCATAATCTGGGCATGCGCCGGCTCCAGGGCAAGCCCTATGGCCGGAAACTCCTCCGCTACGACATTAATCCAGAGAATTTGCGCGGCCAGAAGAGGAATGGGAAAGCCCAGAACAACAGCCACAAAGATAGTAGCAAGCTCAGCAAAACTTACCGCCAGGAGGTAAGTGGTTCCTTTTCTTATGTTGTCATAGATCCTTCTGCCTTCCAAAACCGCCCCAACGATAGTGGCGAAGTTATCATCGGCGATGACCATATCCGATGCTTCCTTGGTAACCTCGGTCCCCGTTTTTCCCATGGCGATACCAATATCAGATGCCTTCAAAGCTGGTGCATCGTTCACACCGTCTCCGGTCATGGCTACGATATTGCCTCGCTTCTTCAGGGCCTCGACTATGCGCACCTTGTGCTCGGCAGTAACCCTGGCAAATATCGAAACATCATCGATTCGCGTCTGTAGATCTTGCTCGCTCATCCTCTCCAGATCTGATCCCTCGATAACCTCTCCATTGCCAATATCCAACTCCTTGCCAATGGCCTTGGCCGTGAGACGATGGTCTCCCGTGATCATGACCGTCCTGATGCCGGCCCTCTTGCTTACTGAAATGGCATCCAATACTTCTCTTCTGGGTGGGTCCATCAAACCGGCAAGACCCGCAAAGATCAGATCAGATTCCACAGAATCCATTTCCAGAAGATCACGGCTTTCCAGTGATTTACCGGCAAATGCCAAGACCCTCAAGGCACAGTCTGCCATGCCGTCCGCTCTGGCCAGGATCGCCTTCTTGTCGTCTTCGGTAAGGAGGAAAACACCATCTGAACGGGCAATGCGAGTGCATTTGCCCAGCACTGCCTCCGGTGCCCCTTTCATAGACACAATTCGCCCCTCACCCTGCATCTCATCGACCGTTGTCATCCTCCGGCGATCGGAATCAAAGGGATATTCCGCAATCCTGGTGCTGCTCTCTCTGATTCTCTCCAGAATGCCCGCCTTTTTGGCAGCAACAATTATCGCCCCTTCAGTTGGATCGCCCACGATGCGCCAGTTGCCGTTTGCCTTCTCGATATCGGCGTTGTTTGTAAGCGTTCCAATCTTAAGCAACCGGGCAAGATCCTTCTCCAGGGGATCGACGAGCTTGCCTTGCTCGGAAAAAGAACCCACTGGAGTGTAGCCCGGTCCTTCCACATAGATGGTCCTAAAGGTTTGAATCTCTCGGAGCGTCATCTCGCCGGTGGTAAGGGTGCCGGTCTTATCGGTGCAGATCACTGTAGTCGACCCCAGTGTTTCGACCGCAGGAAGCCTTCTGATTATAGCGTTCTTCTTGGCCATGGCCTGGGTTCCGAAGGCCAGCGCCAAAGTTACCACGAAAGGAAGAGCTTCGGGCACACCAGCTACAGCGAGAGCGATGGATGCGATCAGGGAATCCATGACTGGCGAGCCGCGGCTGGAGTCCAGCACAAAGACAATTGCAGCTATGACAAATACCAGGAGGGCCTGTCTCTTGGCCAGCTGCTCCAGCTTTATCTTGAGGGGCGGATCGGCATGCCCTTTTTTGATCATGCCCGAGATTTTGCCAAGTTCCGTAGCAAGGCCGGTAGCCGTCACCACTGCCCTGCAATTGCCGTAGGAGACAATGGTCCCCATGAAGATCATATTCTTTCGGTCGGCAAGTGCGGCCTCCTCCGGCAGATGCTCTTTACCTTTTCTAACTGGCAGGGATTCCCCGGTTAGAGAGGCTTCAATGATCTGCAGGGCCGTCTCCTCAACAATTCGAGCATCTGCCGGAACCTTATCACCTGCTTCCAGAAAAACCATGTCGCCGGGAACAAGGTCAGAGGCAGGGATGGTGCTCATCTTGCCGTCCCGCATGACATCGGCCTCCGGAGCCACCATCTCCCGCAGCGCCTCCATGGCCCTTTCCGCTTTATATTCCTGGAAGAATCCGATGATAGCCACGAGAATGACAATTCCCAAAATGACGTAGGCGTTGGTGCTCTCGCCAGCGATATATGAGATCAGGGCAGCAAAAATAAGCACGAGAACCATATAATCTTTAAATTTGCCCAGGAAAATTTTTAAAGGCGAAGGTTTGGAGGCGCTTTCCAGTTGGTTGGGACCGTACTCAGAGAGTCTGCGGGTCGCATCATCAGTGCTAAGTCCCTTTTGTCCTGATTTCAGGCCGGAAAGGACCTCATCGATTGGAATTGAATGCCATTTCACGCGTCTAGCCTCACTTAGGGATTATGGGGACTACGGCAATTGTAGAAATAGTTTTCGCAAACATAGGTAAAGAATTTATTCTCACAGTTGGGATATCAACACATGAGACTCATCGGGATAATTCTCACCATAATTGCGATCGTTGCCATTGCAACCGGACCGACCGACGCCATTACGCCAAAACAGGCGGACAATGCAACATCCGTAGTGTTCGTATTCGACCGGGATTTTGCGCCCTTCACCTATGAGGAGAATGGCACAATTTACGGCTTCGAATTGGACCTGCTCCGGCTGCTGGGTGAAGAGGAAGGTTTTCGGCTCATTCCAAAGCCAATGGTCTGGAGTCAGGCCATGCTATCCTTCCAGAAAGGAGATGCGGATGTGATCGGAGGATTGGTCAAGACCAAGGAGAGACAAAAGCAGTACAGCTTCACCGCCCATCCTCATGGAACCTTTGATATATCGACATTCGTTCGAAATGATAGCGAGATCAGATCAACGAGCATGCTGCAGGGCAGAAAAGTGGCTGTTCAGAATGGCAGCATTTCTCTGGCCCTCCTCAAGAATCAGACCGGTGTTCAGGTGCAGGCTTACGATACCGAGAGCGAGGGCCTTCAGGCTCTCCTCCTGGGAAAGGCAGATGCCTTCGTGGGGGGAAGTTCCACCACATGGTTTAGGATTAGGCAGCAGAACATCTCCGCCATCCGGGCTCTGGCCATGCCCTGGGAGATGCACTCCCTCTACTTCGGGGTTCGAGATGCGTTGCTTCTCCAGTCCCTTGACCGCGCTATGGAGAAGCTGATTTTGGATGGAAGGTACGACCGGCTCTACCGCAGATGGTTTGTGCAAGAGCTTGGTGAGATCGAGATTCAGGCCCTGATGAATGCCTCCCGCCAGGCCGGCTACAACGCCTATGCACCATATTCGCGCTACCCGGTGGGCGCGGCAGTGCTCACCTCATCGGGCAAGATTTACTCCGGCTGCAATGTCGAAAATGCCCTTTACGGCCTGTCCACCAGTGCTCTGAAGGTGGCGGTCTTCAAGGCGGTATCCGAGGGCGAGGGCAACATCCGGGCAGTGGCCAATCTCCTTCCTAACGGAAGGGCTGCTGCGCCTACCGGAGACGAACGTCAGATTCTCTTTGAGCTAGGCAGAGGCATTCTGGTCGTCATGGGAGAAGAAGGAAATTATACGACCAAAATGGTGTCTGAGATCTTTCCCTACCCCTTTGAGATGAGAGACTAAAAAAGAGATAGCCAGGATATCAATGAGAACCTAAATCCTGCGATTTCTGCGCAGGCCCCGGGCCTGCCTGCCGCTACGGGCCCACCCGCGGGAGCGCGCTGGCACGAGGACGCGCGGAACTCGCACCAGGATGAAACACAGACGAGGCCATTCGGGCCAAAATAGAATTAGACACGCGATTAGAGGAGTCAGGGACAAGAAACTGAGCATCGCTGAACGCCTGGCCGGTTCGATCAAGCTTGATGAACGCCATAATCCGGTAGATGAGGCTCGCCTTTGGCAGAGCCAAAATCCAGGGAAGGGCGACTACAGCAGAGAGCGCTCTCATGTATGCGATCTTGGAATTGACGAGATCTTTCAAGGAATCGAGAGGATGAAGAAAGATAAAACAGTAGGCCGCCAAGATGACCGATGAGACTGCAGGTGACAAGAGCACAGCTCGCAGGCAATCCAAGACCCGTCAGTATTACGGCTTTGTGGGCGAGATCAATTACATTGAGGCGTTTATAGAAGAGCTCTCTCGCGATTGGGAGGAGAGCGGCTATGAGGGATGTGATATTCCCATGCGGCGAGATGAGCAGATCGTCCTCGATCCCTAGATCGCGCTCGGCAAGCCGGTCATAAGAGGAACGCGCGTGCCTGTGGCCGTCATCCTGGGCGCGCTGGCCGGAGGCATGCAGATAGACGAGACGGCCCGGGAGTTCGGGATAGAGCAGGAGCATGTGCGAGCGGCCATCGGGTACGCGGCCAGGATCGTCTCGCAAATAGCTATTTAATCCCAGCAGATGAATTGAGATGTACAGTTATGCCACAGCAGATCAGATCCCCCCAGAAGAAGGAAGAAAAGATGGGCAAAGGCCTCACGTCTGAGCAGCGCAAGCATCTGGAAAAGAGCTTGAAAGAGAACGATGAGCTGATGAAGTGCCTGGCTGAGATGTAAAGGTCAGACCTCTTTTGTATTCTCTCTGAGCCATTTTTCAATTGCGTCAAGCGTGCAGTTGTATTCGGCGACTTTGCAGAGAACACAACAAATAGTATCTTTACCGGCAGATATGCACAGGTCGTTCATTCTCAGAATGTTGTCTGCCACCTGGAATCCGGTTCTCTTCTGGCCGTCGTTGAAGGGATGAAGGGCGATCAGATGAAGGGCAAGAGTGGCCTTCTTGAAGTGGTCTGGCTCATCATTGATTCTGTCGACGAGATAATCAATGGTGCCCCGGCACAGGATGCCGGGCAATCCACCGTAGCGCTGGATGGTGATGTCGTGGATCTCGATTACCATCTCAGCAGTTAGCTCAATCATTGGGCAGGATCTCCAGCGGGTGTGAATACAATTGCATTGGCGGAGAACATATTGGTTTCGATTGAGAAATAACCGGCAGGTGACTGATTTGGAAGCTGTGATTCGAAGAGGTGGATTGTTGGAACCTCCCAGCTCAATATTATCGGAGATTGGCCTTTGTGAAGGAAGGCGAGTAGCTCTAACCGTAAAAGATGGAGAGATATATATCAAGCCGGTTAAGAGCCACACTGAGCAGATCATTGGTTCTATCAAATTAGACGATCAAAAACTGATCGAAGAGATAATTGAATCTGATGATTGGCTGCGATGAGTTCTCGCGGGGGCGGGCGCCTGCCTGGGGCGGCGGGGCAGTCGTCGGCAGAAATCCGGGGGAGCGGGGGAAGGGAGCGGTCGGGCCCCTGCTGGGGTGCGGCTGCCGGTCCGGAAGACGGCCCGAGGGCCTGGGCCGCAAGGGCAAGGGCGCTGGACCTTTGGAACCCGGGAAATCTAGGGGGGGCAGAGGATTGGAGCGCGGCTCAAATGTGGCTCCGCGGGAAGTAAGGCGGCAAATTATGAGTAGTCGGGCTCACAGCTTTCTGCAATTTCTGAGATAAATTCCGGTCTCATGTATCGCATTCTGCTTCCGATCTGCTCGACCTCCTTCTTCAATTCCGAGTAAGGAATAAATCGGCAGATTTTCGGGAGGGGCGGCTTCAGCCTGGCAAAAGTTGGCCGGTTGATTTCGTAGAATACTTTCTCCCGCCGCTCGTCCGGTGCGACCATAAATAGATCGAGCTTGATATTGGGCTGCATGCTTACCAGGTCCGACATCCTCAATAAGCCGGAATAAATTGCTGTGGTGTGCTCGACCTCGAATGCCGCAATTATCGCATCGCCCTGAAGCCAGAGAACATCAATCAATTCAATGGTCTTGTTGGTGGCATCATCGAACTGCCTGGGAAGCTCTCTTCTCAGATTGGGGACATCCTGAAAATTGATTCCATTATGCTTGCGATTTCGGTCATTCCTGGCGACCCATACATCGAGGCCTAGATCGGAGCCCAGCTTCAATAGCAGCAACTGAATTTCTTCATGAGTTGTCTCTTCGAGCGGTGCCTTTTTCCGGTCCTCATCATGATCCTCGGGCACTGTAACTACGCCGATTTTTGATTCATACGTCTTGGTTTTGCGGCGGTATTTTCTTTCGTCGTATTCCAGCTCGACCGGATTTTTTACGGCTTTTTTGATGGCATTGAAGATTTTTTCGCCATCATTTGAGCTGAATTCAGCAGGAGATCCTCTGAAAAATCCGGTCCAGGCATTACTGGACTTGAGTCCTTCGAATAATTCAAGCTCATCTTTGAGGCTGAGGACGGGGATCGCCGTCTTTGCATCCAGTTTCTCCACCAACTCGACATCAAATCTGATCGGGAATTGCTCATCTTTCCAGATTTGAGTGGTATCAAAATAGCATTTGGACTTGACTTCTAGGATGGCGACAAATCTTGAAATGCCAGTCAGGTAGCAGAGGAGATAGTCTCCTGGGGAGATTCGCTGCGCCGCTTTCTTTCTGCTTTCTCTAAAGCCGCTGATTTTTGCTCCATGCTCTAGAAATTCCTCCCAGGTTGCTCCTGTGAAGAGATCCAGCCAGTACTTTCTGCCCATTACAGCTCCTCTTGGCAAATTATCTTGCTGCTTGTCAAACAGATGCGAGACAAGTTAAAATAGCTTTAGGCTTGGACGGGAAGGTGCTTTCCAATGAGGTGCTCTGATTATTGGCGATGATGTAAAGAACTCAAATTTTGCTTATATCCATTATTGAAGTTGTTGTAGTCATGTCTATGAGTGCTTTTCGGTTACTATTTAAATTCACATCAAGGTTAAATAAAATGCAAGCGCAAAACCATGCATAAATCTTTGTACTTGAACTCAATACACCTAATTTAGATATTTATGATAAATAGATCATACTACTCGATACGCACTGGGAAAAATCCGTATTCGTCTAAAATGGAATTGCCGATTTTGGTTAGGCTTTTCCGTGATCTATTTTTAACATTCTGGAACAAGAAATACCTTCAAGAGGCTTTTGGTTATTACTGCGTTGATGCAGGTGATGTTCAAGGAACATTGGGATCTGATATTGAAGCTCAAATGTTTCTTATTTTTCGCAAATCAAATTTGTGGCCAATAGAAAGCAAATGCTTGAATTACTCAGAAGATGACCTCTTTGATATTATTGAGTTCATCTACGATTCGATATCGAAGCCTATTGATGGTTGGTACCATGATTATAGTTCGTGTGGATGGCACTATACAAAATTCGACAGAAATACGGGCCGGAAAGAATTTCGTTCACAAGTAAATGTACTTCTTCGAGACTATATGGATGGCTTTGAACTTTCAGAGAATGGAGAGATTCTGGCTTCTATTGAGAATGGACTTGAGGATTTAGTGAAAGAGCAATTAGTAGAATACGATCCGAAGAATATAGATAGTAGGATCGAAAGCGCTAAATTAAAATTCAGGCGTTATCGTTCATCTCAAGAAGAAAAACGTGATGCTATTAGGGACTTGGCAGACGTCATGGAATTTCTTCGCCCTCAAATAAAGAAAGTTCTCTGTTCAAAGGATGAGAATGATTTGTTTAGCATTGTAAATAGCTTTGGAATTCGGCACCATAATGATAAACAAAAACCGATTACGATAGATCGATATGGTATAACTGGATGTTTTATTACTACTTAGCAACAATATATACAATATTAAAATTAATTAAAAATAAATAGAGATTTTATTAGTCACTAAATTCCTATTTCGCTCTTTTCTTCATCGCTTCCACAAAAGCCAGGAACGGCGGCGACGGCTTGCCCGGCCTCGACTTCATCTCCGGGTGGAATTGCGATGCGAAGAAGAAGGGATGCTCGGCTATCTCGCATATCTCCATCAGATCCCCGTTGGTGCCCGAGAAGATCATGCCCTTCTCCTCAATCTGGGCGATGTAAGCGGGATTGACCTCGTAGCGGTGCCGGTGCCTCTCCACGATCTCATCTGTGCCGTAAATCCTGTGCGCTAGGCTGCCCTCTTTGAGATGGGCCGGGTAGTTGCCCAACCTCATGGTCGCGCCCATGTGCCTGATCTTCTCCTGCTCCGGCAGCAGAGCAATCACTGGGTTGGGCGTGGCCCCGAACTCGGTGCTACTCGCCCCCTGCAGACCGCAGACGTTTCTGGCGTACTCGATGACTGCAAGCTGCATTCCGAAACATATTCCCAGATAGGGCACCTTCATCTCCCTGGCGTACTGCACGGCCTTCATCTTGCCCTCCGTGCCGCGGGAACCA
This sequence comes from uncultured Methanotrichaceae archaeon, assembly GCA_964633785.1. GTDB lineage: Archaea > Halobacteriota > Methanosarcinia > Methanotrichales > Methanotrichaceae > Methanothrix. Next base: position 14,824 of record CAZWHG010000028.1, read on the forward strand.
AATCCGCCCGGAACCAAAATGCCGTCTGCCTCTCTCAGGATGATATCAGCCGAGCCGTGCTCCAGCTCCTCGGCATCAATCCACTGAACATCGATTTTAACACCTGCCTCAATGCCGGCGTGCTTGAGGGCCTCCCGGATGGAAAGGTAAGCATCCTCCATGGGGTCAGCGCACTGCGAGCCCACGGTGTACTTTCCCACAATGGCCACCTTGACGCTGCCCTCGGCGGCGTCCATCTTCTGCACGAACTCGTCCCAGTCCTTTCTCTCTTCCAGGGGGAAGAGCCGCATGGCCTTCATGATATACCTGGCCAGGCCCTCCGCCTCCATCTGCAAGGGCACGCGGTAAATGTCGTCGGCATTGTGGGCGCTGATCACTGCCTCCATGGGAACATCACAGAAGTGGGCGATCTTTTGCTTTGTTTCTTCCAGCAGGGGCCGCTCGCACCTTACTACTATCATGTCCGGCTGCAGGCCGAGCTGGCGCATCTCTTTCACGCTGTGCTGGGTGGGCTTTGTCTTCTGCTCGCCGTCTATGGTGGAAGGGGCGAGGGTGACATGCACGAAAAAAATGTTGCCCGTCTCCTCATACTTGAGCTGGCGCATGGCCTCCAGGAAGGGCATGGACTCGATATCGCCCACCGTGCCGCCGACCTCAACCAGGCAGATCTCGCAGCCTCCGTCCCGGGAGACCTGGCGAATGCGCCTCTTGATCTCCTCGGTGATGTGGGGGATGATCTGCACCGTCTTGCCCAGATACTCTCCTCTGCGCTCCTTTTCGATGACAGTGCTATAAACCTTGCCGGTGGTGATGTTGTGGTCGCGGGTAAGTTCCACATCTAAAAAGCGTTCATAGTTGCCCAGGTCCAGGTCCACCTCGCCTCCGTCCCGGAGGACATAAACCTCACCGTGCTGGAACGGGCTCATCAGCCCGGCATCAATGTTAATGTAAGGATCAATTTTGATGGCTGTAACCTTATAGCCTCTGTTCATGAGCAGCCTGCCGATGGACGCCGCAGTGATGCCCTTGCCAAGCCCGCTCATTACCCCGCCTGTGACCACAATATATCTCATAAATTACATCTCACGCCTTGAGGAGCGTAGCCGCTCCGTATATGATAAGGGTGACGATCAGGATGGACGATGCCAGAGCTCCGGGAAACTCGGGAATGCTTTGTGTAATAAACGTCATAACCAGAGCGATAACCAGCGCCAGAAATAGGACTGCCGGGATGATCTTGAATGCGCCTATACCGCCAAAACCCCCCAGTCGTTCCTGATAGACGGACTGCAGCCCCTCATCCGGCTCGACATAGGCTTCCGGATCCTCAGGGGCCCGCTCCAGCCTCTCGGCAGCGGTCCCGGCAGATGATATGGGAATCTCTCGCTCCTCACTCTCCAGACCCTGGCGTAAGTCCTGGGGGCGATCCTCAAAACCGGATGTGGCTCTTTTTCGCACATCAGTTCTCTCTTCAGATCTCTCTTCCGCACTCTCGTCGTCCCATTCTTCCGGCTCATCCAAAGGCACCTGCCTGGGAATGAAACGTGGGCCATCGTCCTGCCTGTTGCCGGGGTCTACAAAACGATCATCGATACGAGCCTTGAAGCGATTTTCGACGCGGCGATTATCATCATCTGCTGCGTCCTCGATCTCATCTTCCCTGCGGCGCTCGGCTCGAACATTGCTGGATCTTTCGCTCCGTTCATTGTTAAGATCTTCAGCCTTACCTGCACGGCTGCCTGCGGGCTTTTGTGGCCGCCGCTCACCACGGCTTTCCATCCCCCCGGCTCTTTGCCGGCGGGTCGCAGATCGGTAACTTTGCAGATCTTTGTCGCGAGAAAATGCTATGCGCCGCGGCTCCTTCTCTTTTTCTTCGTAATCGTCTCCGCCCTCGTCTTCGTCCTCGTCTTCATCTTCGAGCCGATTCACTCGCTTGACTCTCTCGTAGTTTTCCTCATCATCGTCCTGATCATCAGCATCAACTTCATCGTCCTTCAATTCCTTATCCCCCTGCAGACCGGGGTCTTCCAGATCGTCGCCCGGATCTTCCGAATCACGCAGCAGAGTTATGGGCACCCGGCTCTCTCCACTGCGGCTGGAGAGGAGAATTTCCCCATCCAAACGCTTTTTGTCAGCCGGCATCCTGGCTAGAATAGGTATTATCTCCTCGAGGACCACATAATGATCTGGCTTCTTCAAACGCACCGCCTTGAAGACGGGGCTGCTGGCCAGCAGAGAGATGTTAGACGGCTCCCCGTCATTGAGAATTTTGAGATTGAATATGGTCTCCTCCCCGGGAAGAAGACGCAAAACTATAGGTTTGGCCTCCCCACTGCCATTGTTGATGTGAACAATATGATCCAATGACAAAACTCCCCACTACCAAATATCACATAATATTATATAAATATTTTGCTAGTGCGGCTTCTTCCCGCCTGCATCCTGGCTTTATGAGTCTCTGCTCCTTCCTGGCCGGGCCTCTTTCTCTACCCGCCAGGACAGCAGACTAATCAGGTAAGACTAGTCTCTTAGATCGGGCGGCAGCATATTGGGAATGCCGTCTTCAATAGGATAGCATTCCTTGCAGGCCTGACAGCAAAGCTTGCCCGTAACTATCTCCTTATCATTCTCTTCGAACACCTCAATAGTGAGGTCTCCCTTGCACAGCGGACAGGCTAAAATGTCAAGCAGATCGTGTTTCATGGATCTGCACATCTATTGTAAAGAAGTATAAACCTTTGGCCCAATTTCTTCAATCCAAGTCGTCTTTGCACCTTTGTGCCTTTGCGGTGAGCATAGCAGTAAGTTCTAACCCCATATCCAGGAGCGTGGCTGCATTCTTGCCGAGAACGGCCTGCTCTTCTGCCTCACAGAGTTCCAGGCCCTTGATGATCTCCGCCGCCCTTCCCGGCTCCTCCCAGGGGTAATCGCTGCCGAAGATGACTCTCTCTGGCCCGATATCATTTATCAGTTCCCTCATCTCATCCCAGCCCATGTAGAAGGAGACGTAAGCCGTGTCGAAATAGACATTTTCGCCGGCGGATAGGAGGTAGCGCCGGACGTCATCCCACATGCGTAAACCTCCCAGATGAGCTAGCACCAGTCGCAGTTTTGGATAACATTCAATGGTTCTGGCAAAGCGATCGGGGGTACCAAAGACCTCCGGCCTATCCAGTGGATCGCGGCCCGCATGAGCCACCAGGATCATCTTCCTCTCAATCAATGCCTCGAAAAGTCGGCCACAGCGCGAATCATCAGGATAGACCTCCTGCAAGAGAGGCATCATCTTTACACCCTTGACGCCCCAGGCTGCCAACCGGTCCAGCTCTGCTTCCAGGTTTTCCATGAAGGGGTGAACAGCACCAAAGGCGATCAACGCCCGGTTCTCCCTGGATACGGATAGGATCCAGTCGTTGAGGCTGCTGACGTCCTCCCTGCCTTTGGCCAGGGGCAGGAGCACCGATTGGGCCACTCCTGCCACCTGCATCATGCGGCACAGATCTTCGGGCGAACCCGTGCCAGGCACTTCCACCTTCAGCTTTCTCTTGGCCGCAGGCAGGATCTTGGCCGCCACCCACTCCGGGTAGATATGTGTGTGAAAATCGAGGATCAAACTCAAATTATCCCCATCTCAGTAAGCCTTTCCGGCAGGTAGGTCTTGGTCACATAATCCAGGCCCTTGCCGGCAAAGGCCTGCTGCTCTGCTTTCTTCTTGAGGTCCAGTTGCAGCCGGATCTGCTTTTCCCAATAAGGCGTATTAAACCGGGGGTCGGTCAGCTCGCTGCGCAGGGCCTGCAGATCCTTATCGGTCAGCTTGTCTGTGGAGAGATTATAGTCCACGATGTCACTGGGCTGCACCCCCAGGAAACGCGCGCCCGGTGTGACCAGGTGCTCGGAGAGGTGAGCGCTCTTGATAGCACCGTAGGCGATGCTGGCAAAGATGCGATAGGACCAGGGATCGCCATCCGTGAAAACCACCACCGGAATGTTCAGCTCCGCATTCAGCCTTTTTATGATGCGGCGCGTGGACCTTGCCGGCTGGCCTTTGATATGAACCAGAATGGCATTGTACTCCTCATCAAAGCCGTTCTCGATAAGCCGGGCGTACATTCCGCCGGTTTCAATGGCCATGACCATTCTAGCATCGTGGCTCAAAAATTCGATGTTATCCACATTGAAAGGTATCTGGTAGCCGGCCTCGCCCACATCTTCCTGGCAGTGCATCTCCCTCTCGCCGCGACGAGTTTGCTCTTTGAGGCGCAAAGGCCCGAAGACGGCCGCACCATCCTCCTCCGGCCGGACGTGAAAGTCCTCCCGGTGCAAGGAAGTTACGATCTCCAGATCCTCGATAAGCCGGTCGCTCTCCGCCTGCTCATGGAATTTGGCGATATCCCAGTTCTCGGAGATGTAATAGATCTCTCTCAAAGTCGAGCCGCGATTGTTCTTGAGATGCTCTTTGATGAGAAGCTCCGCCAGGTGAACCGTCTTGAGCAGTGTCTTGGCTCCGCGTACTGTCTTGACACTGCGTGTCGTCTCCTGGTCCCCATAAATCCAGACATCGTCCTTGGTGGAAAACTCAATGTTTCCTTTGGTTCGGGAAGGCAAGGAGATATGAGGCACTATACCCTGCTGAAACTGTTTATAAAGAGTATCCGCCAGGATTAGCAGATTCTCCTGAGCTATTTTGGATTTTTCTGCTTTCTTTATGCTTTGCCGCTCATCAAATTCTGTTTTCTCTTCGGACTTTTCCATTGGCTAGATCACCCTGGCCCCTGTGACAATTTCCGATTCCAGGCCCTCAATCACCGGCTCTTTCAGGGCCACGCCTTCCGCCGTGACGCTGTAACTTAGGGTGGCAGCCTGGCCCGGAGCGATTGCTAGCTTCCAGTGATAGTCGTAGCCGTCTCCCAGAGAAATGACTTTGGCGGCAGGCGAGACGCTGTCAGCCTGCACAGCCAGCACCTCATGCAGCTTAAAAGACCGCAGCTGTTCGCTGTGATTTTCTACCATGATTTTGACGCATAGCAGTCCGTTATTCCTCTCCACCTTCCGGAAGACGAGAAGATTGCCCATGATCTTGGCTACCACTGGTCCGATATCCGGCAGATCCTTTTCCAGAACATCGGAGAGCTTCTGGGCGATGCGCGGCAAAATCTTTCTGATGATCTCCTCCTTCTCCCGCCTCTCTGAAAGAACGCTCTGCCGGCCAAGGTAGCGGCGCAGCTTTCTTGCTACCTCTTTCAGCCCCAGGTCAATCTCTGTCAAAATCTCCGGCATATCTGCCACGGCATCTTTGCTCTCCGAGGTGAAGGGGATATTGGTGGAGGCAATATGAACCAGCAGCACCGCCGGTCCAACAGGCACGCCGCTTCCCGTGGGCTGGCCAAGGGAATAGTTCTTCCAGGAGACGCTCTCCACAGCATGAGTTACAGCGCAGGCACCCTGCTGATAGACAAGTGGAACGCGATTGGCAAAACGCAGGAGTTCAACGCGGCTCTCCTTCTCCAGCTCTCCTCCGTATCCCAGTCCTACCTCAACCAGAAAAGGATTGCCCGAATACACGGATACAGGCCGGACCGTGGTGGCGATATAGTCCAACCGAAACTCCTTCTCCAAGCCGGCCTTGATCAGCTCTTCGCCTATCGGAGAAAGACAGTCCACGGGAGGCGACTTGACCTTGATCTCTTTGAAGGCAGAGTGAAGGCGCGTCGCCGCATCGTGATCCAGGCCCGTAGGGGCCAATTCCGGGTCCAGCCCCGCCCGGCTGCAAAGCTCCTGGGCGGATATTGCGCCTATGGAAGAGAAGGTCTCTTTTAAGAAGACGCGCAGTTTCTTTTTATCTGTGTAGCGCAATAGTTTGATCAGTTCACCAAGCTCAATTCCGTCCGGATGAGGCGAAATTGCATAGGCTTTTTTGGGCAGACTCTCCGTGACCCTCTCGAAGACCACCACATTGCCCTCCGGCTCCACCAGGGTCAGGCGAGCATGAGGATTGACAATGGCAGTGCTCTTCAGCGAGCCATAGACCGATTGGCGTCGACCCCTCACATAGGTGCCCTCCATCTCCAGCTCCACGCGCGTGCCTTTGGGGCGTTCCCAGTCCATATCCTCAGATTTTAGAATCTCCGGCTCGTTTTTTGCAGTATTTATCAGCAACTCGCAGTAACGAGCAGGTCTGCCCGGAGCGATCTTGGAGATGATCTTAGTAGGCCTGCCACTGGTGAGCTGAGAATAAAGCACCGCCGCAGATATGCCTATGCCCTGCTGGCCTCGGCTCTGGCGTAGAGTATGAAAACGAGATCCATAGAGCAATTTGGCAAAAACGCGCGGAATCTCCTCTTGCACAATGCCCGGCCCATTATCCTCAACAATAACCTGATAGTATTCGCCGCTCTTCTTTATCTGTACAAAGATATCCGGCAGTATTCCCGCATCTTCACAAGCATCCAGGGAATTATCTACCGCCTCCTTTACACAGGTGATGAGGGCTCGCGGCGCCGAGTCGAATCCCAGGATCTGGCGATTCTTCTCAAAAAATTCGGCTACGGAGATGGCTTTTTGCTGCTTGGCCAGCTCCTCGGCAATTTCCATAAAAAAGGGAAGAAGGGCTAAAGTTCAGCCCCGACTACGGTCTGGGTAGCTGTTACGTTATCTATCTCACGGATAACGTCCACAAGCTTGTTCAACATACTCAGGCCCTCAACCTCGATGATTACTACGAAGTCGAATTCGCCGAAGACATGGTAGACATCTTTAATGCCATCTATCTCCTGTAAGGCATTGTAGACGGTCTTCTCCTGTCCCGGCACCACCTTTACCATCGTTACTCCAATTACCATATCGATTCACCCATGTTGTAGAGACTGCGCACATTATTTAAAACTTTTCAGCTCTTCTTGCCGAAATTAATGGTCTCTACCTCTTCCTCATCCTCAGGCATAGGCCAGGTATTGTTGGGCTCACTCTTCTTGGGCTTGCTTTTTCGGGAAGAGGGCATCTCTTCTGCAGCAAACGTCGTAGCCGGCTTGCTTGGGCTCCCAGCAATCGAACTTTTGGCGACTGCAGTCTGGGGAGAGGTCTCAGAAGACATATCGGGAGATTTTCCCTGTGACTTGTCGCTCTTGACCAGGTCCGCCTTCAATGAGGAGAGCGCGCGAAGGACCATCTCCCGAAAGTGCTCTATGTCGGTGTGATAATGCTGCAAAGCTCTATCGGCGTCCTGTGCAGGAGTGGACGAAGAAGAGGAAGCTGGCACATTGTCTGCAGTGGCGAAATCGCCGGATACCGGGATTGGCCTGGCATTCTTAAGCGCATCCAGTCTCTCCAAGGTGCGGCGAGCGGTGTCTATTATCCACTGGTTTCTCGTATTCTCATCCACCCGCTGGATGGACTCGGCACGCAGAGATATGATGATATTTCCGTCATCGGTCTGGTAGAGATTGGGCTTGCCCACCACGGCGACATATGAGGGCGCTTCCATGCAGGCAAGTATCTGTGCCGCCTCGGGTTGGTACTGACCGGCATAGATCAGGATGCTGCCCGTGGGGTCTACCACTCTTCCTCGCCAGTACTCCGTGTCGCTGCCGATGTCATCCTTCTCTGTGAGGGTTCCGACTACGAAAACCCGATTGCATTTGGCACCCGTGGGGGTAAGAAGATACGAAGGTGCATACTGGTGCTGATCCTCCCCGTCGCGGAAAGAGTAGTTAGAGCTCTTCAACTCCTCGGCGAAGATCCTTTTTGCTACTTCTCGCGAAAATCCAGCCATTTATGCCACCTCCATTGCCGCTATCAGCCCATCTACGTCCGCCGCCGATACCGGCGGGATTTCAGTAATGCTTTCCACAAGGAGATAGCGATCAATTCTCGGCCCTGTTATGGAATAGTATCTTCCCATCAGTTTGCTCTCAATTAGTGAGTGCACAACCTCATGATCGAGCGCCTCCATGGCCATTTGTTTGGCCTCTTCCAGTGTGAGATTTAGCAGCCTCTCCGTGGTCTCCCGGTTGACGAGCATATCCTGCACCCGGCGGCCGTCATCCAGTACTGCTTTGATGCGCAGATCATAAGTGCCGTCCACCTTTCCATGCTCGCTGCAGACACCCTTGGCCAGAGAGCGCTTGCAAACCGGGCATCGCTTGATTAGCCCGGAGCCCTTCTGCACATCCACCAGGGCGCCTGAGAACTCTGCGGCAATGGAGCCGATCTCTACATCGATATCTAACGGCTCGATCTGGCTAGTGCGATTCAGTTTTACGGAAAATCTGCCCTGGAATTCATCTGTTACCAGGTTTTTCAGAAGGTAGCTCTTGCCGTCCTCAAGATCAGGCAAATCAGCCTTAACCCACTTCACAAATTTTATGGCGCCGGTCTCATCGCCCACCAGTCCTGACTGAGAGATAGCTTCGCTGTTCGTCTCCCAGAGCTGTGCTACCTTAACTTTCAGGTCAACCCATAGGCCGGGCTCGTTGATCTCCGCCACGGTTACTTGCTGCGGAGCTTTGCTGGCAGGCTTTGCATCCACATCGATGTCTAACGGCTCGATCTGGCTGGTGCGGTTCAATTTTACGGAAAATCTGCCCTGAAACTCATCCGTGACCAACTTCTTTAATATATAGCTTCGCCCTAGCTCCAGATTGGGCAGATCAGACTTGGTCCACTTCACAAATTTGATGGACCCCGTTGCATCGCCCAATAGTCCAGTCTGAGAGATGGTCTCGGCTGCAGGCTCCCAGAGATCCAGAACCTTGACCTCCAAATCCACCCATTTGCCCGCCTCCTTGATCTCGGCGATCTTGACCTTATCCGAGCCGGCCCTGACCTGAGGCACTATGCCATGCTCCTTAAAGAAGTAATTTAAAACCGATCTTCTCGCTTCGCTCTCAGGCACACGAAAATCCACGATGAGCTTCTTTAGACGAGATTCGATATCCTCATCAGAGACCTCGATCTTCTGATCCCTGAGACGAGCTTTTATCTGATCAACCAGTTCTTTCATAGACAATATGCCCCCTAATTTTTTTATTGAGAGGTAACTGTAACTTGGGCTGTGAAGTATTTAAATTAGATCTGTGCGGGGCGAAAGTAATCTATTCCAGACCGAGCAGCAATGTAAGCAAATGGAGCTTTTGACCTGGTTTGGAAGAGTTGACCTGCAGACAGGATGCTTGCTGACCGGACCCGTCCCCGGCGCAGAAGAGTCCGAAGGAATATCGAAGATCCGGCAGGACTCAGCCAGTGGCTTTCCTCTCCCCCAACCCGATCTGCGTGCTCTGGCCAAGTCCTCAGGCTTTGCAGCCGATGACAGTGAATACAATCGCCTGCTCAGGGATACCGCTTTGAGCCTGGTGCGTCGAAGCATTCTGGCCGGGACTACCGCCGAGCAGGATCTGCTCCAGGCCATGGAGGCTCTGGATGATCTGTCTCAGGTGATCAATCTGCTGGACGAGAGACTCTACGAATGGTCCCGCCTGCACAGCCAGGAGATCATACATGGAAAGGATCTGGCGGAAGGGCTAAAGGAAGACGAAAATATGGGCACGCTGGCAAGAGCTATCCTAAGCCTGCGAGAGTCACGCGAGGCCACAGAAACGGACGTCTCCACTACTGTGCAGGCTCTGGCACCCAATCTCTCCGCGCTGGCGGGGCCCATACTGGCGGCCAGGCTCATCTCCCGGGCGGGCGGCCTAAGTCATTTGGCGAAGATGCCCTCCAGTCGAGTACAGGTCATGGGCGCGGAAAAGTCTCTATTCAAGCATCTCCGAGGAAATGCCCCTTCGCCCAAGCACGGCATCATCTTCCGCCATCCCGCCGTAATAGGATCTGCCAAGAAGCTAAGGGGGCGTGTGGCTCGCACCCTGGCGGCAAAGCTGGCCATCGCCGCCCGCCTGGATCAATTCGGGGCCGGCCTCTCTTTGCATCTGCAGGCATCACTGGACGCCCGCTTGAGAGAAATCAAACAGCGAGGGCGCAATAAGCGAAAATAAGGATCACATTTATATTCGATGCCCGGACATGATGCCTAAGGAAGAGGTGTTCAGATGAGATGGTGGCCCGTATCGTTGATGCTCGCGTTGTTGATTATATTTGTTATTGCCGGCACTTGCATTCTTAATGTTACGGCCAAAAACGTGCCCCAAAATCTCACCGAGCATTCCTGGATCTACAGCCAGGGGATCACGGACGATATGCGCATCTACCAGACAGTAGCCGGTTTTCATGGACAGAAGCTGGTCACGGGAACAAGAGGCACCGGCACTGTGTCCCGATCCATCAATGCACAGGTCTACGGCGGCTTTGAAGACGGCTACAATGAGATTTGGGCGAACGAATGGGGCGTATTTCAGAACAGGCCGTCCAGATACAGTGCGCCAATAACCAATAGCGAGCTTAAGAACGCACTATGCGCCAAGAATTATGAGGTGGGATCGGTCTACTCGGAGAGCTACTCCAATCTGGTGGATCTTATCAAGGATACATCCGTAAGCCAGACGGACAACAACTCTGTCTACAGCATTCATTCCGAGGTGGAAGGAACGGCCAGAGTGGGTGCGCGGGTGCAAAAGGGGTCCAGCGCGGTGCCTATCTATGTCATGAGCGGAGCCTATTCTGGATATCTAAATATGAGGATGTCACTGGAGAGCGGCAATGCATCACTCTTAACCCTGCCCTGCCCCTGAAGGACTGGAAATTATTTTTTTTTTTTAGTCTCCACTATTTATCGACAATTGCGGGATAAGAGCATCATAATTTTTGTTGGATTGGGATGCGAAATGAACTAGACCTGAAGAGAAGGGTGCCGAATAAGGATAATAAAATCGTCGATAAGCTTTATCACAACCCTCCGTGTATGGCACGATATGAAAAATGGGCCATTGGCACTCCTATTGATCGCGCTATTTGCACTTAGTTCAAGCGGTTGCGGAGTCTACTGGTCGAGCAGCGTCGATACCAATTCATCTCACTGGTCCATCTATCGCCAGAGCAGTAATTTAAGTTTTGACTTATCAAGCTTGGTGAAAGGTAACATATCTCCTACAGACATATCTCCAGCAAAGTCACGCAGTAGAATCCTGCCTGCGTACCTGTCCTATTATGCGGAAGTGGGAAGCAATGATGTTCGGTTCCGGCAGAGAACAAGTTCTCTCGAAGGCAGCTACCAATCCGCAGATAAAATGATGATGCAGTCTGTTGTTTACCCGGACGACATCAATATCACCGTAGATAAGCCAGCGGGAACTGATCTATACACAATCGAGTACGAGAATGAGAAATGGCCCGTCTTTATAAAAGGCAGTAGGACCCTGGCTTATTCGGGTCTGGGAATAAATGACCGGGATTTCCAGGGAAATAGTGGGGACTTTGTGGGTGCAAGCTTCCTATACAACCGCGAGCTATCTAAGGAACAGAGGACGGTTATGTGGCTGCAGAAGATGAACGCTACAGTCCTGGCTACTGACGAATCCATTTTCTTGGCAGAGTTCAAGCCTACAAAATATCTGGGTTACCAAATCAAAGCTAACATTACGGGAATCGCTGATTTGAGCTATCGGTTCAGAGATTCACAGTACGACGTCAAACACCAAGACTATCCGGCTCTGAGTATGGGAGAAGAGCGGTATTACGGTACATATGATCTGGAGCGGAAGATAAATATGAAGTCCGTATTCGAAATATCCAATGACACTGATGATGAAGCAGAAAGTTGGCTACCATGCTGTTATGGTGGCTGGAAAGATATGACCCCCTTCGACAAAAAGGGATTTGGAGCCGCCGCAAAAAGCGTATTTGATTGCACTTGTTACAAAGAAATCACAAAGCTTGGATAGATCAGATGGATTTATCAAGACCGAATGGAATTAGCCGTCATCCTCCAGTTCCCTGGCTCTGGTAGTGGCAGATTCGGCCTCTGTATACCGGCCCATTTTATAAAGAGCTGCGCTTTTTTGGTACCAGACTATGGCATTCACAGGATCTAGCCTGATGGCCTCGTCAAAGCATTTTAGGGCATCATCATACTCACTCTTGCCATCAAAACCTAGTCGGATGAGGGCAAAGCCCTGGCCCAGATGTGCGGTGCCTTTGTCGATCCAGGCCTGGGTGAGGTTGGGATTAAGTCTGATGGCCTCATCAAAACATTTCATAGCCTCATCATACTTGTTCTGGCCATCAAGGCTCACATATGGGTCATCGAGAACCGCACCCTGATTCCTGAGAATAACGCCTTTGGTGTTCCAGGCATAAGCATAATTGGGGTCTAGCTTGATGGCCTCATTAACGTATTTGATGGCCTCATCGTACCTACCATGGTTATGAAGAATAGCGCCTTTGGTATTCCATGCATAGGCATAATTGGGGTCCAGCTTGATGGCCTCGTCAAGAGCTTTGATGGCCTCATCATACCTGCCCTCGTTATCGAGGGCAATGCCCTTGTCGATCCAAGATAAGGCATTTGGACCCTGCATACTCAGCCATCCTTCTGCAGTCTGCTGACAATTTGCGGACGTCATCAATGCTAATAGAAGGATGAAACATGCACAGCTCAATTTCATCTCAGATTGACTTCTCCCAGCCCTGCCCGAAATCGATCAGAGGCCGAACTTGTGTTATTTCGAAGGTAGCCAGCACAGCAATCATCTCTGCCGACTGCTCTCCCACAATTTTGGCCGTCTGATCTTTGTACAGGTCTAACTGCGGACCTGAGGTGACAAAGTCCAGCATCTTCAGGTAAACCCGGATTCCTTTCCAATCAAGAACTCCCGCACCCGGCTCCATTATCATATAAACTGCAAGGGGATTTTCCTGCAAGTTGGCAAAGGTGCGGCCCCTGGCAAGCGCCACAATAACTGTTTTTTCGTCGATCATTTGCGGGGAGCCGTAGACGGCACAATCTACCTTTCCATCCTTATTCGATGTGCTTATAACGCCAAGCCTTGGTTGCTTGTTGAAATACTCCCTCAATTTATCCGTCATTTTACGCCTCTATCAAACATTTGATATTTTTGCCTTTGCCGCTATAAACTCTCGCGCCAGTTTCGCCGCCAGAAGCGCCGTCTCGCCATGATCGTAGGCAGGGGTCAGCTCGTTTATATCCAGGCCCACTGCCCTCGGCGCAACACGCTCAATCACTCTCGACACATCCCAGGATGTGAGGCCAAAGGGCTCCGGGTTGCCCACCGCCGGCGCGAATGCCGGATCAATGACATCCAAGTCAATGGACAGGTAGAGCCGCTCGCAATGCAGGCCATCCATTGCTCTATCCAGAACATAATCGATACCATTCTCAAACACGTCGCGGGAGGTGTTGTACGATATGCCGTTCTCCTTCGCGAAGGTGAACTCCTCTTTGCAGCCACTGCGAATGCCGATAGAGGCAAAAGTGCCCATCCCCTTCTTCTCCAGGATTCTCCGGCTGACGCAGGCATGGCTGTAACTGGTGCAGCCATACTCCTTGCGCAGGTCCAGATGTGCGTCCAGCACCAGCACGCCGAAATCGCCCGGCTCTTTGCACCGGGCCAGGCTCTCCGCAATGGGGGGAGTAATGGAATGCTCTCCGCCTAAAAAGATGGGGACGATAGCTTTGGGCAGCAGGGCAATGCCCTCTTTTATGGTCGCGTCTGCATAAGCGGGATCTGCCCCAAGATCCATATTTCCTAAATCGCAAATGGCCAGAGAGGCCAAGTCCACGTCATAACGGTAGTCATAGCTCTCGAAATTAAAAGAGGCAAGACGAATGGCATCCGGCCCATCTCGTGATCCGGATCGAAAAGATGCAGTTGCGTCGAAGGGGAGCCCCACTATTACATAGTCCGCATCCTGTAAATCTGCATCGGCGTCGGCAAAACCGCACCTTTGGAACATGTTATGGATTAAAAAAGGATTATTGTCGCAGGTCCAGCTTGCTCCTGCCCATGACAAAGAGATAGGGAACCTCTTTTCCTTCCTCGATCTTTTCCTTCTGATCCGCAGTTATGGGAATGTCGACTGTGGCATAGCTTCCCAGATCCATGAGCTGCACCGAGGTGTCGCTGATGGATAGAACCTGTCCTGTCTTGCGCTCCACTGTGGGGACATAAATCTTGGTGGTAACCGGCTGAACGATGGACTTCTTCTGATTGTCGAAGATGCCTATCGCATCCACCCTAGCCTTGGCGCTGCCATGTTTGCCGGGCTTGGAATGGGATATGCTTTTGATAATGCAAGGCTCTTCGTCAATGATAACGTATCTTCCTTCTTTCAGCTCTCTGACCTCAACCTGCTCCTTCATTTCATCACTCCTAGCGACGAATGCAACTCTCCTATTTAAAGGATGTCTTTCATGCGACGCATTGCTTCCTCAAGCTGAGAGCGCGCCGCAGCATAAGAGATTCTGATGTGCTCTTTTCCACCCGGCCCAAAGGCTGATCCTGGAACGACAATTACGCCCGCTTTGCCTAAGCGGGCAGCGACCGCGTCGCCATCTCCCACTCGGGGGAAGAGATAGAAAGCGCCATCCGGTTCAATTATATCGACGTCCATCTCCCGGAAGCCTTTTACAAGCAGATCCCGGCGAGCTTTGAATTCGTCTCTCATCTGGGCTACGCACTCCTGTGGTCCAGTGATGGCCTGCAGAGCTGCGGCCTGAGAGATGGAGCTAGCGCATGCCTGAACATACTGGTGAATCTTGAGAAGCTGCTCGAGCGCACCGCCTTTGGCGACCAGATAGCCCAACCTCCAGCCAGTCATGGCGTAGGTCTTGGAGACAGCATTCACGGTGATGACGTTGTCTGAGTACCGGCCCGGGCTGACATGCTCCCCCTGGTAGATAAAATGCTCATAGACCTCATCGGAGAGCACAGCGATACCTCTATCTTCGCCGATCTCGGCAATGGCGCGCATCTGCTGTGGTGTTCCTACTGAGCCCGTGGGATTGGAGGGAGAGTTTACTATTATCAGCTTAGTTTTGCTGGAAATTCTTTCCTCAATAGCCTCGGGTGCGAGACGAAGATTGTCATCAAGAGGGACGCTCACGGGTCTACCGCCCACCAAGCGGATCAGCTCGGCATAGGAGAGGAAACTCGGATCGCCTATCAGGACCTCCTCCCCCCGGTCGACCAGAGCGGCTATAACCAGGAAGAGAGCCTCACTGGCCCCACTGGTTACCATGATCTCCTCTGCCGTGCAATCAATCCGGTTCTCGGAGCAAAACTTTTCTGCGAGGGCAGTGCGAAGGTCCGGCACACCACAGTTGGGAGTATAGCCGCACAATCCCTTTTGAATTGAAGCAATTGCCGCCTTCTTGATATGCACCGGTGTATCGAAGTCCGGCTGGCCCAATCCTAAATTCACGGACCCGGGGGCCGCTCCCTCAAAACATTTCCTTATGCCTGATATCTCAATTTTTTCCGTGCAGCTTGCAAATCTCATGGCTCCTCTCTCCTGCCAACAGCCCCTATCGGCTCATCCTTATAAATCACATTCTGTGTGCTAAAGCAATTGAGTCTGGAAATCTCCTCTTTTATCAGATTCATCCTGATTCGGCCTCCTCTCCAGTAAAGGGTAATCTTAACATCCTCTTTCTCCGTCTCCTGGGAGATGGACTCCATGAACATCTCCAGTGCTCGGGAATTGGAGAATGGAACCACAAATATGGCCCGATACATCTCTTTCTTGCGAGCGTAGGAGGTGAGGATGTAGCCGTTGTTCTCAAATTCGCTGATCTGCTCGAAAGGGCATAAGACCTCCTTCTCATGCTCCGCGGTTCCATCCACCTTGGAGATTATCAAGAGAATCTTGGCGATAATTGATTTATCGAATTTTCTTCCAAACCAGATATTGATAGCGCCCTGGGTGAGGACAATGGACACCGCAGGGCCGCTCACCTCAATGGAGACCGGCTCTTGCCTGTTGCCTGAGGAGCTGGGCATAGGTCCCTAGATCGAGCGTAGCCAATATAACCGTTTCGAGAATAATGCTGGTGAGGAATGATACTTTGGAGCAATGCCTGGAAGCTTTGGAGAAACAATTTTGTGAAGAGCCTTATGCCAAGACCTTAGGCATAGAGATTGCAGAACTTGAGGAAGGCCACGCCATTCTCAAGATGAAGACCTCCGAGAAAATGAACAATCTCTTCGGCACCACCCATGGTGCAGCCATCTTCTCGCTGGTGGATGCCGCCTTCGAGCTGACCGTCAACTCGCATGGCACAGTGGCAGTGGCATTAGGCGTGAATATGAATTATCTCAGTGCGCCTCTTCCCGGCGAGAGCTTGCTGGCCGAAGGTCGGGAGATCAATCGCTCCCGAAAGATCTCCTCCTGTCAGATTTCCGTCACAGGCGAAGATGGGAGGTTGATCGCGACCTGCCAGGCCCTGGCTTACCGAAAGAAGGACAAATTACCCTTCCTTTGAAGCAGAGTTTATATTCCATTGCTGATCTAAATCTCCGGCGATGATACTAGCGTCCTGCATAAAAAAGTATAAAAACGATACCCATCGGGCAATGCCTCCTGAGGAGACACTAAGGTATGCTGAAGCCAAATTGCCTGCCGCCGGGATTACCAGAGTGGCGGACATAACCAATCTTGACCGAATCGGCATACCTGTCTTCTCTTCCATCCGGCCTATGGCAGATCGAGGTGCCATCTCCGTCTACAATGGCAAAGGGGCCACGCCAACTGAAGCTAAAGTGTCGGCCATGATGGAAGGGTTGGAGCGCTACTCGGCTGAACTGAGGGACAGGGAGCTTAAGATAGACAGTTTTTCCCATCTTGATGCAGCGCTGGACCCACGCGAGTTGATCCTGCCGGAGGGAGCATCGCCGGATGCTATGATACCCTGGATTTCCGGCTGGGACATAATGAACGATGAGGAGATTCTGGTTCCGGCCAATGCGGTTTTCCATCCCCTGTCCTCCGATTACAAAAGCCTCTTTAGAACCAATACCAGTGGTTTGGCATCGGGCAATGTCATTGAAGAGGCGATATTCCACGGCCTGGCCGAAGTTATTGAAAGAGATGCTTGGGCCCTGGTGGAGGCTACGAGGAGGACCGGCCCCTTAATTTGTGATGTTGAGGACGAACAGGCTAAGACCCTCCTGGATAAATTTGCAGCAGCCGAGGTGGATGTCTATCTGAGGGATATTACCAGCGACATTGGCATTCCTACCTGCGCTGCTGCGGCAGATGATGTCCGCCTGCGCGATCCGACTCTTCTCACTACCGGCATGGGCACGCATACCAGCGCCGCTGTGGCAGTGCTGCGCGCTCTTACCGAAGTGGCGCAAAGCCGCCTTACCCAGATTCATGGGGCAAGAGAGGATACTACAATCGCTGATTTTAGAAAACAGATCGGCTATGACAGGACCAAGAGGCTCAACAAGCACTGGTTTGAAGCATCCGAGAAAAAGTCTTTTGCAGATATTGAATCATTTGAGAGCGACGACTTTTTGATGGACATAAAATATATGCTAAAGAAGCTGGAGGAGGCAGGTCTCGATCGGGTAGTGGTAGTGGATTTGACTCGTGAGGAGATCGGCCTTCCCGTGGTCAGGGTGATTGTGCCGGGACTTGAGATCTCAGCGGTAGACCCGGAAAGGGTGGGCAAAAGGTGCAGAAATGCCAGGAATCGTCGTCTTCCTAGGGCCAAGCCTCTCTTTGGATGAGGCCAAGCAGATATTGGAGGCTGACTACCGGCCTCCTGCCAAGAGAGGCGACATTTACCAGGCGGCCAGGGAAGGATCAGAGATTATTCTTCTCATTGACGGTGTCTTCTTTCAGGAGTGCTCGGTAGCCCACAAGGAGGTAATCTATGCCCAGGAGGCAGGAGCAAAGGTCTTGGGCGCTTCCAGCATGGGAGCCTTGCGGGCCTCGGAGTTGGATGTTTACGGCATGGAGGGTATAGGCAAGATTTACCAGGCTTACAAGAGCGGCCATCTGGTCTCGGATGATGAAGTGGCACTGGTCTTTGATCCTTTCACCTATGAGCCCAGGTCGGAGCCTCTGGTGAACATTCGTTTCAATTTGGATTTGGCCTGGCAGATGGGGATAATTAGTGCGTCCTGCAAGGACCGGCTATTTCATTGTGCACAGGCCCAATACTTTCCCGATCGAAGCTACGAGCGCATGCTTTCGGATGCAGCGAATATGGTGGCGGAAAAAGAGTTGCAGCGTTTTCGCGAATTCCTGGCTAAAGATAAGCGCGACTTCAAGATGGAAGATGCACTGCTGGCCTTGGAGCGGGTCCGAGATATGACAAAAGGATGAAATGGCCATTTTTCCGGCTGCTATCGGCGGATGATCATTGCCGCAGGCTCATCTATTTAAATGTAACTCAATTTTACTTCAATTAAAGCAATAGTATTAAGAGTACCTATTTAAAAAGATTGAAATAATAGTTTCTCAGACAATGGGGCCAATTCTATGACAATACTAAATGATGTACTCGCTTTAAAAGAGGAGCGTCAGGCGACCATACTGGCTCATAACTACCAGATACCCGAGGTGCAGGATGTAGCCGACCTTGTGGGAGACTCCCTGGAACTCTCCAGGGCGGCAGCGCGCCTGGACGCAGAGGTCATTATCTTTTGCGGAGTCGACTTTATGGCGGAGACGGCAGCCATCCTCTCCCCGCAAAAAAAGGTCGTCTTGCCGGAGAAAAGTGCCTGGTGCCCCATGGCCCACATGATAACGCCCCAAGAGCTGCGCGACCTCAAAATCCTCCATCCAGAAGCCGCCGTGGTCTGCTACGTAAACTCGACGGCCGAGATAAAAGCAGAAAGCGATGTCTGCTGCACTTCTGCTAATGGTGTGCAGGTGGTAGCCTCGCTGTCGGAGAAGGAGGTTATCTTTGTACCGGACAGGAATCTGGCAGCCTACGTGTCCCGATATACCGATAAAAAGATCATTCCCTGGAATGGTTACTGCTATGTTCACGATCACCTCACAGCAGAGGAGGTGCGCCTCGCCCGCGCGGAGCACCCCCGGGCAGAAGTGCTGGTGCACCCGGAGTGCCGTCCAGAGGTCATCGATGTGGCCGATTTCACCTACAGCACCGCAGGAATGGGAAAACATGTCAAAACGAGCGCTGCCAAGGAGTTCATCATCGGCACGGAGGCAGGCATGATCTACCGGCTCAAGAAAGAAAATCAGGAGAAGGAGTTTTATCCGCTGAGCAAGAAGGCCATCTGCCAGAATATGAAGAAGACCGACCTGGCTAAGGTCTTGAGGGCGCTGCAAACGCTGCAGCCGCAGGTCACGGTGCCGGAAGAGATCGCAATAAGGGCACGCCTGTCGATCGAGAGGATGCTGGCGGTCAAGATTTGACAAGGATGAGAAAATTACTGATTGCTGTTACCTGATTTTTCATTTTTCTGGAAAATTGACTACTATCACTCAGTGACCGCGCAGAAGGCGGATTATTTGGCAGATGCCGTCCCGGCAGGACGCGACCGATGCATCGTTCGAGCGGCGAACTGCCACGGCTATTCGGCGTTACTACCGAAGCCATTGGCCACGCGGGCGGATGCGAGCGGCGCAGAGCGTGCGCGCGTGTGGGCGAGGCGTGTTCATTGAGGAGCTGTCGGCAAAGCTTGGGGCGGCAAAGGGCGGGCGCACGGGCTCGGATATGCCGGAGCCCTCGCATCGCTGCTATATCGAACCCGGGCCATCCAAGACCATATAAAAGCAGAAAGACCAGGATACTAACGAATGGGACGAAGAACTCCCAGGTGGGTGCCCGGTGGTCCTTACGAATACTGTTAAATACTACTACTGCATGAGATTGGCTGCCTCTTTTGCGGGGGTTGCCAAGCCAGGTCAAAGGCGCTGGATTCAGGGTCCAGTCACGAAGGTGTTC
>CAZWHG010000029.1:0-34196 GCA_964633785.1 uncultured Methanotrichaceae archaeon
GATACAGGGCCTTCCTTATTGATATCAATTTACAGAAAATTCGTTACGCTGCCTTTCACGCTTGCGAAAAGGTTCGAGTATCATTATACACCAAAGAAGGGAAGTTGGCTTAATATGGCAGAGATAGAACTCTCTGCGCTTTCAAAGCAATGTTTGGATCGCCGGATTGCAGATATGAAGAAGTTGTCCGATGAGGTTGGTTCTTGGGAGCGAGATCGGAATGAAATTGGGGCAACTGTGATATGGAGATTTAATAAAGACAAGGCCAGAGTAAAGCTTCAAAGGCATTATTTAAACTTGCAAAATTAATGTTACGGAGCACTAGTTCTGTTTAGATCTCTCAGTTCTCTGATCTCTCTAGGTGGGATAAAACTGTTTGGTATCGAGCCGCTGCGCAGCAAAGTGGCAATCCACTGGCTATCCTTGACATCGCTTTTCTTACCGGGAACTTTCTTCAGATACTGAGGATTCGCTAGGACTATATCGAAGCTATCTTCTAGAATATTGAAGATTGGCTTCCAATATACTCCGGTGCTTTCCATTGCTACTGATTCTACTTCATTCCTTATCAGCCAATCCTTTAATTTTAATAGATCTGATGTCATAGTGGAAAAAGTTCGGATCTCGAACTTTGGAGGTTTGTCCAATGGTCCTTTAGCTATGCATGCCTTAATCATGGACTTGTGAACATCCAGACCACAGCAACTTTCCAATATGGGCTGCATATTATACCTCCTTGTGATGAGTGAAGCAACTGCATATAATATAAATTTGGTACGCGTGCCACATTGAAAGGGCAACATTCATGGGTGCTAATTGTTGCCAGGTCAGTTTTTCTGACGGGGTTAATGCAAACCGCCAATTTCGGTCGACCAAATCACTCATCAATAAGAGGAATAAACAAAATTAGATATACCTATCATTACTCGCATTTTCATTCTCATGGGCGACCCTTAGTCATGGACGTTTTTCTGTAAATTCTAGCCCGGTATCCTCGAATCATTTATTCCTCATCCATAGATAAATACTTTCTACCAGTCATCCATTCTTCATTTATATCCATGAGTATGGCAACTGCAAGCCTGAGAAGAGATCTATCATTTGGGAATGCCCCAACTACCCTGCTTCTCCTCTTGAGTTCCTTATTGATTCTTTCCAGTCCATTGGTAGTCCTGATCCTCTTCCAGTGCCCTCTTGGGAAAGACCTATAATTCCAGATATCCTGGCTGAACCTATCAATAGTCTTTGCCGATTTTGAATGCTTCTTGTTGTGGAGTTCAACGGCAAGCACTTTCATCTTGTTTTCGTCTTCAAGGGCTTCTTTGAGTTTTTCTGCAACTTCATCCTTATCCTTGTTAGGAATGTTTCTCAATACCGCGCGGCTGAAATGAACTTGACATAATTGCCAGGTCGCACCCAGAAAGCGCGACTTAACCGCGCTCTGTATTCCGTTATGGCCGTCGGATACTACTAGCTTGACGCCTTTCATGCCTCTATCTTTCAGTTCGTCAAAGAGTCCAGACCAGAATCCTTCGCCCTCGTCATCAGCGACGGCAGCACCGAGAATCTCGCGGTATCCGTTGTCACGGACGCCCGTGATAATGAGCAATGCTTTGGTTACATATTTTCCGCTATCACGGACTTTGAAATAGCTTGCATCGACATAGATGTACGGAATTGGATGCTCGATTGGCCTCTTAAGGAACTCGTCAACTTTCTCATCCAGTTCCTTAGAAATGCGCGATACACTTGAGGGAGAAAGCTGATCAAGACCAAGATGCGCAACGATTTCCTGAATGCGCCTGGTCGAGACCCCTTGCAGATATGATTCGGCTATTGCATTGATCAAAGCTCTTTCTACGCGAGAATATTTATCGAATATCCGAGAATTAAATGCCTTTTCCCTGAATTGCGGCTTATTCAGGGAAATTTCTCCAACGCGTGTCTTGAGAGATCTCTTCTTATAGCCGTTCTTGTATCCGGTTCTTTCATCATTGCGCTCGTAAGTCTCAGCACCGGATTGCTGTATTGCTTCCAGTTGCATGACCATGTTCAAGAACCAGGTTAGTAGCTTCTTCATTCCATCTTCTTGGTCGATAAGATAATCTTCCATCAGTTCAAATATGTCCATGGCTCTGTGTCCTCCTTATTCCCAAAGTAATGATGGATACAGGGCCTTAATAACAATTTACAGAAAATTAGCTACACTGCCGTTTCACCTGCGGGATGTGGGTAAAAGGCGATAGCTATAGACTTAAGGATCGCAAGAGGCAGGGGATAATTCCCCCGAGCTTTTCAGGATAAGGTGCGTTGAGATATGGCTGGGCAGAAGCCTTAAGTAGAACTGGACAGTTTTATCCCGGCGTTGACAACTGCCATCATGTACATATGTATACGATTATGTGATATGCAGATCTTAAATTGCTTCCGGATCACCGTCTCCAGCATCCGCGCACCAAATCGATAGCGTGCGTGGGCTGCTCTGATAACCTCTGCCTCTTTCTCAATGAAGGGTTTGCGGGGGCGACTAACTTTTTTGCCCAAGACAGGTTCTTGCCCGGTCTCCTGTACTCTTTGATGATCTGCTGGACTCTTCGTTGTGAGACCTTGACATCCCGCGCTATCTCTTCTGTGGCTACACCCTTGCGTTTTTGATGAAGGATATAGCGAACCTTCGTCTTGTTTAATTTCATATCATGGACTATGCGTCCAAACTTAGATGGTGGGCGAAATAATTTCGGGACTCCACAATTAAAATGGCTCAAGAAAGAACGTGCGAGGGTTCACTTCATCCCATACCTGGTGGTCGGGGTATTCGTGACCCTCCGCGCTCCGGATGTAATAATACTAAACCAATCAAAAATATCAAAAAAAGAAAAGTTTTATTTCTTTCACAATTCGAAGTCTGCCACTCCAACTACCAGACCAGTGGCATCTGCCTGGGAGAAGTTTGGACTTACCTCTGTATCAACATCTACTACTCCCACTGTCCAGGCATGTCTTATACCATCGGTTTCTCCTTGGGCCATGCCTGCAGCAGCTGCATAGCTCTGCCATGCCTGCGATCCATCCTTAATATCAGCAGTTGTGATGCCACCTTGGCCAAGTCCTGATATGGATATCGCAGTCATATTCACCGTTGCTGTTGGGTCTACCCATGTATTAGTAGCGCCGGTAGGATCATAAATCAAGACCTGTGACACTGTGTAAGGTGCTAATTTGCCGACGGCTTGGTCATTTGGATCCCAAGCTGCATCGGCTCCAGCATGCCCGTATGCTATAGCGAACGCAGGTGTCTCAAGTACATCTACAATGATCGTGTTCAGATCAATTGGTGGCTGAGCTGCAACAATTCCTGTTCCCAGAACTCCTACAACGACCAAAGCCAGAGCGGCTAAAACTAATCTCATTTTTTCCCTCCTCTTTTTTATTGTGACCCCTTGTTACAATTAATTAAGTCACAAGACATTTCTCATGCTCTTAGTGCATACTGGGGGATTTCTATTAACCTCTTATTCAGTGGTCAGCTTTATAGATAATCTATAAAGTGTCATTGCATAAGGTTGACTTTTAGAACCCTTGGTTTTACATACTCTTTTCTGAATATATAAACTTTTTTCTTTCGATGAAAATTATCAATAATGCGTAATGAGAAAAAGTTTTAAAGATGAGATGCGCAAGCGGCTTTCTTTATCTTATTTATAGCGATTTTAGATTGATTCGAAGTATGTGTTTAGCTCATAAGAATCAGCATCTAGAAGCACATTTACACGCTTCCAGCATAGCGAAATCATAAAAGGCCAATTTTTTATGCAAGGGCCATTGATATCGATTTATATTTAATACATATGTTTTATATAATACTACCATTGAATTGAAAAACCGCATCTATCGACCTGTTCTGATGCCCCTAAACACATACGATTCGCGAAATGAAATCGTTTTATTACGTCGGAGTGCGGAGGGTCACGATGGCACCTTAGCCATAGGTGGTGCCACCCAACTATGACCAGGATGTGATACGTGTTCGAATTGCGCTGTTTTAGCCATTAGATTATACTCAGTTTAGGTGGAACGCCTTCATCACCAATTCGCGAAGATATTTAATTTATTTTCCATGTACACGTTGGGATACTTCGGGCTTTTCATCACACCTAATACCAGGGGGAAATCTCCAAATTCAGGTGGTGGAACAATTTTTTTTTCGAATAGGGGTAGGCCCGATTTGTCAATTGCCTGCAGAGTCATGCCGGCCGTAATTGAATCAACGGCTGATGATGTGGGAAATGTGAGGAACCCCGGTAGAGAGATTATATTTGTGAAAAGATGCAAGCTACTTTTCTCGCCCAAGGTCACTTCGTGGCCCCATGTACTGGAAACGGCACCACGCAAGGCTGCATCTTCCGTAAGAACTGACTTTGTATTCACCGTCTTTCCTTTTGCTGATGCGGTGATACTAGTGGAGTGCTTGGCATCTGCTGAGCCGCCAATTGAATTGCCATTACTGGCAGCTTGGATCGAGAACGGATATCCATTAAAACCATCAAAGGGCAGCAGTTTAATAGATCCTGCTGCATTTGCATTATTGCAGAACTCACTTACACTAAAACTACTTTCTGAATTGTAAAAGCCTCCAGAAACAGTTACCGAAGCAATACCTGGAGAAATACCTCCTATAAATATCGCAATTAATAGAATCTCATTTAATCTCATTTTGCGCGCCCCCGCTAATTTTGCATGGCTTGTATAGTGAGATCTCCGTGGTAGTCTAGGCCGTTCGCACTTGCGAATTCGTCAAATGTCTCATCCATCTCGAGATCTAGCCCATTAAATTCTTCACAAAAGGGTTGAAGTATTAGTGTTAGTGCATTTGTTTCGTTGGATAGATCTGTTTGATTGATAAATTCATATTTTATATTATCATATGTGAAGTTTACCTTCACATTGGCATATTTGCTGTCATCAGTGATATTAATAACCTCTGAATGAAACGAATCGAATTTTTTAGGCATAATCACAAGAGTATCAATATTCAGTGTGCGGTTGATCGGATCCTGTCCTACCTCTTCCGATTGATAATGCATTATCGATGCCATGCGAGAATAGTAAGCATCTTTTGCAGTTAAATTCATCTTGTAGTCAGTAAGAGTCGGAATAGACTCGCCAATTTGAGCTCTGCCTTTGAATAATAACACCGCCGAGGGAGTGACGCCGGAAGCGATACTGTGGCTTGAAAATCGCGAAAATACGTATTTATCGCTGACGTTGTTCATAAAGGCATTACCATATCTGAAATCTATAATTCCTCCGGAGTGGACCGAATTGATCATAATATATGTAGTTAAAAGAATAATAATTGGCACCTTAATATTTCTCATCCTGCGTCCTCCAAAGGCTTTGGCATTGCACTGATCTTAGTAAATTACACGGGTGTATTGTTACGCAACAAAGGGATATAAATGTACTCATACTTAGACCAAATTTTAAGCTTTTTCGCGGAGGTGCTAATACGTCGAAAATAACAGATAGATTTATATCAAATAAAAACGTCAGTGTAGTCTGTAGTTAGAAAATCGCACAATAAAGCGATAATGCATCTAAACTAAAGGGATAACAATTTGTTGCATTAACATCGGGGGTGAATGTAGCATGAAGGGAGTAGTAGGAATAGTAGTACTTGCAATTGCCCTTATGGGGCTATGTGGTACTGTGATGGCCAATCCGCCCATAGTTCCACCCGTACAGTATGAACAGTTTTGTGAAGCACATAAGGTATCCGGGACAGGAATTATCGATGTCAGCACATCGGTAATCGATAAAAAAATTGCACTCGAGTATTTCAACACCATGAATGGTGACGGAGATCTCGAGCTGGACCAGGAGACCGCATACTCACAGGATGCCGATAAGCTGAAAAGGACTGTGAACTCAGTAAACGGCAGCAACGAGTCTGCCTTTAACCTCTACCAGACCACTAAAATGACATATGCTGGCGAGACGCCTCTGACCGGTGGCAAACTCCTCAACTCCAAGGCCTTCTATGGTGGCATTGGTGCCAATGTGCAGGAGCTTTTCTCCGTAAATGAGATGGAGCAGGATCAGACCGCGTTCTTTGCATCAACCACGCCCTATGAGACACCCTACGGCAATCCTGAGGATCTGCCGGGTCTGCTCAAGAGCGCAGGCAGAGACACTGCTGCAGTCGAGCAGCTTATGACGGCCAGCAATGGCGTATATGTTCCGTCCCATCTGGTTGGTCTCGAGACCAAGAACTCTTTCAATGGTACCTGGGGCACCGACGCAACCTGGCACAAGATATTCTACAAGGATATAAAGGCTCACGAGATGTTCACGGGTGTGTTCGAAGCCGAGAAGACCATTAAGTTCCATGAGAACCCGGTGCCTGAAAGAATTCGCGCACCGTGTGAAGGCATAGACTGCTAGGCTGAAAAAGCCTGCAGTTATTCTTTTTCTTTTTTTTGTCTTGGGGGGTTCGTATGAAAATTCAGACGATTTGGATAATGATTATCTTCATCCTTACATCGGCTCTGGTAGGGGCCACAGTTGAGGATTCGGGTATGGCACCTGGCGAAGTTTCGAGTAGCCCATGGACGGGTTCCACATCGCCTACTCTGCCAACATTTCTACCCAGCCCATGTTCCGGTGATTCCGGTAGCCTCACCATTGCCATCGGCCTTACCGGGCCAGAGTCAGAGCCGGATAAATGGTATACAACTCCGGGCAAACCACTGGACTTCATGGTTACGATAAGTAACGATGGCAAAACGGAGGTAGAGGCACAGGTAAGTGTCAAGCCGGAGGGCTGTCCATTCGAATGGTTTAGCTGGACGACCACTCCCTTGACCATTCCGGCAGGAGTCTCTCGCTCCGTGGCCCTGCAAGTCTTGCCGGATACAAATGCTATAGCCGGAGAGTACAGATTCGGAGTAGAGGCCTCGGCTAAATGCCGCCGCTCTGGGCAAAGAGATGCTAAATTTAAAGTGCAAGCATTCGATTACGCCTCAGAGACCTCGGTGAGTGGATCGGGCCAGTTTCAGATCGATAAAGACCTCAGATCCATGAAGTCTGGGATCAAGTCGACCAAGAGCGTATTGTTTTCCGGCAGCGTTGATGCTCTGGTGAAGAACGAATACATGGTAGACAAGGCATTGGGCAAGAATGCCAATTTCCAGGAACAGGATGCAGTTGACAACTACAATGCCGTCTCTTTGGGAGATGCGCTCGTTGGAACTGAGAGCTTCAAGAGTTCTGCGATCTTTGGTGGAGTGGGTGCCAAGGTCCGCGAGAGCTATGATGTTTCGCAGATGGAGTTCAAGGACCAGGGTTTTACATTGCATCAGACAGGGTCACTAAAAAAGACGGCAGAGTTCAAGACGGCGGACAACTTCACAGGATATTACCTGATAGATGCCAAGCAGGTAATTCCCGGCCAGAAGAATCTGAAGGAATTCGAGGAATATTTCGGATCCTTTGAGATCAATCGGAGAATACTCTTCCGGGATGCTGCAAAATCCAGGACGCCATGTCTGGAAGGAGACTGTCTGAAAGCACCCAGTATCAACTCACCAGCGCCAAGCAGCCCCAGCTTTACCAGCCCATGCTTAAGCGGTTCATGCAACGATTTCGTTGACCGGCTGAATTCATTCGGCAAGTAAGCATGAACCTTCTTTTTTTCGCGATTTTTCCACGGAATATGGCAGCAAAACCTTAAAATAGCCTCCAGAGGAATTGCACTCGGGTGCTAGGGTATCAGGAGAGTAAAGGCCTGGACTTTTATAAATGCCTTAATTAGGGACAAACCAGGCAGAGGAGGTTGTGTGGATTGAAGAGAGAATTTATTGTCTTAGCGGTTATTGTCATGGCAATAGTCGGCATGGCAGGCGCTGCCAATTACATGTACGAGAAATCGTCTGTAAAAGGAGTGGGGTATAGAAGCCTGGAGATTGTCATCTCCACACAAAACGGCTTTAATGGGCAAAAGCTGGTGGAGAAGCAGTCCGGTTCAGGAAATGTCATCACTTCCAGAATTGAGCTTGAAGCTGAGAGGCAACCTGCGGACCTGCTATCATGTGAATGGCCGACTGGGTCGGATCCCATGGATTACATCAACTTCACCTCGGAGCAGGAGCTGGAGTACATGCCCGTCTCATATCAGACCGGCACTTACGACCAGAAATGGGTGGATAAGCTCTGCGTGCAAAACTACAAGATAGGCGCAGTACTTACTGAGATGTACACTCATGCCGAGCACCTGCAAAAGACCACCGAGATCAAGACCAGGGGATACAATACCGATAGCGATAGCCAGACTGCTACCCCCGCCTGCTGCACCGGCGTTCTCGAAGCTAATCTGAACAGCAACGTTATCGGCGTCGCCCACATCGGCTGGATTTCCCGCAATCCCAGTGCAGACAACCAGCTTAAGGGCCGCCACGCTGAGTACGGCAGATCGGTCGAGGACCTGACTGGTGTCTTCTCAATCGAGAAGTTCATTCAGCTCTGGGGCAACTCCACCTGCGGTGCTGTCAGCGTTGATTGGCTACCGTGCGTGTAAGACCCAATTGAAATAATAGCGCTGCGATACCGTTTCAGCGCTCATTTTCTTTTTTTATAGGGCGGTTGATCGGTCCAGGAAGGTAAGTTCTGAATCTTTTGGATTTGATCTCTATCTAAAGGCTTACCGGGCAGCCTGCCGGGAAGCTAACAAGTATTTAAAGGAAGAGGTGGATATAATACAGAGACGAGTCAAAGAAGGTGAATATAAATGAGCAAGAAAAAAGGTGCTAAAGGAATGCCCAACGACGGGCCTGGCAAGCATGATCCCTCAAAACCGCAGAAGAGTAAGTCTGACGCGCCATTATTTAGCAAAATTAAGGGCGGAATAACCAACGAGCGACCTCGAAAGACCCGGATCTAATCCTGTTGCCCGTTATTGAGCAAGAGCAGGCTTATGGACATTCCGGAGAATATGGTCTGGATTCCCAGGATGGAAAATATCATGGCTATCATGGCGCTGGACGCTGCGTCCAGTGCTCCAAAGCCAGAGACTTCCCAGCTCATCAGGACTCTCAGGCCGATCAGCCCTCCTGAGGCAAGCAAGACTATGCCGATGAAAAGCTCCTTCTCCAGGGAGTGGTAGCTGATCATTTTTTTAATTCTTCCCGGGCGAGAGAGACCATAGGATGCTCCGAAGGCCTCAAAATAAAGTCCCGCCAATAGCATCTGGTAGCCTATGATTGCCATAAGCCCGCCCAGGATCAGGGAATGCATCCTTGATCCACCCTGCAGATATACTCCTATGAAGAGGGCCAGCCCTAAAATAAGGGCTATAAGTCCTGGAACAAGAAGAAATGGCACAGGCCGGTAGAGCATCATGAAACGCAAGTGTCTCCAGCCATCGGTAAAGGAGTGAAGCTTTGACGATCCTTTGCGAGGGGAGTAGGTAATGGGAACTTCAGCAACTCTCAGATCTCTGCAAACCGTTTCAATGAGCATTTCGGAGGCGAATTCCATTCCTCCCGACCTGAGATTCAGTTTTTTTAAGGCATCCCTGCTAATGGCACGAAGGCCGCAGTGGGCATCAGAAATGCGGCTGGAAAAGAGGGTATTCAGAATCCAGGTGAGAACCGGATTTCCAATATAACGATGAAGGGCAGGCATGGCGCCGGGACGAATATCTCCTTTGAGTCGCGACCCTATAACCATGTCATAATTGCCGCTTTGCAGAATAGCTATCATATCCCGTATGGCTTTGGGATCATAGGTCAGATCACCGTCCATGAGGACTATGTATTCCCCTTCCGCCTGCGCAAGCCCGGCCAGGTAGGCATTTCCGTATCCCATCTTTTGAGGCTTGATAATTTTTGCCCCGCATGAATTAGCTATTGCAGCCGTCTCGTCGCTCGAGCTGTCTGCCACCAGGATCTCTCCCAAAATGCCCATATCTTTGAAAACCTGCTGGGCTCCTTGGATGCATTCGCAGATTGTCTCTTGTTCGTTTCTGGTGGGGATGATCAGGCTTACTTGGGGCACATCACTTAGGGTTGTGGTTTCATCTGTTAAGCCTTTCCTTTCAATTTTAAAGGGTCTCTGGTTCGACCTCATGCTTAAAAGACAGTCTGACCTTGGCCCGGAACTGCACTACCTTGCCCTCGACAAGCTTTGTGTCCATCTCCATCACCTCGGCCATCCTCATGTTTGTTAGTTTCCCTTCTGCGCGGTTGATGGCATTGCTGACCGCCTCTTCCCAGTCTTTGCTTGAGGTTCCTACCAGCTCGATAAAATTATAGACGCTACTGCCAATTGCGCTGTCCATATTTAATAAGGGTCGGTTCTCCTTGATATAATTTTTCAGGATCGACCATTTGCTTTAAACGGCATACCGCCATTGATCTGCCTGCAAAAGAGGTAGCAACTGATGAATCGTGGGGAAGTGCAAGAATACATAGAAGAGCGGTATCCAGGTTTCACTGTAGAGGGCAAGAAGACAATCCTCTGCCGAAACTCTCGGATCTTCATGCTGGATCTTTGCAGGGGACAAATTCGGAATAAAATTGTGGTTAAGATCTCTCGCAACTCTCAACCTCGCGAAGTAGCTCTCGAGTTTGCCAACTTATCACGCTTTTACTATGGCTGCAAGGATGAAACAGTTTCCTCTCCACAGCCCCTCTTTGTAGATGCAGAGAATGGCATCCTGGCCATGAGCCACGTGGAGGGGGTAAATCTTTCCCATACGCTACATGAGATCAGGCCGGCAAGTTCGCAATACCTGAGCTCTGCCGCAGATCTTTCTGGAATTGCCCTGGCAAAATTTCATAAACTCTTTCGCCGGGGGGAGGCTGAGTCCGTCGCTATCGACATCAATGCGAATGAGGACGACATCAACCAGTTCCTGGTCGAAAGCCGGGTGCGGATAAACCAGTGTAATCTCAAGACAATGGTCACACCTTTCATCGATTTCACATCCTGGAACATCATTATCGAGAATGATCGCATCAAAAACGATCGATTGAAAAGCATGAGGCTTTTTCTCATCGACTTTCCCAGGCTTGATTATGTCTGTACTCCTCATCTGGATTTAGCCCGGTTTAGATTCGGACTGGAGCTGGTCAAGCAGTTCCCTCCTGCCAAGTTCTTTGGACTAAATCGCTGGAAGGTAGATTCTTTCTACAATCAGTTCTTGAGCGGCTACTGTCGCGAGATGCATGTTGCTTTGAGCCAGGATGACCTCTGGCTAATTGCTCGCGCCAGGAAGGCCTACATTAGGCGGGCTCAGGATCTGGCGCGCAAAGGTCGGTGTGGCTGGCAGCCCAAGCTGGAGCGAATGTATCTTCAGACCTTCAGCCGGGAGTGGCTGGATCAAGGTGATGTATTTTCTAAGTGGCCGAAAATGGGCCTGGTGGAAAAAGCCTAAAAGAGGATGAACTATTGAACTATTCAGTCTTCCCCTCTTTCGGCCCATCAGGCTCTTCTCTTGGTGCCTCTGGCTCATCCTTCTTTGCTTGCTGCTTGGGGCCTTTGCCCATAGCTAGCAGGGATGCTTTGGCCTGAATTCTGGCCAGCGGATAGTCGTCCTTAGCCACTTTCTCCAGTGCCAGAATGGCACGGTTATCCTTTAGCTCTCCAACGATCCAGGCGGCTCCTGCGCGCACGTCTTTGTCAGCATCGGTGAGGGCCTGGATTATGCGTTCTGAAGCCTGTTTTCCATAGGAGGAGATGGCCACCATGGCATTGCTCTTTACGAGATACTCTTCGTCCTTAAGGGCCTCGATGAGAGCCTCCAAAGACTCGGATATTTCGCGCTTGGAGAGGAGGATGATGGCGTTAGAGCGCACCAGCATGTGCTTGTCCTTGGTCGCTGCGATCAGCTTCTCAGTGGACCAGCTAGGGTCCGGGAGCACTGCGGGCATGGAAGGCTCCTGTGCGCCACAGGTGGGACAGGCTTCCTCCACCATAGAACGGGTGATGATGGGTTGGGCCTTATCCTCGGTTTTCTTCTCTTCTGTCGATATTTCGTCTGCTTTCTTTTCTTCTTCCATGACTCATTATTCGCTTCTATTCTACTTCAGCTTTTCCTAAGGCGAATGCTTTCTTATTCACTCCCAGGAATTTGGGCGGCACCACAAGGGAAAGAGCCTGCAAAACCAGATCCTCGGAGAGTGGAATATACCCGGCAAGGGCACCTAGCATTACCACATTCATAGCCTGGGCGCTGCCGGCAATCTCAGCCAGAGCAGTGGCGTCCATGGCGATAACCTTGCTGCATCGCGTTCTCAGGGGGCCGAGAATATCTTGCAGTGGTGGATACTCGGTCTTGCCGCAGGTCACAGTAGAAGGCAGGACAGGTCTGGTATTGACCAGCGCGACGCTGGCCGGCGAGAGGAATTGGGCGAAGCGCAGGGCTTCCGCAGGTTCTAATGCCACCAGTACATCCGCTCCGCCTGATGCGACCAATGGAGAGAAGCAGCATCCTATGCGAGTGTGATTGATCACGCTGCCGCCCCTCTGGGCCATGCCGTGCGTCTCTGCACCGCATACCGGCTTTCCTGCCATTACCGCGGCTCTGCCGATCACATCCGAGATCAATATTACTCCCTGGCCGCCTACACCGACTATCACCAGATCGCATTCGGACGTTCTCATCTTGCCACCTCCCGAATGGCGGAGGCTGAGCAGATCGCGGCGCATACTCCGCAGCCTGAGCATAGTGCATTTATCCTGGCCTTATCATTTCCAAATTCTATGGCCGGGCAGCCGAAGTCCAGGCAGATCTTGCAGCCAATGCACTCCTCTCCCACCAAGAAAGGCCTAGGGCGCAGGCCGCTGCGGCGAGCTTTGATGACACAGGGCTGCCTGGCAATGATTACTGACAGGCCCGGATAATCTTTGGCCCTCTGAAAGCTCTCCATTGTCTCATCCAGGTGGTAAGGATCGACTGTCTCCACCAGTCCTGCGCCCAAAGCTTTGGCCAGGGCTTCAATTGAGACCTGGGTCGTTTTCTCTCCTGTGGCCGTCATGCCTGTGCCTGGGTGGGGCTGATGGCCGGTCATGGCCGTGGTGGAGTTGTCGAGAATGGTCACGGTGATCCTGGCCTTGTTGTAGGCGGCATTGAGAAGGCCGGTCATGCCTCCATGCAGAAATGTAGAGTCGCCCAGGCTGCAGCATATTCCTTCTTCCTCCCCTCCGAAGCGAATGCCGCTGGCCAGAGTGATGCTTGCCCCCATGCACAAGCATGTGTCCACGGTTCCCATGCCGACCGCCATGGTGTAGCAGCCGATGTCGCTGGGGTAGATTGCCTTCTTGCCAAAGACTTTCCGCATGGCGTAATAGGTGGCCCGGTGGCTGCAGCCTGCGCATAGCGAGGGTGGCCGGGGCGGCAGAATGCTCACCGCGGGACACTGCAAAGCCTCTCGCTCCGGCTTGCCAAGCATGCGGGCTATGGCATTTCTCACCTGCAAATAGTCCAGTTCGCCCTCGCGGGGGATAAATCTATCTTTCCCCAGGATCTCCACATGGGGATTGATCTTTCTGGCTAACATCTGCACCTGCTCTTCTACCACTGGCTCCAGCTCTTCTATTACCATTACCCTGGAGACGTGCTCAAGCATGCGGCTGATCAATTTCTTGGGTAAGGGATAGGCTCCGATGCATAGGAACGAGAGGTCTTCATCTAGCTCAAGGGCAGCTTCCTGTGCATACAGGCCCGCGATTCCTGATGCGATTATTCCTATATTGCCATGTAGATTGAGCCTGTTCCAGGGCGCGCTTTCCAGTGCCTCTTCTATGGCGGCCTGTTTGGCCAAAAGTTCGCTATGAAGCGGGCGGGCATGGCTGGGCAGTGCCACCCGTCGCGCAGGATTCTTGATGAAACGGCCCTGCCCTCCGGGGGCCGCGGCCGAGCCGATCTCTACGTCCTCTCTGGCGTGAGAGACGCGCGTAGTGGGCCTGAGCATGACCGGGATATTGAATTTCTCGGAGAGTTCAAAGGCAAAAACGGTCATCTCCTTTGCTTCCTGTGGATTTTTCGGGTCAAGGCAGGGTATGCCGGCAAACTGGGCATAGCGCCTTGAATCCTGCTCATTTTGCGAGGAATGGCAATAGGGATCATCGGCACAGATCACCACCAGTCCTGCCCCTACGCCCAGATAGGCAAGCGTCATGAAGGGATCCGCAGCCACATTCAAGCCCACGTGCTTCATGGTGGCCGCGGCGCGCCGGCCAGTCCAGGCGGCCCCGGCTGCCACCTCCAAAGCAACCTTTTCGTTCACGGACCATTCCACATGCGGCGGCCTCTCGCTCTTGAGATTGACCATGGTTTCTATGATCTCAGAGGAGGGTGTGCCGGGATAGCCGGCAACAAGTCCAACTCCCGCCTCCAGGAGGCCTCTGGCAATTGCTGCGTTTCCGAGAAGATATTCTCTCACAAATAACCATCCCTTTAATCTGAGCGGATTATTGGCCTCTCCACTCTGATAACCGTTTGGATACAAATCTAATTAAGCCAACACCACTTGTATCTTTTACAATGGCGAAGTGGCAAGAAGATTCCGTTGGATCGATTTACAATTACCTCTCTCCAGGCTGTCGCATCTGCCGTCAGGGTGCGGGCCTGGTGCTCTTCGTCACCGGCAAGTGCGAGCGCAGCTGTTTCTACTGTCCGCTATCCGAGGAGCGACGGGGCCGCGATCTGGTCTTTGCCGATGAAATGCCGGTGCGGGAGATAGCCGATATCTTACAGGAGGCTTCTGCTATCGACGCTCTGGGCACAGGAATCACTGGCGGCGAGCCGCTTTTGAAATTAGAATATGTTTTGGAATGCATTCGTGCTTTGAAACATGCGCGGGGGCAGTCGCATCACATTCACCTTTATACCGGTATTCTTCCTGGTCGCGACGTCCTGGAGAAGTTAAAGCAGGCCGGCCTGGACGAGATCCGTTTTCATCCACCCGTTGCCCAATGGTCTCATCCCGTAGGGCTTAAGGAGGCCTTGCGGCAGGCTATAGCCCTGGGCCTGATAGCGGGCGTAGAGATACCCTCTATTTTGCCAGCGCCCGCGATCATCGAGGCGGTAAAGGAAGCTGATGCTTTTTTGAATGTAAACGAGCTGGAGTTCTCTGAGACCAATTATGCCGGCCTGGCCATAGCTGGTTATTTGCCGGAGGATTTGGGCTGCGCAGCAATAGGAAGCGAAGAGGATGCCAGGGAGCATTTCCTGAAAGATGACATAAAAGTGCACTTTTGCCCTTCCCGTTTCAAAGATGCGGTGCAACTGCGAGAGAGACTCCTGCGCCGGGCGAATAGAACGGCGCAGCCCTTTGATTATGTGAGCGAGGAGGGTACCATAATTCAGGGCATAATTGAGGGCGATCTGCAGGCAGCTTTGCAGATTCTTAAGGATCTGGGGGTCCCGAAAGAAATGTACTCTTGCCGGATGGGGCGGATAGAAATCGCCGCCTCTATCCTGGAGGATATAACCAAAGAGCTAAAAAGCGTCCTATGCATTCTTAGCATAATTGAGAAGTATCCTTTTGAGGATGGACTGGTCGTAGATAGAATACCTTTATAATCCTTAAATTCATTGCTTGAGGGCGGTGATTTTGCCGGATGGAAAGCGCTGAAGAACGAATCCAGGAGAGGCTCAGAAATTATCTTAAACGGGACGGAATAGGAATTCGGAAGGCTGTCTTAAAGTTGTTTTTGAGCGATGGAGCTTACACCACTGAGGACGTCTTCACCTACCTCGCGAAGGAGGGTTTTGACGTCAGCTATCGGGGAGTTTCAGCTATGGTGGGGCTCATGAACACTCGCCTGGGCATTCTGAGCATTGACGTTTCCGGAGACCATAACGTCTATTCCCTCAAAGGAGATCACAAGGGTGTTGTGAGGTCTGTTCTGGATAATTATTGAAATACCTGGTGCCGCATGATGTGATAAGGCGATGCATCAATTGGGCGGCTCGCCTCTTTTCATTCTTTTCATATACTTGGCAAGCACAAGGTCTGCCATCAGGTTTATGCCTTTCAGAGCGGCGTGAATAGCGGGTCCCGCTGTCATCCTTTCTCGGTAGAGGCGGTGCAGTTTCTTGAGATGGCGCAGGTTATACTCCAGGCACAATCCCACCAGCTGCCAGTGCTCGGGCAGGGCATCTTCTTTGGCAAAGCCTTTTCTTCCTCCCAGCTTCGTATCGGCGATGGTGGTGAAAAAGAGGGGCAGCATCAGCCCGGTATAATCCATGAGCGACTCTACCAGTTCAGTGGTCTTTATGACATCCTCTGCGGTCTCTTCCGGTAGGCCCAGAACCAGGCTGGCCACGGGCAGCCAGGATTCTTCGGCGAAGAGACGGTAACAATCCCTTACAATTTCTGGCCAATTGTCGATCCTTGCGGGCCGCGCTTTATTGGGCATATGCATCTTTAGGATGCGGCAGCTTCCTGTCTCTATGCCGATCCAGGCCGACATATGATTCTGATCCGAGCCCACGCCTACAATCTGCGAGACGGCGCGCAAGAGTCCCTGGTTTTGATGAACTGAGGCCAGGCTGAGGTGGGAGACATCAATGGTCTTCGGCCCGAGCTGCTTTACCGCGGATACCATTTCCAGTATCTTCTTTTCATCGGGTTTGCCACCACGGTAACCGTAGGAGAAGAAATCCTCGCTGTGCAGGATTATGTCCTTTTGGCCGCTCTTCAGGTTTACCTTCACATCGCCCAGTATTTTTTCCAGAGGCCGGTGGCGCAAAGTACGCATGGCAGGCGAGCAGAAGGCGCAGCCTCGCCAACAGCCTCGGCCAATCTCCACAATACCACCGATGGTTGCCCTGCAATTAATGGGGATTGCTTCCCCTGCAACGGCTTTTCCCCGAATGACCTGCGGGACCATTTCATTGCCGATGATCTTTCTGCAAATATCTGGAAAATCGCTTTCTCCTTCGCCCAGGTAAATGTGGTCCACGCCCACATCTTCGCCCATTACCTCCCAGGCGCCGTTGCCGCCTACTACTACCTTCGGTCTATGCTCTCTAATGAGCGGATGGCGCACGAGTTGCAGAAACTTGGTGCGATTGAATGGAGGCCCCCGGCCGATGATATCTTCGACCTCCCGCACTGCGATCTTTCCCATGGGATCGTCATGAGTTATGCCTACGATCTTCGTGTTCGGTCCGATGGCCTTGTCCAGATGATAGGGATGAGCTACCATTACCTCATCTCGGGAATAGCCCGCTTCCAGCAAGGCCGCTTCCACCTTTCGCATGCCGCAAGGGGCGATCTCTGCCGAGCCGTCCTTTGCAGCTGGCACGGGCGGGCAGAACAAATTATGAAAAATCCAGTCAGGCAGAGCTCTCCTGGGCATTATGGCGGCAAAGCCGAGCATCACCCCGCCGTGATAACTGCTCATCATGGTGGCATCGCTGGTGAGGACAATTTTCTTGCCAGGCATCTGTGGCATAGGCTCTCGTCCATTTCCGTTAAGGCAGATAACGTTGTTGGACCGGAAAAGCCCAACAAGTTTTTATCGGATTGCCGACTTTTGGGGAATTCGTGCAAGAGAAGTCGTTAGCGGATATCAACAAACGCATTCGCGACGGGAGCGCCCGCGTCGTAACGGCAGAGGAGATGCCTGACATCGTGGACGAGCTGGGCCTTGCCGGAGCTGTGCGCGAGGTGGATGTAGTAACCACTGGTACCTTTGGGGCCATGTGCTCATCGGGAGTATTTCTCAATCTGGGCCATAG
The DNA here is from genome assembly GCA_964633785.1 of uncultured Methanotrichaceae archaeon. Classification (GTDB taxonomy): domain Archaea; phylum Halobacteriota; class Methanosarcinia; order Methanotrichales; family Methanotrichaceae; genus Methanothrix. The sequence continues at coordinate 17,753 of CAZWHG010000029.1, forward strand.
CGACCCACCCATAAAAATTTCCAAAGCTCTACTCAATAAGGTAGAAGCCTACGGTGGGGTCGCTGCGGTCGATCTGTTCTTAGGTGCGACGCAGCCCTCCGAGGACCGAGGAATAGAGTACGGCGGAGCGCATGTCATGGAAGATCTCATTTCGGGAAAACAGATAGAGGTAGACGCATATGGTGCGGGCACGGATTGCTATCCTCAGATGGATCTGCAGACCAGCCTGCGCCTGGAGGATTTTAATCAGGCCATCATGGTCAATCCCCGCAATGCTTACCAGCGCTACAATGCGGCCACCAATTCCGCTGACCGTACCATGTATACATACATGGGCACGCTGCTTCCTCGATTTGGCAATATTCACTACAGCGGATCGGGTGTACTCTCTCCGCTATCCAATGATCCGAATTTCGATTACATTGGAGTGGGCACGCGCATCTTTCTAGCCGGGGCTCAGGGGTACGTAATGGGATCCGGCACGCAGCATAATCCTCAGAATAACTTCTCCACGCTCATGGTCACGGGTGATCTGAAGAAGATGAATAATCGCTTTCTAAGAGCGGCGACGTTTCATAAATACGGCCCCAGTCTGTATCTGGGTATTGGCATTCCCATTCCAATCCTTAACGAGAAGCTGGCCAAGAGTACAGCCGTGCGGGACAGAGACATCACCGTTCCTGTGGTGGACTACGGCATCGCTCGTCGGGATCGCCCCTCTTTGAAAATGGTAAGCTACGAAGATCTGAAGTCGGGCATGATCGAGATTAATGGAAAAGAGGTCTCAACCTCCTCACTCTCCAGTTTCCATGTAGCCAGGGAAGTAGCCCACACTTTAAAGCAGCAGGTGGAGAAGGGCGAGTTTCTGCTAAGCTGTGCCGTGGAGCCGCTACCGCGCGTAGGCAGCGCCCGGCCAATGAAGCAGACAAAGGAATCACCAAACGTAGGAGATGTTATGAGTCGTGACATGGTCACGGTTCATGAGGACATCGGGGTAGAGGAGGCCGCCCGGTTGATTGTGAGCGGCAGCTTTGACCACCTGCCTGTGGTCTCCCGGGACGGACGACTAATGGGCATAATTACCGCTTGGGATATATCCAAGGCAGTGGCGGGTGGCAAATCCTCTCGCATTGGTGATATCATGACCAGGCGAGTTTATTCTGTCAGAGCAGATGAGCCCATCGAACTTGCGGCTCGCACCTTTGACACGCACAGCATTTCGGCAATGCCAGTGGTTGATAAAGACAATAAGGTAATCGGAATGATCACCAGCAACCATCTTTCCCGGCTATTTGCGCGGAGGCGATAATAAATGAAACTCATGTTGCATGTAGCTCCTGGGATTGTGCGTTATCCTCTCATAGCTTCAGTTATACTGGAAACAGGTGCTCTGGTGAACATCGAGAGAGCCAGCATCGATGCTGTGAGCGGGGAGATCGTGCTGGAAGTTCCCCAAGACAAGTGTTTGATAGTAAAGGAGGCATTCGAGAGGCGCGGGGTAAAGGTCGTGCCATTGGAAATCCCCGTCATCAGAGATGAGAACGAGTGCGTGCATTGCGGGGCATGTGTCTCTATCTGCCCCACGGGTACATTTCGTTTCGAGGATTGGATGGTCGTGGCCGATTCAGGCAAGTGCATTCAGTGTGGTGCATGCATCATGGGCTGCCCTCAGCGTGCTTTGAAGCTGGTTTTGAAGTAGCTCTTGGTATTGGGGCCAGTCCAAATTTTCACTTATTTTTTTTGTTTGCTCTGATTGAGTACTTATGGCAGATCTCTAATTTACCAAAAGACATGCGCGTTCGCTCCCTCTTTGATTGGCCGCTACTTCCAACCCATTTTTTGGTGAAATTATTTTCTGATTTAATTGACAGTATTATTATATATTTATGTTGGTAATATTACGCGCTTTTATAAATAAATGCATAATTTGTTTTTCTGTAGTATCTTACTATTTTTATGGTAAATAACGTCTGTATGCTGTAGCTCCTATTAAATATCCGTATGGTTCCAATTAAATGAAAACCAGTTATCCTTTACTGCAAATTATGTTACTAATTTGCCACTAATTTATTAAAATATATATTAATTTAATTTAGTTATGAAAAAAACACTCGAAAGAAATAGCAACTTATATATGGGTGGACTGTTAATACTGAAAGAATAGGTTAGTTGTGTATATTTTAGCGGTTGCAGGGGGAGATATGATACTTTATACCGATCCACTATGTGGTATGGAAAAGCAATGGTTCATATCTTTGAGTAATACTATATTAAATATTTCTGTATATATATGTATAAAATCGTTAATTGAATCCTCTTTAAATATTATATTTATTAATTCTGTTAATGCGGGTGGAAAAGATGACAGATGAATGCAACGTTTTCTCTTTGGGGATCCTAGCCGAGGCCCTTTGCCAGCCGGGAGGCTACGAGCCAAAGCGACTGCGCTCTCTCTCTCGCCAGGGGTCTGATCTCGTTTCCCCCTTTATTGAGGCCATTCTCTCCTCCGATGAGGATCAGATGCAAAAGAGGCTTGCCGGACTGGCTGAATCACTCTCTGGCAATAGCAGCTCAACTGCCTGGTTTAATTTGGGTCGGCTGGCAGCCAGGCTCTTCTTTCGCCGCGCCGCAGAGGAGTACTTTGAAAAGAGTGCCCGTCTGGCCCAGGCGCAGGGAGACGATGAGGGGGAGGCGCAGGCTTGGAACTCTATGGGCAGCCTTTACAGTGATGATGAGGACTGGGATCGGGCGTGTCGGTTCTATGAAAAAGCCTTGCAGGCTCTCGTGGATGGCAAGTGTTCGTCTCTGGTGTGCTCCGTTCTGACAAATTTAGGCAAGGCCAGTTGCCGGCGAGGCGATATATCAAAAGCGGAGCAGTGCTATTCCAAAATGCTTCGCTTGCTCGATAGCGGTGATCATTGCGGCCGGGCCGATGCGCTCCATTGCCAAGGAGAGCTCTGCCAGATAAGGGGCAACTACGGCGGGGCGGAGGAATGCTATCAGAAGAGCCTCTCCGAGAGTGAGAAGGCCCAGGACCGGGGGGCAATGGCGGCATCGCTCGCGGCTCTTGCCTCTGTCTATCAGCTTACTGGGGCGGCAAATAAGGTGGAAAGCTGCCTGGAAAAAGCCCGGCATCATATGCAAGATATTGGCGACGTTTTGGCTGAGGCCAGGATGCGTCTTCAACTGGCGGATTTCTTTTTCCTGGAAGGCAGGCATAAAGAGGCTGTAGACCATTATGAAAAGAGCCTGCCGGCCTTAGAAGAAGGCGATTCGCTCCTGGCGGCTCGCGCTCAAGGTCGCATGGGGCAATGCTTCCTGGATTTAGGCAACCACGTCCTTGCAGAGAATCATTTAGTGAGGGCCAGAGAGATCTTGCAGGGCCAGGGCGATTCATGCGGCGTTGCTGATTTGCTTGTATTGCTTGCCGGCAATTATCGCCTGCAAAATCGGTTTGATGAAGCTCTGCAATGCTCCCGGCAGTGCCTGGAGATCAGAGAGCAGCTTGATGATCCCAATGCAATTGCCGATGCATACAGCTGCATGGGACTGATTCATGCCGATAGGCGCGAATATTGCCCTGGAAAAATTTGCTTTCAGAGGGCTGCAGATCTGCTGATACAGAACGGAAAATGCTTGCCTGCGGCTGAGGCGTTCTCCAATTTGGGAAGTTTATGTCATCTGAATGGGGAGCTGGAGGATGCCTTGAACTTCTACCGTCGCGCTTTAGAGATCTTCTCTGAACTCGGCAATGAGCAGGGCAAGTACCAGACAGAGGCCAATTTGGGCCTTATCTACCAGAGCAAAGGAGAGTTCTCTCTTGCGGAGGATTACCTGCAAAAGAGCCTAGCGGCCAGAGATGGTACAGATGTGGCAGGCGAAGCTGGCATCAAGCTCTCTTTAGGCCTTACAGCTCAGTGCAAGGGCGACTGGGATTATGCACAGGATAATTTTGAGCAGGCAGCTATGGCTTTTGAAGATCTGGGTGATCTTCATGGTTTTTCTCTGGCGCAAAACAATTTGGGAAATCTGTACTCGGACCAGGGAGACATACGCAAGGCTATTTTGTGCTATAACCTGAGTCTGGATGCCAAGCGTGCTCAAAATGACCTGCATGGCATAGCGACAACTCTTGCCAATCTGGCGGCTGCCTATTGCCAGGAGAATGAGCTGGAAACGGCGGAGGAGATGTACCAACAAAGCCGGGAGATCTTCCGGGAGATGAACGACCAGAGAAGTGAGGGAAAGTCGCTCCTCGGCCTGGCCGGAGCCAAGGCCAAGAAGGGGGAGCTGAAGGAAGCTATGAAGCATTTTCAGGACTGTCTCCAGATGGCAATGGCGCAGGAGGACTCCCCGGTTTTGACAGCAGCTTTGCATGGCCTTGTGGATGTATCTCTTCGACTTGGTCTATGGCAAGAGGCAGAGGCCAGCTATGTCCGGGTATTGGATGCCCTTCGCTCCCTGGGCGACTCAGAAGCTGTTGCGGCAGTATTATGCTCTTGGGGAAATCTACAGGCAGATCTGGGTTTGTGGGATCATGCTCTGGAAAACTATCAGGAGAGCCTATCAATCTTGGAGCAGCTAGGGGACGAGTATTCCATGGCTGTGGCCAAGAACAATCTGGCCAATATATGTTGCCGGCGCGGCGACTGGACGGCAGCTCTTGAGAACTACCGCTTCAGTCGGGAAGGCTTTGCCAAGGTGGGCGACGATAAAAGCCAGGCATCCGTCTTGAGCAATATGGCCAGCCTCTGTTACAAGAGAGGTGAATGGTCTCATGCTTTAGAGTGCTACCAGGAGAGCCTGGATCTCTTCGAGAGGCTGGAAGATATGGCTGGAGCGGCGCAGGTACTGGGCAACTTGGGCAACTTCTACCACCGCAGAGGGGAACGCAGTTTAGCAAAGGAGCATTTCTCAAGGGGCCTGGAGATATTAAAGCGCCTGGGAGACCGGCAGGGCGCTATGGAGATGCAATCTAATATCGATATGCTAAGGCCTGGTAGGGGCGATATTCCTGTGGATCTCGATGATTATTACAGGCAGCTTAATCAATTGAAAGCACAAGGAGACCTCTCCGGTCAGGCAGAGGTGCTCAGTGCACTGGCAAGCTCATTTGCTGATCGCTGCCAGTGGGAGTCTGCCCTTTCCTGCTATCAAGAGAGCCTGCAACTTTTTACGGAGGTCGGGGAGATCTACAACCAGGCTCAGATTCGTTTCAATATGGCCCTGGTTTATAAAGATAAGGGAGATTTAGACGGAGCCGTTGCCCTTCTAGGAGAGGCCCAGGAGATCTTTCAGAGGCTCGATGCTGCGCCATGCATCGCCCAGGCAAGGCTAAATCTGGGCACCATCTTTGGCATGAGGGGCCAGGCGAAAGAGGCCGAAGATCAATTCCGCCAGGCCATTGATCTCCAAGAGGAGTTGGAGGCTCCACCTGATCTGTGCGAGGGATATGTGGCCCGGGCGCAGTTCCTGGTTCGGGAGGGGCGGCTGGTCGAGGCAGAATTCTATCTCAGCCGGGCGGAGGCGCTCATATCTTGCACCGATTATCTCATCCTCAATATCACGCTCTACAATACCCAAGGAGAGCTTTATCAGAAAGAAGGCCGCTATCGCGAGGGAAAGAGCTGTTTTGAGAGGGCTTTATCACAATCAAGAATGCTGTCTAACCCCTATGAAGAAGCCAAAGCGCTCTCTAATTTGGGACGGCTGGCATTACAGGTCAAAGATTATCCCGAAGCCCTGGTCAAGCTGCAGCAAGCGCTGGCTGCCATGAGCCGTTTGGGGGCAATGCATGACTCTCTGGCTCTCTATCTAGATCTTAATCATCTCTTCCTGGCTCAGGGGGATTATGCGCGAGCGGAGGAGATGGCAGCACTTCGAGAGCGCGAGGTTGGCTGGGTTGGATATATGGAGCATGCAGGCTGCAAAGATGAGGGTGCGCAGAACTGCGTAGGCTTCCTGCAGTTATCCTGCCATGAGGAAGCCCCCGGCAGCAAAATTCTTCTCGCGAAGAGGGAAAAAGAAGATTCTGAAAAGCTGCCCGAGCCGTTGCATTTGCCATTGCAGCATGGGATCTACTAGAGGTCGGACCAGACCATGGAGGGCAGCAGACTCAATTGCAGGTCGTTCTCCGCCAGGGCATGTCTGATCTGCGGCTCCTTGAGGAGAAGATCCAGCTCTCTTAGCCGCCCCATCACCTCACCGATGCGAGCGGCTTTATGCTCGCTCCTGTAGCGAAGCGGAGCATAAAATATCTCACCGCGATTCTTTTCGGCCTCCACGCCGAAGAAGTCACGGCTGTAAAAGCCCTCGAACTTGAGGATAATGGGCTTGTAGATATTCTTTAAGGCCGGGACGAAAAATTCCTCCAGCATTATCTGCTGCATTCGGTTTTTGGTTTCTGCGACGCGCAGTCGGATGTATCCCTGGCCGTGTATGTAACCCGCATAATGAATATCGTATTTGATGCGGGAGCGCAGATCAGTGAGCAATCCCAGGGTAAACTCGCAGGTATCTTCTGTCTCTGTTGGATCTAAGTTAAGGAAGTACCTGATGAAAAGAGTGTACTCGTTTTCAAAGGTGATGTAAATATAGCTCTCGTCGCTCTCGGCACTCTTGACGGCGATATCGCGTACATTCCAGCCAAAGAGCTTCTGAGCTTCTTCTTTGGTGAAGTCGCGTCGCGCAAACTCTCGGACCTTCTCCAGGAGATCTCCCATAGTTTCCATTTGCAGACACTCTTCTCTCAAATCGGATAAACATTATGCTAAGTACGTCGGGCGGTGGAAGCAATCTTCCTGTTATCTTCTATTCCGAGCTTAAAGCATTCTTCGAAATTGTTATATAAGTATCTGCACAAACTAATAAAAAATTTGAGGAATTGATAATATGATGAATAAAATAATCCTAATCTTAATGCTGGCATCACCTTTGTCCATAGCATTAGAACCTCAGGGCGCCGAGGGGCCGGTCTACAAGCTGGATAATATCGATATCATGAGGACTGCTCAGGGGACCGGCCAAAACCAGTCTGCCAGTGACAGTCTCTTTTTAGAGGACTTCAACAGAGTCAATAATCCCTACAAAGAGACGCTCTTTGCCACGGGACAGGGACAACGTAACGAATCCATCAATCTATACGCAAATCTTACGGTTGCCTTGAAGGCCTTCCAGGAGAAATATAAGGACTATCGACCTCCGGCAATCGCGTCCGATACGCAGTTCTCGGGAGATATGGTGAATGTATCGGCCATTATTTCTGACGCAAAGGATGACATCTACACCGGCAACCTGACACAAGCTCACAAGATGCTTGAAGAAGTCAGGCCGATCTTCCAGAAGATCCTCAGTCGCAATGGTTTGTTGCCGCTCAGCGTGGCGTTGGTTGATTTCCATGATGTCATGGAGCAAGTACTGGATGCTGCCAATAATAAGAACACTTCTAAGATACGGGAAGTCTACCCCAAAGCAGATGAAAAATTGCGGGCTGTAGAGGCTATCAGCGGCGAGCCTGGAATCAAATCGATACGGTCAAACTTGGATGAGGTAATGATCATGGCGAAAGAGAACAAAACGGAAGGGCTGCCTGCCAAGGCCGGCGATCTCAAGGCGAGCTACATAAAAGTCTACCTGGCAACGAGTTGAGGCCCGGGATGATTCAAATCACAGTTTAATGGGCCAGTGGATAATGGTCCATGATTCTATCGGCCCGGAGAACAGGATCAATAATGCTGCTGCCAGGGTGAGCGCGATTGCGGTTTGCATAAGATGCAGGGCGCGCGGTACATCCGAGGTTTCCGGCTCCTCGCCATCATCTTCTAGCACATAGTAGCCGGGCTTCTCCAGGCGGATATTTAGGGCGCCGGCCAGGGCCGCCATGGGCCAGCCCGAATTAGGGCTGGGCGTCCTGCTGTGGTCGCGAAAAGCAGCCTGAAGAGCTGCGCGTGCGCTGGCAGGCCGGGCCAAGGCGATGAAAATGATGGATAGGCGGGCAGGAATGTAGTTAACCAGATCATCGAGCTTTGCTCCGGCGAAACCCAGTTCCTTGAGATCTTTAGTTTTGTAGCCGATCATGGAATCCATGGTGCTGATAGCCTTGAAGGCCAGAGCGGCTTCCAGGCCATAGCCCAGGGGCGCAAAGAGCAGATAGTAAAAGATGGGCGATAGGATGGAGTCCACATAGTTCTCAGAGAGTGACTCTATCACTGCCGAGCTGGCCTGACTTTTGGAAAGTGAGCTTGTATCGCGGCCCACAAGTGCGGGAAGCATCATCTTGGCCTCGAACATGTCCCTGTCGATCATCTGCCCGATATCCCGGGAGACCTGTAGCAGACATCTGATCGCGAAGGTGGACTTGAGCAAGTAGGCGGAGACAAGCAGTGGCAATAGGGGAACATATCCGGCCGCTCTAACCATCAAGTGGCCTGATAGAACCGTTACTACTATTACTACCATGGCCAGAGCAATTCCGCTCGCTCTGGTGGGCGTAGCCCTGGCGCGCAGGAACGCGATGATTTTTCCAATCCAGACCACAGGATGAACCTTTGCTGGCGGCTCCCCTAAGAGGATGTCATAAGCTGCGGCCAGCAGAAATATGACCAGGCTTTCGGCAATCATTGCTGGCTCCTCACAGCCGCGCCTCCAGCTTCTTCCAGACGGTGCCGACAGCCTCGCCGTTCATGAGTGCGTCCAATATCATGCCGGCCACCTCTTGGCGGTGGATGATCTGGCATGAGCCGCAAAACCAGCTTCCATCCTGCTCCTTGCCGCCTGTTCTGCTGTCTTTGCAGGGATAAAAAGGGCAAAAGCAGAGGGCACAGTCCTGGTCCAGGGTGTGACATGGGAACTTCTCGCAATTCAGTCTCTGCATCTTAGAGCCTTCCCCAGGGCTGCGATCAGCTTCTCGTTCTCGCCACGGCTTCTCACGGCCACTCTGATGTAGCTTTTGCCTAGGCCAAAGGATTGGCAATCACGTACCAGCACACCCTCTCGCATAGAACTCTTTGCCAGCACATCCGAGTCCAGGCCGGAAGGCTCGATGTTCACTAAAATGAAGTTGACCATGCTTGGGACTGGCTTTAGTCCCAGTCCATGCAGGGCAGAATCCAGCCAGGCCAACTCCTCTTTTATGACCCGGCGCGAGCGCTCCAAATGCTCCTCGCAGCCTAAAAGATACTCTGCGGCTGCAGAGGCGAGCGAACTGATGGACCAGGGAATTCTGGCCAGATTCAAAATACCGGCCAGCCTGCAATTTGTCACCCCAAATCCCAGGCGCAGGCCAGGTACACCAAAAGACTTGGTTAACGACCTCATGACGAAAAGATACTCTCTGCACGGTGCATGGATCGCCACGCTCTCCATCGGCTCGGAAAGCTCAATGAAGGCTTCATCCACCAGCAAGAAAGTCTGCGCGTCTTCGCATCTGTCAGCCAGATCCATGACCAAGTCCGCAGAGAGGAGCCTTCCCGTGGGATTGTTGGGGTTACACAGGAAGAGAAGCTTGGCCTGGATTAGATCGGCTTTTGACAGAAGTGGCAGGCCGTCCTCACCGATTTTCACCTTCTTGACCGTCGCTCCCGCCAGAAGGGACTGGTTGGTATACTCGCCAAAGGATGGTGTGGGCACCAGGGCCGTGTCCCCTTCCTCAAGGCAGCATTCGGCAAAGAGCCGGATCAACTCCGAGGAGCCATTGCCGGGCACGATGCATTCCATCTCTACATCCACAAATTTTGCGGCGGCGCGACGAAATTTGCGATAGCTGTTGTCCGGATAGTGACCAATATGTGCCAGCTCTTCTAAAAACAATTCTTTAAGAGGCGGTGAGCCCAGAGGATTGATGTTGGCAGAGAAGTCCAAGGGCTCCGCTCCCAGGATCGATGCCGCCTCCTGTACTAGGCCGCCGTGCTGGCAGGCCCTTGCCATGGCAAAGCTCTTCCGTATCCGGTTTATCATGGATTCGCTGGTGTTCTTGTGTGAAGGCATTTCAAGCTTGTGGACCGAAAAACTCCATTAACGATCGTGATTAGATTTCTCACTATTGCGGTTGATCAGTATATAAAAATACTACTATGGAGCTATTTTCGATTCAACAAAATTTATATTAATTGGTATCCGAAAGTGTTTTATCTACTCTATGCGAACTCAAGCGGCGTATATCAAAGGAAGAGGAGGCTAAGATTTCCGATGGCAACAAGAGAAGGCAGCTTTTCGGTTGAGGACATGAAGAACGTCCAGATCAACATAGGAGCTGTCGTTAAGGAAGCGGAGGAGTGGGACCAGGAGATGGGTGCCTGCCCTAAGCCTGGTGTGGCAACGCTCCGAAAATGGGATCAGGTGCTTGCGAACAGATACAAGATCATGTATACGCCGGCTGATGATACCTGCACCCTTTGTACTTATGGACCCTGCGACCTAACAGGCAACAAGCGCGGTGCATGTGGCATCAATCAGGAAGGCGCATGCGGCAAGATTGTTTTAATTGCATGCCTGATGGGGACATGCGCACATTCCGCTCACGGCAGGCATCTCTATCACTGGTGCCTTGACAAGTTCGGCGACATGAAGTTCGACATGGGTGACGAGATCCTGGTAGATTCTCCCCTTTACCAGACCATCATGGGCACAAAGCCAAAAACCCTGAAGGATTTCTCAGAAGGCCTGAACTACTTGGAAGAGGAGGTCGTACAGCTTCTGGCAGCTACCCACACAGGCCAGGAGAGCGCGTACCAGGATTTCGAGTCCAAAGCTCTGCATGCCGGCATGCTGGACCTACTGGGCATGGAGATCTGCGATGTAATGCAGGTTGTAGCCTATAACATGCCACGCGGCGCAGCAGATGCCCCGCTTATCGAGATCGGCATGGGCACCATGGACCAGAACAAGGGCGTTCTTATCGCTTACGGCCACAATCTGGCGGCAGGCGCCGAGGCCATGATCTATGCAGAGGAGAACGGTCTCTGGGACAAGGTTGACATTGGCGGCGTTTGCTGCACAGCGCACGACCTGCAGAGAATTGGTCTTGGCAAGGGCGAGGCTAAGGTTCCCGCTGGCATAGGCACCAAGCCCAAGGTGGCAGGCGCTATCGGCTGGTGGAGAAAGATGGTTCGTTCCGGTGTGATGGACTGCGTCATGGTGGACGAGCAATGCGTCTGGTGCGATGTTCTGGCAGACTCCCAAAAGCGCAAGATCCCGGTGATTGCTACTACGGACAAGATCATGCTGGGACTGGATGATAGGACCAACGATCCTATCGATGCCATAGTGGACGACCTGGTGAGCTTCAAGGTTCCCGGCGTCGCCATTCTCGATCCCGTTAAAGCAGGGATTGTGGGCATCAAGACTGCAATCGCTGTCAAGCCCAAGCGTGCTGAGGCGAAGATTCAGAATCTGATCACAGAGGAGCAGTTCCAGGAAGGCATCAAGAAGTGCACAACCTGCAACGATTGCGCCTTCGTCTGCCCGCCCCATATCCGAATCAGCAATCTTATTGCGGATGCAGTTAAGGGCGACATGACAACCTTCTCCAACACATACGAGGTTTGCGTCGGCTGCGGCAGGTGCGAACAGGTCTGCCCACAGGGCATAAACATTCTGGACCTATTCGAGTATGCCAACCGTCAGGCGGTCAAGGATCAGAAGTTCGTGATGAGATCTGGACGTGGTCCAGCCCGCGACACTGAGATCAGGTCTGTGGGAGCGCCGATTGTTCTTGGCACCATCCCCGGAGTCATAGCTCTGGTCGGATGCAGCAACTATCCCAACGGCACCAAGGAAGCCTACGACATGGCCAAAGAGTTCGTGGATCGCGGCTATATCGTTGTCACATCTGGATGCATGGCTATGGATATGTCCCTCTACAAAGATGTAGATGGCAAGACCATCTGGGAGCAGTATCCTGGCGGATTTGACGGCAGGAATATCTGCAACACCGGCTCGTGCGTCTCCAACGCCAACATCGCTGATGCCGCCATCAAGGTTGCCACAATATTCGCTCACAGAAACCACAGGGGCAACTTCGACGATATCGCTGACTATATCCTAAACAAAGTTGGTGCCTGCGGTGTAGCCTGGGGGGCATACTCTCAGAAGGCCGCTGCTATCGCTACTGGCTGCAACCGGTTAGGCATTCCTGTAGTCGTTCAGCCTCACTCTGTAATGTACCGCCGCTCTTTCATGGGCAGGGCAGACAAGCCAGAGGACTGGATGGTAATAGATGCTCGCGACGGCAAGATGCAGCAGATTGAGCCCGCACCTGAGGCTATGCTCTACATTGCCGAGACCAAGGAAGAGGCTATGGTTGAGATGGCCAAGCTCTGCTTGCGACCCTCTGATAACAGCATCGGTAGGGCTATCAAGCTGACGCACTACTGCGATATCTCCATGAAGTACTGTGGCAAGTTGCCCGACGATTGGCACGTCTTCGTCCGCGACGCCAAGGACCTCCCTCTCGCATATAAGGAATTGATGATGAAGGAGCTGGAGTCAAAACATGGATGGACGGTCGACTGGAAGGCCAAGAAGTTCCTATCCGGACCGCTGCGGCCTGCTGATGTGAGCTTCGATCCGACCAATCTCCCGCGCAAGATCAGGACCAAGAAGTGAGGGCAAGGAGGAGATAAAAATGGCAGCAGAAGTTAAGAAGGGCATTGACACCACCAAGAATGCCATTCCCTTTGAGATGGCCCAGATTCCCGGGCCGGAGATGGCCAAGTGCTACATGCCGAAGGTTATGGGCGCAATAATCAAGAAGGCCAAGAGACCATTGCTCGTTGTGGGAGCAGAACTCTTTGACGACCCCATCATGTTCGATAAGATGATCGAGATGGGCAAGATGGGCATTCCCATCGCCGCCACGGCGCATTCCGTGAAGGGCTTTGTAGATAGAGGCTATCTGGAGAACGTATATCAGATCGGCCTGCATCCCTTGACCAACTACCTGCGCTTCCCCGATTGGAAGGGCCTGGATGGACAGGGACAGTACGATGCCGTTATCTTTATGGGCATCTTCTACAAATTCGCCAACGCCATGTTCTCTACATTGAAGAACTTCAATCGGGACATCAAGCGCATATCCGTTGACCGGTACTACCATGTCAACGCGAATATGACCTTTGGTAACATGGCTTTCACGCCGGACGACTATCACGCCGCCGTGGACGAAGTAATCGCAGCAATGAGAAAATAAAGTTCATCTCATTTAACAGAAGAGGTGTATTAATGGCAGACATAAAGTTGGATATATCCCCTATGTATGAGGGCGAGAGAATCAGAAAGGATGATCTATGGGTAGAGCTGGGCGGCCCCAAGGCAGACGGATTCGAGCTGTCCCTGGCAGCACCCATGGACGAGATTCAGGATGGAAGGGTTACTGTTGTCGGTCCTGAGCTCAAGGATGTCAAGGAAGGCTCCACTATTCCCTTCGGCATGATTTTCAAGGTAGGCGGAGAGAAGATCGAGAAGGATCTGGAGTCCATCATCGAGAGGCGCAATCACGCTCTACTGTCTTACATCAGCGGCCTCATGCATCTCAACCAGAGATATGATATCTGGATGAGAGTAGGCAAGAGCCTGCAAAAGAAGGGTGTCACCTCCTGGAAAGAGATCTTTACCCCCATTATCGATCTGTACAAGGCCGAGATGCCCTTCATCGAGAAGATGGAGATCACCATTGTCACAGATCCCGCCAAGGTAAAGGAAGAGCTGGCCAAGGCTATGGCCGTCTACAAGACTCGCGATGAGCGCGCCAAGGGACTGCACGATGAGGACGTCGATGTCTTCTACGGCTGCACACTGTGTCAAGCATTCGCTCCCACCAGCGCCTGCGTGGTCACCCCGGACAGGCCATCCCTGTGCGGAGCTATCACCTGGTTCGATGGACGAGCTGCTGCCAAGGTGGACCCAGAGGGCCCCCAGTTCCCCATACCCAAGGGAACGGCAATGGATGCTGTCTCCGGCGAGTACGAAGCCATCAACGAGATGGCCGCAAAGCGCTCGGGCGGCGAGTACAGCAGGATGCTACTCTACACATTCTTTGATGCACCCCATACCTCCTGTGGCTGCTTCGAGACCATCGGCTTCTACATGCCCGAGGTTGACGGCATCGGCCTTGCCGACCGCGACTTCAAGGGCGCAACCCCCAACGGTCTTCCGTTCTCCACCATGGCTGGCCAGACCGGTGGCGGCAAGCAGGTTGTAGGATTCCTGGGAATGGGCATTCTCTACTACTTCTCGCCCAAGTTCCTCCAGGCCGACGGCGGCTGGAGAAGGATCGTCTGGATGTCCAAGGGTCTCAAGGAGAGAGTAAAGGCAGGCATCGATGAGGACATGATGGCCAAGATCGCCACCGAAGACGATGCCAAGGATATCGCATCCCTCAAGGCCTTCCTGCTCAAGGTCAACCACCCCGTTGTCGAAGGCGTCACCAGGAAAGTTGACAACAAGAAGATCACCGAGGGCTGGAAGCTCGAGGATATTTCCGACGAAATCAAGGAGAAGGTCTTGGCCTATATCGAGAAGACGGGCGGAGACATCAACATCGATGTCGTTAAGTCCGAGCTTGCCTTGACCGAGGGCCAGTTCATGCAGGTCGTCGAGGCTCTGCAGGAAGACGGCGTCCTTGAGTGAAGTGAATTTCAGATAATTTGAAGAATAAAAGAGGGTGAAAATCTATGCAGTTAAAACTCAAGCCAAAGACACCGGCAGCCGCGGCTCCAGCAGCCGCACCGGCTGCAGCAGCAGGGGCAGCAGCACCAGCTTTCTCCATGTCCGGCAGCGCCGGCGGCATTAAGCTGATACTGAAGGATGCCAAGATCAGCATAGACAAGGTAGTACTCGCTAAGTAGAGTCTGCCTATCCCCTTTTTTGGGATCGGGCGGATTTTACCAAGCGAGTTCTATCGTTTTAGTTTAAAGTGAGGGAGATATTATGCAGCTTAAGCTTAAGAAGAAAGAAGCAGCTCCAGCCGCAGCCGCACCTGTGGCAGCCGCAGGCGCAGCAGCACCGGCTTTCGCTATGCCAGCAGCATCATCGGGTGGAATGACTATTGAGCTAAGAGGCGCTTCCATCCATGTAGCGGAAGTTGTCATAAGACCGAAAAAATAAGGACGGCTAGACCTTGGGGAAAGTAATAGCGGTAACCGGTAAGGGCGGCACCGGCAAGACAGCCGTGACCGCGATGCTTATTAGATATCTTGTAAAGAATTCCGGAAAAAAATACCGAATACTTGCAATCGATGCGGATCCTGATGCCAATCTGTCCGATGCGCTTGGCGCAAAGGCGGGAAAGACAATTGGCGACATGAGGGAGTTCGTGCAGCAGTCCCGGTTCACAGCTTCACCGGATACTGACAAGCAGGCGCTTCTGGAGGCCAAGCTCTTCGAGATTCTCTTAGAGGAGGAGGGCTACGATCTTCTTGTCATGGGCAAGCCGGAAGGATCTGGATGTTACTGTTTTGTCAACAATCTCTTGCGTGCCGTTATGGATAAGACCACGGCCAACTACGATCTGATCATCATTGACACGCCGGCGGGCCTGGAGCATTTCAGCAGGAAGACCATACCCGACCTTGACGATCTTATCGTGGTGACGGATGAGTCCAGAAGAGGGCTTACCACGGGCGAGCGCATACGTGACACTGCTCGCGAGATCGAGCTGAAGTATAACAATCTCTATGTGATTGTGAACAAGGTCACAGCGGGAAGCAAGGATAAGGTTCTGGAAAACGCTAGAGGCATCGGCCTTAAGGTTATCGGCACTATTCCCTATGATGAAAGCTTAGCCAAATTCGATTTAGTGGGAGATCCATTGATGGGCCTTCCCGATGAATCGCCTGCAGTACAAGAGATGGCGCAGCTCGTCGGGAAATTGGGCCTGTGAGGGTGATTTGAATGGCAGAGAAGATCACTTTATCTGACCTTAATAAGACATTAGCAGAAATGAATGTTCAATCCCTCGAGGGATTAAAGATCGAGGGTGATGTAGAGATAGAAATAGATGCAGGTGCTGGCGGCGTAGGCCCCCTTTTTGCATACTATTTCGGGCAAGAGGCGGCCAAGATCGCCATGCAGCTTATGAACTTCGCCAAGGCTGTAGGCTATCCCGTAGAAAATCTGCTCCAACCGGTAGCTGTAGCGCAGGCCATCTCGCCGGCTCCTAAGGATCTGGCAGCCGCGGCTGCGGCCGTTCCTGCCTTTAGGGTTGCTTCGGCCTTGGCCAGCGCCAAGTTTGCCGTTGGCGTAGACAAGACCTGGAGGAACACGATTCAGGAAGTCACTCTGGGCGCCACCAAGGCAGACGGCGGAAGCCGCGGTCATGTGGTCAAGCTGGGCGGCGAGAAGGCTATGCCTTTCTTCCCGGATGCAGCTATGCCTCATGCTCCCAAGATCACCATGGACGTCTTCGACATGCCCATCGGCATGGCCAAGGCCGTCAAGATGCACTATG
>CAZWHG010000030.1:0-33649 GCA_964633785.1 uncultured Methanotrichaceae archaeon
CAAGGAACTTTATGAATCGCTAACCAAAGCTTTGGAAAGCAATCCTCCGCCAGAATCCGGATAAGTCTATGGAACTCTGCGCAAGAAACGCTCCGGCATTGGATCGGGAATGTGTATTCAATCGAAAAAGTGCAGAGATTCATTGGGAAAATCAACAACGGGTTTGACTACTGGTTCACGTTTATCATCAATCCTGGCGTAGAGCCGACAAACAATCGGGCAGAAAGAGCATTGCGACCCCATGTCATCTTGAGAAAGATCTTGGGCACGCTTCGTAATCATAAAGGAACCTCGATTCATGAGAGAATTATGACGACACTGGCAACATGGGGACAGAGAGGACTGGATTGTCTCCAAATGCTTACGGCAAAGCTAGCTAAACACGTACGTCATAGGATCTATAAGAATGCAGAAGGACGAAGGGTCACTGTGCCTTATCATTCCGGCAAAGAGCTTCACCTCAAGATTTTAAAGTGCATCTTGAGAGATGCAGACCTGACAACAGAAGAATTTCTAGAGCTGATGAAATAACGAACAACGATTCGGCGCCAAGATATTTATGGCATCGAGCCCCGGCCCGATGGCGACCCACCCGAGCGCGCCGGGCCCCACGCGAGGACGCACGAGAATGCGAGGCGAGCCGGTATGAAGCACGGACGCGGTTTCCAGCAATTTTGGACTGACGCTCAACCCCGGAAACGCCATAAATCATGATCGCCAGAGCTGCAGCCAATCAACTGTAGGAGCATTCCCAGCGACAAGTCATTCATGAGGCTGGTGTGTATCGATACTGATAGATATCAATGAGGAATGGATGATAACTAAAAGGTATTTATCCATGGATACGGATTAATTTGTGGGATAACAGGGCCGACCAATTTACAGAAAATTCGGCACACTACCAATTATTCAATATTGCATCAGGAAAGAGGGTAAATAGGAATCCTCAAGGAGATCTAAATATATTAGCAATGGCTTAATGCTTTTTCTTGACGAGATCTAGAAACTTGAATCCAATCAAGTGCCGTTGAGCAGATCTCTGGTTCAATTGATGTTCGGTGTATTATCTGAATGCAAATTATTAAATGCTCCACTTTATGGCTGTATCCATTAGTCAGAGATGAATTGCTGACCTTGTATCCTTCTGTAAAGAGTTTTGAAAATATATTTTTATTTGAGATTTGAGCTAGTACTCAGAAGCAGCAATAATTCAAGAATCATAAAATAGAAGTTAAGTCACTCCCTTGCACAGCTCCCCGCTTGCCAGATCCTCCCGGAAGAAGTCGCGCACCGTGCGCCTGCCCAGGACCAGATCCAGCTTCCGTTTGGCGTAAAAGGGCGCTAGCCTGCGCATTTCGCGGGCAAACCATTTGGGATAGAGCTTCTTCACTTTGTTGTACCGCAGCCACTCCAGACCATAGTAGCGCGCGTTCATCTGCCAGGTGATGAATTGAACCTCTTCCTCAGAGAGGTGGTGCGTCTTCAGGTTGGCATGCAGTCCGTCATATCTGGTGAAGTCGCTGTTGGTGACTAGGCTCATCTCCTCCAGTTCGGCGCGCATCTGTGTCTTGGGGTAGGGCGTGGAGATGTAGAAGATAGGAAAATCCACTTTCAGACGCCTTGCCAGGCGGAAGTTCCCCCATAGATCTTCCTCATCGTCATCGGGATTGCCGCCGATCAGGCCCGTGGACACAATTATATTATTATCATGCAGGTACTGCACTGCTCTTTCGGCATCATTGGACATCTTCCCCTTGCCCAAAAACTCCAGGTTCCTTTTGTTGATGCTCTCTACGCCCAAAAAGACGCCGTCAAAGCCCGCTTCTCCCATCTTATCCACCAATTGCTTGCTGGAAGCTATGCCCGATGCGGAAGCCTGCGTCTTATAGCGCAGATGGGTGAGACCCGCATCGATGATGGCCTGGCATAAGCGCTCCAGCCGCTTGGGATCAAGGGTGATGTTATCGTCCGGAAAGAAGATGGAGCCAGCACCGTGCGCCTCTGCGTCCCGAATGTCTTTAATCACCCTCTCAATGGAAAAGCGCCGGAAGCGGCGGCCGTACATGAGGTTGATGGAGCAGAACTTGCAGCCCTGCGTGCATCCCCGGCTGGTCTCCACGCAGTCAATTGGCACATCAAAGCTGTAAAATCCACTGGTGATAAGGCGCGCATCCCTTTTGGGCATGGCAATATCCTCCACCTTGAGCAACGGTCTGGGGGGATTGTGGACCATTTTTTCCCCTTTGCGTTCCCCCTTTTCATCGTGGTAGGAGAGGCCCAGTATGCCTCGCTGGCTCTTTCCGGTCAGCTTTGACGACACCAGCTCCCGGAAGGTGGCTTCGCCCTCGCCTCGCACAATGTAGTCGATGAGTGCCGCATCCGGGCTATTACCTATCTCTTCCGCCGCCAGTGTGGGATGATAGCCGCCAAAAACCGTCTCTGCACCTGACTGCTTGGCAATGGCTGCCAAGGCCAGAGCCTCCCTGTACTGAAAGCTCATCGCAGTCAGGCCCACCAGATCGTAGCCGTTTACGATCCGGCTCACATATTCCCGGTGATCTTTCAGGCCGTGGATGTCAGCCACATGCACCGTGCACAGATCATCCACATGCGCCGCCAGTGAAGCGAGGCCGAGGTTAGGAACCCGAGCGATGCGATCAAAATCGAGCTGAACTACGGGAGATGATAATAATAATATTTTCATCCATTACCTTCTGTTAATTACTCTGGCCCGGTTCGGCTCTGTCCGCTTCCGCTCTCCTCCGCTTTCAGCAGCCGCAATCCGGCATTCCAATCAAACTTATTGGCCCGGCTGATGTAGGCGGCAACCTCCTTCACCCCATTCCAGCCACCGTACCGATAGGCATTGGACCACACCCTGGCCGAGGTACGGAAAGGCGCATGCCAGGGATGAACCTGCTTGAAAGACCGGTCCAGGATTCCCGGAAACTCCTCCGGTTTGATGTGAGGATGATTCCAAACCATGTGCTTGCCATCGTGATGATGATAGTCGTGATCCCAGATGCCGAACTTCTCTTCAATCTCCGTCCACATGGGCGTCTGGGGCAGAGGAGTTATGACGCAGATCTGAGTTATGTCCAGCTTCAGAGCCGCAAGCTTCTTTATGTCCTGGCGTAGCGATTCTTTGGTGTCTTCCTCAAAGCCGATCATATAATAGCCCACTGTTCCAAGATGACGGGCTTGCAGCATGCGCAGAGTCTCTAAAATATCCTCTGTGCCTTCCTTCTTCTTCATCTGGTCCAGGCGCTCCTGATGCAAGTTCTCAATGCCGATGGCCGCCCCCCCAAAGCCGGACACTTTTCTGCCGTTCTTCTGCCTCATATTCGCCCATTCGTCGATCTTCGTCCTCAGATAATCGGCCCTCGCCATGCATCCCCAGACCATCTGATACTTGTCTAATAGCTCTACCACCGCATCGGCATGACGGCGATTGCAGCCGAAGTTCTCATCCTCGATTAAAACCACATTGATGCCCTGCTTTTTGTAGTAGGCCAATACTCTCTCGATGCTTTGCAAAGAGATGATATTGGGCTTATTGCAAAAGACCGGCGTCTGGCAGAACTTGCAGCCCACCGGGCAGCCGCGCGTGGTGAACAGCACACCGTAAATGTTCAGCTTGATGTTGAAGGGCGTATTGAGATATTCGATTAGCGGAGGGTGCATGATATCTTTAATCTGCCGTCCGAAATAGGGGGCAAGCTCTCGCTCCGAATAGCCCACGAAGATCCGATCAAATTTATCCTGCACGGCAGTGGTCAGTGCGCCGTAATTTCCCGCCCATACCTCGCCTGTGCCTGCGGCCCGCGCCGCCTGCACCATCTCCAGGGCTTCATGGGTCTCGCTTAAATAAAACGAGAGCCCCACCACATCCCATCCTTCTTGCAGCTTCTTCTGGTATTCATCCCAGGTGGGAAACTCCAGGATCTCAAGCTCAGGAATGTTCTGCTTTAGAAATCGCAGACCAAATGACTGGATGCGCGGCCAGTAGAATCTGAACCATGACCTGGTATTGGCTCCGATGTAGTCGTAAGGCTCGGAGCCCTTTCTATAAATGGTTGCGAACAGAACCCTGGGAGTCATAAATCCCATGTCCCTTCTCCATGGAAGATTAATCTTACGATTCCGGACGGGCGGAAATGCCCGTATCTTCCTTTCCGCGTGCCAGCAGGTTCTGATAGGCATTGGCGGCCAGCTCGCTCACATCGATTCCCATCTCCCGGGCGATGAGCAGCACCACGCCATCCAGCTCTACCAGTTTTTTCAGGGAATCCTGTTTCTCATTAGCAAGAGCAATGACCTCTTTTCGGCTCATGCCTGTATGAGATGTGATGAGCCTAATTCCCTGATCCAGTATGCCCTCCTCCGTGGAAGGCTTGAATCCCAGGGGAACCGCCACCGCAGCGGCATCAAATATCGCATTTACCATATCACCTTCCATCTTAACCATGCCTTCAGCTTCCGCTTCCCGCAGGAGCGCGCGCACCTTCTCCGGCGGCCCCCATTTCAGGTCGAGGGATAAAGCAAAGATAAAGTCGCTGATCTTCAGGCTCGTCTTGCCGCGCTTCTTGAACGGCGTGGCTACCAGAAAGGCTTTTTCAGAGTCCAAGCAAACACCTACCTGTTGATCTGATGCATAACAGATATAAACTAGCCCGTCGAGAGAAGAAGCTTATTTATTCCTTTGAGTGAGAATTTATAAATGGGGAACGCAGTTGGATACTAACTATAGTTAAATCTGGCGTAGGCCATCGTGTGGTGTTAGATGAGGCAGATATACCCGATTATTATTCTATTCCTGCTGATTGCCGCCAGCTCCGCCCAGCTGGAAGCAGACAAGGAAAGATTTGATGTTGTGCTCCATTCCGGTGACTTGGAGGAGAGAACGCTAAAGATCGCCAATATAGGAGATGCGACGATCTTCAAGATCTCAAAATCCGAGGTGAGTGGAACCGCCAGAGACTACATATTCCTGGAGATGCCCCAAGAAAAGCCGCTTAAACCTCAGGATAAAGCAGAGATTAAGATCTACTTTGCCCTGCCTCCTGAGACGCGACCCGGATCCTATACCGGATTTATATATTTACTGGATAGCGCACCTCCCTCGCTGCCTATGAGAATAGACTTCGACCTGATGGTCATCGGACAGGAGAGCTATGGCATAAGCATGACCATAGATGATGCCAAATCTGCTATGCTCTCTGCCAATGCCGAAGATATTGCTCAGTTCGATCTGGCTGTTAAGAATCTAGGCGCTTTCAGAGATGTGGCCTCAATCAACGCCGGGCCACTGCCCGATGGGTGGAGCGTGAGCTTGATGGATGGAGAAAAAACACAAGGCCTTCCCTACGATGTACCTCTGGACCCAGGAATAACTCATACCATGAAGCTTCAGGTGCAAACAGCCATACCAGGCAAGAAAGGTAATCTTGCAATAGTAGCTACATCAATTGGCAACCAATCCAAGAATTCTTCAGTTGAAGCTGTGGTTGATTTTGCCGCAGAAGTTAGGGGCTATAACGTGGAAATCAAGGTTCCGGAAAAGATTGTAACCAACAAGACATATAAGGGCTCCTTCAACATTATGCTGGATGTTAAGGAAAAGGTATTGGTGGGGATAGTAACGCCTCCAGAGCTTATGGTTATACCTTTAGCCCAGACGGTAGAAGTGGGTCCACACAGTCCCGGAATTGCCAATTTCACCTTGCTAGCATCGAAGGACGGCGACTATCCGCTTTTCTTCCGTCTCATGGACTCCCAGGGCATTCCCATGCCGGAAGAGGTAGCCTCCATCAAAGTGATCTTGCCGCAAGGCATGACCATTCTTACGGGAGACGACTTCCTCTACAGCACTATTGCATCCGTATCCGCTCAAGGCAATGGAAGTGCGAGTTTCGACATAATTACCGTCCCTCCTGGAAAGATAAGTGAAACCAATCAGGAGAAGCTGCAAGACTATTCCATGATCTTGATATTGGGCAATCAATCCATCGTCTCCAAAGATGCGGAAATGATATTGCCGGGTGCGAAAATCAAGCGCATTGATGCAAGCAGCCTTTACGAAGAATGCTGGATCTTTGCCGCAGAAATCTGGCGGAATGGAACGGCCGAGGTGGTCTTATCCAGCCCTAAGCCTGCTGATATCTTCAGGGCCTATCAGACGGCCAAGATGGCAGGAGTGCCAATAATAGTGTGTGAGGGTGATGCGACTGAGAACGCCAATGCTACTATAGCGGAAATGGCAAAAAGAAATGTTACCCTCTCCAGGGCGCTCCTCGTAGGCGAGATCGGAGTGGAGTATACAAAACCATTGCAAGATGCAGGCGTCAAGACTGAAGAGGTGAAATCGTGAGGCTGCAATATCTAATACTATTCATAGCAATCATGTCCATTACAGGGCAATGCTTCGCAGAAGATGCACCCTTGGAGAGAGGTATTAAGGGCGACTTGGAGGATGTGATTCTAGTTGGAGCAGACGATTGGCATGCAGCCATTGCAGCTACTCCCCTCGCCATCTGGTCCGAAGAAAATCAGACCCGATCATTGCCCATGTTGATTCTTCCCAAAGCGATCCGGGCAGGGGATAGAAATGGCTGGGTGGATGAGAGCGATCTGCAGAGATATGGTGCCTCCGCTATCCTTAGCACATTCAAGGCGGCAAACATCAGCACCATAACCATCTATGCCACAGCAGGAGATAAGGTAAGATCTCTGGTCGAAGCAGCCCACAAAGACGGATTGAAAGCATATGTTACAGCAACTCTTGAGGTTCCCGTCATCTCTAAGCCGGGGGCCGCAGAAGATATCAAAGAATTGCCACAGGCCAGGAATGCCATGCTCGCAGAAGCAGGCCTCGACCTCGCCGTAACTGACGATTCCAAAATCGATAAGAGCTTGCTGCAGGTGGCAAATCCCGATATAGGCGGTAATGCCACACTCTACTGTCCGGTAAACCCAGAAACAAGGGAAAATCTCTACAATCTTGTTGAAACGCTGATTGACGACTACAAGGCAGATGGCGTTGTGCTCTATAATTTCGGCTTCCAGGATGAGAATTACTGCTATTGCAATGTCTGCAAGGAGAAATTCTATAAGGATACCGGTATAGACCTCAGTAAAGCCAATATCAATAGCTACAACCAGGAGAGATGGACGCAGTGGAAGCAAGACCAGCTCATGGAGATTGTAAATTATGCCAGAAATATAACCACAGATTTGGGTCCTGTGAAGCTTGGCGTGGCTTTTGATAATCCAGCCGATCGCAGCCGTGGCTACAACTTCGCCGGGATATCAAAGGTAACGGACTTTTCCATAGTATCTCCCCTTTCCGCCCAGGATGTGGGACAGGTCTGCCTTCTCAGCAATAAACCGGTTTATGTCCGTCTGAGTGACGATTACCTCGGGTATGTTCTCTCTACCCAGAATGTAGAGGGCGCAGTAAAGTATATCGAGGACCTCATAAGATCCGGCGCAGCAGGAGTTGCTTTCGAGTATAATGTCGTTCATACACCAATTTGGTCGGAGCTGCAGCCACCATCATTAGCGGCTCAATGGCTACTGGGTCAATTAGGCGGAAAAACCCTCGCCATAGGAAATGTCTCCTGGAAAAGCGATGCTCGGGTAGCAGCAAATAGCAGTTTTGAGATGGCGGAAAAGATAAGCAGGTACTGGAAAAGCTCGCCTGGGGCCGTAATTGTTGGCGAAAATTACAGCGCTGCGCTCATTGCCGCGCCAATTGCCTCTTATCTCAATTGGCCACTCCTCTTTGTGAACAATATGCTTCCCAATGAGACGGCAAGCGCATTATCGCGCCTGGATGTAAAAGAGGCAGTCATTGTAGGTCCAATATCGCCAGTCGTGAGGCAGAACTTTAGCCAAATGAATATCACTCTGCTGGAAGGAAGTTCTGAATTTCTCACCCAGCAGATGCTCAAGAGAGAAGATCGCCCCAATATGGTCGTCTTTACCAACTCTCATGATCTCTCGCTCCTACCACCCGTGCCAAATCCTGTAGTAAAGCGAACGCTTGTAGACGGTTTGCTGATAAGAACAGAAATAAGCCCCAGCCAAGTACCAGCCGAGGAGCTAGGCGAGATTGTAAGGCTCAATATAACCATGAGAAATACCGGCAAAGAGATGCTTAAAGGTGTGCGACTACTGGACGTCTTCCCCATGGGGCGGTTCATAAAATGGCCAAGGCCACAAAGAGGTGAGGCAAATGTTACCGATCCATATAGCGGCCAACCCTCGGATGCCATAAATGCATTCCTCAACGGGTCCATGCTTCGCTGGAATATGAACAGGCTTGAGCCGGGCGAGTCTGCCAGTCTGAATGTGGATGTAGAACTGCTCTACCCCATGGACTCTGGCTGGGAAGAGCGGCTGGACACAGGTGCTACGGCCGCGTATGAGGGATTTTCCTATAACCATACCTTGCAGAATGTGGATGACGGGCCGGTAATCAATCTGACCTTCCCCACCTGGATCTACTCGGGCAGAACGAACATCACCTGGAACCTTAACCGGGATGCGAGTTACACCGCCCTGAACCTCTACAGCCCGGAAAAACGAAGCGGAAGCATCAGGATCACAGATATCAATCCTGATAAGCTCTATGAAGTGAGAGTGCAGATGCTAACTCCTGGTAAGTGGATTTTCAATATCGAGGCAGGCGAAGGTTACGCCCAAAATACGAAGAACTACACCATAGATGTTCGCTCCAATATTGAAGCTTTGAATATTACGGCATTCAGCCACACCAAAGTTCCCCGTTTATCCTTGGTTGCAGCTCATGCCGCAGCGGCCCGCCGGGCAATTCTGCTGGACGTGGCCAAAGATCCTCAGCAAATCGATCCATTGATTGAAGAGCAAGTATTAAGGCAGAAGGTCGATGATCTTCTGCTCTCACCCCGCTATCTGATGGTCGTGGGTGATCCGGGTTCTCTGCCCTTCATATCCACAGGCCTAATTCAGAGGCTATCGGAGATCCTGGAGTACGAGGTCTACAGGGACTATCAATTGCCCATAAATGATGAGAATTACAGCAGCGTAGCCGTAGGCCGAATCATGGGGCTTTCCGTTTATGATGCATCTCAGCTCCTGGCTCGCACTCTGGCCTATGATCGATTGAATGGATCCTGGAAGAATAATGCCTTGGTCATATCTTCGCCGCCCCTCTCTTTCCCGCAGGCTCCCACTGCCATGAGAATCAGAGACTATTTGATGGAGGCAGGGCTGCAAGTCAAGGACCTGCGTTATGAGGAAGCCAACAACCAGCAAGTCGTGTCGCAAATGAATAACGGCCAGAATATTGCCAATTTCGATCATCATGGCAATGAAAACGCATGGCAATTGTCGGATTGGTCTTTGATGGATCCTACACTCACAGGAACAGATGTAAAGGAGCTGACTCTATCACCGCAGACAACCACTTCCGGAGCCTGTGTTACAGCAAACCTCAAGGGGCACTATCTCAATGTAAGCGGCACCAGGATGTATATCCCTATGAACCTGGAGGACTCTATAGCCCTATCCTTCGTAAGAGCCGGGGCGGTAAACTATATTGGTGAGTCAGCCCTGTCTTGGGTATTTGTGTCGGATGATTTCTTAAAGAGGTTTTATCAATCCCTGGTCTTTGAGAATGCTACTGTTGGAGAGGCTGCTCTTGACGCAGATAACCTCTACCGATTGAAGTTTCAGAGTGCATGGAACCTCAAGGCGCTCTCCGATTACGATGAATCCTTTCCGTTTTGGGATACCTCAATCTCAGAGATGCTGAATCAGACGGCCTACATGGATGCCATGCTGGGAGACCCCAGCTTCCGGCCGACCTTGCCGAAAACGCCAACCCGACCCTACATCACAAAAACAGAAATCGTAAACACCACGGGCGAGAACAAGAGTATTGTCAAGGCATCCATAACGCCTATAAACGAGAGCGCAACCGACTGGATCTATTGGATCGAGACAGATAGCACCAGTGGAGAACTCAATCTCAATGCTCCGTCCGCCATCATCGGCGAAGTATTGTTGCCCAAAGATGCAGACAAGATAGTCATTAAGGAAAACGGACTTTCTGTATGGCATGATGAATACACGTTAGGCGAAAAAAAGAAGGTGATGTGGCCCATATTGCGACCGAGGCTAGCCGAAGAAAGAAGCTTTGAGATAGAGTATGTGCTCATCCCCGGCCAGGTTCAGCGCATCAATGTATCGGCCGGCTGGAATGCCATAGCCGTGTATCTCAAGCCGAAAGATGCAACTGCCTCCAGGTACCTGTCGAATAAGCCCTACCGAAGTATATTTTCCATTGCCGGCGAGGGGTGGGACTTCGACATGAAAGATGGGCGCATGATCAATGTGACTAGCTTTTCGCCGGGTGAGGGCTATCTTATCGACAGCGCCAACAACTTCACCATAGAGATATCCGGCAAGCCGGTCGATCTGCCCTATCGGCTCAATCTGCATGCCGGATGGAATATGATTGGTCTTCCCGTGAACAAGACGGTAGATTTAGGCAATATAACCGTGAATGCCGAGCATAAGAGGTATAAGTATCAGGAGGCGGTAAATAAAGGCCTGGTCTCAGCTTTCGTCTGGAAGTATGAGGAGCAGGGCTGGACCCACCTGGGCAAGAATGAGACTCTGGTGCCGGGAATGGCCTATCTTTTCGAGGCAATGAACGAGGCCAAGCTGGAGTTCCGCTGAAAGTAATATCATCGGAACTCTTTTTGTTTCTATTTTTTTCTATGCAGCTCTCGGATCATCTCTCGGTGCATAGAGGCCATCATATCTCCCTGCATGCCGATCATAAATAGCTGGAAGCCTACGATAATCAGAATGGCCGTCAGGATAGTGAGGGGAATATGCTCGATGCGCCAGTAAAGCCAATCCCTGGCCACAAATAAACCAATGAGAAATCCGGCCAGACCAAAGAATGAGCCGATCAGGCCGAAATAGAACATAGGATTTTCGGTCTTGGCCATGCGGAAGATGGTGAGTATTATCTTGAGGCCGTCGCGGAAAGGATGCAGCTTGGTCTTGGTGCCGGCCGGCCGGGGCATATAGGTAATGGGCACCTCGATGATGCGCAGCCCCTTCTTCACGCTCTCAATTGTTATCTCCGATTCGATCTCAAAGCCCGGCGTGGAGAGGTCCAGGCGGCGAATGCCTTCCCTGGTGAACGCCCGGTAGCCCGAGAGAATGTCGTTTAAACGAACGCGATAGATGGTGGCGAAAAATAGATTGATCATCTTATTGCCGAACATGTTAAGACCCTTTAAGGCCCCAACTCGTACATTGGCCAGCCGATTTCCCACGACATGGTCCGCCTTTCCCTGTAGAACAGGCCCCAAGACTAGTGCGGCCTCAGCTGGCAGGTAGGTGCCGTCCCCGTCAATAAGGAGGATAAACTCCTCTTCTATCTCGTCGAAGACCTCTTTTAGAGCCTGGCCCTTACCTGAGCCGGACTGGATAAAAATGCGCGCGCCAGCGTTTTTCGCTTTGGCGACAGTAGCGTCGGTGCTGTGGCCGTCCGCCACCAGGATGTTTTCGAAGCCAAGGGCTCTGAATTCCCGGATGACAGGCTCGATGGACTCCTCTTCATTGAGGGTGGGGATGAGAACACAGACGTCTTTGTAGCTCACGCGAAGATCAGCTCTCTGCAATGGTTATCAGCTAATAGGATGAAGCGGATTAAATAGATTGCTTTGCCAAAAAGATTGGCTTATGCCTTCATGGACCGACGTATGATCTTCTCATAGCGCTCCTGGAGCTTTGACATGTCACCTGCCGCGGTCTCGATGTAGAGCCTCAAGATGGGTTCGGTATTGCTGGGCCGGATGAGAACGCTGTAGCTGTCGGTAGTGATCTTCAGTCCGTCCAATGTGTTCGGTTCCATTCCGGCGAGAGCATCCTTCAGCCGCTGCATTACTGCGGCCGGGTCCTCATTGAGATGGATGCTGATCTGCTTATAGGGATAGTCCGGTATTTCATCAGCGAGAGCGGAGAGCTTCTCGCCTTTTGAGATAATCTCGGCAATGGCCAGGCTCATGGCGAAAGGATCGTCAGAGTACTGGAATTCGGGTAGGAAGAAATGGCCGCTGCGCTCAACCCCCAAAACGGCATTCTCATTCTTCACGCGGTTGGCCACGAAGACATCGCCCACTCTCTCTCGTAATACATTTATTCCGTCTTTTTGCAGTTCGCGCTCCAGCATCATGGAGCAGTCAAAGCCGGAGATGACCAGGTCGCCGCGTTTGTACCTTCTCCTGGCTACGATAATGGCAACCTTCTCAGGCGGCAGAACCCGGCCCAGGTCATCTATGATGATTCCACGATCGGCATCAGGATCAAATCCAACCCCAAAATCCGCCTGATTTTTTCGGACCTCCTGGCAGGCGGGCCGCAAGGATTCTTCATTAGGAGCCGGGCCGCGACCTGGGAAGAGGCCATCCATGATGCCGTTGATCACAAAGCTATCCTGCCCTAGGTTTCGGTAAAAGGAGTTCATAGTACAGGCTGAGCCGTTGCCCATGTCAAGAACAATTTTTAGCGAGCGCTCTAAGTGCAGCTTCTCTGCCACATATTTGCGATATTCTTCGATAGCCTCCCCAGAAGGACGATCCTCTACACTTCCATTTCCAAAGAGAAAGTCGCCTTCACGATAGAATTTCATGATGGACGACTCCTGGTAGAGCAGCCCGTAGCCATCGCCGGTTCTAAACCGCACGCCATTGTACTCAGGAGGGTTATGGGAGGCAGAAATATAGGCCGCGGCTTTCAGGCCCATTTTGCGGGTGATGAAGCTTAGAACGGCAATGGGAATTACACCGTAGCTGTGTACATGGCAGCCTGTGGTCAGAACGCCTTCCAGGAAGGCCTTCTCCAGAGACGGGCCGCTGATTCGCGTATCCCTGCCCAAAGAAACACTGCCCCTTCCTGCAAAAGATCCGAAGGAAACGCCCACTCGCCTGGCCAGATCCTCTGTCAGATCGGTGCCATAGACACCTCGAACATCATAAGCTCTAAAGACGGTCACGAGACATCTGTTGACCCGAGCATTTAAATTATTTTCTGCGAGGCGGCGTCTTTCGAGAGAAGAACGCAATTTGAGCAAAAAATTTATCAGTCTCATCTGAGATAATTAAGAGGAAAATAGGAGCCGTATAATCTCATAGGATTCATTGGTGGATAGCAATATTATGATAGTTATAAATAGAATAATTTCATTGCCATGTGTCCTGGCGGCTGCAATTGCCTTCGCCATCCTTTTCGCGAACACCGTCCAGGCAGGAGAGACAGATATGAAGAGTCTTGTTGTTAAATTGGGCTTTGACCCGGTTCCCGATGAATATACCTGTCAGGGAATGGATGTATCGCCAATGATCGAGATTCAAGGGCTCAATGCCACATCCATGGCAGTGATAGTTGACGACCCGGACGCTCCCTCTGCCGTCTTCACCCACTGGCTTATCTGGAATATCCCGCCGATGAATGTCATCCCCAGGGCCATAGCCAAGAAAGCCACTATCAATGAGCCCTTCATCGCCGTGCAAGGCAGGAACGACTTTGGTGAGATTGGATATGCCGGCCCCTGTCCTCCACCCGGAAAGCCGCACAGATATTTCTTCCGTGTTTTTGGTCTGGACCGGATGCTTGACCTGCCAGCAGGCGCCTTCGCCGCAGATTTGCAGAAAGCTATGAAAGGCCATGTGATACAGAAGGGAGAAGCAGTGGCATCCTACGGGAGATAATTCTCTACTGAGAAGAAAGTATCAAAAATATTCTAAAAATGCCAAACGCCAAAAATGTGAGGGGCAGCCCACCGCGTTAGACCGTATTCAGCAGCGGTGAGCTTCCATCTGATCTTAAGGCCGATTTATGGTAGCTGCACCCTTCACCAGCCCGTTTATGAGTGAGAATCCGACACCATTGCCTCCCGAATTAGGATTAATAGGCCTGATCTCTATACCCCAATTCCCCCTGGCAGCATTTCTCAGGAAGTAGTAATCATAGTTCGAGCCAATAAGGTGTATCACATTCTGGTTGTCGCCCTGGACGGGAAGAGCGTTTCCGTTTGGCTGAATTAAGGTCAAAGTGAATCTTGCATCCTTCCAGGAAAGACCAATCATCTCAGAGCGTTCCGAAATTGACTGTCCTGTTTGGTATCCTGAAATGGCCTGATCTTCTAAGCCCAGTGATCTCACAAACTTCAGGGGTGATGCACCGGGATATGCTACCCCGTTCTCCACCTTTAGCGTATTGAGAGCCGTAACCGAACTGGCCCAGGGCAGAGTTATAGCCGTCCCAGCAGGAATTGTATAAGATTGGGCGGTTGGAACGGTACTGGTTGGTGGGACATATGGCTTATAGTAGGGATAATAGGGCGCAGCATAGGGATAATATAGATACTGGCAGACGCCGTCGATGCATGTCTTACCTGGAGCGCAGACAACAGGTTTATGCAGGCATCCCCGGACCGGATCACAATAGTCTAGTGTGCAGGGATTGCCGTCATCGCATTTCCATGTACTGTAACAGCCGGTCTTGCGGTTGCACTTGTCATATGTACATGGATTGCCGTCATCGCAGTTCCTGGGTGTATTCACACATTTTCCATCCTTACAGGTATCAATGGTACAAGCATTTTGATCATCGCAATTCATGGGTGTATGCACGCAGGCGCTGCCATTGAAAGAATCGATAGTACAGGGATTTCCATCATCGCAGTTTGTTGTCGTGTGGTAGCAGACTCCTTCAAAGCAGTAATCGAATGTGTTGGGATCTCCATCATCGCAATTCTTCGGTTTATGCTCGCATTCTATGCCATTGAAAGTATCCTCTGTGCAGGAATTATGATCATCACAGCTCTGAGGATGTTTAGACGTAAGCGTTTCGGATAGGTTAGTGCCATTATTTTCGCTGATGATGCTGACGCTATCCAGGGGCTTATTAATGCAGACGCCATCCATGCAGGAATCTAGAGTACCATCATTTCCGTCATCACAATTCAATGATGTATAAACGCAGTTTGTGCCATCATAGGCATCCGTAGTGCAAGGATTGCCGTCATCGCAAATTGGCAGTAGCTCTTCTTCTGTTACGCTTTGTGATTCATTTATGGTTGTATTCTCTTTTGCGGCTTCATTTTTCATTTCTGATTGCACGAAATCGGTTCTGCTGCCTTCTCCGAGCAAAGGTGTATTGATGCAACCGGATGAACCACACTGGTCAGTCGTACTGGCATTTCCGTCGTCGCAATTCACAGGATCGTGAACGCAGCCGTTAGCTCCGCAAGAATCAGTTGTGCAGGGATTGCCGTCATCACAATTCACCTGATCATGAATACAGCCGTTAGCTCCGTAAGAATCTCTGGTGCACGGATTTTTATCATCACAGCTCACAGGCATGTTGACTGCTTCATTTGATGCAGAAGCCCCTTGCGGTTTTTGAACTGGAATCTCGCCACTTTTTGGGGTGCTGTTAGCACCGCTGCCTAATGATACACCTGTCGCGGAATTTGCATTGTCGCAGCTCTGGGGAATATGCTGACAGGTCGCGGCTTCGCACAGGTCCATAGTACATGGATTATTATCATCACAATCTCCGCATTGGGCAGAAACCCAACTCGATAATAATGAGACACTGATGATAAATATAGCAAAAGACAAGCAAAGCTTATCTCTTCTCATTTGTATATCCACACATTTCACTCCCTAGAAATTAATGAGTTTGTTTTATATCTAATTTTCCCTCATCAGAATCTCATTTTTGATGAAATCAAGAGAAAGAGCTTAATGTAGTCTGTCGAGCTTTTAGCTGCTCCTTTAGCAGGTCGCTTTGCTGGATGAATTTCTTCAGAGGCATCTGTAGCTTGCTGCAAATATACCACAAAGCGCTTTTCATATCCTCAAAGGGCAAAGCCACCTCTTGCATAGCATTTCTCACATTCTCCCTCACGTTAAAGACACCCAATGGCACATATCCCGAATAAGCCTCTCGCAGGATGATCGCGCCTGCCTGTTTTTTTTCCCGTGCCAGAGCCTCCAAGACAGCCATTTTGCAGGAATAGTAGCACCCTCCCACCCGGGAATAGCCCTTCTTGCCTCCATTTGTCTCATAGTCTGAGAAGATCAGCTCTTCATTGCCCAAGATGTGCAAGAAGGCCTCCATCCACTCATACTGCCAAGCGGTTGGCAAGAGAAGGACCACATAATAATTATTGAGACTGGAGAACTCCCTCACCTGGCAGCAATCGATGGGATCGTACTCCCTGACCTTTTGCAGGAGCCGGTTGGCCAGGGTGCTGTCGCAGGCAGTGATGGACCAGCGTGTGGGAACCAGGCGGCGTTTCTTCCGGGTGCCCATAGTTCCCATGGAGAATGCCTTCTGAATGCTGGAAAAGGGCATGCCTTTCTGGTGCAGATCAACAACAGCGTCCGCAGCCAGTAGATCTCCGTCGTAATACACCTTCTCTAAATTCGCATCCCATCTGGCATTGCAGATTTCCAGCCTATCCAGAGGCGCACTGGGGCCGAAGGGAGTGTGCTCGTCACTAAATGACATGCCTTTGGGAGCGTGAGAAAACTGCGCTTCGCTCTCAATAGAGGAAGCTGATAGAGAAATGTCTCTCAGCTTATCTATGTAGCGATCTTGCAGATGTGTAACTTTGACGGACCTTTTGCCTCTGATCAGGTTCAGCCGGTATCTTATGATCTCCTCCTGGGTCTTCTTTTCCGGTATCCACAACTCGGGCCGGTCCATGATAACGGTGTCTCCATGCAAAGGTGCGATCATGGGACCAGCGTAAACCTTCGGGTAGTTCCAGCTCCCAATGAAGACGGAAGGGGGAGTGCTGCCATCAAGATTTGTGCCCACTTCCTGCGAAGGGATGTAAATATTGGCCGTTAATTTCTTCAAATAGGCTTCTTTGCCTTTGATCACAATCGAAACGGTTAGACAAATTCAAATAAAAACATAACCCGCGCGGGGCGAAAGTGTTTCACAGGTAAATCTCTTCCCTGGCCGGCACGGGAACATATTTACATTCAAAAGGCCAATAATTTGTCGAGGTGTCCTCAGATGAAATGGATGGCAATAATAATAGCATTAATGATCATGCTATGCACCAATGCACTTGGACAGATGAACCCGTATTCCACTACAGCAACGGGCGGCGCACCCACACCCAGTACGCCCAGCAGCGCAGAATCGCTAGGCTTGCAAGTGCCAACAGACGTCACGGCATCCCAGCAGGCCCCAAGCGCGCAGGAGAGCACGCAGACTTTGATGAGCGCCAGCCAGGAAGCCGCTTATGCCTCCGCGCCTGCGCAATCAATGGCCACCACGACCAATGCGGTCTACAATAGAATGATAGTTCCCACGGGAGGCTATGTACCCAATAACCTCTATATCTCCTATGCGCCCCGAACCGTAGCAAGCTGCAATCTTTATGCCAACTTGCCTCTATGGATGCAGACCTCTACATCGGGCAGCATCTGGTTTTATGAATGGTATCCGAGCGGCAGGCTAGAAACTCAGTATGCCGGATATGTCAATTATCCGGGCTGGTTCAAGAGATGGTTCTTTGCCGATTCACCGGGCTGGCATATCCTCCAGTATTACTGCAACGGCTGGAGCAACTACGCCTACATTTATGTCTCCGGCCCCGGAAGTTACTGGGTCAATCCGAACCCGGATCGCAATCCTATGCCCTATCCGTATCCTTACTGGGACAGCCCGATAACCTACACATATCCTCCCACCGGCCATACTTACTACTCCTATAAATGGACCTCATCTTCTGGGGAAAGATAATTGGAGTAAATCACCGGAGACCGGGAAAATCGTAGCAGGCAAAAACGAGTGACTAACGTCCATGCTGGGCAGGGGATAAGCATCTTTTTTCTTGCCGACCTAGCAAAGACCATAAACTTGCATCAGATCGATCTCAATCATTCATCGAAAAAAATTTCCGTGAGGCTAGAACTGCTTTTCAATCGCAGATGTGGCGCCTGTCACCAAAAGACCCAGCAGTCTCTTCACATCTTCGCGAAAATCATCCAGGTTGCCGTCATTCCTCAGCTTAAGGTCGGCGATCTTCATGGCCTCGCACATGCCCCATCCCATCTCCCGGCATTCCCTCAGTTCCAGAGCAGCAGCTGCCAGGCGGTCCGGCTCTTTACAGGATGATATGATCTTCGGATCGGCTTTCATCCCCTTGCCATCGTCATCAATCCCTTTGTTATCGTTTGCCGGGCTCTTGCCGGGATCGTCGGGACGACCGCGAGCTGCAAGCCATTTCAGCCGTGCTTCCGCCGGCGCGCAGACTTCTATCAGATGAAATTCATCAGCATGGGCGCGAAAAAAATCCGCTTCCTCACGGGAGCGCAGACCGTCAACCACCACTAAATCTTTTCCAGCAGCTATTGCCCTCTCGAAGGTCTTTTTGGCTACAGCATCCGGGCCGTCTGAGGCTCGCAAGGCATTGCCGATGCGGCCTAGATTTTGGTCTGTCGGATCCAGGCCTTGCCGGGCCGCTTCCTGGCGTATTACGTCCCCCATGACCACAACCGTCAAACCTTGAAGCCTGGCGATCTTCGAGGCTTCTCCCTTGCCTGAGCCCGGTAGACCCACAAAACCGATGATCTTCATCTTATTCATCAATTCCTGCTTTATCGCACATTTGATTATCTAGTTTTTCCAGGTTATCTTGGGAGCGGCTCGAATCCGAACCTGGAGCTTCGTCCCGCAGCCGATCTCGCAAGCCCTGGCCATTTCCTGCAAAGCTTCTACCGAGACCGGCTCGAATCTGGTCTCTCCCTCTCGCGGCATTCCTTGTTGCAGTATCATGCTCTCCAATCGATTGTTCGGATACTCTGCCTTCAAGCGACAAAGCGTGCCGGCAATATTCAGCAACTGGGAGGAGGAAGGCATATTTGGAAAGATGGTGCTGCGTACATCCAGCGCCACGCCCATTTTAAAGCAGATCGCAAGGCTTTCCGCCACCCGCGCTGCTATGTCGATTCTGCCTGTGGCCTTTTCGTAATCCGGCTCCTGAAGAGCCGTCTTAAGGTCGAGGAATACCTTATCCACCAGCCCTTTTGCCAGCAGGATTTCCAGACGGCCGGGAAAACAGCCCGAGGTCTCCAGGCCCGTGGCCAGAAGCAGGCTCCTCGCCAGGCGAAAGATACGAC
Organism: uncultured Methanotrichaceae archaeon; assembly: GCA_964633785.1. GTDB lineage: Archaea > Halobacteriota > Methanosarcinia > Methanotrichales > Methanotrichaceae > Methanothrix. The sequence goes on from CAZWHG010000030.1 coordinate 19,215, forward strand.
TGATGGCCTCGGGCTGGAGGAGCGGCTCGCCACCGGATAAGACAAGGGCATTGACAAATGGCTTGCAGCTTGCCCGTTGTGATGCATCTTCAAGGTTGATCTGCAGAGAATGTTCGTCCAGAGTGCCGGCCCAGGGGGCTGTAGGAAAGCCCTTGACCTCAGACACAATGCGAGACGAGATCGTATTAAGAGAGACCAAACGTTCCCCCGTTTGCAGCATATGGTTGTGGCAATGAGGGCAGCGCAAAGGGCAGCCTCGCAAGAACACCACCATAGCGGCACGTCCCAGCCAATCCACCGTGGAAAGAGGAACAATTCCCCCAAAATTGACCTTCATCGACTTCCTGGGGAGAGATCAAGATTTATCGGCCTTCCGGCAATCTTGGCCAGCCTCTCTTCCAACTCCAATTCGTCTGATGCGGCCTTTTCCTCTAATGAGGCCAAATCCTTTTTGGCCTGATCCAGTGTTGCCTCCAGGCTCTTTTTGCTTTTTCTGGCCAGGCTCATCTCTTCTTTCAGGCGATGGCCCTCGCGGCTGCCGTCTCTTATCTGAGACTCCAGCTCTAAGATATCCTGAGCTATCGCTTGCAGCCTGGCCCGGGCATCTTCTAGCGACCTTCTTTTTATGAGCAGGTCTATGTGATCGAGAGTCCTTTCCTTCTTTTTGTCTTTCAAGCCTAAAGTTGCCAGATGGCTTTGCAGTTCCTTTAAAGATCCGGCAATGTCCTTATCTTGGACGGCAGAGGGTGACAATGAGAGCTGCTCAAAGATGTTCTTATGCTGCAGATTTATTCTGTCGCTTGATCCTTGCTTCATCATTCTTGCCAGTGCCTTGGTCAGAGGAGCAATAAGACCATTCAGCTCATCCTCTTCCTGAGATTTTTTCTGCTTCTTCTTCTCCAAGATTTTTTTCAGTTCCTCCGTTCTTTTGCCGTCATCGCTTGCCTCCAGCGTTCTTGCCTCCTCTTCCAGGCTTGATAATTGGGACGACAACCCCGAGAGCGTCGCAACGTCCTGCAATATTCCATTTTTCAGATCATCGATGCCAGATAGCTCCTTTTGCAGTCTTTCAGCTATCTCTCGTGAGTACCAGCTCTCCTCCTGCATCTTTCTTTTCTTGCCTATCTCTTCCTCCAGACCGACCAGCAGACGGCTGATCTGTGTCAGGTCGGAATTGATGCTCTCGATGTTCCTGGGAAAAAGGGCTGCAACATATCTCTTTGCTCTGCCGAAGGTGGTCACCGTTCTCTCCAGTCCTTTGACGAGTGCCCAATGATGCTGAAAAGCGGAATCCGGATCTCTTTTTTTGGGTGGTATCAGCTTAAGAGAGAGCGTTTCCAGCTGCTTTACGATTTCGCTACGTGCTGCCAGGCCCGCTCGCAAAAGTTTAGGCGGCGTGTCCTCGTTCGCGCTGGCCGATGCCAGCGCTGATATGTCTTTAGAGAGAGTCTTCGCCACGTCTTCCATACGGCCATAGATCTCTTTGCAGCGCACAGCAAAATCAGATTCCGTATCCCTTGCGTCCAGCCAATGATTAATTTCGGCCAGCTGCAGGATGGTGGACTCTTCTTTGGCCGGCTTTTTCCCAAAAATATCTTTGAGCCACTTCAAGGCTGTATCTCCTCTTTTTCCTCATTTTTTATCTGAGAGATTACCTTTTCGGCAATCTTCGGGCCGAGAAGGCGGACAAGCTCGACCTGATCGGCTGCCTTTAGCTTTTCTATGCTGGTTATGCCCGACAAATAGAGCTTTCTGGCCCGGACGCGGCCTATTCCCTTGAGATTTAGCAGAGCAAGAAGATCCTGGCCCGCACCGTAGTGAATGCGCTCTGCCAGTTGCTCTGCTTTGAAGGTTATGCCCAATTCGAGATGCTTGGACAGCTCGGCTATTGAGTGCATGAGCCACTCTGCCGTCTCGGCAAAGCGGCGAATGTCTCCTGGCCCGATGCGATATCTGCTGGCAATCTGCTCTTCGTGAACCTCGCCTATCCAGTCCATGAGCATGGCAGTGGTCTTGGCCTCGCGGAGGAGAAAGTCATAGTTGTCCTCATCATATAGCTCTAACTGATGCTGATCGATGAACTCCTCCACCCATACGTCTGCCGCCTGGATATAGAGCAGATTCATATCAGGAGTCATGGTAATGAGATGAATGAGGCTGAGGTCCGAGGGCCTTCTCTGTGCTGCCCGGTCCGTTTCCAGGACATCTTTTTCCCGGGTCGGCTCGCTCTTTCTCCGTTTTCCCAGGTTTTCCAGCATAATGACGCCGCTCAGTGGATCGATGTAGAGCTTGGAGACCAGAGAGCCGAGCCTGGTGGGCAACAGAAGGCCATCATCGCTCTCCTGGATCATGGCGTTATCCTTCAAAAAGTCTAGAACCTTCTCGAGGGTTATATCCAGATGCCAGGGGTCCTGCTGCTGGGCATAAAATGTGGTGGCCATGAAGGCTTTTAGCTCCTGTTCATTTCTGGCAAAACCGGCGGCGAATGTGGAGAGGAGATGAGTCCTCAGAGCGCTCTCGCTGGCCAGCTTCGACCAGATCTCTTCCGGGTCGCCGTGGATGTAGTGCTCCATGAGATCCAGCATCTCGGAACCGCTCTTGGCCATCAGAAAGGATTCGCCATAAGGATCAAGCCCCGGCCTTCCCGCCCGTCCGGCCATCTGGCGGTATTCAATCACGGAAATGGGCGCCATTCCCCGACCGTACTCATATCTTTTGTAGCTTTTGATAAGCACTCTTCTGGCCGGCAGGTTGAGACCCGCTGCCAGGGTGGGAGTGCTGGCGATGATCTTGATCTTGTTGTCCCGAAAGCCCTGCTCCACCAGTTGCCGCTGTTCTGACAGGAGGCCGGCGTGGTGGAAGGCAACGCCCCGAGATACGCAAGAAGCAAGGCGCACTGCAGTTTCGCTCTCCCCTGTTGCCAGAATGCTAGCCGAAAGATTCTTTGTGGCCGTATCTTCACGGATCAGGCCGCAGAGCCGCGAGGCGGCTGCCTCGGCATTCTTGCGGGAGTTCTCAAAGATAAGGATCTGGGCAGACTGAGAGAGGGTATCCTTAACGAGAGCCAAAGCCTCGTCCTTCATGACCTGCAGGGGGATTTGCCCATCGGAGAAGACAAGCGATCCATTGCAAATTATCCCTTCTCGCAATCGAATGGGGCGCCAGTCGCTGCTAACTATCTCCGCCTTCAGCCAGCGGGCGATCTCCCGGCCATTGGCCACGGTGGCGGATAGGCCGATGACCTGCAAATTGGGATTGCAGTGACGCAGCTTAGTGATGGTCATCTCCAGAGTGGGGCCGCGACCTACGTCGCCAAGCAGGTGTATCTCATCGACTACCAGAACGGCCAGATCCCGCACCCAGGAGGCCCCGTTTCTCATAAGAGAGTCGGCTTTCTCAGAAGTTGCGATTATTATCTGATTCTTGCCCAGGCGTTCGTCTCTCTTGTCAAAGTCGCCGGTACTGATGCCTACAGAGACCCCCAGAGCCCTGAACTTTTTAAATGAATCATACTTCTCTGTAGCCAGGGCCCGCAAAGGAACTATGTAAAGGGAACGGAGTCCTTGTAGAGCGGCTTTGAGCATGGCAAGCTCTGCCAGCAGGGTCTTGCCGGAAGCTGTGGACATGGCCAGTAGCATGCTCTTGCCGTCGAGAAGACCCCTTTCCAGAGCCTCGGCCTGAGGCGGATAGAGCTCTTTAAAGCCACGATCCTCGTAAAGCTTAACGGCCTCCGGAGAAAGCCATGAGGCAAGGTCCTTTATCTCCAGCATCTATATCTCCAGCAAACAAATCTCAAAGCATCTTCTCCTGAGGTTCCTCTAATCTTAAATACTACGTGAAAGTAGTACCTGCCAAATAGTAGTCACAATCATATAAATGCATCATCCATGGAGAGAAACTAATGTATGCCGATCGGATAAAAAATCTCCCGCCATACCTCTTTGCCGCCATCGACAAAGCAAAACAAGAAGCACGGACAAGAGGCGTGGATGTAATTGACTTGAGCGTGGGCGACCCCGATTTGCCGACGCCGGAGCACATCATCAAAGCTCTGAATAAGGCGGCCAGCAACCCGTCCAATCACCAGTATCCCTCCTACGAGGGCAAGCTGGCCTTCCGCAAGGCTGTGGCGGACTGGTACAAGCGGACATTTAATGTCAACCTGGAGCCGACAGCAGAGGTGCTCACATTGATCGGCTCCAAGGAGGGCATTGCCCATGCGCCCCTGGCCTTCATCAATCCTGGAGACGCTGCCCTTGTGCCCGACCCCGCTTATCCGGTTTATCGCACGGCTACCGTCTTTGCCGGAGGCGAGCCAGTGATTATGCCGCTTCTTCGAGAAAACAAATTCCTGCCCGACCTGGAGGCCATATCTCCTGCTGACGCCCGCCGGGCCAAGATCATGTTTCTCAACTACCCCAACAATCCCATCGGTGCATCCGCGGACAAGAGCTTCTTTAAAAAAGTAATTGACTTTGCCAAAGACTACAATATCATCGTCATGCACGATAATCCCTACTCTGAGACCTACTACGATGGAGAAAAATCGCTGTCCATTCTGGAGATGGATGGTGCTCGAGACGTAGCGGTAGAGTTCCATTCGCTCTCAAAAACCTACAATATGACCGGATGGAGGATAGGCGCGGTCGTCGGCAATGCCGATGTGGTAGCCGGCATTGGCAAGATCAAGAGCAACATCGACTCGGGAACTTTTGGAGCGGTGCAAGATGCGGGAATTGTGGCCCTGAGCAGCCCTAAAGAGGTTGTCGACGATATCAGGAAGATCTACCAGCATCGAATTGATATTCTCTACAAGGCCCTGCAGGATCTGGGGCTGCAGCTGGAGAAGCCGCGCGCCACGCTTTACCTGTGGGCCTGGGTAGGAGGAAGCTCCATCGAATATGCTGGGCGGCTTCTGGAGAAGACGGGCATAGTGGCCACGCCTGGAGTCGGCTTCGGCCAATATGGCGAGGGATACGTCAGGTTCTCCATCACCCAACCTACAAAGCGTATAGAAGAGGCTGTGGTGCGGCTGGAAAAAATGGTCGAGTAAGAGGTTGCGGGATTACTCATAAAAGAACGAGCAAACACATGAGATTCAAAGCATGAGGCTTTAAAAAATCTCAAATATATATATCTGTTCCGGAGGGAATTAAAGTTGCTGGAAAATTATTCTGCAAAGGAGATCGAGGCCAAGTGGCAAAAGACCTGGGAGGACAAAGCGGTCTTTCAGCCTGAGCCCGACTCCAGAACGAAATTTTTTTTAACCATACCTTATCCTTATCTTAATGGAAATTTGCATGCCGGGCATACGCGCACCTTCACCATTGGCGATGCTGTGGCGCGTTTTATGCGTATGCAGGGCAAGAATGTTCTTTTCCCCATGGCTTTCCATGCCACGGGAACGCCCATTGTGGGCCTGAGCGAACTCATTGCCAAACGGGACCCGCTGATCTGGGATGTTTATACCAAGCTGCACGGCATTCCTGAGGAGGAGCTCTCCGCTTTGAACACCCCGGAGAAGATTGTGCTCTACTTCCGCCGCCAGGCGAAGGCGGCCATGCAGTCCATCGGCTACTCCATCGACTGGAGACGGGAGTTCACCACTACCGATCCGGCTTACAGCAAGTTCATCGAGTGGCAGTACGGCATTTTGCGCCGCCTGGACTACGTGGTCAAGGGCAGCCACCCGGTGCGCTGGTGTCCGCATGATCGAAACCCGGTGGAGGATCACGACATTCTCAAAGGCGAGGATGCCACCATCATGGACTTCTCCCTGATAAAATTCCGCATGGGTGACAAGATCCTGCCCTGCGCCACATTGCGCCCGGAGACGGTCTTTGGAGTGGTCAACCTCTGGCTCAACCCGGATGTCAATTACGTTCTGGCGCGGGTGAACGACGAGACCTGGGTGGTATCCAGGGAGGCTTACGAAAAGCTGACCTTCACAGACAGGACCGTTGCTTTAGCCGGGGAGATCTCGGGAAAGGAATTGATCGGCAAACGGGTCACCAACCCGCTCACGGGCACAGAGGTTCTGGTGCTGCCTGCCGCCTTTGTTGACCCGGACAACGGCTCGGGAATTGTCATGTCGGTTCCGGCGCATGCGCCTTACGATTATCTGGCGCTCAAGGATCTTTACGGCAAAGACCTGAGCAATTACGGCATCACAGAGGATCTGAGAGATATCAAGTTCATATCCCTCATCGAGTCGCCCGGTTATGGAGAGCTTCCGGCAGTGGAAGCTGTGAACGAGCTGAAGGTCAAAGACCAGAATGATCCCCATGCGGAAGAAGCCACCAAGATGGTTTACCGGCGCGAGTTTCACAATGGCGTTCTCAAGGCCAACACGGGAAAGTATGCGGGCACGGCGGTCAGCAAGATCAAAGACGTTCTTCTGGCCGATTTGATTTCGCAGGGCATAGCCGAGATCTTCTACGAGTTTTCCGAGACGCCCGTCATCTGCCGCTGCGGCACGCGCTGCGTGATCATGATGGTGCGGGACCAGTGGTTCCTGGAATACTCGAACCCGGAGTGGAAGGCCAATGTGATGCGCTGCCTGGCAGGCATGAAGATCATACCTGAGGAGTTCCGGGTGGAGTTCATAAACAAGGTGGACTGGCTCAAGGACAAGGCCTGCGCGAGGCGCAAGGGACTCGGCACTCACTTGCCATGGGACAAGGAATGGCTCATTGAATCGCTGGGCGATTCAACCATTTACATGGCTTACTATATCCTGGCCAAGTACGTGAATGCCGGGATGAAGATCGATAACCTGCCGCCGCAGTTGTTCGAATACATCTTTATGAACAACGGCGACGCGGCCAGCATAGCGGCCCTCACCGGTATCCCCCAGGAGACCGTCCAGAAAATACACGACGACTTCGCCTACTGGTATCCGGTAGACCTGCGCACCTCGGGAAAGGATCTGGTCGCCAATCACCTGCTCTTCTTCCTCTACCATCACGTGGCCATCTTCCCGGAGAGGCTGTGGCCCAAAGCCATTGCCGTGAACGGTTTCGTCTCCCTGGAGGGCAAGAAGATGTCCAAGTCCAAGGGGCCGATTCTTACTTTGCGCCAGGCCGTGGCGGAAAACGGGGCGGATGTGACGCGGCTCTACATTCTGGGCAATGCGGAAGGGACGGCGGACGTGGACTGGAGAAATGATGCGGTAGAGGCCACCTATGCTCATCTGGAGAGGTTTTACAATCTGGCCCGCGAAATTTTGGCCGACAGCAGCATCGATGAGTCCGCTGAGAAGACGCTCATCGACCGCTGGATGCTCTCCCGCTTGCAGCGGCGCGTCGCTGAGGCCACACAGGCCCTGGAGGCCATCCAGACCCGGCGGGCTCTGCAAAATGCCTTCTATCTGCTCTTCAATGATCTGCGCTGGTACCAAAGAAGAGGCGGCAAGAACCAGCTACGATCTGTCCTGTCGGCCTGGGTGCGCATGATGTCGCCCTTCACGCCGCACGTCTGCGAGGAGCTGTGGGCCGCGGGCCTGGGGAAAGGCTATGCCTCGCTCGCCCAGTGGCCGGTGGCTGATGCCTCCCTGATCGATCCGCAGGCGGAGAAGGCGGAGGATCTGCTGGAACGCACCTTGAAGGATGTGCAGGAGATTGTGAGCGTCACCAAAGCCACGCCCACGAAGATCACGCTCTACACTTCGCCTGCCTGGAAGAGAAATATGCTGTACCTCGCCGTTCAGGCGGCCCAGGGCGGCAAGCTGGACATGGGAGCGCTCATGAAGCAGGCCATGGCCTCGCCTTCTATTTCCGAGCACAAGAAGGATGCGCCCAAGTATGCCCAGAAGCTGGCCAAGGCGGCCCACTCGCTCTCGGCTGAGGCGCTGGGGCTGGACGAGTTCGAGACGCTCTCCAGAGAGAAGGCGTACCTGGCTGCGGCCATGGGCGTGCCGGTGGAGATCCGCTCGGCAGACGAGGCGGGAGAGGACCCCAAGGGCAAGAGCAAACAGGCGGAACCGGGGAGGCCGGCGATTTATATTGAGTGAGGTTTCGAGAAAAGGATGCTGATTTGCAGGGTTATTCCTGGCAGATCAGCTGTTCAATATTTTATTATCACTTCGTTTGTTTCCAAGTGCGTTTTGGCTCTTGAGTAGGTGGGAGCTTGTTGTCGCCAGGTTCGATGGTTATCTGGCGAGCTTCGGGAACGTTTCCGCCTCGTGGACCGCTCTCAAGATACTCTCCTGGTCGGGCTGGCTTTTCGCCAGGCTTTTGAAGTTTTGGCATCTTGGTTTATCACCAACGAATAAATTGACTCTTGGATAATAAAGTCTATGTATGCGGAGCGAAAGTATTCCGACACAAATATAAGATACGGATACATCCAGCCAAATATGAGTGGTCAGATTTCAGAAAGATGAGGTGCAGATGAATTTGAATGCTCATGATTGCTGCCGTTGCTCAGGCAAGATGCGTGAAGGCATGCACAATTTTATGGCCAGAGTGGTGAACGAGATTGTAGTTATCAAGGATGTTCCGGCTCTCATCTGCGATACCTGCGGCGAGGTCGAATACACGCTGGTGGTATCAAGAGAGATCGATGTGATCATGAAGGAATTCTTTGCGGGACGACTGCTGGCAAAGCCCCTGGCAGCGGGGGAGAATGGCATTCAAGCCATAGCGGGCAGACTCGACGGAGGTGAGCTAACTCTTGCAGTCGAGCCCGAGCCAAAGGGCAATTTGCAGAGGAGATCACAACGGGTTTTAAACCTGCGATTTGCGGACTTTCACCACGAAGTGCACGAAGCGCAGAGAACGGCACAGGAGTGATCCATGAGATGGACAGCATAATCCTTTTCTCTTTAACCTCACGCTTGTATCAGCGGAGCAACTGGTGAGAAAAAGAGCATAGAATAGAAGGAGATTCCAAATGTATCTTCGTGAACTCCACATTGAGGGCTATAAGGGGTTTCGGGAACCATTTTCCGTTTCCTTACAAAAAGGCTTGAACGTGATTGTGGGAGAAAACGCGTCTGGTAAAATTGCAATCATTGACGCTATACGCCTTCTTCTCAGAGAGGATGAATTTGGCCACACACCAGTCAACGAATCTGATTTTCACCGTCCCTTTGATCGCTCTCTAAAATCGGCTCAACCCTTTCGTCTTCGAGCAGGATTCGCCGACTTGTCTGATAAGGAGCATGTCGCTTTCTTGCCCCGGTCGGATGAGAATGGAGATGCCTCGCTGACATTGCTTGTGGATAACAAACAGAATCATCGAGGTCACTACAAACGAACACTTTGGGGCGGAGTCTCGCAAGCAAGCATGTTCGAGTGGGAATTGTTCGATTCGATCAACTGCGTTTACCTTCCACCTCTTCGCGATGCGGAAGCCAGACTATCTGAAGGAAGGTCTTCCAGGTTGGCAAGACTCCTGAAAAACCTTCATCGCCAAGCAATTCAGGAGGCAAAGAAAAAAGGCGAGCTTCTACCGATTGAAGAGAATGTTCGCGACTTTAATAAGAAACTTTCAGAAGATGAGGATGGAGTAATCGCCAAGGCAAACGGGCTGATTCGGGCACGGCTGCGCGAATCTTTTGGTCCAATCTTCGGCCAGGATACGCATATCCAATTCAGCGAAGTTAATTTCAACAGGATCGCGGAAAGCCTTAGGCTGCTTTTTTTCCCAGACATTAACGTTGCTTCTTCAGAAGATTTCAGGACGCTCGTGGAAAACAGTCTTGGCTATAACAACCTGCTCTATCTAGCCACTGTCCTCGCCGAACTCTCTGATACAGGAGAAGATTATTTTAGCGTGCTTCTGATTGAAGAACCTGAGGCCCACTTGTACCCTCAACTCCAAATTCGTTTACTCAAGTACCTTGAAAGTACCGCCCGAAATGGAAATGTCCAAGTCATCGTCACAACTCATTCACCCGTTCTCGCCTCATCAGTTTCCCTAGATACCGTAATCCAGCTATGTGTCGTGGATAAGAAGAAGCCAAAGGCTATTGCATTATGTTCTTGTGGTCTAAACGATCACAGCAAGGCATTTCTGAATCGATGGCTCGACACCACGAAGTCTACCTTGCTATTTGCCAAAGGGATTATTCTCGTTGAGGGTATTGCGGAGGCTATGCTATTGCCTGAACTTGCGAAGATTGTGCTGGATAAATACGATGAACTGCCGGAAACTTTGGAGGATTGCGGGGTGTCGGTCATCAATATGAATGGCATATACTTTGAGCATTTCATGCAGCTATTTGCTGACCTTGACGAAAATGGTTCTGAGAGCATTCCAGTGCGTTGTGCAGGAATTACGGACAACGATCCCTCAACAGATTCAAAGCCGACCCCATCTAATCCCGTGCCTGATACGAACCCTGCGCTTAAACTTAAGGAGATCGTAAAAAAATCAAAGTGGTCTAGGTTGTATTCAGGCCCGCTTAAGACCTTCGAATATGATCTTGCCATGGAAGGAAGCAACTTGAAGGTGTTGATCCCTGTGGCATTGTCACTTGTGGATACCAATGGACCCATCCGAAGGAGCTATGAAGAATTCAACCTGAAAGACTGGAACATCGCAGAGGAAGGCGATCGTGCGGATGCATCAATGTATTTGCTCGAACATATTGACAAAGGTGAGTTTGCACAAGCGTTGGCTGCCCGACTGGCTTCGGATGACGAAATTATTGTTGTTCCATGGTACATATGCAAAGCAATCATTTGGGCTTGTGGGGGCAACCCGGATGAATCGTGATGAAAAAATAGAAGTTCTAGCTCATTCTATCTGTGGCAAATCACCTGCGATATCGCCATCGGAATGCCGTGCCACTAATGGGGCGACCAACCCATTGTGCAACGAGTGTGAAACCTGCCGAATTGCGCGGAACTCAAACGAGCAACTGGACTATGTACTGTCATCAATTGAGGATTGCGTTTTTCTCAAAGCGTGTCCTGGCAGCGGCAAAACAGAAGTTATCGGGCTGAAGGCTGCTTACGAAATGTCGAAGTGGGCTAAGACACCAGGAGGCATCGCCGTTCTGACGTTCACCAATAATGCAGCCGAGGTTATCGAGAAACGCGTAAGTCAATTCGGTGAAGTTGCGAAGATTGGGTTTCCACATTTCATTGGAACCATTGATCGTTGGTTGCATGGATATATCGCACATCCTTTTGCTCACATTATAACAGGTTACGATGGGAAGGATCAAGATCGCTCTATTCGACTCGTTGACACAACTTCAATAGATGGCTGGCTAAATGCATACAAGCTGGATACATCATTTTTGCATGGTAATGGCGCATCAATGCCACTATACGTGAATAATATCCAATGGGATCCTGAAGAACAGAGATGGGATATTATTATTCCTGGTCCACGAAGCGCACCATTACCAGATCGTGACTATTATGATTATCCTGCATTCGCTCAATTTCGGCGAGATAAAGACTGGCTCACATTGGATTACATGCGCAAAGGCTTTTCAGAAAAGAAAAATGCATTTCTGAGTAATGGTTTTGCCACCTATCAAGATATTGAGTGTATTTGCCACAAACTCCTGTCAAAGAGACCCGAGCTTGCAAGATTCCTTTCTCTTCGTTTTCCTCTTATCATTGTGGACGAGTGCCAGGACCTTTCTTGGATACAGATGCAGATACTGGACAAAATGCGATCGCAGGGAACTGCACTACACTTCGTTGGCGATCTCAATCAGGCCATCTATGAATTCAAAAAAGTCGCACCTGAAAAAGTGGAGGGATACACGCGGGAACGGAAATTCGGCACCCAATCCCTGTCGAACAATTATCGGAACTGTCAACCGATTGCCGACCTGTGTGACGCTCTAGTTGGCAATAAAGACAACGTCAAGTCTATACACGAAAGCAAACAACTAGAGAGCCCATGTGTCTGCATATCTTTCGAGAAAAAAAAATTGATGAAATCGCCGGATTGGTTTTGTGACTATCTGGACCAATTAGGAATCGACAAAAAATGTTCTACTGTCGTAACCAGGAGTCGGGCAAACGTTTCCAGGATGAGACCTGCAGACAGCGGGCAAATCGAGAATTATCAAGAAAGATTGGCAATGGCCATCCACCTTTGGAAGACGGGGTATGGACAAGCGACAAGGGAAGCGCTCAAATTATTTGGACGCTTTGTCTCTGAAAAATTCTTCCTTAGGGAATCGACCAATTCTCGAAGTTTCTATCGGCCTGAATCTGTGAATTCTGCCATGATATGGCGCCTGTTTTTGGCTGCAGTCTTGAGCGAATGTTGCCAAGATGAGATGCTCTCTGACTTAGAGCAAACTTGGACCAATTGGACAAAAATCACTAGGAATAGATTACATCAATACCTAAACACTAGCGCCAACACTTTCGGAGAATCTTTGTCAGATTGTGTTTTTCATCAGTTGGTTGCGAGTGACTTTCCCGCTCCAAAGGGTAAAAGCAAAGACCAAGTTTTGAGTGGTTTGTTATCTTATTCCTCTGCTCAAACACTTTTGCGGATAACGACAATTCACAACGTAAAAGGGGAAACATTGGAAGCACTGATGCTAGTCTCATCTCGTAATAAGAGCGGAATAAATGACGGTTATTGGACACAGTGGCTTGATGATCCCGCTTCCGAAGCAGCTCGACTAGCGTATGTCTCAAGTTCCCGTCCCAGGAGGCTGATTATATGGGCTATCCCTAATCCGTCTGAGAAGGAAGAAGCTCAACTAGACCGTCTCAAGAATATTGGATTTAAGGTTCTGGCTCCGAATCACGAAACGCCAAAATCACAAACAAATCTCGAATATTGGGCCAGATCGTGCGCACGGGTCAAGCCTGGCTGATGTCTGCTTGAGCCCGAACCGCCCGGCCAACAGGCAGCGGCCAGGAGCAAGAGCCTTGGACCCTATCGCTGGCAGCAACCACGGCCCTGCGGCTGCTCGGAGCTGCTTCCGGTAGCTCGCATGGATCGCCAAGCCGGAGGACTACATTGGATCTCTCTGCTAAAAAAGTCTCTGTGCGTCCTCCGTGTGCTCTGTGTCTCTGTGGTGGGATCGTTAGTTGTATGGTTATAATTATCAGCTAATATTATTAACAGACTGCCATTGTTTCCCTAATCCCGCGCCCGGAAAATTGCCCTTACCGGAGGCCAGCTCCTCCTGGCTCATCGGCCCTCCCGATCCCAGACGTTTGCCCGGCATCCTGGCCCGCCTGGCGGACGGCGGCTGTGGCCTGAATGGCCTTTACCTGCGAGCGGCTCCACCGATGCGGCCGGGGATCTCTTTGGGAAAAATGTTTATCTCATCGGAACTTCGCGGCTTCGCGCCTTCGCGTGAGCCCGTGATCTCGGCCTGACAGGTCCCCTGCCCCCGAATGCTAGCGCTTGCTGGGCAATCCAGCCTGCCCTGATGACATCGCAGCAAGCCCGGACGGTCCGGCTTACAGGCGGCGGCCACGAGCAGCAGCCGGGAGCCGGGAAAGGCAGCGACCACGGTCGGGCGACAGCAGACTAGGCAGGGGTCTGTTTACCTCCAATCCTGAACGGGCCGCCTAATGAAGGGAAGACCGACCATGTAGGCCTCGAACCTGCCAACTCTTCCTGCTCAAAGCATTAATCTATCTAGGAGACAGCGTATATTACAATGCATCTTAACGACCTCTTGAAATCAAGACGTAACGATATCCTTCAGATTGCTGCCAAGCACGGTGCCCATAATGTGCGCGTCTTCGGTTCTGTAGCCAGAGGAGAGGCCGACTCTCAAAGCGACATAGATCTGCTAGTCGAGTTCAAGAAAGGTACAACTCTGCTGGGGCATGCAGCCCTGATACAAGAGCTTGAGGAATTCTTGGGCGTCAAGGTAGATGTAGTGAGCGATCGCGGTTTGCGAGATCGTATCCGAGACCGTGTGCTCAATGAGGCGGTGGACCTTTGAGGGATGATCGAGCATGGCTTTTGGATATCCAGGAAGCTCTCTTGAATATCGAGAAATATGCTGCAAGAGGTGAAAGGGCATTTTGCGATGAAGAGCTCATCCAGGTATGGATTATCTATTATATTCAGGTCGCAGGAGAGGCGGCAAACCAGTTGTCGGATTCTTTTAAGAGGAACCACTCAGATATTCCCTGGAAAGGCATTATAGGCATGCGAAATGTATTAGTGCATCAATATTTCGGATTGGATCTGGGCGAAATATGGGATACGGTTACCTACGATTTACCTTTGCTAAAAGTTAAGATTCAAGAGCTTCTTGACGAAAAACAATTAGAATCGTGATTCCGTTGTGTCTTCATGCCTTTGTGGTGGGATGAAACGACAGTTAAACCGATGATGACCTAGTTATGAGCAGCGAGAAAATAACCTATCGTCTTCACGCTGTGCAAAGGATGTTCGAGAGAAGTGTCCGCGCAGAAGAAATTCGAGGCTCTTCGCTGTTTCATGTGGGTAAATTGAATTCAAGTTTTCCCATCCTAAGA
>CAZWHG010000031.1:0-27833 GCA_964633785.1 uncultured Methanotrichaceae archaeon
AACGCGGTTAGAGCCGCTGACCTTTTTTTTAGGAAGGCGTTTTCATGGTAACTAATATTGACTTGTGGAACAGCTCACGAGAAGTAAGGGCAGTATCTCCACAGAGCCTGACACCCGGCGGCGTGAGATCGATGCCGCCAGAAATTTTGAGGAAGCGTAGGACAAGAAGCCACAATCTGAAATCTGCTGTACGAGGTAGATAGACGTTATGGTCTACGAGCTTTACAGGGTGAACGAAAAGGAGATCGGGATTGTGGAAGGGATATTCGCTTGAATCCAGTCGCTAACCATATTAGCTATTGCAGGCTTTACCTCACTCATGGCCATGCTGTGGTCTGTATAGCGTGCTACTCTCGCCCCTTTCAGGTAGCGCCCAGCATGGCCTCTTGCCAAAATCAAAGGTAGATTCTCTTAGAGCCAATAGGCGCGTATTCCACACCTTGTCGTCTGGAGCCTCGATAATGGAGTGCTAGTTGGTGATCTACGTGACTTTAGCGCGGAAGAATCCGGCTCTTTAGCTCTGCACACTTTCATAATGTCTTGGCCCAAAGAATTTTCGCGTCGTGTTTAAAAAAGTATAATAAGTTTGGAGATCAATAATAGTGTTTGTGGTTCTCTCATAATCGTATTAGGATCTCCCAGGAGTGTATGTCCTATGTCAGAAAAGCAGAACGAGCGTAACGTACATCGGTGGCGGATATCGAAGTATCCGTTGGTCTGTTCAATGGTCTGTGCAATTGTGCTTGTTTTCATTGGCACTACTTTTGCACAGAACCCCTCTGAGGGAGGGGGCAAGACCGGTTCAGTGACCTGGACGGTGCTTGTGGGTGGAGAAGCGGCAGTAGAACCTCAGGAGTACGGCCCATCGGGGGCATGGCAGTTCATGCGCTTCTATCCAGAGAACATAACTATCAATGTAGGCGATAAGATAGAATGGATTCTCAAGGGATCTGAGCCGCACACAGTAACCTTCCTAGGTCCAGATGGAAAGATGCCTGGCTTTCTCTTCCCAGAAAATAATAGCAGTCATCGCTTGCTATTCAATACCCTTGTAATACTTCCACAGGGCGGCTTGACTTATAATGGGACGAAGCTAACTGGTTCTGGACAATTAGATGTGGCGCCGAATTTTCCCAGAGTTTACAATCTGACCTTAACCAAGCCAGGAACCTTTGAGTACTTCTGTGGGTTCCACAACATGATGAGGGGCAATGTCACAGTACAGCTCGCGGGTAAGCCTTATCCCAAGACCCAGGAGCAGATCGATGCAGATGCTACCAAGCTTCTAGCGGGAGATATGGAAGCGGCCCTAAAGGCCGAGCCAATGACCGGAAATGTATCTAATCGTCTTGGTCCGAACGGCACGACAGTCCATGAGGTGAAGCTAGGTTATGGTGATGGCCGTATTTCATTGATGCGCTTTATCCCAATGAATCTGACCGTCCATGCTGGCGATTCCGTAGAGTGGGCTAGAGGAGATGTTGGAATGCCCCACACTGTTACCTTCCTGTCCGGTAGCAAGGAACCCGACCTTGTGCTTGTAGAACCCCAACAGAGAGGACCGCCCAAGTTCGTTCTAAACCCAGCAGCTCAGATGCCTGCTGGCGGTAAGGTTTACAGCGGCAAGGGTTACTTTAACTCTGGTGCCATCTGGGGAACGATGATACCATTGCCTGGACCCAGCAGCTATAATCTCACTTTCGACACGATTGGAACTTACAAATATCTCTGTATTTTCCACGACTATATGGGCATGAAGGGTCAAATAACAGTGCTTCCAAGAGTTTGAAGATTGTCAGGTAACAACCGGAATGTACCTGACAATTTTTATTACATAGGGAGTGTAGAGAGTCACGAATACCCCAACCTTCCTTGGTGTCCTTGCTGTATTACGCAAATGCATGAAATCCGCAAGCTGCGGCTATATCAACACGTTCGCATATACAGATGGAAAATCGGCGTCTAGTGACATGATCTGCTTGAATAATATAACAGATCATGGACACGAAGCAACCTTCAGGTTGGGGATGAAGTGAATCCTCGCCCGATTTTCATATTTTCTTAGATTTATATAATTAACAAGGACTTTCTGAGAACCGAAAACAGAGTTCCGATAATTCTGATCAATGGGATCTGGTCAATGAAAGCTTGACGATTTCTGGACTCCATAAAACCGGCCGTGAGGGCGTGCGTCCCGAAGCATACCCCATCCTTTAGTGTGGGGTGGCCGCACGCAGTTTGATTATTTGTTTGTCCTGGAAAGAACTTTCAAAAGAAAACAAATCTATTTATCCAAATAATGCCAAATATTGTTATAACTCAGGAGATATCTTATGAAAATATCCAGACTATTTACTGCTCTCTTGACCCTCATTCTGGTGGCAGGTTTGTCCGGGGTCCAGGCGCAATATACGAATCCTTCCAGCGGGTATTCAACTGCTACATCGAGTGGGACTGCACCCCAGAGCACGGATCAATTCTCTCAGTATTACACCATGAATACTGGACCTGCTCCTGGTGCGCATGTCGGAGCACCTCAACTGTATGATCTGGCAGGCAACGCGCCCACCACGGTATATTTCGGCAACCAGATGCAAGCAGTTCCATTCTCAAGATATCAATCCAGTCCAACATATTCATCAAATAACTCGCTATGGATAAAGGGAGCTACGGATTTGTCACAGTATGCTTCTGTTCCAATAGGCTCTACCGTCTCGCTTCTGGCCATTTCTCCAATTGAAGGCAGTGCGATTCTCAACTTTATGGATTCTGATGGAAGGGCTTATAGTTACAATTACTTCTTGTATACCAATAGCCTGTTAACATTCTACGCTGATTCTCCAGGACGGCACACTGTATCTTTTGATATTGGAGGAGTCTCAAGTAATCCTGTGGTGATAGATGTAACGGGAACGCTCACAATGACCTATAATCCGTCAAGCAATCCCGCAGGCAATTACTACCCACCAACGCTCAACTACCCCGGGTACTATCAGCCTTACAGCTACAGTGGTCCTCAGGAAGCACTTGACCTTGCAGATGCAAACAAAGCATACATGAAATCATTTGGCAACTATTACAATGGTGATTGGTACTATGGAATTTATGCATGGTTAAATGCACCCTAAATTAGTAGAAGATATAAGGATAAATAGCATCCTATGTGAAATAGCTTCTTCTTTTTCTTCTCGCAAATTGTTCTATCATCTGCAATGAGCAGATTAATCCCGTGCTTCTGTCTACTGAGTAGCAGTAATACTCAATCTAAGATACATTCTCAAATGGCAGGTCTTAGCTCCTTAAAGGCAAGGAATGACCTATGAGGAATTCAAATAAATTCTCGATGAGCATTCTGCTTTAAATATCATTTAAATAGGATATATACAATTTGGTTCAAATTTGAGGGGTTTTTCAAAATCCTCTAACGTGCGAGAATCTCATCCCCCGCACATAGCTTTTTTTGATGTCAGTGTTTGCCGAAAGTAAACCCTACGTCTACGACGACGACCCCGGCTAGATAGACCCTGGGGCTAGAGAATTTGCCTAAGGGACCATCGGTTACATAGCCTTCATATGATCCAAACTTGTTTATTTCGTCACTTGTCTGTATAGTTCTAAGGCGAAAGTCGATATTACTAGATCAATCCCTCCGAACGTGTCGGCTTTCTCCTCCTTCTATTCCATAAAGGAGAAGGTGCGACGCAGAGAACGTTGTAGGTAAATGACGGAATATCTATCGCTTAAAAGTGGAAATAAATGGAGGCATATCAATGAATAAGAAATACCTGATTCGTTCTCTGTTGCTAGTATTCTTCATTTCAGCAGGTCAGTCCCTGGGTGAGAACGCGAATAATTCTAGCTCAAGTACATCTGGTCGGTGACCGGCATCGAATCGGAAAAGATCACCATGGTCCTCAATCAGGACGGCAAAGATCTCTTCGGCCAGGCCAAGTATGAGCCGGATAACGGCAAAAAATGGAATGCAGAGGTCGTGGGCTCCATTGAGGGGAATGATGTAGAGCTGACACTGAGTGCCCAGAAGGATAAGGAGACGGTGACCACCAAGATGACAGGCATCTTCGATAACACCAACCAGACGATCGGCGGGAGCTTCTCCCAGGTTAGCTCTGGCAAGATCGTAAATAAGGGCAATTTCAGCGCCATGTGGATCAGCCCGGACACATCCAGCTATGCTCCTGCTACCACCGAAGAGCCCAAGGCAGAAACGCCTGCTCTTGCAGTCGTTAGCACTACTGCGGCTGTAGAGACCACGACCGCTGCGACAGAGAACTCACTGCCGACTTCTTCGTCGAAGTCCTATTTCCATGACGTACGCCAGGATGCAGATAAGATCTTGACAGGCGTTGGGGACATCAGCCAGATACCTATTGGAATGGGCGGCAGCGGTCTATCCTAGAAAAGTTGGGGGTCTTTAGATTTGAACAGGGCATTAATTCCGGGACAGGTCGATATGAGATACCACAAATTACTGCTTGGCATAACGATTATTGCTTTTTTCCTTTTCCAAGCAAATGCCGAATCAGCCGATCCGCTTGACCCAAGCCAGATGGGTGAATCCATGGGCATGCCCCTGTCCCAGGAGCTTATTAACGCTGCCATGAAAGCGGGAGTGATAACAGAATCCAATCCTCTCTATAAATCAGATGGCAATCAACCAGGTTTCTCAGTCTTGCCTCCTATCGAAACGGATGCAGATAATTCTCTGGATAATGTGAATTTAACAGGCGCCTGGACTCTTGATCTCAAGGGCGATGCCCCAGAGCAAATGAAACTGTATCTAATCCAGAATGAAGACGTGGTAATGGGTCAGGGAGTTATAAACAGAGGAAATAAAACGGAAAATGCCACAGCCAGTGGCTCAATATCTGGGCAGAAGCTGAGCTTAACCGTAATGCCAGTTGGTGTTTTGACCTGTACAAGCTAAATCTGTCACTATCCACCCTGGCGGCTCCAGGAACCTATGTCGTTTACATGGGCGATGGTAGCAGTCGGTCCGGTGAAGTCACATTCGCGGTCTCCTCGAATATCTTCAAGCCTGCATCTACCGTCGCTAAAGATGGAACTGGTGCATATAAGACCGCGGACTCTACAGCTGCGACGCCAGTCCAGCTTTCGGGGGCTAAAGGGCTAAGCCGGAGCATTAGCTCCACAACGTCTACCAGCATGTCATCTGGCGGGGGATCAATGAGCGAAGAATCATCCAGCTCTTCATTCTCCGGCTCTGTTGTGTGAATATAATCTCTAACACACGAGGATTCCTATAAACCCGCCTACAGCTGTATTATAACAAAGTTTATATACTATTAACACTATTATATACTATGGATTCTTTTACTACTTGGATGCTTCGCGGTCTTAGTTCGAAGCAAAAGCCTTCCAGGCTGTTGAAGATATCGAATTTGATCGAATGGGTTCCGATTCGCCGTGAACTTGACGAGATGTATGATAATAAAAGCGAGAAGGGCGGAAGGCCAAATTGTGACGTTATTCTGATGTTCAAGATTCTGATACTTCAACAATGGCATGGCTTGAGCGACCTTGAAGTTGAAAGGCAAATGGCGGATCGAATTTCGTTTATGGCTTTTCTTGGTTTTCCGGATCCGTTCCCAGATTCCAGGACAATTTGGCTATTCAAGGAACGCATGGCCAAAACCCAGAAGGACGTGGCGGTCTGGGCAGAGCTTCAAAGACAACTGGATTCTATGGGTTTACAGGTTAAACGTGGGACGATCCAAGATGCCACATTCATTGAAGCTGACCCAGGAAAGTTCAAGAAACCGCGAGGCAAAGACGCTAAGACCCGCCGCAGTAGAGATGGAACAATAGCCAAGAAAGGCAATGAATTCCATTTCGGGTACAAACTGCATCAAAAAACCGATATTGATTATTGCCTTATTCGAGAAATAGAAACTACTACCGCATCGCTGCATGATAGCCAGGTTGATCTATCTAAAGAGGACGAGATTGTGCTCAGAGATAGAGGTTATTTCGGCGCGCAGGCGAAAGGTATTGATTTTACCATGAAACGTAGGACCACAGAAAAGATTCTTGGAGATCTCGATAAAGAGCGAAATCATCTGATTAGCATTTTGAGATCGCCCGGCGAGAGACCCCATGCAGTGATTAAGAGAGTATTTGGGGCAGGAAGAGTATTGGCAACAACAGTCCAGAGAGTTGGGGTCATAATGATGGTTACGGCATTTGCTTTTAACCTATACCAGCTATGCACATTGAAAAATGCCAAAGTCATTTAAACATAGCGGAAGCTATCGAAGAGCGACCGAAAAAGAGACTAATTCGAGGACTAATTCAGGTAAATCGGGCCATAATTCGAATAGGAAGGACTAATTATTCAATATTGCATCAGGAAAGAGGGTAAATAGGAATCCTCACACAACAAATTTAATTTACCACGCAAGAACGATCGTGAATCCGTTATAGGTTGTAATTAGGATCTACCGCAGAATTCAGCATTAGAGAATACTGATTTTCTCAGGATGCCTCCCGAGAAGCATGTCTAAAAGATCGTTATCAGCAAGTGAGTTCCAGAAACTACAACCTATTTGAGGATCACGACCAAAAGTTCACAACAAGTATTTATTTTAACATGGCAATTCAAGTTTAATGGCAAGTAATAAAATTTAAAACTTTTGTTACAGAGCTCTAGTATCTTACCATTAATCTGGTCAATGTTCCTACAAGCAAGAGCATGAGCCCCCAGCCAATAAGGCGCTCAAGAGTAGCTGAATAGACGTGGGAATTTACCGTTTTTTTGTATAATTCACTTCGGGATGGATACCATTCTGGAGGCAAGGAAAGTAATATCAAGGCACTAATAGATGAAGCTTTCTTCAAGCGTCCTCCCAAATCAGAGTTCATTGAACTTACTAGGTTCCTTTTTATGATCAAATTTATTGTCGCTCTAATGATATATTCAAGCTCAAAATAGATGCCAAAAAGGATTACCACTAGGAATCCCGAAAGAATTGGATAATGCCATCGAACGCCATATCCACAAGAGATCCAAGCAATATAATCGAATAGCTTCAGCCATCCTAGAGGCCTGTTATCTCGTTTCCAGTTTCGATAATTATAGTAACAGCTGTCTGCGTCTTCAAATTGCTCTTGCTCTCGGAAGCTTTTTACAAGTCGTAGGTAAGATGGACCGTTACAAATTAGTTTATCCTTTATGGATTCCCAATTAACCTTTAATGTAGTGAAGTCCAAGTCATTTAAATAGATACTCTTATCAATTTCGGTACCTATAAAATCTACAGGCGCCTTAAATTGAGCAAGAGTAAAATCTGCAGAATCATAGAAATGACACCCCACAAAATCAGTAAATCCGCTAAATTTCGTGCGCCAAAAGCTTACGGATCCTTTGAAACGACTAAATTCGAAATTAACATTTTCTGCGTCAAATTGAGCATAATAAAAATTCACAGCCCCTTCAAACTCAGTGCCTTCAAAATTCGCCAATTCACCCATAAAATATGATTTATAAAAATCTGCGAACTTACCAAATTTTGACCTTGCGAAATTTGCCGATCTATAAAATTGTGCCTTCCGAAAGGTAGCTGTGTCATTAAACTGAGAGTCACTGAAATCGAAATCCTCTTTAAATTGAGTTAAAAAAAAGTTTGCAGGTCCCAAAATCTTTGTCTTATCGAATATTATTGGGCGCTCAAAGATAGTATCATTGAAATTGACAGCACCGTTGATAAATGAATATTTTATTATTATAGATGAATTAATATGTCTATCTAAGGGTAGATCTATCTTTCGCACATCCAAATCGCCTACAATTAAAACATTTAATAGATTTATTGGCTCCCCTTTTTCGATGTTCGAAAGAACCTGATTCGCTTGAATAACATTCATATCATCTGAATCATCTACAGCCACACCTAAGGACGTTACAATGGCAACAGCCATAAAACAAGTCAGTATTATGAAATCGTTCACAATAATATATTGTAATCCCAACTATTAAGTATATTTCGCGACAAATTACGAATCGTATTACAATAAATTAAAAATTATATTAATATAACCATGCGCTTGTCATATATGTACTAATTCAGTTGTTACTGATCATTAAATTTACTTACAAAAAATAGTGCAAAATCTTACGCTTTCGGTGAAGAATAAGTAAGTGTAGTATTCTAAGATCTCTCGCATTTCTCCACAAAATATTTGTATCGGAAAGAGAATTATCCATTTTTATCATGATAAAAGTTTATGCCATATCAGCTATTATATCGATTCTGCTATGTATATCCTCTTCAGGCCAAGATAATCCAACCAGTTACCCGCTAGAGAATGCTAATAAGTTTTTGCAGGACGAACTCTATGAAAAAGCCATAGAGTATTATGATCAAGCCATTAAAATGAACAAATCATGTGCAGAAGCCTGGAATGGAAAAGGCTTGGCTTTGGCATATCAGGAAAATTACGAGGAAGCTCTGGCGTGCTATCAGAAAGCAATAGAGATCAATCCGTTATATGTAGATGCATGGAACAATATGGGCTGGTCCTTGGAAGAATTAATAAAATATGAGGAAGCAATTGAATGCTACGATAAAGCAATTAAAATCGATCCAAATAATTATGATGTCTGGAATAACAAAGGAATTTCTCTTTTCTATTTGAAGAGATACGACGACGCTATCAAATGCTACAAAAAATCTGTAGAATTAAATTCAAGCTATGGAGATAGTCATTGGAATCTAGCTCATTTATATAAAGAAATTGGTTTAATAGCAGAGAGTGAGAAGGAAATTAACTTAGCCAACCAAATACCCAGCTTCAAAGGGCCTAAATGCCAGGATTGAACCTATTTGAATGGACATTATATGATTTAGGCAACGTCAATCCTTTGAGGGAGTGAAGATTAGACGGCCTTTTGCTGGGAGTTGATACGGCTTTGTCCTTGTGAAATGAGACATGAGTTAAATCATCGAAAATGTGATCGCGCATGATTATCAATGTATATTGTTTTATTCTCAAAGATTTTTCGAATAAGCTCGAGTTATCCAATACAGCATCTGTATTACTACAACTACGAATGCTAACATAAATTCAAACATTGATCTAATAGATCTTCTTTTAAAAAAAGTTTAAGTATTCGAACCTCCCAGAAGAAATAAGCAGAAAATTTGAATTGGATCAATGAGGAGGCTAATATGAATGAATGTCTACAAAAAAAAGACAAGACCTGAGTGCGAAGCACTAGGGGGAGAGCTTTTTGATATTAGAGAAAAAAATTTGATTCCAGAAAACCAACAATACAAAGATGCGAAAAACATATGGTATCTCTTGGCTGTAATAGCAGGTTATCATGGTGCCGACGTAGATGCAGGAATTGCGGGTCCTTTTGACAGAGCTCATGCAAAGAAGCTACTAGATAACCTGTTAGATGTTGATAACCCCGAATCCAAAGATGTAATAAGGGAAATATGCATAAGAATGCATAAGGAAATATGTGGTCGCTGTTCTTGTGGATAAAATTTTGTATTTTATAAATTTTTTTATTATTATCACTGAATAGAGGAGGTCGTTTGATGTGCCCCATAGCGTCTAGGCATATCATGCCAACGGCATCCTGTGTTGAGTACATAGAGAATGCCATTGTTTGTTTTTCGATCATCGGCCCTCTTTCTTCCAACGATAGGCTGCGTTGGAATATGCTTCGTGTCCATGATCTGTTATATTATTCAAGCAGATCATGTCAATAGACGCCGATTTTCCATCTGTATCTGCGGACGTGTTGATATGGCCGCAGCTTGCGGATTTCATGCATTTGCGTAATACAGCAAGGACACCAAGGGAATATGCGGCTTGATAAACACCCATTGTTCGTCGCTCAATTCAGCGAATCGCATTGCTATCCCCTTTATACTCTAATCGTCAGAAGGAGTTAATATAGTTTTGAGATGAGCGTCGATATCAAGGTGGCGTTATGTTATCGCCAGGAGAGTCAATGAGATTCAACATAGACTTTGGCGAGATTTCTAAGCTATCTCGCCCTATATATCTGAAATACTTGCCATCGAACTTGACTATGGACATTTTGGCCTGGGCATAGGCATTTACCTCGCCTTTTTCGAGGTATGATCACGACCAGGCCCTTTTTTCAGATCATAATTTACCGTCGGATATATGATACATGCTGAAAAACTTTTGAATATATATATATATCAAATTGAAGCTAACATACATGCAACAGTGCTTTTCTAGCTTAATGTTATCCTCTGGCCAGATATCCTGATCCGGCATTCCCGGGATATAACCCTCGGTACCTATTATAATTCTGATTTCTTTAATACAGTAATATTCCCATCAATTAGATATGAAATGGGAAAATCTATTACTGAATTAAAGTCAACAATGATAATGCCCCCTCTTGACGAGAATGCAATCGAGCCATTTCAACTTGTAAACCCCCTTTGGCAAAATTGACACAGTCACGTTGCGAGAATATAGGAACTATTTAAATTTATTGAGTTACTTATAAATTTTTATTTGCATATTATTTTACACTTTCGACCTTACATCCTCTTATTCTACGCGCCAATTAAGCGATGGTCAAGTAATCCATATGATACCCTCGTTTACCTATAATCTCAGAAAAGAGCGGCCTATCCAGGCATTTTGTTAAGGAGGTATTCATTATATCATAGAGAAGCTGCTTGGAGCACTCTTTTCAATTCTGTTCTTCTTGGCGATCTAGTGAGACAGTAATAAGATAGTGGATCTACTGTCCAAACGAGGGTGAGTACATATCTGGCCTGTAAGTTACATGTATTGCCTTAGCTGGCTGGAGGGAGCCCTGGGAAGGTCTGGAAGGGGGAAGAGAAAGCCATAACATATTATTATAAGACCTCTTCCAGGGTCAAACCCTCTGATGTTACGCGCTGGATTTCAGGATAAGGATGCAGTGATAATATTCGAAAATGTCTATACATAATTGCATCTAAAAATTAATTTTAATGCGTGATTAATTATAGGTCCATTTAATTAATTTAGGTTCGCTAACTATATTAGCACTTATAGACTACGCATCTTCAGGCTATGCTTTGGTAAGTATGACATGCTACTCTCGCCCTTTTCCGGTGCACCTCAGCATGGCCTTAAGATCACCTAATATATGGTGTCTCTGCCTTGGCCTACCAACAGGAATTATGAATGGAAAGTGCGTGTAACTTACAGAACGGTTCCTCCTTTTCAGGCCAGCACTTAACAAGTCCAAAATCGCTTCTGGCAAACTGCCCATTCCAGTACACTATGGAATGAATTATCGACAATTGCCCGATACTGAAAAATCGCAACCCATAGCGCCAAAAAGTGAAATAAAACCCGGAGCGCAACATCAGGGGTTACGAGGTTCAAAGCGTATTTATAAAATTATCATGGGCTCCGATTCTGGCCAAGTTGTTCGCATAACCGACTATGAATAACTTGCAGATTAGCAAACAGAAAGATATATCTAGTTACAATCTTTACAATATAGCCATGCTCGCTACTAAGCGTATACCGGTAACCGAGACCGTTTGGACTGAGTTATCAGGGCTAAAGAGTGCAGGACAGACTTATTCTCAGCTCCTGGAAGAGATGATTGAAGATAAGAAAAAGGCTAGGCTTTTCCGGGATATGGAAAAGATTGAGGAAGAAGGCGAGTTTGTGGAGTTTCCGTGGTAGCCTACCAGCTGGTCATCAGGAAAAAGGCTTTGGAGTTCGTCAACGCATTGCCTTCAAAAAGCCAGAGGATAGTGATCGAAAAATGTAAAACACTTGCGGACGATCCATTCACTGGTCAAGGTGACAAAGAGATAATCCATCGAAAAGGCCACAATGACATTTATCGCTTGCATATTTCAAGATCCTATACGGCTTTTTACAAGATATATACAAATGAAAAGATGGTTAAGATCCTAGATATCACAACCATTGAGCAAGCGCATAAGATATACGGCAGATTCTGAGAAATTCTTACTGGTAAGGATTGTGGTCATATCTCTAATGCTATTGATTTTTATGTGCGGGGGATGAGATTCTCGCACTTGAATTGCAAGTCAGCAAGTCACGATGAATAAATTACATTTAGGGAATTTATTTAAAGGATAAGTGCGTTTTCAATTGAATCCATTCTAGGTTTGGCCAAAATAAAAAAATGGAAAAAATATAGATGGGAGATTTAAAATCAAACTGCGCGCGGCCACCCCACCCTAAAGGGATGGGGTATGCTTCGGGCCGCGCGCCCAGGTTGACCGGATTTCAGGAGTATCCGAACCTTCGGTTGCCTGGATATGCTCATCAGAATAATTGCATATTTGCGTTCGGCTGCATGATAGCCTTGTTAATCAATCTCAAGAAAACATGAAATCCGGGCGAGGGTCCACTTCATCCCCAACCTAAAGGATGGGGAATTCGTGACCCTCCGCACTCCCGTTGTATTAAAAGGCGTTAGGAGACAAAACTTTGCTTGGTGTCCTTGCTGTATTACGCAAATGCATGAAATCCGCAAGCTGCGGCCATATCAACACGTCCGCAGATACAGATGGAAAATCGGCGTCTAGTGACATGATCTGCTTGAATAATATAACAGATCATGGACACGAAGAAACTTTGAGTGTTTATGATGCATCTGCGGGAGACAATAACGTGCTAACACCGAGAGTATCATCTGAGGAGGGACTGATATGAGAGAGATTATTTTATTGCTGGCTCTCTTTGCGCTAATTGGCATGGCTGCAGCCGGTGACGGGGAAAAAGAGGAGCAATTAGAGGAAAATAATTCAGTATATGACAATCCGACGACATTGGACGAGAAAAATTTAAAATTCAACTTTGAACAGAACGTGAGCGGCACTGGCTTCTTTAGTGCCTATAAATATGCTCAAATGCCCGATGTCATTGGGACTGAAGGACAGCTGTTCAATGGCGTCGAGGCGAAGAACAAAGCTCACAGCAGCGGGAAAATAGATACTGATTCAAACATATATGCTGAGAGTTCATACACCAATAAGACCTGGATAAACGGCGCCTACGATGAAGATGGAGAGATAATCGAGGATGAAGAAGAAACAACCAGCATCATTCAGATGAATGAAGACAGCAAGATAACTTATAGCCCGTTGATAATGAGCATAGGATCGAGATACTATAGTCTCAATCCCGTTGTTTTCAATTCTCTATTGAAAGAAGAAGATTGGATTAAGAACCGCAATGGTTTAAATTCCTTGCATCACCTGGTCGATCAAGCTCATGGATTGAATAAGGTGCTTGATGCTCAATCAGATGCAACAAATAACACAATGAACATAGAAGAGGATTTGGTTGATGGCCGGGCACACTTTGGAGTGCTCCAACTTGATGGAATCCCGATCGATGAAGAACCTGAAGAAGGTTCGGAGGATATTCAAGTCCTCGGCTTGGCAATGAAGGCATGGAAGAAGCCTTTGATAGAGCTGGATGAGGATTACGTGGGGAACTTCCATATCAAGAAGAAGATGAATATATACACCTACTCGGAGGAAGAAGAGAAGGAAGATTTATGGTTGCCCTGTTGTTCTGGCGGATTTAGCGATATGAACTATGCAGATGCAAAGCCCTTCAAGTCAGTCAGGAGTGTCTTTGATTGCACTTGCTTCATAATCCCAGCTAAGGCGCAATTTCCAGGATGATCAATGGATTCATCATTGGCCACGTCCTCAATATGAATTCCAGACATCTAACCACCATGGAGAGCTGCACTATGCCTGAGTGGATCGGACTTATGCGTTTCCGATCTTCTTCAAGACGAAACGCTCGTCGCTCTTAAGTTGCTCGATCGCGCTACAGAAGCTGAAGCTACTTTCGCCAGGGCTAAAGAGGCCGAGGTGTAATAGCCAATCCTTACCTCTAAAAGTACGTGTAACCTGTAATCCATTCTCTTTTTTTTTTCGACATTTTTAAAAACTACAAGATGTTATTATAAGGATACTTTCCGGGTCAAACCCCACTATGTTACGCTATGGTAAACATGGCCACAAGAACCGCAAGCAGCAGGAAAGATTGACCGCTATGATAAGATCGATCAAGTTAACTTGCGCAAAATTCCAAGGTCTATGGAATGACGGCTTTGCCAGAAGAGAATTAAGCCCTTTTAAGAAGGTTGTATCGGTTAGTATGTATAAGTCGCAAAAATTGTCATTAAATCCATTAACCTTCAACCATCAATCTGCTCTCAGCCGCAAACTATAAGTATCAATAATGATTATATTGGTAGTTTGCCGCTTCATGCTAAGGGTTGGCGGGTGTGTCGTGGGCTAAAACGTATCCGATAACGCTCTGATGGCAAGGAGAATTGCCCCAAAATGGGCAACATGCAGGGCAACGTGCATGTGTTGCATCCTTGTTCCAGGAGATGCATGCCTTCGTGGCTATGCATTCTGGCTACGAGCCTGTGAGATAGAAAGCAGGAAGAAAAAAGTTGCGTGCCGTGATTGGCACAGTAATCTGCCGGAGATCTCGCGCTAATACACGGTCGGGGCATGGAGCGGCACAATCATGCTGAGATAGAGGTAATTACAGACCCGACATCTGGCGATGCTTCGGGTTCCCGTGAGACGGACACTGTGTAATAGTCCAGTGCTGTACCGCCTCACGCTCGGCACGAGGTCGAAAATCTTGGGCGTAGTCAGGCCTTCACCACGGTGATTGGTTCCTCTGCGGAGGGCACTGTGAATCAGTGCTGACCCGCCTGAGACTCGATTATATATTCTCAGGTTCCATTAGCTTATTTCTCTTGCAGCAACGTCTGAACATCTGCATGCATATTGATTAGCTTCTTTGTGATTGGGTGCTGAAGGCCGTACTCCTGCTCTGATAGCCCTTTGATTCTCCAGATCTCGGAAAGGAGCTTGCCGATCTCTTTCTGGACGTACTTGCGATTTTGCTCGGTCATGGATCAACCATTTCTAAAATGGCCTTGCATTTTACCTTTGCCCTGTAAGATGGAGATCATCGACCCGGCCAGTCAACGGGCCTAACTCCATGAGGTCTATTTGGGTTATCATTCAGTATATGATACGGCTGGCAATGGCAAGATGATTAGATACTGTGGTATAAAGAAGTACTGAGAGAACGAATAGATCTTCAGGATCAGCTAGGACATGCATCTCTGGCTAACACGAGCATTTATCTCAAGGTCAGTCCAAACTACCGGAGGGAGGCGTATATGCGGTCAACGTTGCCAGTTTCCTTACCAGAGAAAGGTTTGTAGCGGTGTTGATCGCATTAGTTGTTTATCGAAGACTCATAATAAATCCAAGAATTCATTTGAGCTTAACCCTGCTTGTCTAATAATTGCCCTCAAAGTGCCTCGATCAAGCTCTTTATGATTTGGGACTACGACTTGAGCAAAGGGATCATCTCGCCTCATCACAATATGGCTTCCTTCCTGTCTTTTGAAGTAAAATCCTGCTTTCTCTAGAGCCTTAATGCATTCACGGCCGGGGATCACAGGCAATTTACTCATACAACCACCAATAGAGCCTCAAAACGTTCTTCTGGGACGGAAAGGCCATCCTCTTTTAATGCATTTACGTATGCATCAATAGCCTCTTTTACATTTCTGACTGCGTCTTCTCTAGTCTTCCCCTGGCTGATGCAACCAGGTAGGCTGGGAACTTCTGCTACCCAATAATCGTCCTCGCCAGGATAGATCATAACTTGTCGCATACACCATAATTTCTCTTTTCAACCATATATCTACTTATGTAAAGTATCAGCAGATTGGGCGAGTGCGAAGCTAAGAGCTATTATGAATTATATAACAATATTATTATCAAAAATGAACTTGACACATTAACCCTGATGTTGCGCTACGGGTTTTATTTCATATTTTGACGCTATAGGTTGCGATTTTTCGATAACGGGCAATTGTCGATAATTCATTCCATAGTGTACTGGAATAGGCAGTTTGCCAGAAGCGATTTTGGACTTGTTAAGTGCTGGCCAGAAAAGAGGAAATCGGCCTGCAAGTTACACGCACTTTCCGTTCATAATTCCTGTTGGTAGGCCAGAGCAGAGACACCATAATTTAGGTGATCTTGAGGCCATGCTGAGGCGCACTGGATGGGGCGAGAATAGCATGCTATACTTACCACAGCATAGCCAGAAGAGCATCGTATCTTCATTCAGCCCTCAGAGAATTGATGTTGCTTAACTATCCAGAAATCTAGAAACAGGCGGCATCGATGGATAGAGCCATTTCGGCGATTACCTGTGGCTGTCCTTAGACCTATCGGAGATCCGCCCTCTAAATGGATTTTACATACCAAGTGTTATTCGAAAAAGATGTGGAATTGAGGTGAAGCCCTGTACACTATACCTCAATTCCGCACTATTATCCTTTCTGCGACATTTCTAGCCGTATAGTGCTTTGACACCATTCTTATCGCCTGAACCCAGGGTGCTTTGTGGACCATCATAGAATCCCATGATCTGAGACAGATCGTACTTATAAAAACTGTCCAGGTATGTATCGCCCAGACCAATGGTGTGTCCCAATTCGTGAAGAGCTACGGTCTGAAGGTCCAGAATATTTGTAGATAATGGAGCATTCGGATTAGGATTCAGATACGCAGCACCCGCATTAGTTGTCCACTTATAAGCCGTATTATAGATGACATCGGACTCTGCAGCCTTCCAGTATTTCTTTTCATTAGCTCCGGTAACATACACCGATGGATAGTAGTAAGTCCGAGAATAACCCAGAGCTCCACCGCGGACGCTCTTCCAGGCATGAACATTTTTGCCATCTAGCTTATCGGCCGCGACTGTGGAGGACGAAGTGATGCTGCTGGCGAAAAGATTCTGGCTGGTGGCACTATCCCAGGTAGCACTGGCCGCCTGAATGGCGCTGCTGGCCTGGGATGCAGTTAGCCCTTCGTTCTTTAGATTTGCATCGTTCCTGAGATATAGCTTTATACTGGGGTTGTTGGTCCAGCGCCATCCTCCTGTCACAAACGCAGAAGGATCGTCGTAATCGCCGTATGTCCCCGCGAGAATGGCCCCATTAGACTTCTGGCCTTCAGACTGCTTGCTGTTCTTGACATTGGCAGCAGCAAATCCGAACTTGCCCAGATCGCCGCTTGATGTCATATGAAGGCCTTCCAAGCTCATAGCCATCTCATTGGCGGATATGTATTGGGACATATCTCCATCTAGGCAATTGACTCCCATGATATCGGCAGAGCCGATGGTGGCTGCACCTACGCCTGCTTGAGAGGTTATGTCGGAACTCAGGTACCCTTCACCTTCGAACCCACCCATCACCGTCATGGTGTTTTGGCCGGAGGCGGAGCTGCTGATAAATCCATAATCTCCTGTTAATGCTGTCTTTCTATTGGCAGCCCCCCCATCAGTGGATGCTTGAGCCGATAGAGTCGCACTCATAATCCCAGAGCCTTCCACACTATTCGAAATGGTATACCCATTTCCTGATATGGTATCAGTCAGGCTGTTTTGGCCAGTACCTTGCATTTGGCTAATTTTATTAATGGTATTTGATGCTAAATAGCTCTTCTCGCTAAAAGCTGAAGATCTATCCAATTGGAGTTCGAGGTGAGATGATACGCCCCCTTTGCCATCCCCTGTCCCGCTGATAATCGATATTCCTGAGGATGGTGTGAGAAGTAAGCCAAACAGAAGAAATATGAGTAAAGCTTTACTTAGTTTGTGAATCATGAATAGGCAACTACATCTAATTATAATAAAACTTTCGGCCTGGGATTATAATTCCACATTTTATTCATAGTGAACTATAAATTTTTTAAAAAATGCTTATAGAACTTTCTTAAGAAATCAGTTGCACACAATTGGAAATAGTACTCTTCCGGCAGCTATAAGTAGCCAGCATAATCTTATAAATATACTAATGCCACGTAAGGCCTGATAGTTTATGGAACAGAGGCATGCAAAGCAAAAAAGTCCTTGTTTACCTTTGTCGTGAAACATAGGGCTGAATCTTGTAGTTATATGTACAACAGGATTAAAAAAAAGATGGGTTTAGCTACAATTTAAACACACGGCAGCCAATCAACACTGATTGCACCACATGTGGAGTTGCCCCAGAGCTGAATGAACTTCTCGATAGAGAAGACGCCTGTCAGGTCCTCGACGGATCTACCGTACTCGGCATGGCGGCCCTTGAGCTGGTTATCAGCATTGGGGTCGCGGGAGATCCAGCCGATGTGGGCAACGCCGATGACGTTGCTGTTCAGGTTAGCCTCGAGAACACCAGTGCAGCAAGCTGGGCAGCTTCCGTCACCTATCCCGTCCGCGTTATCTGCAGTGTCCACCTTGCTGTAGCCTCTGGTCTTGACCTCGGTGGTCTTCTGCAGGTGCTCAGCGTGGGTGTACATCTCAGTCAGCACAGCGCCTATCCTGTAGTTCTGCACGCAGAGTTTCTCAACCCACTTCTGGTCGTAGGTGCCGGTCTGGTAAGAGACGGGCATGTACTCGAACTCAGCTTCCTTGGTGAAGTTGATGTAGTCCATGGGACATGCTTCGCCGGTTGGCCACGCGCAAGCAAATGTAGGCTCGCCATCTACCCAGCCAATCGGGGTGTAGTCTCTGTTGAGCTGCCTTTCGGCCTCAAGCTCAGTCCTCTCGGTGATGACGTTACCGGATCCGGACTCTTTCTCTACCAGCTTCTGGCCGTTAAAACCAGTTTGGGTGGAAATGATCATCTCTACGTTCTTGTAGCCGACACCCTTAACGGATGCCTTTTCATACATGTAGTTGGCTGCACCGGCCATGCCTACTAGGGCCATGGCGATAATAACCAAAACAGCTATCAGTTTTCTCATTTCTTTCCACTACTCCTTTACAGGGGATCGAAGGCTGCTCTTTGACAGCAACAAATGATCCGTCGGCACATCACCTCGATAGGACAAATGAATCTCGAATTAAGGTGCGAGAATGTTCCACTAGAAAAGATGGAACCGCTTGCATCGACATTGCTAATGCATGAGAGGTGGGGTGCCTGATCCTGTAATCCTAATTGAACCCTTGGGTGTGTTTTCCAGACACACGCTTCTTGGTTTTGGTTTATAACATAAAAACCTAGCGGGCGAGGCGACTTAAGATTATTTTGCGCCCTTTCTGGACAATATGGCGTTTGAATCCAATACAATTTTCCAATCCTAACAACTATAACGATTGAGAATAAGCTTCCTAGAGCATTTCTCCGAAAGCCTACTCGGGTTCTCTATGCTTTAAAATCCAAAAGAGATGAATAAACCGATGAAAGTCAGGCACATGGATCTATGATGATAAGAAGGAGGGAGGCAAAAGCCAGTGATGTAGGAAAGAAATGAGATTCGACCTTTGCCAAGTACATATACGGCAATTGCCGAGATATAAGCTTTTCTGTTTCGAAAATGCAGAGTTCCTACTTTAGTTAGAATAATACAATCTTAAATGGCCATGCTGGGTGCACCGAAAGGGGGCAAGAGTAGCATGTCATACTTACCACAGCATAGCCAGAAGATGTGTATGGTTTATTAGTGCTAATATGGTTAGCGCCTTGACTCCAAAAAAGTGTTTTGGGTAATAAGGCTTAGAGGATGGCCTCCGTTCCATCTCATACCAGCACTGGTCCCGTGATCTCCGCCCACGTGTGTGAGCATGAATTGCACTTCCACCAATGACGCCCATGGTGATACTTGTCGGCTCTCTCGAACTTGAGGTCCATTGCCTTGTATTTGGCAGAACGGACACCGTGTAATTGCATCTTCCATTTAGTTTCTATATCCGTTTTTCAATATCTATGGCAGCCATCCATTTTCCCTTAGTGGTGATAGAGGTTGAATATCAGAACTAAATAGAAAAAGTTTTTAATGTAGAAAAAGGACTTAGGCGGCTGCTCTGAAATGATTAATGAGCTTTGAGAATAGAGCGATAATCAGTGATGTTTTAGGCGAGTCAAGCACCGATCCACAGTGCCCTCCTCAAAGGGACCAACCACCGTAGTGGCGGCCTTGAGCTCGCCCTGCGCCATCACACAGGCAACTGCGAGACAGCACTGAAATTATGACACAGCGCCCTTCTTACGGGGACACGTCATCGGAGATGAAGAGCCTTCTCCCACTTCTCTTTATTGGCATTGTCGCTGACAAAGGCTTTAACACCGAACATCCGGTTGAACTTGGATACAATAGACAAGGACCGGCCATGAGGCTTTCTGAGCAGGACATTCAGGTCGCCATCGATGCCGGCAGCCTTCTTGACCTGTGCCAGAGCCAAAAGAGTTCGCTTATTCTCTGTTCCATCAAAACCTACGAATCCAGCATTGGATTTCAAGCACCTTCACTTCCTAGAATGTCATAGTCATTCATTGTATTTATATATTCTGAAAACACGCCAAAAATCTGAATTAAGCCACGATTCCAGAATTACTACCGAAATCCAAGCACAAACGTCAATGGTTACTAAGATCTAATATCATGAAGAGCAACACGATATTTCGCGGTGGTCAAAAGGAGGTCTCTCCTTCGTAGATCTTCGCGCCCAGGCCCACCGCCTCCTCGACCGCCGCCAGATCCTTCATCAGGAATAGCCGCTCATTCGCGGTCTCCTTGAAGGCCACTGAGTTTTTCAGGATCGAGGCATGTTTCGCGGTTTTAGGGAGATGGACCACGTAGCCTTTCAGGTCCTCCACAAGGTCGTAGTCGAATCCGTCCTTCTCCAGGAGCTTGAGGGCATTGTTCCTTGACCAGATGTACTTGAACTCGAAGCGGTACAGGTCATGGTTATCGAAGGACTGCTTGAAGACCCAGAGCTTGCCGAGTTTGAAAAAATGTGATATGCTTGCGCCGTTCTATCACATCGAAGGTATTGGCCTGCATACATAGCTTCAGAGACTGCCATCTCAGTTCTATCTGGCGTTTGCGCGCCGGCCCGACGGGGAAGAGAGGGTAGGGTGCGGGGAGGGGGAGGAACCTGCCAGACCGGGCCAAAAACCATCCGTTGCGACGGCTGAGATTGCTTGGCAGGCGGCCTTGATGGATATCGGTTTACCCCTGCCCAGAGGACTTGGCAGTTTTTGACTTTGGGCAGGGTAGATTTCGGCACGCCGTGTTTTAGACTTAGATACTGCTGAAGGCCGAATCTTGGCAGGTTACTTTTGGCAGGATCCATTCGCTCAAAATGAGGTGGTTCAGGCCTCCACCGGGCCGTTTGCCCTCTAGCCGTCCGGGCCTATCCACCCTGCAGCCGGGGCAAATGCAAGCCCTTGCGGTCGTATTACAATAGCTGTCTTTCTTATTCGATAGCATTAAGACCACTTTACTATCTTCCAGTCCCATTTCCACAAATTGAGGGAATGGGTTGGGGTTACTACCATAAATTTGGTTACATGGTTAGCAAAACATTAAATATAGTGAAGGCAATATACACGAAGCATGATCGAGGCAGTAGATGAGAAGGGAGAAAAGCGCGAAGTCATTCGAACATTATATAAAAAAGTAGACAAGCTCGGGCGAGTAAGCTTAGGCATGGATCTAGCTGGCAACGAAGTCCTAATCGCCGTTGCGCGGCCAAAAATGCCACAGGATAAGTTGGATTACCTAAAAGCTTGACCGCCAAGACCTTTATGCTGCCTTAAGAATAATTGCTTGAAAAATAGTTAGGTTCCGGCCAGGGTGTTAGCGCACCCTGACAGGAGAAACTCCGCTTGCAAGGAGATTGCGTATGAATAAAGTAGCCTTAGCTAAGATAAATAGCTTTGCGTCCACAACGACGCGAGCCGATGCTGTACCGCCTGACGATCCGATTCTTGAAGTCCCCCTTTCTGAGCTGCAGGGCCTTTTAGATGATATGCTTCTCACCCATAACCAAATAGCCGAAATGGTCAGGGATGCCGGCATAATCCGAGGGAGAGAGCTGGCCAGGCTCACAGAAAGCCATAACGCAGCTCTGAAAGCAGAGAGATCACCCATAACCAAGATGTTGATGCTCAATGCCTACATTCGACAATTCTTAACAAAGATTCGCGAAGCTCTGAAAAGTCGGCCTGCAGAAGGCTCAAAGGTCGTTCAAGTCTGCTCTAAGATCATGGCTCGCGCGGTGCAAATTATCGATTACATCAAGACCTATGGAGAAGACGACCCGAAAGGCACTAAGAGAGACGTAGGACTAGATTCGCAGCAAGCGAGATTACTATTCTCAGGTGCCGGTGGTGAGCTTGTGAGCCGCAAGGAGACCATTAGAGCCATGAAGAGAGCAGAAGACTTGTGGCCTGTACTAAAGTGTGGCCACAGGCCCAATGATGGCCGCCAAACAATGAGGTTGACCATCAAACGAACCGACTTAGGCATTTATCCAGAGTTCGGTTACCGTGACCTTTGGCAACGGTCCGGGAAGGATTTATCTCTGAGCTTATAGGGCATTCTAATCAATATAGTCGAAAAATATACAATTGAATTGCATAAATCCTAGAAGGATAATAATCGTTTACTGCTTGCTTTAGTTTACTTGCTAATACCGTTTCGGTTTCGTTTCTATTATAATAGCAGACGAATATTATTTCTTTGGCTGGATAGATATACTTTCCAGATCGTTACCAAATGAAACGATTTAAGGATCATCTCCCTAGCAACGGGCTGTAAGCCTCATCTCGGCGCATCTCCTTAATCGGCTCCGCTTCAGCTTCCTGCATGGTTGCTGAGTGTTCATAATCATCCTTTGCCCCTCTTCTTCGTCCCTTGTTTATATATTGGGCTATATGTTCTTATTTCGTGTCATATTAATTTAATAATCTTGAATCATGAATGTAGTGGTAAGGTGGATATATGGCTCAAATGTTTAAGGAATTAGCCTGTCCAGAGGATGGTTTTCGGGTGCGTGCAAAGACTGAGGCAGAGGTCTTGAAGCATCTAAAAATGCATGTCGTTGATGTCCATGGCGCAAAAGAAATTACCCCTGATATGGAAAAGGATCTAAAGTCAAAAATCAAAGATGTATCAGTTTAACGTTTTTCCTTTTTATTTGACTTCATTTCCATATATGGCATCCTCCTTTCCGTTGGCCTCTTCTTCGTGCTCCAAAACAATTCATGTGTGCTAATTCTTCCTCGGCTTCTTTGGCTCGGGCTCGCACTCGAGCATTTCGGTTTCCAAATGGCACTTTGTTTCAGCTTCTGGTTTATTCGTTGCCGGTGGCTTCAGAGGTTCGGTGGGTTTAAGCGTCTTTGTCTTTGTGGCCACGTTCTCATCCAATCCTAACGCATCTTGCACCCTAGAAGGCAAATGCTCTAAGATCAATTCGCTTATTAGGTCTCCTGGATCTTTATCTTCTATCGTACTTCAAATCGTTATACCTTTGAGGGCTTGAGGGTCTAACACAATTCTCGGCTTACTTACTGTTGGCATAGTTGTGTAAAGAGATCTGAAGAGTTATGGCTTTTATGGTCTAATACCCTGAGGAGCTGGGACCAGGGGGAGCGCACATCTATAGAACGACTGAAAAGGAGAGCTTGCCTTAGGAAGCCATAGGGCGATCGAGACCATCTATTCTTGATGTCATTTCCAGAATTGATACCAATGTTTAGCCCTGGCCTCTTCCTGGCTTGATAGTGATTCGTTGGGCATATCTCTTGTTCCTAAATATCCGCCTTGTACACTTTCGGCTCATCCACAGCCACATCCTGCATTCGCCATATGCTCAATGCTGGACTTTATAAAGAGTGTTTTGAAAGATACGTGTGTATGAAGTCCACAATCGATATCGTGAACGTGGTGGCATCTACCAAGCTGGCCGAAGCGTTCGACCTGCCCAAGATCGAAACCGATCTGGAGGGCGCGGTGTACAACAAGAAAAAGTTTCCCGGTCTCGTCTACAGAGTCAAGACCCCGAAAGCTGCTTTTCTCATATTCACTTCCGGCAAGATAGTATGCACCGGATCCAAGAACATCGAGGATGTTCGAACGGTCATCATTACCCTGGCCAAGAGGCTCAAGTCTATCGGTTTCGAGATGATCGATACGGAGCCCGAGATCCACATTCAGAATATTGTGGCCTCCGCAGATCTGAAGTCGGACTTGAATTTAAACGCCGTCGCCTTGGGCCTGGGCCTGGAGAACATCGAGTACGAGCCGGAGCAGTTTCCAGGGCTGGTCTACAGGATCAAGGTGCCCAAAGTGGTAGTGCTCATTTTTAGCTCCGGCAAACTGGTGATCACGGGCGGCAAATCGCCGGAGGAGTGCGAAGAAGGCGCGCAGATCGTTAGGAGGCAGCTTGAGAACATGGGGCTGCTTTGAGCACCCCCTGGCCTGCCATACAGCCGCCTTCAAGTCATCATGCAGATTACCACAGTCGCATCTTGCCTTCACCAAATGCCCAAATTCAGGCTTTATACCACAAGTCTTTACAAACTTCCTAAAATTGGCCTAAAAGAATACCGAATTTCCGATACCATCATAATTTATCGACCTTTCTTTTATTGTTCTTCCTGTGGAGACCAGCATCAAGCAGGCTTTATCTCATTGCAATGTGAATATGATCTTTCATGGCAAATTTAATCTATATTTGAAAGTTTTCCAAATTTTGCTCTAAAAGATAAAGACAGAGGACTAAACCGACACCCTCATCTAGAATACAAGATACGGTCGCGTGGTGACTGCGAGGGCCCTGATCGTTCGGTCATTTCTGCTTAGTCCAGCTTATCGGTCGTGGGTGAGCATTACTGAAAATCACCACGAGAATCAGATGCATAGGATTCATTTTGGCATCAAGTCTCGATTACATCACTTGTTAGCGTTTTTCTGTAGTCCACGTACGCGACCAGCTTATCGCAATCGTCTATATTTTATCTTCAGTCGGACGAAGGGGAAGGCGATCCAAGGCAACAAATTTTATCTTCCCTCCTTTACCCCTCGGATCTCCCCTCTTTGTTTTCATCTCCAAAACTGCCACCAGCCTTTTTTTAGCTTCTTCTTGGCTTGGCGGTAGGGCTTAGAATCTTTCCCCTGGCCAGACATTCCACAGCTTTCATAAACGCAGCCGCACTATATCCAATCGGCCCGGAGTCCCATTGCTTCCTCCCTGGTGGCTTGGTTCTTCCGGGCCATAAAGCAATGTTTCATTATGAAGCTCTCGATCCATTCAGTTCACATAACAAAAGAAATATAGATATTATGTTACTATATGGTAATCGGTGAGGGGACATCTTGTATCGACCTAGACTATAATCCCTTCGAAGATGCCCATCACCGTTCACCTCTTTTGTCATTGTGCGAGGAGATCACTGCTTCATCTAGCATGCCTGTGGCCAGGGCGATCAGAAGCAACAATGGCAGCATAAAGATGGCTTCGGTCAGTTTCATAGTTTCATTCCCGCCATTGTATGTTATTCTAGCTTTCCCTTTATGTAAAAATGGTCTTCTGCTATCTTTTTCCGGCGAAACTACTTATCCTTATACGTAGTATAGGCATATCATGGCAGGAGTCCTTGAGCAGCAAATCAGGCCGCAGAAGAGGCCTGTTGTGTACTGCAATCCGAAGGCATTGGAACTCCAAACAGCCAAGGAGATCCTGGCCGAGGTCTTCAGAGTCAGGCTCTCGGAGGTCGATGAGATGC
The DNA here is from genome assembly GCA_964633785.1 of uncultured Methanotrichaceae archaeon. GTDB lineage: Archaea > Halobacteriota > Methanosarcinia > Methanotrichales > Methanotrichaceae > Methanothrix. The sequence continues at coordinate 25,649 of CAZWHG010000031.1, forward strand.
TTCAGAACCGCATTGAGAAAGCCCCATCCGAAGCAACATGCTGCGAAAAAGACGGGCTGTGGCCTCAGGAGTTCTGGTTGGGAAGATGACCAGCTTGTCATTTTCTTGTGTCCATTCTCCAAATGAGATGATTTACAATAGGGCGTATCTCATCTTCGCTATCTCCTCACCTCCTCTGCTTCATCATTCAGTCGCTGTTGGTGAGTATAACAATTTCATCTACTGACCTCATGTATCATTACACGGCTAGACGGATATATGGATAAAAGGTCGCTTCTCGGCAATAGCCTTCTTTTTTGCCACGTGCTGCCTCAAATGAAGGTTCCAGGTTCCACGGAACCTTGATTAATTAAGCTTATTATATAATTAAATATCATGGCCGATCAAAGCGAGTTGTTACAACGAATCGTTACGCTGCGATATCAACTCCATATCGCAAATACCGTCGCTTCTGGGATATCCTGCGAGATTCGGAAGTTGGAGAAGCAACTATATGATGGAATTGAGCCGGAAGATACTGGACTCGTCATATCTAAGATGGCCCAGAAAGCATCTATTACTCCCGATGAGATCGCTGATGCCGTTCGCGTCAATGTTCTCAGCTCGACCTGGGTAAGAAAGGAGACGGAAAAATTAATCATCGATATAATTAGGACAATCTCGGAAAAAATTAAAGATGCAAAAGTTCCTGTTTCCCTGGTCATCGATGTCGCTGAAAAACTGGGAATGGACAAAAAGTCCACAATGACGGTCATTGATAGAATGAGGCACGATGGAGATGTGTACGAACCGTTGCCGGGGACGATTAAGCTTCCTTAACGGTGACTCCTGTATCATCAATTTCACGGTCATGACCTACCACACGCACCACCGGGTTCACCATTCCCATCTGCTGCATCCTCTCGCCGCTATTAGTGAGTATCCAAATGATACGGTCACGGGGAGACTGTGAAGATTTAGGTACACTTCTCACCTTTTAATTTTTTCCACTCATTGTATAATGCTTGGATTTGCCTGTCCTTGATCATGATGAGGGTCTTTACATCGGGAATCAAGAAGGTTATACCACCAAATGTGAGTGGATCGCAATGGGCTGCTTCCAGAAGTTGGTATTCATCGCCTATCCATATTTCTTTAATGAAGATCTGGACTGAGAATGATTTAAAAATTATTCTAAGGAAATGAACATCATTGATTCCTGTGACAGATTCCATATTACCGAACATCCTGAGTGCAGATACAATCCGATCAGCTTCTTCATATGAACAACAGATATCGATATCTTTAGTAGCATCTTTCAAGTCATGCCACATAAACGCTGCACCGGAAAATAGGTACACGTTGGTTTTTGCTTGGACTTTCGAGCCAACGTAGGCCAAGTTGGCCAAGAGCTGTGCCTTATTTTCGATCATATTTCATCTCCCTATTGTGAATCCTTTCTGCTCATCCACAGCTTCTATGATTGCAATGGCATGCTTGAAGATCAGTAGCTGCCCTTTTGCCGTCTGGATGAGGACCTCATAGGAATTGTAGCCATCGATGGCCCCGGTAACTGGCCGGCCTCCCGAGACCAGGCGGATAATGACCTTCTTGCCCTTGAGCTTGGGGATAAACTGTGGTGGGCCTTGTTTCGCTTCTTCGGCCATGTTCGTGATCTCCTATTTGTTCTCCATGTACCTGCGAACCTTTTCGCAAACATCGGGGTAAGCTTGTTCGAGAGCCTTTTCCAATAGCTCTCTAGAATCAGCAGACGATTTGTATCCTATGGTAGTTAGTTCATTGCACTTCATAACAGCGGCTACAAAGGGAGAATATATTGAAACTTTTGGGGACTTCGAGGCGGCGGATATTGCCTGATCCAACACAGAATCATCGACCTTCCTTGCCCTGATCTTTGGTATGGTACTGTGCGCCCTACTTATTGGGAGTGGAACCTTGGAAGCTTGTCTTCTTCTTTTATTTGTCGATTTCTTATTATCAGACTCTGACAATCGTGACTCTGTTTTGTCAGACTCTGTAGACTCTGACTCTGAAATCGCTGACTTCATTTGATCCGACTCGGATTTATCAGACTCTGAGAATACTGACTCTGATTTGTCTGACTCCGTTTTGTCAGATTCTGTCTTATCCGACTCTGTAGACTCTGACTCTGAAATCGCTGACTTCATTTGATCCGACTCGGATT
>CAZWHG010000031.1:27933-32818 GCA_964633785.1 uncultured Methanotrichaceae archaeon
TATCAGACTCTGATATTGCCGACTTTATCTTATCTGACTCTGTTTTATCTGACTCGGATGTTTCGGCTCCACCCATGCCCTTGAAAAACTTTAGCCTATCTTCATCAAGTCCTTTTTTAGCCATTTAAGAACTCCTCCGTGAGTTTCATATAGGCCTGTGCACCAGGTGAATTGGGAGCATAAAGGACGACAGGCTTACCGAAGCCTGGGGCTTCAGCAACACTTATGTTCCTGGGTATCATTGTTTCGTACACTTCATCTTTGAACTCTTTTCTCAAAACACCAATCACATCTCGGCTGTGTACTGTTTTACTAACCATAGTGATCAAAAAGTGCCTCTTCGGTCGATGCCCTAAAATCTCAGCTACATCTTTCAGGGTCTGCATGAGGTCTGCCGTACCTTCAAGCGAATTGTATTCAGCCTGTAGGGGAATTATGATATCATCACATGCTACTAAAGCATTCAAGGTGAGTATGGTCAGGCCTGGCTCACAGTCGATGATTGAGTAGTCATATCCATCGATGTTTTTTAGTAGCCGTTTAAGTATGGTCTCGCGAGAAAGTTTTCTGTCCATTTCTACTTTGGCACCATCCAGAGCCATGTTTGCTGGTGCTATGTCTACATTATTGATTTCAGTATGACGGACGACTTCGGACAACGTTTTCTCGCCTAATAGGGCTTGATGCATCGTAGTGTCTAGTAATCTCTTACCTAGGCCGATCTGGACGGTTGCACCGCCTTGTGGGTCCAAGTCTATGAGCAACACACGATGGCCTTTTTGTGCAAGGCAAGCTGCCATGTTGTCGGCAGTCGTGGTCTTGCCTACACCCCCCTTTCGGTTCACTACCGCTACCACTCTCATATGTTATTCCATAGCACAATTGCTTATATTCTTTCTGACTCTGATGTTTCTGACTATCTTTTATCTGACTCTGTTTTATCAGACTCAGATCATACAGACTCTGATATTCTTCACTCTGATTTGTATGATTGCGATAAGACCGGCTGCCCTTCGTTGTGTCTTGATCTTCTCCAGCTCCTATATGTGCAGGTCCTCAGCCAGGCCAGGGGCTTCAATGCCAGAGCCCCAGCTCGGGGCTTAATCGCTTCTCCATGCAGATCGCAGGCCTTGTGTGTGGCTTCTAACAGGGTCTTTGCTGCCTTTGCATCTTTGGCTCCTGGTCCCGGCCTCTGCCGCAGCAGTATCGGCATTAGATCCTGAGCCCCTGTTCGTCCTCTCAGCGAAGCGTAAGTTTCTTTCAGTCTACCATGGCCTTAGAAAAGAGGCTGCAGCATAGCCCATCCCCTGCAGCAGTATCGTATATTGAGTCCGTCGCCCAGCGGCTTTTCCAAGGCTCGCCGATAAAAAGGACCGGCAGCCAGACGATAATGCTGTGGTCCTAGAGCTAAAACCGGCCTAGCTCGTGCTCCTGGCCCTTGGAGATTACTGAGTTGCAAGAGGTCCATGCCCCCTAAAAAGCCTGCAGTGAAATCCCTGCTCAGAGGATTGCTGCCGCCTGAGGCCTCCCGCTCGGCAAGATCCTTCTCTAGACCGCCAACAACAAATATCTATAACGATTACGTAGTTAGTTTGCCGCTTCATGCCATTGATAGGGTGGCGGGCGTGCCGTGGGCTTAACGTATCCGATGATGCTCTGATGACAAGGGTGTTTGCTTCACCATGGAGCAACATGCCGTTAGCTCCTAAGGGCTGGATGATCTTGATCCCTTGGTACAGGAGATGCATGCCGTCGTGGCACTGCATTTGGCTACGGGCCTGTGAGGCAGATATTTCGGCGGGCTGAAAAAGTTGCGCGCTGTAACAGGCGCAGTAATCCGCCGAATCTCACGCTAATACACGGTCGGGGCATGAAGCGGCACAAATCAAGCCAAAGGCGAGAGGGCGGGCAAGAGCCCCATGAAGTGTGAGATTCCAGCGCTTGTGCCGCCTTCGAGCCCGGCTTATTAAAGTCGAGCTTCGGGCAGGGTCAGGCCGTCACTTCGCGGTGATTGGCTCCTCCTAAAAGGGCGCTGTGAATCGGCGCTGGCCCGCCTGGGACTTGATCCCTCATTTTCTTGGTTATTTCTTGGGGTGGAGATGGTTTTTTCTAACTTGAAGCAAAAGCCCTTTATCTCGGCAATTAACGTATAGTGTATTGGCGAAAGTCGATGGCCATTTTCCCTCCTACATCCGATTGACTTTCTCCTCCCTCCTTCTTATCCCTCAAACGCTATCATGAGATCCTAACGCATCCTATTTCATTCATCCTGAGCTTTCCCAAAGAAAAGACTTATAGCTTGACTCGTCCTTATTCCTTCCAGAACGCCAGCCATTATGAGGAGAGAGGCAATTAAGTCGGAGCGATTGGGGCTTGACGACTGGCCAGGCCCGCAGCTCCATTTATGATATCTGGCTCAAAATCGATTTTATGGGCTTATCAGATCTTCTGGAAAAGTTCTATGGCATTATGAATCGAGTAAAGGAAAATGCCATAGAATTAAAGCTCGATCTCCAGGGCAGCAGCCTCCATTCTATGCGCCTTCTGCTTGGCGGTCTCTTCATCCATCTTCCTACAGATCCCGAGATGAAGATTAGATGGCAAGGGCCTGGGGCAAAAACCGGTTTACTTTCTCCCTAAGATCTTCGTTCGCTTCGCCTAGCTTCCTGTTTACCAGGATTCTTTTTATCATCGCGGTCCAATAGACTTTAATCACGGAAGGGTAGACCAGGCCGGCCTTGGTGCTCATAGGCGTGCCATGGTGGATCAATATGTCATATGGTCCTGGTCTGGCGGGGACCTTGCTGGATATGTACGCAACGGTTAGTTGCATTACATCTGTATCGTGATACAGCACAAGCGATGGCCTGAGCTTATTATTGACCAGGTCTGAATAAGAAAGAGGTGCTAAAACTATGTCGCCCTTTTTCAGGTCTTCATTCATAGGCGGGCTCGTCTGCCAGTAAATCTGTGAGCGAAAGGGCTGTTATCTCCATCAGGCCCTCTACAATCTCCTCATCGGTCTTGTCTGCGTCAGACTCGTAGGGAATGGCCTGTCTTTGATCTTTACGCTCCAAAAGCTCGCACATAGGATATTACATGGTAATTCTTGCTATTTAAAACTTGATCACCAGGGGCGCGGCTTTCATCGCCCTGGCTTTCTGCTTGGCGGTCTCTTCATCCATCTTCCCACAGTTCCCAAGATGCACATTCCGCACCTTCCCGCTCTCTCTCCATGTAGCCATCCAATAGTGATAGGACCGGTTGCCTTTCTTTGTGGGTTTGACCTTCTCCATCACCCACACAGTGAGATCTTCCAGCCGGGCCGCTTCTTTTAGGTTTTCTGCTTCGGTCTTCAGATTGTCTGCCTGGATTTTCAGCTTGCGGGCCTTCTCTCCGGCTTCGGACAATGTCTCTGCCGCCTTCATTGCTGCCTTTGCTCTCCTGGCCAGTTTCTCGGCTTCGGCTTTCAAAGCTTTTGCTTTCTCTCCCGAGTCGGTTTTATGCATGGCAATTATATATATCCAGTAGGTTCAGAGATATCCACCTTCTCGCATGCTTCTTTTATTGTATCTCCTTTATAGATGAATCTGATAAAATATAGTCGTTCAAGAACACGAACTGATTTCTCTTCTTTCTTGATCCTCTTATTTAGGTCCTCAAGAGTTACGTGTCTTACAATATCTTTTTCTTGCTTTCTTCCCATGATTACTGATATGCGCTTTTAGTTTAAAAAAGTTGCGTTAAAAACTATGGTTACCATGAAAACGTCCTCATAAAAAAAGGTCAGCGGCTCTGACCTGTTCTAAGCATTCGTTTTTCCTCACCTCATATCCTGCTTTTATGATAGTTCAGATCATTTCATCAAGATCCATTGCTGTTTTAGGAAGCAGGCGGGGATTCTTGATGCATCGCGGCTTGCTGAGCAAGTCGTCTTGGTAAAGCTCTCTACGGACCAGCAAATGATAAAGTATGCACAGCACCTTTCTGGCAAGAGCGACTATGCCAATTTTAGCGCCTCTTCTCGCTTTAATCCTCAAGAAGAACTTCTTGAGTTTCGAGAGTTTCTTTGTTAGAATAATGGCATGCGCCACCTCAATAATTATCCTTCTTATATGAGGAGAGCCGTGCTTTGTGATATGGCCGTTTATCAGCTTGCCTGCTGATTGATAAACTGACGGCACAAGTCCACAATAGGCAGCAAGCTTATTCGCAGAACTGAAGTCTCTAAAATCTCCGATCTCTGCCAGGATAGTTGATGCAGAAATGAATCCCATTCCTGGCATAGACAAAGCGATCCTCATGTCTTCATTCCGTAGAGAGATCTGATCCGAAATCTTAGCATCGATTTCTTCAATCTGCTTTGTAACTGCATCGATCATGTTCAGATGAGATCGAAGGAGAAAGATCTGGGAAGAGGATAGGTTTGCCTGGATGATTCCACGTATCTCCTCTTTATTCTTCCTTACCCTTCCCGATGGTATGCTTTCCAATATCTTCTCCAAATCCATGCCATTAAGAAGTCCATCCACAATATGCCTTCCTGATTTGCCAAAAACGTCAGCGATCACTGAGGAAAGCTTGATACAAGCTGCCTCTAACTCATGAGTAACCCTATTCTTGATCTTGGTTCTTATTTTGATCAAGCTCTCTCTCGCTCTTGTAAGGGACCTCAATTCACGGTGATCTTTAGTAAAGATCCGAGATGGGGAGATGAGATTCTTCAAGCAAATCTCTGCAATCCATTCGGAGTCCAGCGAGTCTGTCTTTCTCCCAGGAATATGCTTGATCTGATAGGCATTTGCCAGAATAAAATTCACAGATCCCTCTAAAGGCTCCTCGCTATTTTCTGTGGGTAGCTGGGTAAACCTTTATAGTAACTCCT
>CAZWHG010000032.1:0-32636 GCA_964633785.1 uncultured Methanotrichaceae archaeon
GATAGATTGAAGGAAAAATTTGGAAACCCAAGTAGAAGCTAAACACGTACCTTTTATCTTTTGTTTGCCCATGCCCTGCGACTTTAATCCTGGCAAATATTCATATCCAAGCACGTCGAAGGAATAGCAAGGCGTGATATGAACAAGAAATCCAATCTAATTCTAAAAGTGGCTGCAATACTATTAATTTTAATCGGTTTGCTGGCCATGTTAGTGGCCTGGCAACTTATGCTGGGTGCGGGGGTTCATAACTCAACTGTTGTGGTCCTGGAGATGGGCGGAGTTGTGCTCTGCATGGCAGGATATTTCCTGCGGCGGCGCGTTAAAGCATTAGAAAATGATGCAAAGAGGCAAAATCCTGCAGTGCAATCCGTGGCGGAAAAAGATCCACAAGAATAAAGCAGCAAGAGGAAGACCAACTTTGTCCTACTTTTAGCTGCTTTCCAGCTAGACCAAACGCCTTGCTGATATTTTTGGAGGCTTTTCGCTATTTACAATGCATGAGTTCCTTTTTAAATAATAATCATAATAGTATCTCATTAATCATGCATAGTCAAAATTAAGATCCAACCGATATGGATGCCGACCAAATTAACTAAAAAAGGTGTCTCTTGGGCTTTTAATTGAACCCAAGAACTGGATTGATATTCAGCACGAACACTACTACGAAATATATAGCGTTTAATACCAATCCGAATGGTACCCCCAGCTTTGCCCACTCGCTGCTGGTGATGCCCAGCTTTCCGGCAGAGATGATGTTGGGGATGTTGCCGGGGATGAGCATGCCGCCGGAGATGAGCAGGCCGTAGAGAGCAGCGTTAATCTGCTTCTGGGTCAGAGCCTTGGATATCTCAGCAGCGGTCAGCGTGGCATTATCCAGGATGGCGGATATCATGTTCACCCAGAATAGGACGTAATCCGGGATCTTGGTGAAGTACTTGAATATGAGTACCTCCATTCCCGCGCCCAGGAGGAAGAGAGCAGCTACGAAGGCATAAACCTTGAGAGTTCTTATGAGGACCTCCTTGACGCTGCCCTTCTCGTCGCCCTCGCCCATTCTCTCCACCTTGCCGCTGGTCGGCTTGATGTAGTACATGGAAAAGATAGAGCAGAGCAAGACACCCAGGATGATCAGAACGCCGAGCTGATCGAAGAGGTAAAAGAAGCCCGCGTTGCCGGGGCCGCCCGGGTACAAGGGTGCTCCCTGCAGCTTGGCAATGGCGATGGTAGACAGGGGCTCGCCCAGAGGGGTGAGCACTGCGCCTAGGCCAATGGCGAAGCAGGCGACGATCACGTAGTTAATCTTATTTTTTCTGTCCAGGGGCAGAGTATTGGCGATCTCACAGAGGAAGAGTGCAGAGATAATGGCCGTGATGACGGAGCATATCAGTCCCAGAACAAAGGTGGAGACGAATATGATAACGCCCAGGTTCATCTTCTTGACCAGGCCGCCCATGAAGCTCTTAAATGCGTTCTGGCCGTAGAGGAATATGAATCCTGCCACCAACACTGCGGGTACAATGCCCTTGATTACAGGCTCTTCTGCGGCCATCATAATCAGGTCCACTGTCCACTTGCTGGTCACAGTGACCGCCGCTGCGCCCATTATAAATAGAAATACTTCCAAATTCTGTTCAACTATCTTAACTTTAAAGGGGAATATCAAAACCAGTAGGGCTATAACTGCCAATAGCATATCTACTTGAGTTACAACCTCACCTAGTACAGTAACCATTAGACCACCTCATTACTATTAATCCTACATCCGCTCTCCCGAGGGAGAGTTTGCTAGTCGGATGCTCTCCCAATATTAAATGCTTTTGCTTTTATTTTGGCGATTAAACTGGCCTTAATCATGATAATTCTGATAGATTTGAGTTTTAATGGTTCAAAAGGAATTAAGGTGAATTTTTGATGCATTTTACGTAGATTCTGTAGCCCAGTAGATTGAGCCCTGGTCGCCGGGGCAGTACCCTGCGCTCCAGAACGCGAGATAGCCTCTCCTGGAAATAGTAGGGATCGATGATCTTTCTCCAGCGGCTCAGGAAGAGGTAGCCCTGGCAGGGCTTGAAGTCAAAGCCGCGGCAAGCGAGGACCGCGAAGCCTGCTTCCTCCAGCGCTCTTTGAAACTCAGCAGGCGAGACATACTCGGGCGGATCTATCTGTTCCCGGAAGAGATGCTTCCTGATCAGGGTATAGTGGGAGGTACGGGAAAAGAAGTCCACTACCAAGAGACCTTCCGGTTTCAATACTCGATAAAATTCCTGCAAAGCTATTGCTGCGGCCCTTGTGTCGGGCAGACAGGTCAGAACGCCGCTGCTTACCACCCGCTCGAAGGACTGATCTCGGAAAGGAAGGCTGGTCATGGAGCCCTGCAAAAAGCCCGCCCTATCATCGCCCCTCGCCCGAAGGGCCGCCCGGCCCAGCATATTGCCGGAGAAGTCCATGCCGATGATCTGCAAGGGCGTACTCTTTGCATTTTCTCTGCATTGTTCATTTTTCAGGGCTCGTACAAGCAGGTTTCCATTGCCGCACCCTGCATCCAAGATTTTGCCATGTGCTCCGGAAAAGCAAAATCCTGCCACCTCCTCTTCGAAATCCCCCATCATCTTCAATATGAGGTCCGGTGTGTCGTCAGGCAGATCGCGCGCCAGCTTGAGGTCTATCTTTTCTCCGCACCTCTTCTGGCCCTCCCAGAAATCCAGCTCCTCCTTCTCCTGGCGACAGTCCATCCCTAAGGCGCCTCCCTCAGCGTTAAGAAAATTCGAATGCTCGACAAAAGGGCAGATTCATCCAAAGCCACGAGGCGAATGGTTGTGGGGTGAGACTTATTAATAGTTTGCCTGTTGATACAATGTATGGGCTGCAGAAAGCCGCAAATGATCTGGAGGATTGTCTGGAGGATATATGATATCTAGTGTTCTTGTTATGGTAGCATACTTTGTGCTCTTTGCTGTATTACACAGTCTCCTCGCAGATCCTAGATTCAAGAGCAGGGCCAAAAAGGTCTTCGGCGAAACCTTTGATCGCTGGCAGAGGCTGGCTTACGTTCTTCTCGCTCTATTGATGGTACTGCCCTTCCTCTATATCCTGATCTTTTTGCCGGATAGAACACTATACAACATTCCTGCGCCCTGGAGCTGGCTAATGGCAGGAGGCCAGATCCTGGCGGTTATTGCGCTGCTTCTTACCTTGAGCCAGACGGGCGTATACTATTTTCTGGGCCTGTCCCAATTGAGGGGCACGAGCGCTCCCGCGGGCCGAGATGGCGGGCTGGTGACGGACGGATTTTACTGTCACATTCGAAATCCACTCTTTTTTTTTGCCGCCGTTCTTCTCTGGCTCTCACCCGTCATGACTGAGGGTTTGCTGGCCTTCAACATAATGGCCATGATCTATTTTTACCTGGGTGCGAGGCACGAGGAGAGATCTCTAAAAGAGGAGTTTGGACGGGAGTACGAGGACTACAAAGAGAGAGTCCCTATGTTCCTGCCACAACTGATGTGCTAGGCGAAGGTGGCAAGAAACTGCATGGATGATATGCTCCGGGCGATCCAAATGCCGCATTATGCTTTCGCCTCATATTCAACAAAGCTAAATAGATTGTTATGGCAATGGTTATTGGTTTTGCGTACAATCAGGGCGGATCTAAATGACGTACAAACTCATGGGCGACATCTGCCGAAATGCTCTTTTTGTCGGCCTGTCGTGTATCCTTATTTTAGCACTGCTCCTCCTTTGCTTTGGGAATTCTCAGGCTATCGAATCAGGAGCGCCCATCCCCCCGGAAGAGTTCGGGGATGACTACTACAAAGTATACGGAACACCCAATCTGACCGTCTCCCTGGAAAAAACCCGCGTCTATCAGGGTGAGCAGACCTCTCTCTTTCTCACACTGACCAATCGGGGAAGGATAACATCTTTTCAGGTCAACGAGGAGCCAGGTGCCAACAAGAGAGAAGAGCTCCTCGCTGCCCAAAGAGAGCAAGAGCTGGAAAAGCAGAGGACTGTGGCTCAGGATGTTTCCCTTTTCCTTTTAGCAGAAAACGAGAGCGCTCTAGACATAAAGCGGGCCGCGGCATTCCCGGGCAGCATCCGGGAGGGCCAAACCTCCGCCCGTCTGGAGTTTCCAATAGATGTCTACAAGAATACAAAGCCCGGCCAGTACCGGCTTGATGCCATCGCTAATTACACCTACCAGAAAGATGTGGCTGTGAAGGGGGATGAAGACCATCCGGAGAACCCGGATATCTTCTACTGGTATGATGGCATCAGCCAAAGCATTCCCATAATTTTGACCGTGGAGCGAAGGAGCGGTGCACAGTTTGAGATTCTGGATATCAGCCCCTCTGCCCTGGCAGCAGGCTCCAAAGATAACGTGATAAGGATTCGCATAAAAAATGTGGGCTATGATACCGCAAAAGATCTGGTGGCCCGGCTTCGTCCCGAAAGCGGCCTTTATGTGAGCGTGGACGAGTCGCCAATACCGACTTTGTCGGCGCAGCAGGAGGCAGAGCTGCTCTACAAGCTTGATGTCTCCAAGGATGCAGTACCCGAAAAGAGCTATCAACTTCTGGTTCGTTTTGAGTTTTCCGATAGCTATCGGGACGATCTTACCGACGAGGAAAAAGCTTACCTCAGAATCGAGCCTCAGAGTTCAAGTCTACCGTGGGCGGCTATCCTTCTGCTCATTGCCCTGGCCGCCGCCCTGATCATCGTAGTCAAGAGAAGGAGCAAGAGCTGATGGAAATGGGGCCTGCGGTATCGGCTCGGGGCGTAAGCAAGAGCTTCGGGCGACAGCGCGTCCTAGACAGCCTCACCGTGGACATCCCCTCCGGTGTGACCTACTGTCTGCTCGGGCCAAACGGCTCGGGCAAGACCACCTTCATTCGCGCTATCGTGCAGCTGCTGCGCCTGGACGGCGGGGAGATGTCCGTGCTGGGCCGGCCGGTCTCCGAAGTTGATAAGATCTATTCTCAAATCGGCTACATGACCCAGCATAAAGCCCTCTATCCCGACCTGACGGTGCAGGAGAATATGGAGTTTTATGCCGGGCTCTACGGCTTAAGCCGGCAGCATCGGGCGGAGAGGCTGAAGGAGCTGCTGGAAATGGTCGACCTCTCCGAGCACCGCAGCCGTCTGGCCGGAGCGCTTTCCGGCGGCATGTACCAGAGGCTTTCTTTGGCCTGCACTCTCATTCATGAGCCCAAGCTGCTCCTGCTGGACGAGCCTACCGTGGGCGTCGACCCACGGCTGCGGCAGACATTCTGGGAGTACTTCGGCAGGCTGACAGAGGAGGGCAAAACGGTTCTTATCACCACCCACCTCATGGATGAGGCGGAGAAATGCCAGAGGGTGGGCTACATGCGTGCCGGGAGGATGATCGCCCAAGGCACGCCGGAGGAGATCCTGCGCCTGGCAGGGCTGCGGCCCCTGCTCAGGCTGTGGCTGGCCGAGCCGGAGAAGGACGCCGCCCAACTTCTGGCTCAGGGATATGAAATAGAAGTTGAAGATGGTGTCGTGCTGGTCCGCCTGGAGAGTCATGCCCGTATCAAAGATATCCTGGCAGCCGTCTCGCCTCTGGACATGAGGCTGGCGGAGCCGCGGCTGGAAGAGGCGTTCCTGCGCCTCTCGGAGGCGGCATGAACACCAGCCCGGCGCGCATGGGCGTGGTCGCTCTGCGTGTGGTGCGCCAGCTCAAGCGGGACCGGCGCACCATCGGCCTGATCGTCTTTGCGCCCATCGTCCTCATGATTCTCTTCGGCTACGCCCTCTCTGGGGATATGAGCGGCGTGGCCCTGGGCCTGGTGGACGGGGGCGGCCACGCTGGCCTGAGGGCGCACATCGAATCAATAAAGGACTTCGATATCCTTTACCTGGGATCTGAGTCGGATGCAGAAAGTCTCATCTCGGAAGGGCGGCTGGACGGGGCGGTGGTGTTGCTGCCAGGCAGGGTGCAGGTTTTGCTGGACGCCAGCAGCCTGCAGATCGCCGGAGCCATCCAGGTGGCAGTGCAGGCTGGCGTGGCCGCGGAGAAGGCCAGCCCTCGGTTGGGAGCAGAAAGCCCTTTGGAAAGCTCCATCGTAACGCGCTACATCTTTGGCTATGACCTGGAGATGATGGATACGGTGGGCCCGGCCATCCTGGGCCTGGTGGTCTTCTTCTTTACCTTCATCAACGCCGCCATCGCCTTCATTCGGGAGAGGTCGCAAGGTACGTTGGAGAAGTTCATGGTCTCTCCCCTTAGCCGGGTGGAGATGGTCTCCGGCTATGTCCTGGGCTTTTCCCTCTTTACCATGCTGCAATCGGCCACCACCCTCTTCGTCGTTACCTACGGCTTCAAAGTGCCCCTGCGCGGCAGTGTTCTCACGGCGCTGGCCGTGGTGCTCCTGCTGGGCGCGGGGGCTCTGGTCCTGGGTTCCTTCTTCTCCAACTTCGCTCGAAGCGAGTTTCAGGTGGTGCAGTTTATTCCTCTCATCATCACCCCCCAGATTGTGCTGTGCGGCATCTGGTGGCCCTTGCAGTCTGTGCCCGAGTTCATCCGGCCCTTCTCCTACATGCTTCCTCTCACCTATGCCGCCCATGCCTTGCGAGCGGTGATGCTCAAGGGCGCGGGAGTCGCCGATATCCTTTATCCGGATCTGCTGGCGCTAGGCATATTCTTCTTGATCTTCTTTGCGGCGGCGGCGCTCATGCTGAGGCGGGAGGTGGCTTAATCAAAGTAATCGATAAATAGTCCTGGTGAGAGCGTATACTCTCTGGCCAAGCTGATGGCCTGGAGCAACGGCAAGACATATGCCTCGGTTAGACGTTTGGAAAAATCAAAGCTGGCCCACATCGAGAAGCTGGAAAAGGACGGCAGGTCTGTTCTTGTGGTCCGGCCGTATGATTGGTATGAATTCTTCACCCCGGAGGAGCTGCAAGAGATGAGCCGACCGGAGTTTATGGACGAAGTAGAGGCCAATTGTCAAAGCGAAAGAGTAATCACGTCAGCTTGCTCTTTACCTTAGCGTAAAACCCCTCTCTTCCCACCTTCACAAACCTGGCCGGAGTCTTGGCCTTGCTTATGACCACCGTGTCCCTGGAAGATATGGTGGTCGAGGTCTGGCCGTCCACCACCACCAGTGCCTCCTTGTCCGGCAGCTTGAGCCGAACCTCAATGACGCTGTCTCCCGGAATCACCCATGGTCGGGACGAGAGCTTGAAGGGTGCCATGGGAACGAGCACAATGGCGTCCACTCGCGGATCGACGATGGGCCCGCCTGCCGACATGGCATAGGCGGTGGAGCCGGTTGAGGTGGCGATGATCACCCCGTCCGCCCGAAAGTCCTCCATGAGGGCGCCGTCCACAATGATCTCAAACTCGATCATCTTGGCGGGACTGGCAGTTAAAAAAGCGATCTCATTAGTGGCACAGGGCAGGCAAATGTCGTTAAGGAGCAACTTCAGGCGGGAGCGTTCGTCCACGTCAAAGCCCGGCAGGAGCCTTTTTAGAGCCTCAATGGCGTCTTTCGGCTCCACATCCACCAGAAAGCCGAGCGTGCCCATGTTTATGCCCAGAATTGGTGCCGGATCGATCATCTTGCGAATGGTGCGCAGAATTGTTCCGTCTCCACCTACCGAGACTATGAAGTCCACCTTCTGCCGCTCCATCTCCGCTACGCTCGTGCCAGGCCGGCCGATTTGTAGTGCTAAGTCTTCATCCACGAAGATCTCTGTGCCCATCCCTTCACACTCGATCTGATAGATAAGCATCTGCGCGAGACGGGCCGACTCCGGCTGTTGTCGGGAGACAAAGCCGATCTTAATTTTGGCCGCCCCCTATGAGCCTGAGCAGTTCCATGTGTCGCAAGCCATTGGATCCAATTAGGTCCCTCTTCTGCCACATATTACCGTCCAGATGCAGCTCTTCTCCTAGAGAATCGGTCACCTTTCCGCCTGCTTCTTCCAGGATGAGCTTTCCCGCCGCTATATCTACCACCCGCATCATGCCTCGCAGATCCACGAAGGCATCCAGCCGCCCAGAAGCGACGAGCGCCATCTCCAGGGCGGTGCTCCCTAAGGTACGAATGCGGCGCACGGTGTCGCCGATGGCCGCGATCCTGCCGGTATGGGGCCGCAGAGTGTAAGCTGATATACTGAAATGGGAAAGGTCGGCATTATTTGACACTTGCAGGCGTTCGCCCTGCCGGGAATAGGCGCCACGTCCTGCCTCGGCATAATAGCAGTCGCCGCTTGCTAGATCAGAAATATATCCAAAATGAAAATCGTCCTTGCTCAGGTAAATGGAGACGGAATAGAAGGGAATGCCGGATATGGCGTTGAAGGTGCCGTCCAGGGGATCGAGGTGCAGGAAATAGTCGGGCTTCTCGCCGATCAAGACCTCGCCGATCTCCTCGCTGAGCACTTTAAAGCCCAGGCCTGATGCCCTCAGCGTATCGAGAACGGCATTTTCTGCGGTCCTGTCGATTTGCTTGGTGGGTGTGCCGTCCGCGCCCATCTTCACCATCCGGCCGCCAGCCAGCGTGCCTGCCATCTCTCTTATGGCAGAGGCCACGGCTCTTGCTGCATGATCGCAAAGTATCAATAAATCGTTGCCTTGGGGAGAAAGTCGCTCGCTCATCCTTCTCCCAAAGGCATGCAAACTATAAAAGTTTCTCACTTGAGATTAAAAAGCTTTATAAAATGCTATTCTGCAACATGCTATCACGTAACAATCATGGAGGGATACTATTTGATCATTGGTTTACCTACTGATACCTTTGTTGGGGTCATAATTGTGCCCGTAGCCATCTCATTATTGCTTCTGATATGGGCTTTGCGGTGGTGATGAGCTTGGACCTTTTGGGAAGCATCATAATAGTACTGTATTTCGTTGGCCTGGTGGCCATCGGAGCCCTGGCCTCAAAGAAGATCAAAAACTCGGAGGATTTTCTGGTCGCAGGAAGAAATCTGGGCTTCTGGACCTTTACTCTGCTCATCGTGGCAAGCATCTGCAGCGGCATGACCATATTGGGTGTCGCCGGTCTCGGCTACGCCGCCGGCTGGCCCAGTATCTGGGAGCAGATCTTCGTGCCGCTCTCGGCAGCGGTTTGCATACTGTTCTTCGGAACCAAGTTGCACTCCGTCGCCTCTAGAACGGGATATGTAACTGTGCAAGACTACTTCGCTCACCGCTTCTACAGCCCGAGGGGCATTCGCGGCACCTCGGCAGTAATTGGCGTCCTTATCTCCATTATCTACCTGGTGGGGCAGTATATCTCCATCAGCATGGTCCTGTCATGGCTTTTCAAGATACCTTATGAGTGGTCTCTGGTGATTGGCGCGGTTATCGTCATGGCCTACACCATCCTGGGGGGCCTCTACGCTATCGGCATGGCCTCGCTAGTGCAGGGAATAATGATACTGGCAGGAGTCTTGCTGGTGGGTCCGGTGGTCATTGCCGCGGCAGGAGGACTGGAGCATATCAATGTTGTCCTGGCGAGCATAGATGTGAATATGACCCATCTCTGGTATCCGCAAATGCATCCGCCTTATGCCAAGTACGCCTTCATGACGCCCGAATATCTGGTGTCGTTCTTCTTCCTGCTCACCTTTGGCCTGGCTGCAGCTCCGCACGTGGTGAACAACGTCCTGGCGGCAAGAGATATCAAGTACTTCAAGTGGGCTCCGCTGGCAGCCTTTGTCATCTATGCCGTGATCATGTATCTGTGCAAGATTGCCGGCTTTGCGGCTCGATCCATGGTCAGCGAAAAAATGATATCTCTGCCCGCGGGCGTCGCCAATCCCTCCGACTACAGCTTCATCGTGGCCGCAGAGTACGTCTTTCCGACCTTCTTCGCGCCCATTGTAGCCATAATTGTACTATCTGCTGTCATGTCCACCACGGACCGGCTCATGCTGACCATCGGCAGCTACGTGAGCTGGGATGTCTACAAGCAGTTCGTCAACAAGGATGCCTCTGAGAAGTCGATAACTCTGCTCAGCCGTTTGGCCATCGGACTTTCCACCATCATTACGCTTTATCTGGCCTGGTCCAATCCGCCGGAGCTTTTGGCCTGGCTGATCTGGATGGCCATTGGAGTGATGCTGGCCTGCTTTGTAACGCCCCTGTTTGCCGGACTGTACTGGCGGCGGGCGACGCGGGAGGGAGCTCTCGCATCAATGATTTTGGGGCTGGTGGGTGTATTTGCCTTCAGCTATTACGCCAAATTCATCTCACCCATGCCCATGCACCCCAGCATATACGGATTTGCGCTCTCGCTGGCAGCCATGATTGTTGTCAGCCTGATGACCAAGAAACCGTCCGAGAAGGTGCTGGATGAAACGAGCACTGGCATGTTCATCCGGGATCGTAAGAAGGCCTGAGCCGAAAAATCCGGCCATTCGGCTTTGGATTTTTCTCTTTTTCTTTCATGCGCCTTAAAGAAAAGCTGCACGGTGTTGTGCCGGAGGATTGCCTGAGCAAGCTCTCAGATCGCTTTCATGTTATTGGGAATATTGCCATACTCTCCCTTGCCCCGGAGTTGGAGTCCTACAAGAAGGAGATTGCCGGGATTGTATTCTCTTCCGGAAAGAACATTCATACCGTGCTCAATAAGACCTCCAAGCTGCAGGGTGATAAAAGGGTGGCCGCATTCGAGCTTCTGGCAGGCTGCGGCAATACCGTCACCACACATAAGGAATTTGGCTTTCTCTACCGTTTGGATGTTGCAAGTGTCTTCTGGAGCAGCCATCTTGCCTACGAGAGAATGAGGGTGGCGGCAGAGGCCGAGGCGGGGGAGGATGTGCTGCTTCCTTTTTCGGGTGTTGGACCGTTTGCCGTTCCCCTGGCGGCTCGGGGCGCTCATGTGCTGGCTCTGGAGAAGAGTCGCGAAGCATGCCTTTATTTGGCAGAGAACGCCCGGCTGAACAAAGTAGAAAGGATGATCGAGATTATAAACGCTGATGCTTTTCATATGGCAGAGTGGCTTCGCAAGGATTTTCACCGGGCCGTCATTCCCGCACCCTACGGAGCAGACGGGATTTTAGAAACCATATTGCCCCAGGTGAAATCCAAAGGGTGCTTGCACTTTTATACTTTCAAGAAGCGCCACCAGATTGAGTCGCTCAAGAAGAGCTACGAGGATCTGGGACTGGAGGTTAAACTGTGTCGCAGCTGTGGTAATGTCGCACCAGGCGTCAGTCGCTGGGTCTTCGACCTGGTGAAATCCTGAAGGGTGAGGAACGAAATCCTTAAATACGGCGATTGACGTATCTATGGGTAGGCAAAGGTCGAAGATTCATTTCTTTCCCTCCCATGGTTCGGGACTTTTGCCTCCCTCCTATTCACACAATTTTCTGCCTCGTTGTACTTAGATCTCATAATACCGACGATATGGCAGCCAACGCGAAAGCTGCCAGGCCCAGCAGGCTGAGGGGCAATGTATATCCCAGAACTGTTTGCTTCATGTTCGCTCCCGTGGAGCTCTTGATGAGCCAGAAGTAGGGATCGGTGACATAGGAGAGCATGAAAGCTCCTGATGCAATGAGCAGGGCTAGAGTTGCTGACGGCAGAGGATAGCCGGCCAGGATTTGTGCAGCAACTGTTGCCGTCACCACTCTGGAACCCTGGGCCAGCTGCAGTGCGGCAGATACCAGAAAGGGCAGGAGCAGAGCAGGCAGAAAATGGCCCAGGCCGAAGATCTCCTGACCTAAACCGCTTTGCGCTACCACATAACCGAAAGCACCCGCTCCACATAGGTCCAGCAGTATCACACCGGATCTTCTCGAGGCTACATGAATCAGTTCCTGCATCTTATCCCTCTCCAGCCCCAAACAGAGCATGGCTCCCAGGAGCAGGGCAATGCCCGGGTCTGCCAGGATACGCGCCTTCTCCGGCAGGACGCTTCCCAGCAGGATCAGGGCCATTGGCAGCAGCAGAGGGGCCCAGGCACGTGTCCAGCTCATTTTAGGGGGCGAAATTATCTCTCTGCTTTCCGCTTTCTCGGGGAAGACATGCTGCATCAAAATATATGCCAGGGCGAACAGAACCAGTGAGATGGGAATGCCGCGCATGAGCAGATCGCGGGGTGCAGCCTCCAGACCTGCGGAGAGGGTGATCATGACTGGGGAGGGATAGATGAGGTTGAAAGAGATTATGGAGCAGGCAGCCGTCATGAAAAGGGCCCTTTTGCGGCTATCGCTACTTTTTCCGGCCAGACCGCTAACCACTGGCTGCAATATCATGTAGGCAGTGATGCTGCACATCACAGGCAACGAGATGAGGTAGCCGGCCGCCCCGCTGATAGCCAGGCTTTTGTCAGCCAGTTTTCCCAGGTCGGCAACGATTCGATCCAGGCTCTCTGTGCTGCGCAGATACTCCGCTAGCAGGGCACCGCTGAAAACTACAATGGCCAGGGAAGAAAAGATCCGGGACAGGCCAGTGGCGATATATCCCTGCAACTCTCCGCCCATGCCCACCAGAAGGCCAAAGACGATAGAGGAGATGACTAAACTTAGGAACGGACCAAGCCTGGGTATGATCAAACTGACGAAAATTGCAGTTGCCAGAAAAGCAAGGAACTGGTCCATACTTTCAAGTAAATATCTTTTTAGCTATAAAACCATAATTATGCCTTACATGTCTTTTTTCTCTAAACATCCCTAAACATCCGAAACGCATTTATAGATAGAAATATAAAAAAAGGCAGAGAAGGGATCTAGTCTTATTTAAATCAGCCCGGATCGTGAAAAAAGGCGATTCCGGCAAGGGATAGTCTGGCAGGGGAATGAAGGGAGTAGTGGCATGAGTAGAGGTAGCTTTAAGAGCAGACTACCTCGGGGGAGGCTTGGCCATAAGATAAGTCCGGCACTCCTGGGCGTAGCCATGTTTTTGGTTATCCTAGTTCCATCTTTATTCTATATATTCCCACATGTTCCTGACTCTTCGCCAGAAAATTATCCTGAATTGTCATCCCATCTCGAATTGAAATCAATCCCTCTCTCCCTTTCTGCCAATCCCTCTTCAAAGAATATTGCCGATAACAATTCATTGCAGGATCTTTCCTCCAATGGTGCCTCTCTTCTGGCCACCGTTCGCCAGTCGCCCGAAATGTCTCAGGTCTACCTGGAGAACACCGGCTCCTTGGATCTGCATCAGGTGCAAATTGTCGGCAGGGCAAGGTCTCTAGGTACACTATCTGAGCTTGTTTGCGGTGAGAAAAAAGTGCTGGCCGTCAGCGGATCTCCCGAGGAGCTGCAGGTGTCTGCTCTTGATCCTTCCCAGGGCAAGGTCTTGGCCCGAGTCCAGTATATCCCGGAGGTAAGTGAGGATCCCACAACCTCTGTTTCCCAAGAAGTGGTGCTGAGCACCAAAGCTGTACCTGCAGCTGAGTACACCTCTTCAGGGACGTCAGGTGTCTATGCTGCTACACGTTCTCCCATAGATTCGATCAAGGAAGAGAAGTCAGATATATCTGGGCTCTTGCTAACCATAACTGCCAATAAGTCGGAAGGCAGATCCGGTGAGGTCGTGGGCTACAGATGCCTGGCGAAAAACCGGGGGAATGCGGAGCTATCTGACATCCAGATCACCTGCGCCGGAAAGGCGGCCTCCACAAAGTATCTCCCTGCCGGCAAGGAGCTTTTCCTGGATGGGACCATGCAGATTGAGAATAATACCAGGCTATCGGCCGGCGTGCGAGCGTTGGATGCTCAGGGTAGAATCCACACCAACAATACTTCTCTCGACATCTGGAAAATCTCTCCTCTCCTCCGGGTGGAAGTTTCCGGCCCCCGGCAGGTGCACCGCGGTGAGAGCGTTTCCCTGCAAATACGCATTGAAAATAAAGGCGCAGAAAACCTTACCGATATTCTTGTCAAGGATAGTCTGGGGGAGATCGGGCGGATAGCTCTATTGCAGCCAGGCGTCTCTTCGGTGCTGCAAAAGGAGATGACGATCTTTCAGAGCCAGGAAGATGTGTTTTCGGTTGTCGCCCATAATCAGGCAGGTTCGGATGTCTATGCCAGTGAGAGGTTCGGCCTTCAGGTACTAAATTCCTCGCTCTTGATACAGAGCGATCCTTCAGAGGAATGGATCTATCCGGGAGAGCCGGTTGAGGTTACCTGGATCTTGAGCAACAACGGAGAAGAGCTTCTGCAAAATATTACATTGGAGGGCGACGGAAAGAAGCGCATTCTCAAGGAGCTGGCCCCCGGCCAATTGGTAAAGATGGCGGCCATTTACACCAAGAACTCCACCACCCGGATAAACGTAACTGCCACGGGATTTGATCGCAACGGTTTTGAGGCAGTCAGTACGGCCGGCGTGCTTTTAAGATCCGCTCAACCTGGAATTACCTTGAAGCTCATGCCCTCTGAGGTCGAGGTTGGCCCGGGTGAAGCGGCAGAGGTCAGTGTCCTAGTAACCAATTCAGGAGACGATCGCCTGGATAATGTCATCTTAACCTTGAACGGCTCCACGCTATCATCTTTGGGCAGCTTGCAGCCGGGCGAGTTCAGAGTGATAAATTCCAAAACGGTGATCTCCGATAATTGCACAATTCAATTTGAGGCCAGGGGAAAAGATCCGCGCGGCCTTAGCTTATGGGACTCATCTGCCGTCAAGGTGTCAGTGGTTGTGGCCTCTCTCAAGATATTCGTCAGTTCTTCGCCACCAGCCATAGTGCCGGGAGAGAAGAGCCTTCTCACCTGCACCGTAGCGAACACAGGCATAGTCCCTCTCTACAGCATATTCGTAATTAGCAAACAGCTGGGCCCTCTGGGCAATATTGATTATCTTTCCCCTAAGCGCCAGATGACGGTCGTTGCAGAAAAGACTATGAACGAAGCTATCGATGATACCGTGATCGCAGAAGGATTCACTCAGGATAAGAAGCCCGTGCGCTGCACCTTTAGACTGAGCCTGAAACTACTCAGCTCTCCAGATCAAGTCTTGGACGATCCGCAGGTTGAGGCAATGCTACCGTCTGCCATAAGAATGGCTTCGGCCAACATCACTTTCGGCAATGTCAGCCTGCCCTTCAACCTACCTTCCCAGGAGGAGACTGAGAGTGATGTATCGAATACTATGGCCGGGGATGTGGACCGTTCGGCAACCGGGCAAAACAATGTAGTATTGGATAAGATTGCTGACCTGCTACGCTATGTGGAAAAGCTTCTGGGATTAAACGAGAATGAATTCCGAGGGGAGGAGTTCGCACCCGCTGGAAAAGATAGCCTGGCCGGATCTAAGAATTACGAGCTGTCCATTGCGGGAGTAAAGGGCTCAGAGCACGGAGCCATTACCATTTTGGATGTCAACGCAAAGCCCCCAACGCCTGCTGCCAATGAGCCGGTCAAGGTGACTGTGCACCTGCAAAGCCCGGAGGGAATAACGTCTGCCTCGGTGAAATATGGCCTGTCCGAGCTGCCCCTCACCAGGCAGGATATGCTCAGCGTGGACAGGGTCTATGACTGCGCCCTCAACCTGGAATCAGGCAGCCAGGAAGACGGATACTGGAGCGGCACCATTCCTGGCCGGGGACCGGGCACCTACATGCCTCTTTCCGTCTTTATAGCGGGTGAATCAGGCAGTGCCGAAGGCGGACCGTATTTGATCCACTGGAGCACAATCAACACCAATAAGGAGAAAACGGTCGTCGCCCCCTCCGGAAAGGACGGAATGCTCTTCATCGAGTCCTCATCCGTAAAAGGCAGAGGCGAGGTCACCATCAAGGATACCATCTCTGGGTCGACGATGCAGTTTAATGAGAAGATAATGGGCAACGGCTCCATCAGCCTGGATACACTCCGTACCATTGATCGCAGTGGTTCTGTGGACAATTTCACAGAGAAAAAGGATCTGGTTTTTACCGACGGCATTCTCAAAGGCCATAAGACCGTGGCTTCTCCCAACTTCCAGGGAGGCCTGGGGGCCTCGGTCACAGAGAGGTTCAATTTAAGCCATGTGGACAAGAGCGAGACATCCAGCGTTCGCAGTTCTAATTCCGCCAACAATACACTGGCCTTCAAGACGGACCAGGCATTCGATGGAACCTGGAACATCCAGACCAAGTATGCTAAGTTCTACAAGAAGATCAAGGCCGATCAGAAGTATACCGGCTCCTTCCAGACCCAGAAGGATATCACGTTCACGGATGCGGGACAGAGATAGGACCGTATGCAAATGCTGATGTACGAGGCTACTTGCTATTATAGCTGATTAAAAATATAGAACGCAAACATCTCCCAAGCCGATAGTTCCTGAAAGCCGGATATCAGCGAGGCGCCCCACACTCGCGCCCGCCCCAGGCCAGCCAGCGGCTCTATGTCGAGGGCAAATTCGTGGCAATTTCTCTACAGCCTCTTTTTCGCCCTCAGCGATAATCAATACTTGACCATCGGGACGGTTTTGGACCAGGCCTACCAGACCCAGGCTAATGGCTAGAGAGACTATTTTGGCTCAGTAACCTACTCTTTGAATTCTTCCGGAAATGTAGGCTGTTAATCGCAACATGATGAATCGCATTTAATTGCTGCAGTTAAATAGATTGCCATTATGACCATCCTGTCGCTGCCGGATGCACGCTCTTTCTCAGCCCCTCCTCGTCGCAGCCGCCTTTCGCCAGATCTCGTCGCTATGGTCGATGGACTCAATCAGATTATGTATGTCGATGCGGTGCTGCACCTCGGCGGCTCGCAGCCTATTTTCCATAGAAAGCCTCAACGCCTCCCGGGAGGTGTCTCTCAGCTCTTCCGCCTCCTGCCAGAGCTTCTCCGCCAGTGCGCCGTCCGCCTGCCTGGTCTCCACCGACCTGGCCCGAAGCTGCATCTCTTTTTGTAAGGCTTCCTCATGCTGCTCTTTCTGGCGCTCGGCATCATTTTGCAGTTCTTCGACTTCGCGGGTCATATCCTCTTTGCTTCTGGCAACTAAATCCTTCTCCGAGAACATCTCATGCCTCCAGCATCTTCAGGAATATTTGATGAATCCTTGGGTCTTGTGTAAGTTCTGGATGAAAGGCCAAAGCCAGCAGATTCTTCTGGCGAGCCGCCACCACCGCATCCCCTATGCGCGCCAGCACCTCTACTCCGCTGCCCACCTGGGCGATGGCCGGGGCGCGGATGAAAATGGCCCGGTAAGCCCCGTCCAGTCCTTTTACTTGTAGGTCCGCCTCAAAGGACTCCTTTTGCGGCCCGAAGGCATTTCTGCTGATATTGATGTCCATGAGGCCTAAAGGTTTGACACGGCGGTCGCTGTTACCCATTATCTCCTGGGAGATGAGCACCAGGCCAGCACAGGTGGCCAGGATGGGCTTGCCAAAGAGTGCTGCGGCCTTCAGCTCCCCGGTAAGGCCACTGCTTTCCAACTGGCGGCAGATGGTGGTGCTCTCTCCGCCCGGCAGCACCAGAGCGGCGCACTCTTCCATCTGGCCGCTCTTTCTGACCTCGATTACCTGATGTTTTCCCTCGCTCGCTCTTTCCAGGGCTTGGACATGTTCCGAGACATCTCCCTGCAAAGCCAAGACGCCTATCTTTGCCACTTACCAGCCCCTATTCTGTAAAGCCTCTGCCTCGGGAATCGTAGAAGCATCCAGTCCTTTCATAGCCGCGCCCAAACCTTTGGATACTCTGACCAGGAGAGCCGCATCGTCGTAATGATGTACCGCCTCAACAATGGCCCCTGCCATGGCCGCCGGGTTCTCGGCCTTGAATATGCCTGAGCCCACAAAGACCCCATCCGCCCCAAGCTGCATCATCAACGCGGCATCAGCCGGTGTGGCCACCCCGCCCGCGGCAAAGTTGACCACCGGAAGGCGCTCTATCCTGGCGCACTCTTTGACCAGATCCAGGTCCGCCTCGATCTCCCGTGCCACCTTCAAGAGCTGCAGATCGTCCATGCCTTTCAGACTCCTAATCTGGCCATGAATCATCCTCATGTGCAAAACTGCCTGGCTCACGTCGCCGGTTCCTGCCTCGCCTTTGGTTCTGATCATGGCCGCGCCTTCTTTGATGCGCCGGCAGGCTTCGCCCAGGTTTCGAGCGCCGCAGACAAAAGGAATGGTGAATTTGCTCTTCTCAATATGAAACTCATCCGCTGGAGTGAGCACTTCGGACTCATCCACCATATCCACACCAAGCGCCTCTAAAACCTGGGCTTCCACGAAGTGGCCGATCCTGGCTTTGGCCATGACGGGAATGGTCACCGCCTCGATGATGGCCTCGATGATTTCTGGGTGGGCCATTCTGGCCACGCCGCCCATCTTTCTGATGTCGGCAGGCACGGCATGCAGGGCCATTACGGCCACAGCGCCCGCCTCTTCCGCGATAACGGCCTGCTCTGGGGTTGTGACGTCCATGATGACGCCGCCCTTCTGCATCTTTGCGAAACCGCGCTTGAGCAGTTCCGTACCAAATCTCAGATTTTCAAGCTCCATGAATTGCCCCAAATGTTCTTAAGTGCCCGGCTAATGCAGTGAGAATAAATAAACTTTTGGGCAGGCAGGCGGCCTGCCCCTTTACCTCTTACGGCATATAGTTTTCGTAAAGATAGATATCTTTGTCCCCACTGCGATCATCGGTCCAGACGATTCGTCCCGTCTTTATGCGCGGTTGGGTCTGGTTTCCTGCATCTATACAGATAGCCTTCTCTTTTTGCACATTGCGGTCGAAGACATAGATATCCCAATTTTCGTTTCGATTGTCCTGCCAGACAATGACGCCGTTTTCGATATCGGGATTGGTCTGATCTGCCGGATCCTTGGTTATCTGTATCTCCTTGCTGGTGTTCAGGTCGTAGGCAAAGATATCCCAATTTCCGTTCCTGTTGTCCTGCCAGACCACAGTATGTCCGTCCGTAGCCGCATTGATCTGATCGCTGGCATCGCTTGTCAGTGCCACGGCACTATTTCCCTGTTTCCACATCCATATATCCCAACTGCCCTTCTTGTTGTCCTGATAGACTACATATTCTCCTCCCGCCCGCGGATTGATGCCGCTAGGCGGATAGTCGGGGGTGGCCTCCTTCTCGTAAAGCGGTCTCATGTAGACCATCCAACCGAAGTAATTCTTTCGCAAATAGGTCAGATAGTCTGCGCTAAGGGAAATGGGTGTGACATTCTCCAGGCCGTAGACCAGCTCAGTGGAGTTGACAATGGATATGTCAAAGGTTCGAATGGACCAGTAATCCTCGATCTTATATTGGTTCAAGGGATTGCGGGATATCCAGGCGATGATGCTTCCATCGATATCCGGATACATATCTTCATACGGGCCCGCTGCAATGGGCAGTTCCAGTTCCTGGGCCAGGCTGTAGACATAGATATCCGGTTTTCCGGTGCGATTGTCCATCCAGGCCACATAGTATCCCACCTGGTCGTTGCCGCCCACGACTGGGCAGCTCTGATCGCCGGGTGCTTTGCAGATAATGCTCGTCTGGCCAGCGGTAACGGGCACTGTCCTCGGCCTGCCGTTATGGGTGTTAAGCCAGACCAGCTTTTCGTCCATGCTGGGCTTGACCTGGCCCGGTCCCACCTGGACCAGCTCATCCTTCCAGTTGGTGAGGTCCAGCTTGCGAATGGAGGTGTCCGGATCGGTCCCGTCCACATAGGATACGTATTTTCCCGATACTACGGGATTTGTCTGTTCTCCCGGTCGGGGGTAGGTCTTGCCCCACTTCTTGTCCCAGAAGTAATAGGCGATATCTTTGCTCTTGGCGTCTTCCCAGGCAATGGTGTTTCCGGATACGTCGGGATAGAGCTGGTCTCCGCCTTCTGTAAGTCGTGTCTCATTTCCGGATATTAGGTCTTTGACATAGACATCAAAGTCCCCTTTTCGGTTGTCCTGCCATACAACCAGATTGCCGCTGATGATGGGATACATCTGCTGACCGGGCCCCTTGTAGACGGCAACACTCTCACTGCTGGTCAAATTTTGCATGTAGATGTCCCAGTTGCCGCTGGAATTGTCCATCCAAACGATTTTATCTCCAGAGATGGAAGGCCAGGTCTGATCTCCTTTTCCTGTTGCGACTGCTGATTCGATGCCTGTGGTCATATTCTTCATGTAGATATCTGCATCTTTATTTCTATAGTCCGCCCAGACTACGGTATTCCGAGACACTTTGGGATAGAGCTGATCCCAATCTCCTTTGGATATGGGCTTTTCCGCACGGGTGAAGAAATCAAAGCCAAAGACATTCCAGTTGCCTCTCCGATTGTCGCTCCATACCAGCAAGCTGCCGTTGGTGCTGGGATAGTCAGTGGCTAGCAGTAGCAGCGGATCAGAGTTGATGTACCTCATCTTGATCTGGGAAAAGCCATTGCTGTTATCCATCCAAATAATCTTGTTATCGGATATGATCTTGGAAGAGAGGTATGGCTTAATTTGATCCGGATCGCCCTTGCCGTCGTTGGGCGTCTGCTGCATAGGAAGGGTGGCTAACGGTATCTCCACATTTTTTTCCAAATCATCTAGATAAATATCAGAATCTCCTCCCCTGACATCCAACCAGGCTACATAGTTATTGTATATTGTAGGATAGCCCTGGTTGGCGGAGTTGATTGTCACTGCTCTTTCTGTTTTGGTTGATAGGTCGTAGGTGTAAATATCCCAATTCTTATTTCTGCCGTCGGCCCAGACCACAGTATTGCCATATATCCAGGGTTGAGCCTGTCGGGCGGGATCCGTGCAGATAGCGGTTTCCTCTCTCGATGTCAAGTTGTAATGATAAACGTCCCATTTATCTTCACCATTGCGGGAATCAATCCAAACGATATTGTTGCCGTTTATCACAGGCGAAAGTTTCAGAGACTTTGCTGTAGTGATTTGTCGCTCCGTCCCTTTAGCGATATCGTAGAGATAAACCTCTTCGCTGCCCGAGCGTTTATCGATCCAGATGATATTATTGCCGTCGATCATCGCATAGCGGTTGTCGGATGTGCCATTGGTCACTTTTGTGGTCTTCTTCGTCTTAAGGTTATAAAGGAAGATGTTGAGGTTTCCGGAGCTTTTGTCCGTCCAGATCACATTTTCGCCGCTGGTGTCAGGACTGCTGTGGTCAAAATCGCTATTGGTAATGTTTTGTTCCTTATTTATTGTGATATTAAACAGATACACGTTGAAGTATCCATTCCGATTGTCTGTCCAGACAATGTTGTCTCCGGAGATGGAAGGGTTGGTATGATTGAAAGGTCCGTTGGTTATGGTTATGTCGGCCAGAATCTTGACATCATACATACGGATATCTGGATCATTTGGACCTTGTCTGTATTCTGTCCAAACTACGCCACGGTCGCTGATGGCAGGCTCCATTTTTATAGTTCCCGGTGCCAGTGGGAAATTGTCGCCGCTCCTGATATCATAAAGATTGATATCCGTGCGGTTGTTGAGGTAGGCAATGAAGTTGCCAAAGATCCTGGGATCAGTCTGCATTCCCGGCTTGGTAAGTGTAGTCGTTTTCTGAGTGGAAATATCCATGAAGGCGATATCAGACTCTCCGGTACGATTATCGGCCCATGCCACAATGCTGCCGTATATGGAAGGAAATGCCTGATCTTTTGGCCCTGTAGAGATGGCTGACTCTTTGCCGCTGGCAATATCGTACAGATATACATCAAAATCACCAGAGCGCTTATCCATCCAGACTATTTTATCACCATTAATCTTGGGCTCAATCTGCTCTCCCTTTCCTGTGGAAATCATGCTCTTCTTATTGGTTGTTAGATCGTAGAGCCAGATTTTATAGGTGCCGTCGCGGTCATCTGCCCAGACCACTCTCTCTTTGCTGATATCGGGTTGGGTCTGGTTGCCTTCATCTGCAGTTATCGCTGATTCTGTGCGGTTGACTGCATCGTACATGTAAATGTCGCCGTTGCCGGCACGCATGTCCTGCCAGACGATACGCTCGCCGGATACAGCAGGATTGATCTGGAAGAACGGATTGATACATACCCATCTCTCCAAGCCGGTCTCCAGGTCATACATGAATATGTCGAAGTTCCCACTCCTGTTATCCGACCAGGCTACAATATGTCCGTCCATGGCAGGCTGCATCTGCTCCGAGCCCACTAAGATGGCTATGGGGCGCTCCTTTCCATAACCCGCCCCGCCGACAGCGCCAACATAGAGAAGTGCCGCCGTTATGATCATAATAAAGATTGCCTTGTGCATCTTATCACTCTGTGATCGAATGTTTCCTTTTGCGATATCTTTCAAGGTCCTTTTGGCGAACCAATATAAGGACTTTTCTCGACGTTTGTCGTGATATGTCTAATGCGAATATCTCTAAGGTTAACGGATCATGGTTCGGCCTAAGGTAACCAGAAAGAGAGCCAAAAGCAGCCAGCCTAAAACCGATTCCACCGTAGCAAGGTAGCGGAAGACGCCTACTGGAAACCATTTTACCTGCGTCTTGGCCGTGAATACCATGGTGCTGAAGTAAACATTGTCCAGGAAGTTGAGACCTTCTTGGGAGGCGATGCTGGGTCCTGCCCCGTTTAGCGGTTCTACCACAATGCCGTCCCCTGCCCAGTAGAGAAGAGCGAAGAGTAAGATAAGAACGACGCTCAAGAAGACAGTGTACCTGGGCCGGACGCCGTAACCGCATGAGATCCAAGCAATGCCGTCCAGGAGTTTGGACCAGTTGATCTTGATCAACATTTTTTCCCGAAAGACCAGTGTCTTTTCGGACTGACTCATGCGCCGATAATGGTAGTAGCAGTCGTCTGCATCCTCGAACCACTCCAGGTTTCTGAAATTCTTGGCCAAAGAAAGGTATGCTGCACCGTCGTAGGCTAGATGATGGCGCAGTGTTGGCCATCTGACCTCCAGGCGGGCGAAATCGGCATTATGCAGATCGATCTGCCCGGCAAATACCGCATCAAAGAGGCGCATTACCTGGACTTTTGCATTCGGTAAATCCAGTCCCTCTTGAAAATATGAGCCTGCGAAATTTACCGTACCTGTAAACTGCGTTCCCTTGAAGAATGCACCTTTACAGAACCTAACGCTCCGAAAGTCGGCCAGCTCAAAAAAAGAGACCTCCGAGAACTGGGCCTCGCCTGCAAAGACCGCTTGCTCGAAGATGGCCTTGCCCTTAAACCAGCTCTGACTGAAAAGCGCATGTCCCTGGAAATGAGATCCTGTGAAGAGACCTCTGCCAAACTTTGCCTCCGAAAATATCGCATTGTCGCCCAGAATTGCATCTGTGAAGTTCACATCCAAGAACTCGGCCTGGAAGAAATTAGCTTCTTTTGCCATATATGAGCCCAAAAAAACGGCGTTGCCTTTAAAGGAGGCAAACTCCATATTGAGCTCTTCATTGAAGTTTGCGCCACGAAAGTCAGCGTTTCCAGAGAGTGCAGCGCTCTGAAAACTGGCATAGCCTGCGAATTTGGCGCCCTGGAAATTAGCATCGGCAAGAAAGCTCGTTTTCCAGAAGCTGGATGATTTACCAAAAGATGTCATCCGGAAGCTGGCAGTTCCTGCGAATTTTGCCTGTGTAAAGTCGGCTTCATCTAGAAATTCTGCCTCTTGAAAGTTGGTGCACAGCTTGCTGAAGCGAGCTGAACTGAAGAAAGCCGGGCAATCGAAGAGCGCATTGCCGAAGTTGGCTATGGCGAAAAAATTGGCCCACTGGAATCGAGCCGGACAATGGAAATTTGCATCTCGGAAGGTAGCATATCTCTTGAAGTTGCAGGATTCGAAACCTGCCCCTCCTGAAAAAGATGCGCCTTTAAAGCGAGCTTCCTGCAAAAAGGTACAGCCGCACATGTCCAGATCATTACTTAGTAGTGCATGGGCAAAATTCACGTATCCCAGAAACTCGCAATTTCTTATCTGGATTTTAGAGGATACGACTGCTGCCTTCTGTTCCTGACCGGCCGGGCGTTCACAGTGAATAAAAGGTAGATCCAGCCGTGAGATATCGATATTGCCCGCTATGGCCACGTGATCGTAGATGAGTGAATCGCCATTCTCGATTCTGGTTAGAAGCTCGCGGGCTTCGATCACAGGAAGATGCAGCTCTTTTGCCATGACTCTCGCCTCGGCAGATGATAATTCGGTTAAGCGTTATTAATCTTTTTTGACAGATGTGGCGGCAGATTTGCTCCATCGCTCGGGCTCAAATCAGTAACGACTATATATTCCTTGTGTCAACCCCTTAACCACATCGGGGGAACCCAGGTTGAAGGATTATCTCATAATGGATGACGTCATGCTTGATCATAAAAGGGTCCTGGTAAGAGTGGACTTCAACTCACCCATGGACCCGAACGGAAATATCCTGGATGATAAGCGCATAAGAAGCCACTTAGATACTCTGCGCGCTCTGGAGGACTGCCGGGTGGTTCTCATGGCGCATCAGAGCCGGGCCGGCAAGAAGGATTATACCACGCTTGAGGCTCATGCTCGCCTGGCGACGCGGCTCCTACGTCGCGATGTCACCTACATTGATGACATCTTCGGATCTCATGCCCAAAGCTCCATAAAATCGCTGATGCCGGGCGAGGTTCTTCTTCTGGAAAATACCCGCTTTTATGCCGAAGAGAACATGAACCGAAGCCCTGCAGATCATGCCAAAAGCCACATGGTGAGAAAGCTGGCGCCATTATTTGATATTTTCATAAATGACGCTTTTGCAGTCTCTCATCGTTCTCATTGCTCCGTGGTGGGCTTCACAGAGGTACTGCCTAGCTTCGCCGGGCTTCTCATGGACAAGGAGATCACCGCACTGGATAAGGGCTTGAAGGGTAATGAGCACCCGACAGTTTTCTCTTTGGGAGGTACGAAGGCGGACGATTCCATCAAAGTCACGCAAAATGTTCTAAGTCGCGGCGGTGCCGATAAGATTCTTACCTCGGGTGTTGTGGCTACTGTTTTCATGATGGCGCAAGGCATTGATGTGGGCGAAGCCAATCGCAAGTTCGTGGAGGATCAGGAATATCTGGATCAAATTCCCATTGCTGCAAAGCTTTTGCATGATTATCCTGGCAAGATCGTGCTGCCTGTTGATGTAGCTTTGAACCAGAATGGCGAGCGAGTGGAAGTTGCCGTGAACAAGCTTCCTACAGCTTTACCCATAGCTGACATTGGCCTGGAGACCATTGTCATCTACTCCAAGTATATGAAGGAGGCAAAGGTTACCGTCTTTAATGGGCCTACTGGTGTCTTCGAGCAGGAGAAGTTCCGGCTGGGCACATCCGAGCTCTTGAAAGCGGCCACCGAATCGGGCTATTCTATTGCAGGCGGTGGGCATAGCGTGGCGGCCATTGAGCAACTGGGCCTGGAGTCCAAGTTCACTCATGTGAGCATGGGTGGCGGCGCGTCCATCACTTATCTCTCGGGTGAGCCATTGCCCGGCATTGAAGCTCTGAAGAAGGCGGCTCTTAGAGCACGAAAGGTCTGATCCGGATAGAAACCAGATCGGCTCGGTCGGCTTAGAAAGGAGACGCTGATCTTGGACCTGTACGGAAGGCTTTTTCTGGCCTTCAGGGCAGGATCTCCAGCAATTTTTTTCGGCAGGCATCCAGTATCGCAGAAGGCTCGCCTTTCGCCTCCATGGCGGCTGCCGACCTGTGCCCCCCTCCATCGCCCCCTTGAGCTTTTCCCACCTCACTCAGGAGCTTTGCCAGGTTGAGGCCCCTGCGGGCGGCTTCGCGGCTGCATCTGGCACTGATGCGAACCAGGCTCCCGTGCCGTCCCGCCACGAAGGCTACGTCTGCACCTAAATCCACCAGGGCCATGGCTGCGGAGCCCTCGAAGGAGTTGACCTGCGTGCAGGCGACAAGCCAGTCCCCTTGGCGCGCGACCTTGGCCCGAGAGGCGGCTTTGAGTAGGGCAATTCTATGCGATAGATCTGCGGGAACAGAAAGGGCCTCCTGTACTTCTTCATAGGCGAAGCCTCCGGCATCCAAGAGCTCGGCTGCCGCCTGGAAGGTGCCGGGCGACGCGCGCTTGAAGCGGCCGGTGTCGGCGATCATACCTGCCATAAGTCCCAGGGCGGCCTTCTGGTCGACCTTTTTGTCGTTTTCTTTCAGAATTGTCCAGACGATCTCGGCAGTGGACTTGGTGGGCTTTTGTATGTAGAATAGAGCATCATTCAGCAATCCTTCATCCAGGTGATGGTCTACCAGAGCATAGTTGGCCGGTAGCCTATCGCCCAGTTGCGTCCTTACCGAGGTATCTACCACTACCACCAGATCGTAGTCTTCCGCCGGGGGGTTAATCAGTACATGAGCTCCAATGGTATTGGCCAGGGAAACGCCTGTGCGGCTCAGATCGTCTATGGCGCCGATTGTGCCCCCGAAGGCCCGGCTCAGGGCAAAGCTGCAACCGATGGCGTCGGGGTCGGCGTTCCTGTGGCAGAGGTAGAGGACATTTCTGTACGGGCCGATGCAGTCGCCATACTGTTGCTCGCTAATGCGCATGACTTCTATTAGGGCTACGAGAATTGATATAGGTTATCTTGGCGAGACGGAGATAACAAACTCTGGCAGATAAGAGATTATTGCCCAAAAATGGATCATGTTAGGATAGGATATTGTTAGATGGCTATGCCGTTCGGCAGGCCATCTTCATCTTTTTTTGCAGGCCGCAATATTTCGGCAATCGCTATTATCTATCTTCCGCCTCGTTTCTGGCTGCCGGATTCACATCCATTTCCCGCTTGGCCGCCATCCATGCCTTGGCAATTCTCGCCCTGGCCCATCATTCCCCGCTGCATCATACCATTGCTCATCATGCCGGGCCCCATCTCACCCATGCGGTCCATCTTCATATCTCTGATCTGGGCCAGAGTCATGTTGCCGAGCTTCTCCTTCTGCTTTTGCTGCAGCTCATCAATCTGAGACAATGTCATGTTGTTAAGCTGTGCCGTCTTCTCTTCGCGCAGCTCCTTGATCTGGTTTAAAGTCATGTTATCGAAATTTTCCCTGGTGGCATCATCTACCAGGAGCATCCAGTTATGCGGTCCATCA
This sequence comes from uncultured Methanotrichaceae archaeon, assembly GCA_964633785.1. Classification (GTDB taxonomy): domain Archaea; phylum Halobacteriota; class Methanosarcinia; order Methanotrichales; family Methanotrichaceae; genus Methanothrix. The sequence continues at coordinate 26,958 of CAZWHG010000032.1, forward strand.
AACCCGCCTCTCTGCATGGAGGCATTGCATCTGTCTTTGTTGTTTGAATCAAATGGAGCGGCCATGACTGGTGCCACGGAAAGGCAGACCATAGCCAGCGCCATTACGGCCAACGTAATCTTTGTCTTCATATTTTTATACCTCGCAACTTTTTCTTCGAGAATGTCCTGCGAACTGCATCGCTTGCGACATTCACAAGCACCAACCTGTCAGGAACGATAGAAAAAGATGAGACCGAACGAACGGTTCTAAAAACGCCGGAACATTGAACTGAATGTCGATAAAAGGTACGAGAACGTTTCGTTGATACTAATTAATTCCAATAACGTTTTGTTTCATGGATTTAACCTAAAAAATCGATATTTAGATGATTTAGCTCTGATCAGGCCGGATTGCAGATAGGGCAGTGGTCCCTCACTCGGAAGGGCCGCCCGGCAGAGCCCAGCGGTTGCGCCGCGCTATGATGATGCTCATGTATATTCTCTAGTTCAGCATCTTTGTGGGTACCCAGAGGGGGCAGGGGCCTAGCTAAAAGGCCTCGCCCAACTTCACCACGTTGAGTACTGCGCTCCGGGCCTGGATTCTGCTTACTTTCGTCCCCGCCTTCGCGGTCCGGCAGCTTCGCGGTTATCGGGATAGAGTCTTTGCTTGGGCGTCTTTATCCTGTTCAAACAAAAAATTGATTAGCGATTATTAAAACTCGAATTAGCCCTGGCACTTTACCAGATGGGCATTCTTGCCATGGGTCCGGCCCGGAGGCTGGCAGGGATCTCTAAACGGGAATTTCTCGAAGATCTGGGAAAAAGAAAGATCGAGCGGCATTACACTATGGCGGAACTGGAGGAGGACGTGGCCTTTGCCAAAGGTAGTCTGTAACTCATCTCTGCTTATTCACCTCTCCAAAGCTGGTCGGCGCGGCCCATCTTCTGCACCACGATTCTTAGGCCGTCCATGATCTCGGCCTCAGCCACCAGAGTCTTGAGCCGCTTTATCTTCATCTGCTGACGTTTTTCTACCGTAAGGAATTGCCTAATCCGGGATGGCTCCCGTGATCCTGATCGCAGCCTCTGTTACCACGACAAAGCGGCCTGATAGATCCGATTCCGGGTGTGATAGGACTTTTTTCATCAGAGAGATCTTTTTGGATGGGCCAGAGTATGCGCTGCGAAGCAGTATAATGCCGCAATGAGGCATTTTCATTCGAAAGACCATATCCCCAAAATCCTTATCCATAGTTACTATTATTCGCCCTTCCGTGTAGGCTCTTTCAAGTATGCTTTCGTCTTCCCAACCCCGGCAATCCTCATAGGCAGAGGTGGCGTCATGATCATTCTCGCGAAGCCAGCGCACGACAGAAGGACCAATGCACTCGTCAACCAGAAATCGCATCTAAACGGCCTCGGCCGTGAGGGGAATGAAAGAGGCATCTTGAAGGGTTTTAGAGGCAAAGAGAAGACAGGCATAGATGTCGTCCTTTTCCAAGCCGGGATACTCCTCCAGGATCTCCTCCATGGTGCTGCCGTGAGCAAGGAGTCCCAGGATGTACTCCACGGTAAGTCTTGTGCCCCGGATGACGGGTTTGCCTACCATCACTCTGGGATTGATGGTTATCCTTTCCAGTAGGTTTTCGTTATTCACGGAGATGGTATTGGATGCTCTTTTGATATAAATGTGAGTTTTGATTATTGCCTCTTCAGTTCTTCAAGGACCTCTAAAACTAAATTCCGGTATTTGGGCCGAATCGAAAAGTTATCTTTCTCCCAATGATGCCGTGAGTACTCGTATGCGACAACTTGTCGAAGAAAATCGTTCTTCTTCATACCAAGTTGCGATGAGATTGATGTCAGGTAGAATCCTACTTTCGACTCATCGTAATTCTTGTCGAACTCAACAAATTTGCTTGATAATTGATCTCTGCTGAGCTTATCAGGTTCCTTGGTATTCAAGAGTGATGGAAATAGAATGTCCCGCATTCGCCTGTTAGTGACTCGATCTCTTGAGAGGTAATCGAGCAACAATCGTTTCAGGCTTGAAACGTCGTAATCAATGGCAGGAGGTTCATCGGACATAGGGATTTCAAACTTTTTCCGCTTTCCGCTCCGTTCCTGTTCCGCCTCTTCAGAAATGATGGACGTCTTCATCAGAAGTTCGTCTCCACCTTTTGTCTTGACATAATTTAGCACTATGGCATTGACGTTGACTTCATAGGAGTCCGAAAGCCATTCAATCATTCTTTCGAGTGACGCCTCGATAGAGAAGCCGACAAGGAGAATTCTCTGCGTGCTATTGAGATTTACATTCTCCAGATCGACATCAGGAAATGTCTCGTTGAAAGATTCTCCGAATGCTTTTGAAGTGTATTAAGAATGAATTTCGCTCAATTTTTCGGCAGTCCATTCGGCAACATTTGATGCATAATCGATCGCCTGAGCCAGTGTCTCTCGTGGCAGTTCGGCGCGTTTGATTTCAATAATCACAGTGTTTCCAGATTTGTCAACGGCAAGCAAGTCAATCGGGCCGGATTTAGTCATAACCTGCCTGCCAATGATCATGATATCCGTCCCCATTATTTCTGGATTTGATGCGAGCCAGGGTTCTAGATCGTATGTCTCTCTTCTGCCTTCATCTTTCAGAGCGGTATCCACAGAGGTTAACTTGCCATCTATAATCTGCCATGTCTTTATTTCAGTTCCCATGATCCTAACGTCCCTTCAAACTCAAATTGGTTATTGAAAAATGTCTACTCGACAAAAAAAGGTTTAGGCTCTCATCGCCCCTCTTCCCGCCGCCAGGGCCTCCTCCAGCTTCTCGACGTTCGGCCCTCCGCCCTGGGCCAGCTCCGGACGGCCTCCTCCGCCTCCGCCCAGCAGCTTCGCTGCCGTCCGGATGATGTTGCCCGCCTTGATGCCTTTCGCCAGGCCCGACTGGCCCACGCCTGCCACGAGCTTGCCCGTCTCGCTGCCCAAAAGGGCGATGCAGTCCTGCTCGGCTAAAAGCGCCGCCGCCTTGAGAAGCTCATCAATATCGGCGCTGCCCATCTTCTGCACCACGATTCTCAGGCCGTCAACCGTCTCGGCCTCTGCTACCAGCGTTTTAAGCCGCGCCTTTGCCAGGTCCTCCCGGAGCCGCTCGATCTCCTTTTGCTGGCCCTTCCACTCCTCAAAGAATCGCGACGCTGTTTTGGGCAACTGGTCAGCGGGCACACGCAGCACATCAGCGGCCCCGGAGAGCAGATCATCGCGCTCCTGTCCGGCCCGCACAGCGGCTTCGCCTGCCGAAAACTCGATCCTCTCCACGCCGTCCTGAATGCGCTCGGCGCGCAGAATCTTGATGGCGCCGATCTGTCCTGTGTTCGTGACATGCGTTCCGGCGCAAGCTTCGATGTCGCTGCCCACGCGCACCACGCGAATCTGATTTCCGGGCGGCACGCCTCCCTGGTACAGCTCAAAGCCAAAGAGCTTCTCGGCCTCAGTGCGGGGCAGGAACTGGGTGTCCACCGGCTCCATCTCCATCACTCGCCTGTTTGCTTCCAGCTCGATGGCTTTCAACTCGGCGTCGGTGATGCGCTTGTAGTGGGAGATGTCCAGCCGGGCCCGATCCTCGCTCTTCTGGGCTCCTGCCTGCCAGACGTGCTTGCCTAAAACGCGTTTTGCAGAGTCGTGCACCAGGTGGGTGGCGGTGTGATGACGGGCGTGCGCCAGGCGGCGGCGCATGTCCACTTTGCCGGTGACCGGATCGCCTTTCATCAAGCCGTGCCCCTCCGGCGCTGCTAAACTATGCAGCACCACATCTCCAGATTTCTGTACATCCACCACCGGGAAGGTTTGGCCCTCCTTCACCAGGGTGCCGTGATCGGCCGGCTGGCCTCCTCCCTCCGGGTAGAGGAGCGTCCTGTCCAGGATTACGCTGCCGTCTTCAGTCACATCCAGCACCTGGGCCTGGAAGACCCACTCGTTGGGATGCTCGTAGAATAAAAGATCCGTCTTGCCGGGCAGGGTGGCCTTGGCCTCCTCCTTCTCGGCCCGGATTCGCTTCTTGGCCACCAGCGAGTAGAAGTTGTCCGGCAGCTCCACCAATGCTCCTATCTCCTCTGCCGACTCGCGGGCGATCTCGGGAGGAATGCCATGCGTGTCGTAAAGAGAGACCATCTCTGCCAGAGGAATAGGCTGGCCCATCTTTTTAAAGTGCTCGGCCGTCTTCTTGACCAGACGCTTGCCCTTCTCCAGGGTCTCGGCGTACTTCTGCTCTTCCTGGTCGAGGATCTCCTTGATGGTCACAAAGCGTTCCTGCCAGTCGGAATAGTCCAGTCTTTGAATTTGCATCTCCACCAATTCCGCCAGCGGCAGAGTCAGGCCCAGCTCTTTCATCAGGCGCAGTGTGCGGCGTATGACCAGCCGGGACAGATAGCCCGCTTTGACATTGGAGGGAATGATGCCGTCGCCCAGCATGTAGGCCAGGCAGCGAGTGTGGTCCACCACGGCATAGATGCGCTCCATGGGTTCGATGGTCTTCTCCAACTTCTCAGGCGAGATGCCGATGCTGCTCGCAATTTTCCGACGCAGATCCACCATGCTGTACTCGTCCAGGTCCACCATGCCCGCCAGACGGGCATTCTGGGCAAAGATCTCGGCATACTCGGCATCTTGCAGGTTGTGCTCCACGCCCGCCAGATCGGCAACCTTTCTGACCAGGTCGGGGAAGATGGCATCGTAAATCGTCGGTGAGCCAGTGGAGGCCCAGACAAACCTCTCGAGGCCATAGCCTGTGTCCACGATGTAGTTGTTCATCTTCTCATACGACTCGCCCTTGATCTGAATGGGGCCTTTGGGCACGGCTTTAAGGTCCATAAAAACCAACGTTGCCAGCTCCAGACCTCCGACCATGACCTCCACGCTCGGTCCGGCATTCCCACCGCCTGCCCAGGGATTCTCCTTGTAGGTCACTGCCAGCGGGTCCATGCCCAGGCCGACCAGCAGCTCATCGCATAATTGAACCGTCCGATCCTTCCAGTAGTGCTCTTTTTCTCGGGTGTTGAAGACATGGTGGGCCATCATCTCGAAGGTGGTGAGATGCCGTCCGCTGCGTCCTACCGAATCGAGATCGTCGAGCCTTATGCAGGGCTGGCTGATGGTTAGCGGGTTGGCGGGTGGCGGCACCTGTCCGGAAGTGACAAAGGGCTGGAAGTCAGCGATGGAGGCTATGGTGAGGTAAATATCGTCTCGCCAGCGGGCCACCACCGGATACCTCTTGATGCGAGCGTGCCCCCGGCCCTCAAAGAAGTTGAGGTAGTGCTCGCGCATCTCGTCGATCGTGTGCTCGCGCTTGAAGATGGGCGAGCCTATGAAGGTATAGGAATCGCAGGGCGGGTCCCCGCAGGTCTTCCTTTCGCCGTTCCTGGTCCAGAAAAATTTGCCGCATTTGTCGCACTTCTTGCGCTGGAATCCCTCATCCACGAAGAAGTCCAATCGATACTCATCCTCGGAGAACATAGTTGATCAGCTTGAGTGCAAAAGATGATTAGAGGAATGCTAAAAGGCTTTCTGAGCTAGAGACCTGAAGAGAGAGAAGACTCGGCTCTTCCTCATCAAACACTTGAACGCGCATCTTTGGTGACCATCAATTAGTTGTACGTGTTTAGCTAGCTAGCTTTGCCGTAAGCATTTGGAGACAATCCAGTCC
>CAZWHG010000033.1:0-30260 GCA_964633785.1 uncultured Methanotrichaceae archaeon
AGGACTGGATTGTCTCCAAATGCTTACGGCAAAGCTAGCTAGCTAAACACGTACCCAATATTAATAATCATGTCACTAAAAGAAAACATCCTCAAGGTCACAGGTGGCGAGCGTGTGGTTGCTGTGGCCACAGTGCAGGAAGGCAAACCGGCCGTGCGGTTCATGGCTCTTTTTGGTCTGGACGATCTGACCCTGATCGGGGCCACCATGAAGAACTCTCGCAAGGTCGAACAGATCAAGAAGAATCCGGCGGTAGCGCTCTCCATCTGGTCGAGAAAGAACTTTAGCGATCCCTATGTTATTATCCAGGGCAAAGGCATGGTCCATGAAGACCTGGAGACCAAAAAAAAGTTTTGGAATCCCAGGATGGAAGTCTACTTCCGGAAACCGGAGAACCCTGAATACGTAGTAATCAAATTCGTTCCTCAGAGGATCGAGTACTATCAGGATATGACCATGGAAGTCTGGGAAAGCTAAATTTATGCCGCCTGAATTGAGATTTGCGTTCCTTTCTAAATAATTTAGGTAAAGATCCTGCTCGGTGCAGGATCTGACCTTTAAGGTGAGCTGTAGCTGATCCGGTAGATGACGTTGTTCATATCATCTGATACGAGCATTGATCCATCTTTTAGAGTCTGCAAATCAACTGGTCTGCCCCAAGCAGCTCCATTTTGCAGCCAGCCTTCTGCGAATATCTCATGGCCGACGGCCGTGTTGTTCTGCAAACGAACCATCGCCAGGCGGTAGCCGATGGGTGCATCCCTGTTCCAGGAGCCATGCTCGGCGATGAATATCCGGCCCCGGTACTCTTCCGGGAACTGTGTGCCTGTGTAAAATCTCATTCCCAAAGGCGCAACATGCGGACCCATCATCCAGGCGGGCGGAACCATTGTGTTGCAGGTGTAATTCTTATCTGAGCCCAGATTCGGGTCAGGAATGCTGCCAGAGTGGCAGGTGGGGAAGCCGAAGTTCAGGCCCTGCACCGGCGCATGATTCAGTTCGTCCGATGGCACATCATTGCCCAGTAGGTCTCTGCCGTTGTCGGTAAACCATAGTTCTCCTGTTGCCGGGTCCCAGTCAAAGCCCACTGAGTTTCTAACGCCCTTAGCAAAGATCTCCATATTGCTGCCATCCGGGTTCATGCGCACAATGGTGGCATTCAGCTCATCATCATGTTGACAGACGTTGCAGTTGGCTCCCATGGCCACATAGAGCTTTCCGTCCGGCCCAAAGCCGATGTACCGCCAGCCGTGCATTAGGTACTGAGGCAGCTCTTTAACTGTGACCGGCTCTTTCCGACTGTCTAGTTGGGCCTCGATATCATCGAATCGGATGATGCGGTTGATCTCCGCCACGTAAAGAGATCCATCCTTGAAGGCCACGCCATTGGGATTGTTCAGACCCTCTGCAATGACGGAGATCTCGCTCGCTTCAGCATGGTTGTTATTATTCTTATCCACAATGGCGTATAGAGCTGAGCCATTGGGTGCGTCAAGGGTTTCGAATGGACGGCGCGTGCCCACAAAGAGCGTTCCCTCGGGACTCAAGGCCATTGATCTGGCGTATGTCAGGTTCTCAGCATATATCTCGATCTTAAAACCTGGCGGAAGCAGGATCTTGTCCAAAGGGAGCGCTGCTTTCCCGTCAGATGCATTCACAGCTCCGACCTGTTGCACTACCAGCTTTGTGTCCTCAACTGTGATCTCAGCGGACCTGCTGCCGGCAATTATGCAGTAGGCCGTAGCCTTAAGAACATCTCCCTTGGTGGCATTTAGGGGATAGTCGTAGCTAAATGTGGACAACGTGGGCTGGCTGGTGTATTCTTTAGTTATGACTTGCTCTCCATTTTTCAAGATCTCAATCCTGAAGATATAATGGCTGGTCGGATCTGATACCTGGTGGGTCGTTGTCACCTTTAAGCTCTGATTCTGGCTGTCATAGGCAAGACTCACCTGGGCCGGTGGGTGGGCAGTGACGGGCAATGCCAGCATAAAAAGCAGCAATAGAGGCGCAAACGCTTTAATGGTCCGGAAAGACGAAGCCTTTGTAATTATCGTTTTTTTATCCTTATGCAACATTTCAAAAAACACCTCTGGGACAATTTGAACTAATTGATATTATTGGGACCGAATCTTATATAAAAGTTTCAGTAATTTCGGCATATCATGATAGAGATTTTCATAGTAGACGAAAAGCCCCAGCTTGTTGCAGGAATGAGACGCAGGGGGCATTACAAAGAGATCGCAAAGATGCTGCCCGCCCTTTTTGAATATGCCATGAGCCAGGCGGCCATAATTGCCGGGCCGCCCCTCTACTTGTGGCATGAGAAGAGCATGGAGGAAGCCCAGAACGCCGATGGAGCAGGGAACGCCGACATTGAAGTGTGCGTCCCTATTGGCGCGAGAATTCCCGAGAATAATGAGATCAAGTGCTACATTCTTCCCGGCGGAAAGAATGCCAAGATAGTTCACAAGGGCCCTTACGAGGCAAGCGGGCCGGTTTATGAAAGGCTCTTTGCCTGGCTCTTGGAAAACGGCCTAAAACTAACAGGCCCAGTTAAAGAGGCTTACCTGAATGATCCCAGAGAAGTTGCTCCGGAGGATATTACCACTATCATCTATGCACCCATCGGCTAATGTTTTGTGGCAGAGATTTCGACGTTTCTGCGTCTCTTTTTCATCCGATAGCCACTAACAGATTATTTATCCCAACGCAGCAATCGCCTCTTGATGTCCTCTGATAGATTTGACCCGGAATCCTGCATAAGCATAATTCGGCCCATGTACCAGGGGGCTGATCCTGCTCACGATTTCTCTCATGTATTGAGAGTCTACAGAAATGCCCGCATCATTGGCCAGGAGGAAGGAGCGGACATGCAGGTGCTGCTGCTGGCTGCGCTGCTGCATGACGTGGGATCGGAAAAAAAGCACAACTCGCAGCAAAGCGATTCTGAGGACATGAGGCATAAGGCATTGGAGGCTTTCCTGGAGGCCATCGGCCTAGAAGAGGAGGCAAGAGAGAAGGTGCAATATGCCGTAGATGTGCACCGTTTTTCCAAGAGGATCGTCCCGGTCACTTTGGAGGCCAGGGTGCTTCAGGATGCCGATCGTCTGGATGCCATTGGAGCCATTGGAATTGCCAGGGTCTTTCTCACCGGAGGGACTTTGGGAAGAGAGCTTTATAGTCCAGAGGATCCCTTCTGCCGGGACAGAGAGCCGGATGACAAAAAATGGAATCTGGATCATTTCTTCAAGAAGCTGCTCAAACTGGAACTGGGCATGCATACTAAGAGCGCCAAAAGGATTGCAGCAGGAAGGACGATAGTCTTGAGAAGATACCTTCGGGACCTGGAAGATGAGATTGGAGCAAATTATAAAAATTGTTATGAATCCGAGGATAAGGTGTAGTAATGGAGTACGTTTTGATTCCCCGCTCAGAGATCGATGCCAGGATAAAGAGGTTGCAGGATCGGATGGGTGAACTGACCGGTGCCATTTTGTTTGAATCCACAGACCTGGGCTATTTCTCAGGCACGGCCCAGGAGGGTCTCATCTACATTCCCCGATATGGTCTGCCCACCCTCATGATCCGGAAGAGCCAGGAGAGGGCCAGACAGGAGTCGCCCCTTCCCGTGCAGCCCCAAAAGAGCCAAAAGTCACTCAAGACCGATCTGGATCTGCCTGCCGGCGCGAGAATTGGCCTGGAAACGGATGTGCTTCCCTACAACAATTATGCCCGCCTGGCAAAGGCCCTGGGTGAGGATGTCACATTTTCGGACATCTCTGAGACGATCAAGCACATTCGCTCTTTAAAGTCCGATTTTGAGATCAAGCTCATCCGCAAGGCCGCCCGGCTTCTGGATGCAGGTATCGCTTGCGTGGCGGATAATCTTAAAGAGGGCATGCGGGAGATCGATCTAGCCGTCGTTGTGGAGAGCACAATGAGGCTCATGGGCCATCAGGGCAAGGTGGCATTCAGACGGTTCAATCAGCAGCTTCCCATGGGCCATCTCATGGCCGGTCCCAATGCTGCAATGCCCAGCAACGTATCCTCTCCCACCGGCGGCAAGGGCATGTCTCTTTTCTTTGCTCAGGGGCCGGGATTTGCCAGGATCAAGCGGGGAGAGAGCGTGCTGGTAGATTATGCCGGATGCTACAATGGCTATCTCGCTGATGAGACGCGCATATTCTCTTTAGGAAAGCTTTCGGCCAAGCTGGAGGATGCACACCAGGCAGCCTTGCAGATTGAAGAAATCATAGCCGGACAGCTTCGCCCCGGCAAAAAGAGCCGGGAGATCTGGAGCCTCTCTGAGGCGGAAGGCGCCAGGCTGGGCTATCAGGATTTCCTGGGAGGGCCGCCAGGGAGCAAAGCCGGATTTGTGGGACACGGGGTGGGACTGCAGATTGATGAGTATCCCGTTCTCGGTCCCGTGGACCATGAGATTGCAGAGAACATGATTGTTGCCGTGGAGCCGAAGATGATCTATCCCGGAGAGGGCGTCGTGGGAATCGAGGACACCTTCCTCGTGGGAGCAAAAGGAGCAGAGAGGCTGACCCGTCTGCCGCAGGAGATCTGGCGGGTCTAGAGATGCTCGAAAAACGGATGCCATCCACTCCCGCAAATGCAGAGCGCCCAGTGGATGCAGACGAATGTAAGGTCATGCAGCTATGTCCTTGTGAATGCCGGGATCTTATGGAGCGGCTTTTCGGCCCGCAATACGGGAATACTTCTTCAGATAGGAAATGCCTGGTGATCCTGGACGTTAGAACTCCCCAGGAATACAGCTTTGGCCACCTGAATGGCTCAATTAATCTGGACTTCAGATCCACCTCGTTTGCCGATGAGCTGGCCGCGCTTGATCGCGGCAATGCTTATCTGGTCTATTGTCGTACCGGCGTTAGATCAGGTCGAGCGGCGGCGCTCATGAAATCGTTGGGATTTCGGGAACTTTATAATCTGGCAGGCGGGATGGTGGGTTGGCAAAGGGAGGGCTTCGAGGTTGTTTCCGATGTGGAGAAACCCATATAAACTAATAGCGAAGAGCCAAATCGAAGGTATTTAGGGATGGTCAGATAGGTTATGGGTAAATGTCTGGACGCTTTTTTGATTACATGCCTGATTGCAGTACTATTGCTGCTACTCCCCCTATCGGCGAGTTTGGATGCACCGTCCGACCTTATTACCAGCCAAAAAGCAGACATTTTAAAAGATAATTCTTCTATCGAAAATCCCTCTCTGTGGCAATTCTATGATATATTGAACTCAAAAGATTATGTAGACTTGACCCATAGCTTCAGACCGGGAATACCTCACTGGCAGGGCTTTCCCAATGAGACTGTAGTGACGATCTTTAACTTCAGCACATCAGGCTTTTTGGCCCAGAAGTTCAGCCTTGTAGGACAATGGGGCACCCATGTTGACGCTCCCGTACATTTCCATCAAGGAAAACGCACCGTTGATCAGATCGGCGTCAAGGAGATGGTGCTTCCCTTAATAGTACTGGATATACATCAGAAGGTGTTGATGAATCCGGATTATACAATCAATATGGATGACGTGTCAGCATGGGAAGCCAGGTATGGCAAGATACCGGAAGGTTGCTTCGTGGCCCTTCGGACGGACTGGTCCAAACGCTGGCCCAACCAGACTGCCATGCAGAATAGAGACCGCAATGGAACCTTCCATTATCCGGGCTGGAGCATAGAGGTTCTGCGCTACCTCTATGAGGATCGGCAGATCACGGCATCAGGCCATGAGACTACCGATACGGATCCTGGACTCCAGACGACTAAAGATAACTATACGCTGGAGTCTTATATCCTTGGACGGGACCATTTCCAGATTGAACTGCTCACTAATCTGGATGAGGTGCCAGAATATGGAGCTTTGATCGTGGTTGCCTTTCCAAAACCGGAGGGTGGATCAGGGTTCCCTGCAAGAGCTTTTGCCATATTGCCTTAATGTTGGATTTTTGTTTCATGCGAAGGCACGAAGCCGCGAAGTTCAGATGAAAATGGAGCCCTATAACTTGAGACACCCCTCTATCCGGTCCAGCCCTCGACAATATTCTCCAGAGAGTTGGCATAAGTGAATCTGAGAAATCCCTCTCCATTTGACCCGAAGTCGATTCCCGGCGTCACACCCACGTGCGCTTTCTCCAGGATCTCAAAGGCCAGCCGGAAAGAGTCGCCGGGGAATGCCCGGGCATTGGCAAAGACATATCTTTTCTGCTTTTCTGGCGATCATCTTAGTCTCTTTGTGATCTTCATTTTTTAATTTTTCGGCATGCTATTCTCCTTACCTCGGGCCAAATAGACATTCATGTTCTTCTCACTCATCGTGGCCTGATGTCCAGCTTCTACAATCTCAACCGAGGAGAGTCGTAGCCAATCGCCAAAAAAGCCGGGAGATGTGTTATCCGGATCTATGGACCGCAGATCATCGTAGCCCTTCTGCCGGGCGGCAGGCATGAGGATATTTTTGGCGGCCCAATAGTCTAAGGCCACAGGATCGACACTGGCCGCAATTATGCCTGTATGGCTGGCTTGCTCATAAGAGGTGCTGGGACCACCTCCGGGATGGGCGTTGATATAGATGGCATCCAGGATGTTCAGATTGGGAAAACATGTCTGAGCCATCTCTGTTCCCATGCCACCGGAGCCTACGGAATTATGAGCCCTGCCGCCGGCCTCCCGGCTAAGCCGATCGGAGCCCACGCCCATGTAGTGCTTGATGCAGGCCGTTACGCCGTAGATTAAGTGAGTTTTGAGTACGGGAACGTTTAACACTTTGAGCCGCTGAGAGTCGTAGCTCCTATTGACGGCATCCCAGACGCCCAGCTTAAAGCTGATGTAAGTACCGTATTTGGTCTGAAACTTGGGATAGGTGACGGCGACTTCAGTCTTTGCATCAGGCGGACCGGATAGGATGTAGCCGTCGGCCATATCTCCCTTTGCATATTCGCCCACCTTCTTGCTGGTAATCCTATCCCAAAGATAGGTCGATACCTTTTGATCCGGGAAGGAGTCGGCCACAACCTGCATGGATTGAGATATATTTTCGGCATTGTTTCGAGCATAACTCAGGCTGCCTCCACTGCCCGTCGAGCCGTACTGGCCCTGGCCGTTGTCGGCTATGACCACCTCACCGGCGAAACCCTGAGGATGATCCAGAATGGCCTGGACGAGGTGCTTGACTAGATCGGAATTGGTGCCTCCTCTCTCATTCCACTGGCTGTTAACCTTGATTATTACTACGTCATCCTTCTCGATGATGCCAAAAGAGGCGTTTTGAGCGTAGAATGGCAGGCCGTGACTATCCATCACTTCTATCAATCTCGCCACGCCATCATCGTTTCCAGTGGTGCCTGCTGCCGCGAAGATGTCGGAAGGCTCTGGGAATTGAGAACGCATTTGGGAAAGGTTGATCGAGATCGTCTCTCCTCTGTCGGCCACAACCGTATCTTCTCCGGCCACCTCTGCCAAGCCGATCATGTTAAATGAACTATAAAGGACAAATAAAGAGGAAAACAACAACAGAAATCCAGCCACGACCATACCGTCCCTCGCGACCCACCTTCTTGGTGATCGAACCGCCAGGATAAATGGCAGAACGTAGGCTGTAATCCACAGGCTCCCGCTGGCTGCCGAAGCCTGCTGGCAAGGGTAGCTCATGCGGGTGGGCTTGCTGCCTGTACGGAAGATAAACCAGAGAATGCTGGCCAGGCCAAAAAGAAAGAAGTTGTGCCTGGCTTTGTGAATCAATTTCTTGATGGGATTCATGAGGTATCAAAAGTACTATTAAGGCATCCTCCATTAATATCCCTCTGCAATCCTCTTACAGAGTTTACTCTCCTTTAACCAAGAGCACAGGAATTGGGGACTGCAAGACCACTTTACCGGCAACGCTCCCCAAGAGAATCTTTTCAATGCCTGTGCGGCCCAAGCTGCCCATGATGAGGAGGTCAATTCCCTGCTCTTGGGAGATCTTGAGAAGCTCCTCACTGGGGCTACCCTCGACCAAGATCTTCCTGCATGGTACGTTCATAATCTGAGCCTGATCTTCAACGAACTGCGTTGCCTGCTGCCCCTCTTCTTGCATAAGCTGTAAAATTTTATCTTTTAGGCCCGGTAAAGTCGCATAACCTGGCAAGTGGGCGAGGCGCAGAGTCTCCATGACATAAACAGCAGTGACGCTACCGTTTGCATGCTGGGCGATGTCTATGCCAATCATTGCTGCTTTCTTGCTGGCATCCGATCCATCAGTGGCGATCATAATTTTTTTGGTCATAATATCCCGAATATCATTCATTTGCCTGATTCTTTTACCTTTCCAAAGATATACAATTCCAAAAAGATCGTAATAAAGTATGGAGCCGGATTGGCAATCGACTTATAATTCCGGATCTCAAGCAGTGATCTTGCTGTTGATGATGTACTTGACCTGCTCAGTGCCGATCTTGGCCTTCTTCTGAATCTGATTGGCTACATTGTCCATGCTGGCACCGCTGGCTGCCAGGGAGCGGATCTCTTCCAGGGTGGCGTCCTCCACTTAAGAGCTCGGGCAATAAATCGTACAGACTAAAGCTAGAACCGTATTCTGATGATCGCATTACTTGATGAATTCTGCTTGCCATTAGCTTTATATAACTTATCCGTGGTTGTGCTGGAGAATTAAAGAGCAAAGGCGACGGGGTTTTAAAGAATAGGGACCGTATAGGAGAAGATCTTCATGAGCAGGGTTAAGCTTACAGACACGGTTTTTAGGGATGCTCACCAGTCTCTTCTGGCCACCAGGATGAGGACCAGGGACATGCTACCCATAGCAGAGAAGATGGATCAGGTTGGATTCTTCTCATTGGAAACATGGGGAGGAGCAACGTTCGATACCTGCATTCGGTACCTGAACGAAGATCCCTGGGAAAGGCTGAGGGCATTGAAGAAGGCCATGCCAAATACTCCGATGCAGATGCTGCTTCGCGGGCAGAACCTGGTCGGATACAGGCATTATGCTGACGATTTAGTGGACAAGTTTGTGGAGAAGGCGGCTAATAATGGTGTCGATATTTTCAGGATATTCGATGCCGTGAACGACATTCGCAACATGGAACGGTCGATCAAAGCTGCGAAAAAGATGGAGAAGCACGTCCAGGGCGGCATTAGCTATACGATCAGCCCCGTACACAGTAACGAGCTCTTCGCGCAGTTCGCCGTGCAGCTCGCACAGCTTGGCTGCGACTCGATCTGCATCAAAGATATGGCTGGACTGATAAACCCCAAAAATGCCTACGACCTTATCCGGGCTGTGAAAAAGGAGGTCAATCTACCGGTGAACCTCCATACGCACTGTACCAGCGGTATGGCCCAGATGAGCTACTTCCATGCCTGCCAGGCTGGAGTCGACATCCTGGATACGGCCATATCGCCACTATCCGGCGGAAGCTCTCAGCCAGCCACAGAGAGCCTGGTGGCATCACTTCAGGGAACGTCCTACGATACGGGCCTGGATCTGGAGCTTCTTACCGAGATCAAGAGGTACTTCGAAAAGATCATGGCGATCTACGAGCCGGTCTTCAATGCCATTTCTGCGCGCGTCGACACCAATGTCCTGATCTATCAGGTTCCGGGCGGCATGCTCTCTAACCTGGTCTCTCAGCTCATCGAGCAAAAGGCATTGGACAAGTATGATGAGGTGCTGGCCGAGATACCGAAGGTTCGAAAGGACCTGGGATATCCGCCCCTGGTCACCCCCACCAGCCAGATAGTAGGCACGCAGGCTGTTCTCAATGTAATTACAGGCGATCGATACAAGATGGTCCCCAAAGAGGTCAAAGACTATGTCAAAGGCCTTTATGGAAAGTCACCGGCTATGATCGACCCCCAGGTCAGGCTTAAGGTTCTCTGCGATGAAGAACCCATTACCGTGCGTCCCGCAGATCTGCTGCAGCCTGAGTACGACAATGCCAGGAAAGCAGTCGATGCGTTGAAATTGGCCAAGCAAGAAGAGGATTATCTGACTTATGCCCTCTATCCACAGGTGGCCCTCAAGTTCCTGCAGGGCGCAGCTGTGGAAGAGCAACTGATCAAGAAGTCGCCCGCAGCAGCAGCGTCTGCTCCTCTGAAGGCAGAGCCTATGGCCCTCAACATAGAGATTGATGGCGAGTCCTATCTGGTCAAGGTTGCCCCGGCTGGCATGACCATCGAGGAGGCTGTGCCCAAAGCTCCCAAGGATGGATTAACTGTGCCCATGCAGGGCGTTATCATCCGTTACAAGGTAAAGAAAGGCGACAAGGTGGCCGAAGGAGATGCCGTGGTCGTCATAGAGGCCATGAAGATGGAGCAAAACATCCTGGCCAATAAGAATGGGACTGTAAAAGAGATTTACATAAAAGAAGGGACCACAGTCAATCCCGGCGATGTGCTGATGACCATAGAATAGGGGTGTATGATAAGTGACAGTTAAGAGAGAACAGGTGCTCATAGAGGCTCTGCCTTACATTCGTGAGTTCTACGACAGCATCATGGTCTTCAAGATAGGGGGCTCTATAATGTCCGATCGCACCGTGCTGGAGGATTTCATCCAGGATGTGGTGCTTCTACGCTATATCGGCATTCATCCCATCATTGTGCACGGCGGCGGACCGGAGATCTCCCAGGCGATGGTGAAGTTCGGCAAGAAGGCCGAGTTCGTAGGAGGCCTGCGCGTAACCGATAAAGAGACATTGGGCATCGCACGCATGGTATTGCTGGGCAATATCAATGCGGAGCTTGTCAATCTCATCGGCAAACACGGAGGCAAGGGCATTGGACTTTCCGGCCAGGATGGCATGTTCCTCAAGGCCAGGAAGAAAGCGCTGCTCAAGGTAGAGGGAATGGAGCCTGTGGATCTGGGATTCGTGGGCGATGTGGAGAAGGTGGACCCGGAGATACTCATGATCATGGCGGGCAAGGGCTATATCCCCGTCATCTCTCCAATTGCAGCTGACGGTCAGGGCAATAACCTTAACGTCAACGCCGACACCGTGGCCGGAGCTGTGGCCGTGGCCATGCGGGCCAAGAAGCTCTTCTCCATCACCGATGTGGAAGGCGTGCGCATGAATCCCGACGATCCGAAGAGCGTAATCTCTGAGTTTCCCGCCTCCGACTTCGATCGGCTGGTGGCGCAGGGCGTCATCAAGGGCGGAATGATCCCGAAGGTGGAAGCATGCGTCGCCGTCGTGCGAAGCGGTGTGGAGAAAGCCCACATCATAGACGGCAGAAAGCATCACGCCATACTGCTGGAGCTGCTCACTACGGAAGGCGTGGGCACTATGATCAGCAGGAGCTAAAAGAGGAGCCCGGGGCGGGGCCAAACCAAACCGCCCCCCCGAAAATTCCCCAAAAAGTCTGAAATCCTTCCTAAATACCGAACATGCCGGGGTCAACCCATTCGCTTTCAGCAGTGGCTTCTTTTGTGGTGTAACCCTCAGCATTCAGCATATCTGCAATCTTCTTGAGCGAGGCATCAGGCTTCTATTCGTAGCCCCGCCCGGTACCCGTTCAGGAATCGTCGCCCGTGGCTTCTTTCTTGCCGACCTCATCCGCTGCAAAGGCCACACCCCGTCGCTCCAGCTCGGCCAGCAGCTCCTCCATGAATACGCCTCGCCCGGCCACGTGCACGTGCTCGGCTACGCCCGGCAGCCCGCCTGTGTAGCCGCTGCTCGTCGTCTGCACGCCGCAGCTGGGGCTGCCTGCCACCCCCACGATCCGCAAGCTTGCGCCCTCATGGACCAGCATCTCCAAGAGGTCCACGTAGTCTTCGATCAGGCCGCAGCAGAAGCGGCGAAACTGGGGCACATCGAGCTGGTTACGGGTAACGGCCCAGCGCGCGAGACCCAGGTAGAGAGCCTCCGGGCAAGGGAGCTGCACGACGGGGCCCTCGGGCCGAAAAGTCACAGGGGCGAGCCCCTTCACTCGCGTCAAGGGATTAAGCAGGCAGTGGGCGGCGACAGCGACCACCTTCTCTCCCTGGACGGTGCCTTTATCCCTGCATTCTCCCGATTTTGCGGTGGATGTCATCTTAGGTCAATAATATTATTAACTTATATAACTTAATACCATAGCTTGTCTACTACTATCCCGGTTAAAGACGATGTTCAGCAGATGCATCACTTCAAAAAAGCAAAGCGCATGGATCGATCGCATTTCGGCAGCCTGCCCAGGCTTGAATCCTTCCGGAGGTAAGAGATTGACCGTTTTGATTGACCCTGATGTTATCTTCCTCAACCGGACTTAATGCTCTTGATATTCTTGATATAATTGTAGAACCTTATGCCATCCATGTCCTCGTAGAATACGATATTCTCCGCCCGCTCCCCCACCTTGATCTTAAGGGTGCTGTTGTGAAACTCGTCCACGTACAGCACATCATCGATTATATCCAGCGGCACAGTCTGCACGCTGTCCCAGGCTATTCCCGGCCTCACGAAATGCACATTCTTGTCCGTGGTCACCAGATAGCCCAGAACCTTGTCCAGCATGCCCACCCGGGCGATGGCCAGCATCTGCGTGGATGCCTTACTTTGCAGGATAGCCGGAGCGATCTGCACCAGCGTCTCGCCTGCTTTGGCCAGCTTCTTGGCCATGCGGCCCAGCTTCTTGGGAACCTCGATTCCGCCTACTTCTATGGTATCAGTCATGTTAATCTGCTTTAAGTTATGGTGGTTTCCTTGTGCGTCCTTTGTGCCTTTGTGGTTTGCTTCTTTGAGTAGAAATGTGCGATTAGAGCTTACTACCACCCCACCACAAAGGCATAAAGACGACTTAATAAGTGCTCTGTGATCTATGTACCTTCTGCATTCTAAGTCACAATCTTTTCCAGGCAGTCGTTCTCCAGGGCTATACGCACCTCGCGCGCCAATCTTCGGCCCGTGGACATGTTGGTGCGCCAGAGGGCATTTCCGTAGGGATGACCGACTGCCATGTGCACATTGGTCCCGCCGCCGATACGCGGAGCGACGTCATAGATGTAGAAGTTGAGATCCTTGTCCACGCAGGTCTGCAGACAGAAGGGGCCGATGATGCCGGGGGAATAGTATTCCTGTGTCGCCTCCACATACTTCTCGGCCAGCACAAAGGCCTTTTCCAGAAGCGACTCGCGTAGCGTTGCCGAATTGTGGCCGCAGACAGTGTACTCGGGATTGATCTGCTTTTCATTGAGAGTGAGCTGCTGGGGCGCGGGCAGCCGGCAGTGACCGTCCAAAGATGTTTCGAAGCGCCAATCTATGCCAATCAGCTCGATCTGCTTGCTGATAGGCGAGTAGAAGAAGTCCAGATTAAAAACGGGACCGATGACGTAGCGCTCAATTCTGGCCAGCTCAATTCCGTCCTGATCGATCACATTCTGGCGCAAGAGCAGATCGGCCTTCTGGCAGTACTCCTCGTAGGAGGCGGCTGTGAAAAATCCCCTCTCCAGGGTCTTTACAGCATGAGGCAGCTTGACCATAACCAATTCCCTGATATCCTCTGCCTCGACAGGCTCGGGATAAGGCAGCCCTGCCTTCTCCAGTATCCAGTAATAATCCCTCTTGTCGCCGCGCTCCTCGGAACGTAGCAGGTTTCGAGAGCCTAAGAGAGGCACCTGGAACTGATCCTCAACGGCATCAATGCCGCAGTAAGAGGTAAACGACCGGTTGGGCACAAAAAGAGTGTTCTTCTCCTTGAGAAAATCCTGATTCTCCTGCTCTAAAATGTGGGAGAACTTTTTGAGCATCATGACCTCGTCGATCATGCCATTTACAATCCTGCCCGATTTGTCCCGGTTGGCGCGGAAGTACTTGACATAAGGCTTCTCCCGCCCCTCCTGGCATACCGCCAGCGTCCGGAAATTCTCCTCTACTGCGCCGTCTGCCGTGTCCAGGGCAGAGTGGGATGCAATCATCCCGATTCGCAGATCATCGAGGTCGTATCCCCTCAAGACCTCTAATACCTTGCTGCGATCCATCAAGTCAGAGCACCTCAAAATAATTAAGTTGTTCCCTCATATTTCCATCCCGATTTATCAAGATGACCCTACGCCCACAAGGAGCTCGCCTTTGCCGTTATCGACAAGGTCACCGGCATACTTTTGGAAGGCAAGGCCATCAACCTGCACGATTTCCATTCTCTGGAAGCTGGGCAGAACCTTGGCCTCTCCTTTTACAGTTATAGTTCCTTTGCTCATCTCCGCGCCCGGCAGATAGGTGCTGCCGCCGATGAAGATTGTTCCCCCCTGGTTGGCGGCTCCGGGAAAGTCGCCCGCATTGCCGCCGATGCGAATGCTTCCCCCGCAAAGATGCTCGCCCAGGTATGCGCCCGCGTTTCCCCTTACTTCGATCTCTCCGCCGCGCATGCCGCACTTCTCACCCCGGTATCCGCCGCCCAGATAGTTTCCGGCGTTTCCCATGACGACAACCTTGCCGCCCCGCATCTCCCTGGCCAGCCAGTCATCGGCATTGCCGGCAATGCTGAGGAGGCCGCCTTTCATGTTATTTCCGGCGTGCATCCCGACGCTCTCCTCGGCCAGGACCACTCCCGCAGTCATGCCTTCGGCTAATCTCTTTACCTGGGAGAAGTCGCCCATAAGACGGATGGTCAGATCCTCAGCTTTGGCCGGCGCATCATCGCCTTCTACTGCAAAGAGATCTGATAGAATGTGCGGCCGATTTCCCTGCCAGACGGCCAGGCTCTTTATCTGGCTCAAAGTGAGGGGCGCAAACGTGTCGGTAGATATGTTTTCCGCCTCTACGGAAATTCGAAATGCGCTCTTCGGCGTAATGGTAATGTTTCTCATCTAAGCCACCTCCGAGAGGACGGGTAGGCCTGCCCGAATTACTTTCGCATGGGGAAGATATGCATCCTGCACCGCATAATTGGCGATCTGGATGCTGTAATACTTGGCGAACTTCTCCTCCAAATCAACCATAAGCCGGTCTGTGTCCGGCTGCCCCGCGACGGCATCCACCCAGAAGGTCCTGCCTGGGGGCGCAGCCAAAATCTGCCCCTCCTTGGATACAACGACTCCTCCCTTTATGGTGTACTTGGCGGTGGCCATAGCTTTTTTGACCAGCGCATGATCCTGGCTCGTGTCCACTTCCTCAGGCAAGAGGTCGTAGATGGACACATCTCCGTCCGCCCTCGGCCCCAGGTGTCCCTTGTCCGAGAGTCCCAGGATACGCGCCGGAGCCGCGCGGGTCATGATGGCAATATCCGTCCAGTCCATCTCCCTCTCAATGCTGGCCAGTGTGGTGCGTTTGGGCACCTGATCATGTAGCGTGGCCATCTCCGCCTCCCTCTTGGGCCGGCTCATAAGCAAAGTGATAACCTCAGGATAGTTAACAAAGGGGCTGCCGTTGGGATGGTCTGTGGTCATGATCACCTTCCAGGGATCTTTGACCAGCAAGGCCAGCTCCAGGCCAATGGCCCATTGCACGGCATTGACCAGCATCTTTCTGAAGTAGGCCATGGGCACGACACCGCTTGACTCCTCCAGCTCGATATCGTGATTTGACCACTTATTATGAGTTAGACGGGCATTGCCGTACTCCAGAGGTGCATCGGCAGTCATAGTGGTAGCACTGCCGAAGAGCAGCTGCCCCATATCCATGGTAGCGTGATTATGGGCATTGAAGTAGTCAGCAATGGCAGGAGCCTTGGACTCAAAGTCCCGCCAGCTTGTTCCTCCGTAGGCGGAAAACTGCATGTGCGCCACGTGCACGACCTGTCTCATGCCACCGGGCTTGATGTCCTTTAGCAGATCCAGCGTCTCGATGGCCGTGGTGTAGTTGCCAGGCTTTCCCAGATTATTGAAGTGCAGATGAATAGAGTGAGGCAGGTGCAGCATCTCATTGGCCTCTGCCAGGCCCCGGATGATCTCCGCGGGCGTCACATCGAAATTGGGCACGGGATCATTGATGCCTTTCACATTAGCTCCAAAGCCCCAGGCCTCACCTCCTCCGGGATTGACAATCTTCACCCCGTAGCCGCGCGCCGAGCGCAGCCCCCATGCCACGTAGGCAGCCAGCTTCGAGGGGTCTTTGTCGCGCACGCACTCCATGACCTGCCAGTTGTTGCCAAAAAGCGTGAGTGCCCCCTTGTCGATGATGGGGATTTCCTCCAGCTCTTCGTGGGTATGGCGAGCCTCCAGTATGGGCGTTGCCGCCTCGAAGGCCGTAGTGTAACCCATGCGGGCATAGCGGTAGCCCATAGCATAGCAGTTGGGAACGGTATAGCCTGTCGAGGGCCTGCAGACTGCCGAACGGGGTTCGGTGCCCAGTCGGGAATCATCGGGCCTCATAATCCGGCCGGTGTTTACCTTCTTGCCGGCAATGTGGGAATGGGCGTCGACGCCGCCCGGCATGACCAGAAGGCCACGGGCATCTATCTCTTCCCCTTTGGCCGTCTCGACCATTCTGCCCTTATCAATAAAAAGGTCCATCTCATCGCCATAGATGCCGTTTGCCGGATCGTAGACAATTCCACCTCTGATTATCATCTCTTCAAGCCCCCTCGTTTGCCGTCAGTTGACGCTGCTTATGCACGCTCTCCAGTATTTTTGTCAGTATCTCTTCATCACAGGGAAGGCTGCTGTCCACCATCTTTCTCAGGCGCAAAGCCAGGCCATCCATGCGATAGGCAGTGCCTTCAACCTCTACACCGGCAATGGCGCAGGGAATAACCACATCGGAAAAAATGGTCGTGGGATTCTCATAAGGATCAATCTGAATGACCGGAATATTGGCCAGGCCTTCGGCTGTGGCACGAGGGAAGTTGGAAACTGCATCTGCTGCTATGATCAGCGCCGCATCGACATCACTCTTGGCCAGAAGATCACAGGCTGCAGTCTCGCCCGGATTGAAATAGGGCGCACCCCTGGTGAAGTCTACAGACATGGGATAGCCGGAAGACCAGGCTAAGACCTGTCCGATTCCGCCAACATTATAGTGTCCGCGCATGGGCATAATCACAAATTTGGTATGGCTGTTCAGCTCCGCCACCAGGGAGAGGGCATTGTCTATGTTCTTGTACCGGCCCCGGCTGTGAGTAATGCCCAGACCAAAGAAGATCGCCCCGAACCTGGCGCCTTTGAGCGTTGCCGCAATATCGGTCAGATAGGCCTTGGAAACGCCCCCCACCTCGTCAGGCAGGCTTTCGCCTTTTCCGGCAATAAGCATGCGCAGCGCCGATATCACTTCATAATCGCAGCCGGGTATGATCCTCATGAATTTATCTGCATTCTTGGAGGTCCTGGTCTCGCGAACATCCACCACTATGATCTTCCGGCCCTCGCGGCCCTGGGGCGTGAATTTACCGCAGGAATTGGAGGAATAACGCATGAAATGTCTGGGGTGAGCTTCTGCGGGATTGCAGCCCCAAAAGACAATTGTGTCGGCCCGGTTCTTTACCTGGCCTAAGGTTGCTCCGGGCAGCCCCTTCTCCTCGATGCCTATGACGGACGGCCCGTGGCAGACTGTAGCTGTGGAGTCGAGCACACCGCCTACCTCCTCCGCCAGCAGAATGCCTTTTTTCTGAGCCTCGCATGAGGTTGAAGCCCATCCGTAGAGGAGAGGTTTGGTCGCAGCCAGGAGAATCTTGGCGGCAACGTCGTATGCTTCCTGGAAGCTCGATGCCACCAGCACGCCATCCTTTCTAATCATAGGGCTTTCAATTCGGTCATGGCCCATGATTTTGCTGGAGCCCAGGCGGCAAGCATGCCTGACCCTCTGAATCTTTCCGCCTTCTACTTCCACATTAATGTCATCGCACAGGCAGCCGCAGAACGAGCAAATTGCATCTTTTACCATAATAGCTCCAGACATTATCCTCACACCCCCATGCCAGAGAAAAGCTCGCGAATATCCAGAACAGGCAAATTTGTCGCGGCCACATCGACATCAAGTCCTTTAAAATGGGGTGTGCCGCATCCTCCGGTCTCTTTTCCCACCAGTACATTGGCCCAGGGGCCCATGGGTATGAATACCATATTATCCGGCAGCCCGGCATCCGACTTGGCCGTGAGCACCACCTGTCCAAACTGGTTCTTTATCAGGACATTCCGGCCTTCAGCCAGCCCCAGCGATTTAAAACCCTTTTCAGATAAATGACATATAGATACCGCTTTGAAGAAATCGGGAGACATCTTGCTCTCGCACCCCGCCCCTTGGGCTAAAGTGCGCCCGGAGATCATGGTCGCCAACAATTCGCATCACCTGAGCTTTTTAATCCCTCATTCCCCTATACGGTAATAAAAGGTGCTGTTGTGATTTTATTATTTTTAAGCAGTATTTTCGAGTGGCTCTTCCCTGGAATTTTTCAAGGCATTACTTTAATATACATCATTCTCATGAGAATATAGTCCACCGATATGGAGTTGAGTTTTTTGGCGGGCAGAGCTTGGAAGTTTGGAAACGATATCGATACGGATGCCATCATTCCCGGGCGTTATCTGGTTATCAACGATCCAGAGGAGCTGGCAGCCCATCTCTTCGAGGGCGTTCGCCCGGAGATGGCAAGGATGGTGGCAGAAGGCGACTATGTAGTGGCAGGGGAGAACTTCGGATGCGGATCTTCCCGAGAGCATGCTCCAATAGCTATGAAGGGCGCAGGAGTGAAAGCAGTTGTTGCCAAATCCTTTGCCAGAATATTCTTTAGAAACTCCATCAACATCGGCCTGCCTCTGTTTATCTGCCCCCAGGTGGATAGAATCGCCGATGGTGCGGAAATAGAGATAGACATGATCGGTGGTGTGATTCACAACAAATCTAGCGCTGAGCACTACAAAACGACTCCTCTTCCCGATTTTCTCCAGGAGATTGTTGATGTAGGTGGACTCGTGGAATATACCAGGCGACAGGTGGCCAAGGTGACGACATGAACTATAAAGTACCAGTTATCCCAGGTGACGGCATCGGCCCGGAGATCATAGCCGAGGGCCAGAAGGTTTTGCAGGCGGCAGCAGAAAAATACAATTTCTCCCTGGATTGGACGGAGTATTCTCTTGGGGCGGAGCACTACCTGAAGACAGGAGAGCTTGTGAGCGAAGAGACATTAAAAGATCTGGGACGCTTTCCCGCCATCTACCTTGGTGCCATCGGCGACCCGCGGGTCCCCCCTGGCATCCTGGAAAAGGGCGTACTGCTGGCCATGCGCTTCTACTTTGATCAGTATGTGAATTTGCGTCCCGTTAAGCTCCTGGAGGGCGTCTGGACGCCCCTTAAAGATAAGACATCCAAGGACATCGATTTCGTGGTGGTTCGCGAGAATACGGAGGACTTTTACATCGGCATAGGCAGTCGCGCACGCCGGGGCAAGAGCCACGCCGATTTTGAAATCAAGCGAAAGCTTTACAATATAAAATTCGGCCTGGATATCGATACCGATAGCGATGAGATCGGCTATCAGATCGGAGAAGTCAGCCGCGAGGGCTGCAAGCGGGTCATAAAATATGCCTTCGATCTCGCGTCCAGGCGCCATAATCATCTCGCCAGCGTGGACAAGGCCAATGTGCTCAGCGATATCTATGGCTTTTGGCGCGAGGTCTTCCTGGATGTTGCCAAAGGCTATCCCCAGGTCAAACACGACTTCAACTTCGTGGATGCCATCACCATGTGGTTTGTCAAGAACCCGGAGTGGTTTGATGTCGTAGTCGCTCCCAACATGTTCGGAGATATTATCACGGACCTAGGGGCCATGATTCAGGGTGGACTGGGCCTGGCACCCGGCGCGAATCTCAATCCGGAGGGTACCAGCATGTTCGAGCCCATTCATGGCTCTGCACCCAAATACAAGGGATTAAACAAGGTAAATCCCATCGCCACCATCTGGTCAGGAGCACTATTGCTGGAGCATCTGGGCCAGCCGAAAGCCGCCGCGGATATAGTCTCTGCCATTGAGCGGAACTTATTTGAAGGCAGAATAAAGACATACGATTTGGGAGGAAGCTCGACCACCTCTGAGGTTGGCTCGGAGATAGCTCGCCTAGTGGGACTTGTCTAAGTCCCACAAAGGAAAAGGCTTTTATGTGGGATGCTTTTATTCCTCACTCAGTGCAGCATAAAAGGCTTGAGGCATGTCAGGCAGCGGGGGCTCGTAGCTCAGTTAGGCAGAGCGTCTGGCTTTTAAATTTTTGGGTGAAGATACCAGGTGGTCGAGGGTTCAAATCCCCCCGAGCCCGTTTGGAGTTTCCTGGCCTGTTTGCTGCCCCTTCTCCAATAAGGTGGTTCTAGTGACCAAGTTTGCCGTAAAAGATCATGAAATGGTTCCGGAACATGTGCTGCTCACACCGGAAGAGAGTGCAGAGGTGCTGAAAGCATATAACATTGAGGCTCCTCAGCTACCTAAAATTCACATAACTGACCCTGCGGCCAAAGAGATCGAGGCGAAAGTTGGCGATATAATCAAGGTAATCAGAAAGAGTACTACAGCTAAGCAATCGATCTTTTACCGACTGGTAATCGATTAAAGGTGGTCTTTTGCTCGATAGAAATGTTCTTTATAGCTCCTATTTTACCAGGGACAAGCTGGTGCACCATCATATAAACTCATTTAATGATTTTATAGATAAGGGCCTGCAGAAGGTCATAGATGAAGTTAATATCATCGAGACCAATATCGAAAATACCTATGTTAAGCTGGGCAAGATTCGGGTGGCAAAACCCATGGTGCGCGAAGCGGACGGCTCCATCGAGAGGCTCTACCCCAATGATGCCAGGCTTCGCAATTTAACCTATGCCTCTCCCATCAAGCTGGAGATGACCATAGTAGAGGGCGAGACGGAGAAGGATCTCGTAGAGGCGGACATTGGCACATTGCCCATCATGCTCAACTCCAAGATCTGCAACCTTTCCGGTCTCACTGCAGACGAGATGATAACCTACGGTGAGGACCCATCGGACCCCGGCGGTTATTTCGTGGTCAATGGCTCAGAGCGCGTCATCATGACATTAGAGGATCTGGCTCCGAACAAGATTCTGGTCGAATACAACCAACGCTATGATGAGAACATCGAAGTGGCCAAGGTATTCAGCCAGAGGCAGGGCTATAGATCCCTGGTCATTGTGGAGCGCGGCCGACGTTCCATCCTGGAGGTATCCTTCCCCTCTGTCTCGGGACGGCTCAACTTCGTGACACTGCTGCGGTCTCTGGGCATGGACACTGATATGGACATTGTGAAATCTGTATCAGACAATCCTGAAATCATCAAGTTCATGCTGGAAAATCTGGAGGAGGCCGAGGTCTCGACCAATGATGAGGCCCTGGAGAAGATCGGCGCGCGTGTAGCCGCCGGCCAGGCCAAGGAATACCAGAAAAAGAGGGCGACTTATGTCCTGGATAGGTATCTGCTGCCGCATATCGGCGTAGAAGAGAAGGATCGTTTTTCAAAGGCGCTCTTCCTCTCGCGCATGGCAGAAGCCTGCTTTGAGCTGGCGCTGGAGCGACGCGGTGAGGATGATAAGGATCATTACTCCAACAAGAGGCTGAAACTCTCCGGGGATCTGATGGAGGATCTATTCCGGGTGGCCTTCAACCGCTTGACCCGAGACATAAAGTACCAGCTGGAGAGGGCCAGCATGAGAAACAGAGATCTTAATGTAGTGACCACGGTTCGCGCAGACGTCCTCACAGAGAGAATGATTCATCCCCTGGCCACAGGAAACTGGGTCGGTGGGCGCACAGGCGTCTCCCAGCTACTGGACCGGACGGACTATATGGCCTCTCTCTCCCATCTGCGTCGCGTAATCTCACCCCTCTCCAGATCTCAACCGCACTTCGAGGCCAGAGATCTGCATGCTACCCAGTGGGGTCGCATCTGTCCCTGCGAGACTCCGGAAGGACCTAACTGTGGCCTGGTGAAGAACTTCGCCCAGGGAGTAGAACTTTCCAAGGGCGCGGACGATTCAGTTAACATCAAGAAAATATTGATGGATTTAGGCGTGATTTCGGTAGGTGGTAATGTTGGCTGAAGCCTTGAACAGCGGCGCACGAATTTATGTAAACGGCGAAATCGTAGGGCATCATGATGACCCCAAGACATTGGTCACAAATCTGCGTCGCCTGCGGCGTTCCGGCAGCATCAGCAGCCAGATGAATGTGGTCTATTTCGAGGACACCAATGAGATCTTCATGAACAACGACTCCGGCCGGGCCAGAAGGCCGCTCATTGTTGTAGAAAACGGAAAGGCGCAGGTCACTGAGGAGCATGTAACCAAGATAAAGAACGGCGAGATGACCTTTGCCGATCTTGTGTCATCCGGCCTGGTGGAGTATCTGGATGCTGAGGAAGAGGAGAATACCCTCATTGCCATCTGGGAAGAAGATATCAAACCAGATCACACCCATCTGGAACTGGACCCGTCGCTGATTTTAGGCATCGCTGCGGGCCTTGTGCCCTATCCGGAGCATAACGCCAGCCCCAGAAATACCATGGGCGCGGGAATGGTCAAGCAATGTCTGGGAATGTCCACCGCCAATATGAGGCTGCGGCCTGATACACGCGGCCATTACCTGAACAGTCCGCAAAGAGGCATAGTCAGGACCAAGACCTCAGCTGCCGTGGGCTTTGAGGAGAGGCCGGCAGGACAAAATTTCGTGGTCGCAGTGCTGGCCTATGAAGGATATAACATTGAAGATGCTTTGGTTATGAACCGCGGCTCCATCCAACGCGGCCTGGCAAGAAGCCATTTCTTCCGCGTCTCTGAAGCAGAGGAGCGAAAATATCCGGGCGGCCAGGAGGACAAGTTTGAGATTCCCGATGTGGAAGTTCGGGGTGCACGAGGCAGTGAGGCTTATGATCAACTGGACTCAGATGGGCTTGTGAATCCCAATGCCTATGTGGGCCCTAATGACGTGCTCATCGGCAAGACCAGTCCCCCCCGGTTCTTGGAAGAGCCTTCCGAGTTCGGCCTGACCCCCCAACAGAGACGAGAGACGTCCGTGACCATGCGTTCCAATGAGATGGGTGTAGTGGATATGGTCATACTCACCGAATCCTCCAACGGAAACCGCCTGGCCAAGGTCAAGAGCCGGGACCAGCGCATTCCTGAATTAGGTGACAAATTCGCCTCCCGGCATGGCCAAAAAGGCGTGATAGGATTGATTGTGCCTCAGGAGGATATGCCATTCACGGAATCAGGCATAGTGCCCGACCTGCTGCTAAATCCTCATGCTATCCCCTCTCGAATGACCGTGGGCCACGTCCTGGAGATGATCGGCGGAAAGGTCGGATCATTAGAAGGCAGATTCGTTGATGCCACCG
Source organism: uncultured Methanotrichaceae archaeon (assembly GCA_964633785.1). GTDB lineage: Archaea > Halobacteriota > Methanosarcinia > Methanotrichales > Methanotrichaceae > Methanothrix. The sequence continues at coordinate 23,269 of CAZWHG010000033.1, forward strand.
CCTTTTTGGGTGAGAACGAGCCGGATTTGCGCGGCGCTTTGAAGAAGTTCGGCTTCTCCCATACCGGCCGCGAAATACTTTACAATGGATCTACAGGCGAGCAAATCATGGCTGATCTCTTCGTAGGAGTGATTCTCTATCAGAAGCTCTATCACATGGTCACAGGCAAGATGCATGCCAGGTCCCGCGGACCCGTGCAGGTCTTGACCCGCCAGCCCACGGAAGGACGTGCTCGCGAGGGTGGCCTGCGGTTTGGTGAGATGGAGAGAGATGTGCTCATAGCTCACGGCGCAGCCCTGGCTCTGAAAGAGCGTCTGGTTGATGAGTCGGATAAAGTGACTGAGCTTGTTTGCAGCCACTGTGGCATGATCGCTATCCATGATAGGCGCAGAAATGCGGACTTCTGCCCGACCTGCGGTGCGGATACGGAGATCTACCCTGTAGAGATGAGCTATGCCTTCAAGCTGCTGCTCGACGAAATCAAATCATTAGGTGTAGCACCGCGACTGATCCTGGAAGACGCGGTTTAGGTGGAAATATGACGGTCCCCAAGAGAATTGGCAAGATCCGCTTCGGCCTCATCTCGCCACAAGAGTTTCGGAAGATGAGCGTGGTAAAGATCATTACCGCAGATACATACGACGACGATGGTTTTCCTATTGAAATGGGTCTCATGGACCCCCGGCTTGGTGTCATCGATCCTGGGCTGCGCTGTCGATCCTGCGGCGGTCGGCCCGGTGAATGTCCCGGACACTTCGGCCATATCGATTTAATTGCCCCCGTAATTCACGTGGGATTCGCTAAATTGATCAGAAAAGTGCTGCGGGGCATCTGCAGGGATTGCTCGCGTCTCATGCTCAAAGAAAATGAGAAGAATATGTACCTGGGGCAAATTCAGGAGCTGGAGCGACTGGGGCAGATGACTGACGACACAGTCAATAAGGTCTTCTCAGAGGCTCGCAAGAACAAGACCTGCCCCTACTGCGGAGCACCCCAGAAGGATATCAAGTTCGAGAGGCCCCTCTCTTACATTGAAGACGGCCACAAGCTCACTGCATCGGATATTCGTGACAGATTCGAGAAGGTCCCGGATGACGATATTGCCGTCATGGGCATGAATCCAGCAACGGCGCGCCCGGAATGGATTATCCTAACTGTGCTGCCCGTGCCGCCCGTTACCATGCGCCCCTCCATCACTCTGGAGTCCGGCCAAAGGAGCGAAGATGATCTCACACATAAGCTGGTGGACATCATCAGGATCAACCAGCGCTTCCAGGAAAACCGCGAGGCAGGCGCACCCCAACTGATCATCGAGGATCTGTGGGAGCTTTTGCAGTATCATGTTACTACATTCCTGGACAATACCGTATCCGGCGTGCCGCCCGCCCGTCATCGTAGCGGCCGACCGCTAAAAACGCTCTCACAGAGGCTGAAGGGCAAAGAAGGGCGTTTCCGAGGATCGCTCTCCGGAAAGCGCGTTAACTTCAGCGCCAGGACGGTCATATCCCCCGATCCCAATCTCAGCATTGGCGAGGTCGGCGTGCCTATGGAGATTGCCATGGAGCTGTCCGTGCCCATGATCGCCAACGCCCGAAACATGGAAATTGTGAAGACCTTTGTGCGACGCGGCCCCGAACGGCATCCGGGCGTGAATTATGCCACCCGGCCCGACCAGAGACGTGTCAAGGTCACAGAGAAGAACTGCGAGGAGGTAGCCGAGCAGATCGACATCGGCTGGAAGATCGACCGACAGCTGGCCGACAACGATATCGTCCTCTTCAACCGCCAGCCCTCTTTGCATAGAATGTCCATCATGTCCCATCGCGTCAAGGTCATGCCCTACAAGACCTTCCGACTAAATCCGGCTGTCTGCCCTCCCTACAACGCAGACTTCGACGGGGATGAGATGAACATGCACGTGCCTCAAACTGAGGAAGCGCGTGCCGAGGCCGAGATTCTCATGCGCGTGCAGGAGAACATCCTCTCGCCCAGATTCGGCGGTCCCATCATCGGCGGTATACACGACTATGTGACAGGCTCATTCCTGCTCACTCATGGCCGAAAGCCCATCGACCGGCGCGGTGTAATGGAGCTTCTCAAGAAGTTCAATATTCCCGAGCTGCCCGAGCCCGAGGGCATAGCGGACGGCAAGCCCTACTGGACGGGAAAGCAGGTGTTCAGTCTCGTCCTTCCGCGGGGCTTGGACCTATCCTTTAAGGCCGATTTCTGCTATAACTGCGATGTCTGCAAAGGAGCGGACTGCGAGAACGATGCCTTTGTGGTAATTGAAGATGGCCAGCTCTTGAAGGGCACCATCGACGCGGAGGCAGTAGGCGCTTTCAAGGGCAAGATAACAGACAGAATAATAAAGGAGTACAGTCCCTCCGTGGCAAGCGAGTTCCTGGATCGGATGACTCTGCTCGCACTACGAGGCATCATGCATGCAGGATTTTCCTTCGGCATAGATGATGAAGACATCCCCAAGGCTGCCGTAGATCAGATTGAGGAGACCACCAGAACGGCTCGCGAAAAGAGCCGGCAGCTTATCGAGGCCTATAATGCAGGCGAACTGGAGCCCCTGCCCGGTCGCACTCTGGATGAGACCCTGGAGATGAGGATCATGCAAACCCTGGGCAAGGCCAGGGATATGGCAGGCAAAATTGCCGGCCGTCACCTGGGTCTGGATAACTCCGGTGTGGTCATGGCCGTAAGCGGAGCGCGCGGCAGCATGCTCAACCTCACCCAGATGGCGGCATGTGTCGGCCAGCAGTCGGTGCGCGGCGAGCGCATCATGCGTGGCTATGCCGGCAGAACGCTGCCGCACTTTAGACCGGGAGACCTCGGCGCAGAAGCACACGGCTTTGTGGAGTCAAGCTACAAAGGCGGCCTCAATCCCACGGAGTTCTTCTTCCATGCCATCGGTGGTCGCGAGGGTCTGGTGGATACGGCCATCAGGACATCCCAGAGCGGCTACCTGCAGCGCCGGCTGGTAAATGCTCTGCAGGATCTGGAGGTAAGGTACGACGGCACAGTCAAGGAGACGAGGGGCATGATTGTCCAGTTCCAGTATGGTGAAGACGGCGTGGATGCATCCCGGCGAGACTATGCCAGTACAGATAACGTCAAGCGCATCATCAAGAGTGTGCTGAAGAAGGAGTCGGCATGATCCTCACAGAAAAAGATATCACAGAGAAGCTAGTGGGGCTTGACCTTCCCCCGAGCATCAAGGAAGCAATACAAAACGGGCTAAAAGGGGCTACAATAAGCTCAGAGCAACTGGAGGATATTACATCCCAGGTGGCTTCCGATTATGGGCACTCTAAAGTGGAGCCATGCGAAGCGGTGGGCGTGGTCGCAGCCCAGTCCATCGGCGAGCCCGGCACGCAGATGACCATGCGTACCTTCCACTACGCCGGTGTGGCCGAAATTAACGTAACCCTGGGTTTGCCGCGGCTCATAGAAATTGTGGACGCGAGAAAAATCCCTTCCACACCAACCATGACCATAAAGCTTAATCAGGATTATGCCCACGATCGTGACTTGGCAAGAGAAGTGGCCTGGGCCATAGAGTCCTCCTCCATTCTCCACCTGGGATCCATAGCCACCGATCTGGCGGAGATGAATGTAATCATTGAGCTGAATCCCAGTGCATTGGAGCAGCGCAAGATCACCGCAGAAGAGGTCGCTTCAAGATTGAAAGAGGAAACCGGCCTGAATGTAGATCAAAAAGAGAACCTGCTGGTGATGGTCCCCAAAGAGCCCTCTTACCGGGAGCTGCTACAACTGGTAGAAAAGATCAAGCGGCTATCGCTCAAAGGCGTAGAGGGCATAAAGCGCGTCGTCATCCGCAAAGAAGGTGATGAGTACGTCCTATATACGGAAGGCTCTTCGATCAAGAAGGTCATGCAGTTTGAGGGTGTAGACCCCACCCGCATAAAGACCAATAATATAAGTGAGATCGGAGAGGTGCTTGGCATCGAGGCGGCAAGGAATGCCATCATAAATGAAGCCACGGACACGCTACGAGAGCAGGGTCTCTCTGTAGACGTTCGACATATCATGTTGGTGGCGGACATCATGACCGTAGACGGGGAGCTAAAACAGATAGGACGGCATGGCGTATCAGGCGAAAAGGCCAGTGTGCTGGCCAGAGCTGCCTTCGAGGTCACCGTCAATCATATTCTGGATGCGGCCATTCGCGGGGACGTAGACGATCTAAAAGGTGTAACGGAAAACGTAATCGTTGGCCAGCCCATACAGCTCGGCACGGGTGACGTTACCCTGGTGGCAATCAAGAGATAGAGGTAATAACGATGATAAACGTAGATAGAGCCCTAAGAAGTTCCATCAGAACAGGAAAAGTGGTGCTAGGATCGAATAGGACCGTTGAAACAGGACTTGACGGACAGGCCAAACTCATAGTGTTCGCAGTGGATTGTCCTGCGGATGTAAGGATGCAACTGGAGACAATAGACGTCCCAGTCTACGGTTACCAGGGTATGGGCAAGGACCTCGGATCTGCCTGCGGGAAACCCTTCTCCGTGGCCGCCTTGGCCATAATCGAGCCAGGTGACTCGGAGATAATGGCACTGCAGCGCGAGATTCGAGGTGTTGAGGCATGAGTGAGTTTAAGCTCACCACCGAAGGAATCAGATATATTGCTTTGTTCGAGAGCCTGACGGGCGGCATGGCCAGGGATTGCGTCGTGGATGCGGAGAACGAGCGCATCATTTTTGTCATAAAGAAAGGAGATATGGGCGCAGCCATAGGCCGAAAGGGCTCAAACATCAACCGGGTCAAGAAGTCGGTAGGAAAGCAGATAGAGATCGTCGAGTACAGCGACGATGTAAAGGAATTTTTGGAGAACCTCTTCCAGCCGGCGGCCATAAAGAATGTTATGGTCGTAGATAAGAATGATAAGCGATTGGCTTATGTAGAGGTAGCAAATAAGGACAAAGGCATTGCCATCGGCAGAGATGGCCGAAACATATTAAAAGCCAAGATGCTTGCGCAGAGGCATCACGGCGTTGATGATATCATAATTCAATAGCGAATTGTTGCGATTTACTCAAGGTGAAATAAATGGGAAATGGAATCTATGCCGCCAGGAAACTGGAGAGTGATAGGAAGGCGCTCCGGTGGAGCGATCCTAAGTATATCCGAAGGATGTCGGGGAGCAAGATGAAGGCTGACCCCCTGGGTGGAGCGCCCATGGGAAGGGGAATAGTTCTCGAAAAGGTCGGAATTGAGGCTAAGCAGCCCAACTCAGCCATAAGAAAGGCTGTGCGCATACAGCTCATCAAGAATGGCCGTCAGGTTACGGCTTTTGCTCCGGGCGATGGAGCCATCGGATTCATCGATGAGCATGACGAGGTCACTGTCGATCGTATCGGCGGTCGTCAGGGACGGTCCATGGGAGATATCCCTGGAGTCAGATTCAAGGTTATCGCAGTCAATAACGTCTCCTTACTGGAGCTTGTCCGAGGGAGAAAGGAAAAGCCGGTGAGGTGATTATTGTGAAGCTATTCGGCAAGTGGGATGCATCTGAAGTAGAAGTTGCAGATCCAAGCACAAAGGGCTATATGAATCTGACACCCAAGTCAGTCATGATTTCGGGCGGCAAGCATGCCAAGCAGCAATTCAAGAAGTCCGAGCAGCACATCGTGGAGCGCCTGGTAAACAAGATGATGAGAACGGAGAAGAACACAGGCAAGAAGCTCAAGGCCTACGGCATAGTCGAGAAAGCGTTTGACATAGTTGCCAAGAAGACCAAGGAGAACCCGCTATCCGTTCTGACCAAGGCCATAGCCAATGCCGGGCCGCGAGAAGAAGTCGTCCGTCTCAAGTACGGCGGCATAACTGTGCCCAAAGCCGTGGATACATCTCCTCAGAGGCGCGTGGACACAGCCCTCATGTTCCTGACCAAGGGCGCATATAATGCCTCCTTCAAGAAGGCCAAGACGGCTGAAGCCGCGCTGGCAGACGAGATTATATCTGCTGCCAACCGTGATGTCAAGAGCTACGCCATCAACCACAGGGACAGTGTGGAGCGCGTGGCAAAAGCGGCTAGGTAAGACTGATTTTTGCGAGAAAGATAGGCGCGGGAAAGGCGCCTATTTAGTTTATTTTTTGTTATTATGAGGATGTCAATTGCTAATCCGTTTTCATGTCATGCTCTCATGTGAGGATTACAACCTAAACTCCGGCCTGCGCAATAACCATTTCTTCATTTGATTTCTACAGCACATGACTTAACCGATGGATTTATATATTACCATGGTTATTACTCTTAGCTATGACTTATTTAGTCAAACAGAAAATTCGCGGACACACATACGCTTACGAAGCCGAAAATTTTTGGGACCCTGAGAAGAAGCAATCCAGGCAAAAACGCCGCTATCTAGGCATTTGGGATGAAGAGTCTGGCCAGATCATTCCGAAGGTCGCAGAAAGAGACGTCAAGACAACAAAGTCATTAGGTCCAGCGTATCTTCTGGATTGTATCGGGAGTGAAATACAGCTCCGAAAGAAGCTATTAGAATCATTTGGAAAAGATGGAGATTTGATTCTTACCGTTGCGATGAGCAGATTGCTGCATCAAACTTCTCTCAAGAATCTTCACCACGTCCTGGAGGACTCGTTTCTGCCGGACATGTACTCGATAAAAGAATCATTCAGCTCTCAGTGGCTCTCAGGTTTTCTTGAACGGTTGTCCAACAAAGAGACTGCAATGACCTCATTTTACAATTCATTGATAATTGATGAGAATGAGACACTGATATACGACATTACGTCTCTCTCCTCCGCTTCTCGAAATATAGATTGGCTGGAATGGGGATACAATCGCGATGGTTTGGACCTGCCTCAAGTCAACCTCGGCTTGGTACTTTCGCTAAACAAGCACTTACCACTTTACTTCAAGTTGTTCCCTGGAAGCATCAGTGATGTTGTGACTTTGAAAAACCTCGTGGCCGAAATCAAGGCGTTTGGCA
>CAZWHG010000034.1:0-28812 GCA_964633785.1 uncultured Methanotrichaceae archaeon
TAAAACTTCAAAGGCATTATTCTAATTTGCACAATTAATGTTACAGAGCACTAGCAAGGATATCTAATTGGGCCAATGAAGAATGATATAAGACGATAAGACCTTCAAATTTAGCGAAATGCAATACATATCTATAAATTGATATTTAGTATGATTTTATTTTTTTCGGCCTTGAAAGATAGTTAGGATAGACATGATCAAAACAAATTGCCAAACGAAACTACAACCGGTTAAATCGAAAAAAATTTATGCAAATTAGAAATCCTCGTTCAAGTTAAAATATCTAATGGAACAACTCGGAAAGCACCAGATAGAGGGATGCTTCCTGTTTTTTCCGGTTTTGCTTTTAGTGCTCAATTCCAGGCCCCACAACCACAAGAAGAATCCTTCCTAATTATCAATCCACTAGCAAAAAAAAAGATAATTCCCTCCTATTTTACAGTCTTCTCTATTCTCTCCAGAGCCTGTTTAATTCGGCTTTGAGATATGGCATAAGAAAGCCGGACATAATCTGCGCCTCCCGGGCCAAAAGCCGACCCCGGCGTGGCCGCAATGAGAGCATCTTTGAGCAGCTTATCAGTAAAAGCATCCCCGCCGCCCAAAGCAGATACATCGGGAAATAGGTAGAAGGCCCCACCGGGCACGCTGCAGGGTATTCCCAGTTCCTTCAGCCCCGCGACCAGCATATCGCGACGCGCCCGAAACTCCTCTACCATGGAAGCGACCTCATCCTGCGGCCCCTGCATCGCGGCAACTCCGGCACTCTGCACAAAGGTTGTGGCCTGGGAGACCGAGTGAGAAAGCAGTCGGGTTACCCATTTCATGATCTCCTTGGGACCGGTAAGGTACCCCAGACGCCATCCCGTCATGGCATAAACCTTAGAAAACCCGTTAATGGTCACGGTTTTGTCCTCCATCCCCGAAAATGAACCAATGCTGATGTGTTCCCGATCATAAATTATCTTCTCATAGATTTCGTCGGAAATGACAGCCAGATTGTGATCCACGGCCAGATCGCGAATTTCCTCAAGCACTTTGCGATCGAATACAGATCCAGTGGGGTTGGAAGGAGAGTTGACAATGATAAGCCGCGTCTTGGAATTGATGGTTTCCGCGATGTTTTCCGGCATAAAATTATCATTCACCTTTCCCCAGGATACGCGCCCTCCGGCAAAGGCCACACAGGGCTCATAGCTTACCCAAGACGGCCCAATGAGTGCACACTCGTCGCCCTCCTGAAGGAGCGCCTGGATGGCAGCAAATACGGCCATCTTGGCGCCTGGAGTCACTACGACATCGTCAGCCGTCACAGGAAGCGAATTTTCCCGAACTAGTTTTTCTGCAATGGCCCTCCGCAACTCGGGAATGCCGGCTGTAGGAGCATAGCGCGTCTCGCCCATCCTGAGGGAGCTGCAACCCGCCTCGACAATATGCTTAGGAGTATCAAAATCCGGTTCACCCACACCCATATCTATGATGTCCTGGCCGCCGGCAGCCAGCTTTTTGGCCATAGCCGAAATCTTCAAAGTGGTTGATTCTTTAATAGAGCCCATTCGCAAAGAGACCATTTGGTTAGACACCCCCTATGTTTTGCAGGAGCTTGACCGCTGCCTCTACGGCCCGCTTCGCATAATCCACTCGCTTGTGGGCATCCGGTCGGGACATCTTGGGTCCGGTGATGCCCAGAGTTACCGGCTTGTCATACTCTAATGAGAGATCCATAAGCTTTCGGGCCGCTTGTGAGACCACAATTTCATCATGAGCAGTCTCTCCCTGAATGACGCAGCCAATTGTCACGACCGCATCGATATCTTCGCGACGAAGCAGCTTCTTCACCACGAAGGGCATGTCATAAACGCCAGGAACATAAACGACGGTAGCGACCTCTGCTCCCAGGAACTTTGCATGCTCTCTGCCCAAAAGCTCCATCTGATAGGTGATGTCCCGATTGAACTCCGAGACTACGAAACCAAGTCTTGCCATAAGCTCCAAACCCCGTTAAAAGTAGGCACCCTCCTTCCTTCCAACGCTAATAAACCCATCGATTCATTTAACGATCAAAACGCATTTATCCTCGGCAATTGTCCAATGGCGAGATGCTCTATGAACCTAATTTATCTTAACGGAAAGTTTGTTCCGGCGGAACAGGCTGCAGTCTCGGTCTTCGATCACGGATTTCTCTATGGAGACGGAGTCTTCGAAGGAATAAGGGCCTATGACGGGCGCGTCTTCCGGCTCGAGGATCACATCAAGAGGCTCTTCGACTCAGCAAAGGCCATCTTGCTCTGCGTTCCTATGAGCGAGGAGGAGATGTGTGAGGCAATCCTGGAGACACTGAGGAAGAACAACTTGCGTGACGCTTATATCCGGCCCATTGTTACCAGGGGTTTCGGCGACCTGGGCCTGGATCCCAACAAGTGCAGCCTGGCTTCGGTCATAATCATTGCCGTCGAGTGGGGGGCAATGTACGGAGACCTTTACGAGGTCGGCCTCACGGCAATCACCGTCGCGGTGCGCAGAAATGCCCCAGACACCGTGCCGCCCAACATCAAGAGCCTCAACTATCTGAACAATATTCTGGCAAAAATCGAGGCCAATATCAAAGGCGGCAATGAGGCAATCATCCTCGATTCCCGGGGATTGCTATCAGAGGGAAGCGGAGACAATATATTCGTTGTAAAAGGCGGTAAGATCTATACGCCCTTTACCGTAAACAATCTCAAAGGCATAACCAGAGAAGCGGTCATGGATCTGGCCAAAGCCGGCGGAAATGAAATCAAAGAGAGGGATTTAGGCCTGTTCGACCTTTACACTGCAGATGAGGTATTCGTTACAGGCACCGCAGCAGAGGTTGCCCCCGTTACTAAGGTCGACGGCAGGGTCGTTGGTGACGGCAAGCCCGGACCGATAACAAAGAACCTCATGGCGGCCTTCAAAGAGCTTGCTGGGACCACCGGCACAACCATTTTCAAATAAAGCTGAAGGTTCGAGGGATTTATCCCTCATCCTGTTTTTTGTTATTCAATCGGCCAGTACTCTCACAAAAATGCTTCTTCGTCTTGGACCATCCAATTCAAAGAATAGTATCCTCTGCCACACCCCCATAACCAATCTCCCCCGCGTAACAGGAATTATAAGGCTATTTCCGAGCAACGTAGCCTGCAAATGAGCATGAGCATTGCCGTCCCCCCTATCATGCTGGTAGCCTGCATCTTGGGGAGCAATTCTCTGTAGAAGACTCAAGATATCATTAATCAATGCGCCATCTGCTTCATTAATAGTCAATCCCGTGGTTGTATGAAGAGAATAGACCATCATGATGCCGTTTTCTATGCTGCTTTCCCGCAAAGTTCGCTCAACGTGATCTGTGATATCCACAACATCCACTGATTTGCAGGTTTCGATCTCGATCATAATCATAGATCCCATTTTGTGATTTAAAGGGGAGGATCCGGGTCTATTCATCTCGAGGGGATGGATGACATAAAATCGCTAAGAAATCCCGGACCCATGTATGGCTTATCGGTGATCATATATAAATTTTACTGTATAACGTATTGAGAATTTCATATAGGATATTTTGGAGCGGATGCTTGCATCAAATTGAAAGATTAAGAAGATAAAAATATATTATTACATAAAAATATCAGCGCTTTTTTCTTGAATTTGTTTCCGATTTCACTAATAATGTTAACTAAGGAAGATTAATAAATTGAGAGTTGACAATATAGACAATAGAACAAAATTAATTAAATGCAAATAACAGGATGATAAATATTTTAATATAAAATAGATAATAATGCTGTTAAGAAAGTGAGGATAGATCAAACGAGCCGACCGGATAACGCATATCTTAGACAGAGTACCTTCTTAAGCGCTGCAGCCACCGCTCTTGCACTAACGCTAGGGGCTACGGCCTCAACCTCGACCGGCTAGTCAATGAAAAACCTCTGCCAAGGCAAATGGGGGACGATAAGTATTTAAGAGTGCAGCTTGAGACATTACGGTATCGGCGTCAAGAAAGGGAACATTGCCCTTGATATCGAAAGATGAGAGGGCACAGTTGCTGGACGCCAGGAGATTAGATAGTGAGATATGGACTTTATAGGGCGACACGCCCGAAGGTAATTGGTGCAACTGATGAGCATAGAGCAGAGCAACCAAGTGACCTTTCCAGTATGAACCGCAAAATCGAGTTATCTTCCCCGGCACAGGACCATGATACGCCCACCCAAAAAGGTAAACTAACCAGCAAAGAATGGGACAGATTATCAAAAATTGAACAATGGGAGCTAATTAAGAACATTGATCTGAAGGAAGCGACCAAGGGCATGAGTGAAAGCGAACGCGCCTGCTACATTGAAAACCTCCAGAAGGTAAGCGATGCAGTTGAGAGGGGAGCAGGATACAGAATTTTGCACTATGCAACAATTTCCGGTTACATTAACCGTCCAAATTCAATTTCGTTTTAACCTCGCTTCATCCTGAGAAATGAATAGCCTTTAACCTAGAATCTTTTTTTTGATGCCCATTTAAAAATGAAAAGAGATAGATTGCCATTCCTCTAGCAATCTATGCCGTCGCAGACAGGGCGGTCTTTTTCGGGCACGGGATTCTCATGGAACTTGATGGTTTTCTCTGCTTCGAATGTTCCGGAGAACATCTCGTGAGCTTTGATATCCTTGTAGAATATCTTATGCATGGAAGCATCCGTTCCCCACGTGCCGTTAAAGGTATTCTTGGTCTCGAGACCAATCAAATGAGCCGGATTATTGCCCATAAGGGCAGACACCCGTGCTGTGTCCCTTCCCGCATCCTTGAGCTCCTTGATGAGCTGCTCAGGAGTTATGGTGTGCGTGGTCTCTGCCATGTACTGGGCATATTCCTGTGGATAGTACAATGCCAGAAGCTGCAAGTAGTCCTGGTTGACAGGCATTACAGGCTCCTGAGGATTGTAGGGTGTGGTTGAGACAAAGAACGCGGTTTGATCCTTTTCCATCTCATAAACTGCGAAAGATTCCTGAATCTTTGCACCTATGCCGCCATAAAACTCTTTGGATTGCAGGAACTTGGAACCCATAAGAGGCGTGTCCTTGCTGGCATAAGTGAGCTTTGTACCCTCATATAAATTGAGCTTTGACTCATCTCCACCATTTGCTGAAGATATATTTCTAAGCAGTTTATCAGAATTCTGCGAGTATGCATGCTCCTGATCAAGCTCAAAGTCGCCGTCTCCGGCCATATTGTTGAAGTACTCCAGAGCGATCTTCTTATCGACTATTGAGGTACTCATATCGATAACACCGCTTCCGGATATCTTCTGCGCTTCACAAAACTGTTCATACTGTACTGGCGGCACCAATGGTGGATTCGCCAATGCGGTACAGCAGCATAGCATTAGAATTAAAGCTGTCGCTATTACTACTCCCTTCATACTAATTCACCCCTATACTCTATTGAGTATACGAAGAATTTGCCTTTAAGGGATATAAACATATCGAAAGAAATTATCATATGGATATTCAAGAGAATGATCGTAGTTATAATAGGGATAATAGTATTGAAAACGAAATCGAACTCTGTAAAAATAAATCTAATTATTTCAATCTTGAACTGATAGCTACCAATTATATAGTTATAAAATAATTTTGACGTTCATTCGCGAAACTATCATTAATCAAAATAATACTAGTATTAAGAAATTGAGTTTCTTGCAGGCACAAGGAGAATAATACATCAATAATCGGTATCAATTAGCTCATAAATATCTGTCGCCCGGATAGACGAGCCAATGAGACGAATATCTGATAGAAGCGTATTTAGCTCGAAAATGTACTATTGGGTCCTTTAAGGATTCGAGTACAATATAAATTAATTAAGGTGCATAAATTTTGGGTTACCTAGTATACTTGCTGAAGAGAGATACTTCAATAGACATGCATGAATTTATCTGCCTGAAAATCTATAATATCGATGAGGTATCCCATGATAAATAACCCTCCAACGGAAAATGAGGAATCCCCATCTAACCGCCTCCTCTTTGAGAAGAGCCCCTACCTCCTCCAGCACGCCCACAACCCCGTGCATTGGTACCCCTGGGGCGAAGAAGCCTTCCAAGCCGCTGCCAGGGAGAACAAACCCATCTTCCTCTCCGTGGGCTACTCCACCTGCCACTGGTGCCACGTCATGGCCCATGAGTCGTTCGAAGATCCAGCTGTCGCCGCACTCATGAACCAGGCCTTCATCTGCATAAAAGTGGACAGGGAGGAGCGGCCGGACATAGACCAGATGTACATGAGCGCAGCCCAGGCCATGACCGGACGGGGCGGCTGGCCTCTTACTATTATCATGACACCGCAGAAAAAGCCCTTCTTTGCCGCCACCTACATCCCCAAGATCGGCCGCTATGGCCAGGCAGGATTGATGGAGATAATCCCCAGGGTCCAGGAACTCTGGGATAAAAACCGAGACGAACTTCTCGGCTCAGCCGACAAGATTTTGGATTACCTCAAGCGGACACAGAGTAGGCCTTCCGCCCAAGAAGAGATCGCGAATTTGGATGCTGCATTTCTTGCCCGTGGGTACGCGGCCCTGGCCTCCATCTACGATCCCCAAAACGCAGGATTTGGCACTGCCCCCAAGTTTCCCTCGCCGCATAACCTCTTCTTCCTGCTGCGCCACTGGCATAGGACCAAAGACATGCATGCTCTGCAAATGATCGAGGCCACTCTACAGGCCATGCGCGTGGGCGGGATCTATGATCATGTGGGATTGGGATTTCATAGATACTCCACAGATGCACAGTGGCTTGTTCCCCATTTCGAGAAGATGCTCTACGACCAGGCGCTGATGGCCATCGCCTATACCGAAGGCTACCAGGCCACAGGAAAAGAAGAATATGCCGGAACAGCATGCGAAATCCTGGATTATGTGCTGCGGGACATGACTGCCCCGCAGGGTGGTTTCTTCTCGGCAGAGGACGCTGACAGCGAGGGAGAGGAGGGTAAATTCTATCTCTGGACGGCAGAAGAGCTGAAAGAAACGCTGAATAACGAGGAGTTTAAACTGTTGATCCGGCTCTTCGATGTTCACGAAAGCGGAAACTTCGAGAAAGGAAGAAATATTCTGCGCCTGAGATCAACGCCATGCGACAGCGCAGCCGTCCTGAAAATAAGTGCGCCGGATCTCTATAAACGGCAGGAGTTGATAAGAGCGAAGCTCTTTCTCGCCCGGGAGAAGAGAGTTCATCCCTTTAAAGACGATAAGATTCTCACCGACTGGAATGGACTCATGATCGCGGCCCTGGCGAAAGCAGCCCAGGCACTGCCCGAAGCAAAGGGCGCAGAGTATGAGAGAGCCGCAATCAAGGCAGCCGATTTTATCCTGAAAGAGATGCGAACGACTGAGGGTCGACTGTTGCACCGCTACCGGGAAGAGGCCAGCATTTCAGCCAATCTGGATGATTATGCCTTTCTGATCTGGGGCCTAATCGATCTTTACGAAACAGTCTTTGATATTAAGTACCTGAAAGCAGCTTTGCAGCTAAACCAAATCATGATGCAGCATTTCTGGGATAAGGATCAGGGCGGCCTATTCTTTTCTGCAGATGATGCAGAGAACCTGCTGCTGCATAGAAAGGAGTATTATGATGGAGCGATTCCCTCAGGAAATTCCATTGCCATGCTTAACCTTCTGCGGCTCATGCACCTCTCCGGACGGACCCAACTGGAAGAGAGGGCTTGGGATTTGGCACGTAGCTTCGCCAGAGCAGCCAGCCAGCCCCTGGGCCACAGCATGCTGCTTTGCTCTCTGGACTCTGCTTTGGGGCCGGTATCCGAGATCGCTTTGCTGGGAAGTAAGCAGGATACGGCAATAATTGAAATGCTGCAAGCCATAAGAGCTCGCTATCTGCCGAACAAATCCACTATATTGGTGCACGGAGAAGAGATTAGAGAGATTGTGCCATTCACAAGAAATTTGCCCCAAGATGAAGGAACGATTGCGGCCTACGTCTGCACCGATCATGTCTGCAGTCTTCCCACTGCAAACCCAAAAGAGATGATGGAGCTACTGGAGAAGATCTAGCTGCATGGAATAAGCCCCTCAATGACAACCGTTGAGCGTAGAGCAAATTTAGAGCAATTCGCGAAGACCTATCCATTAAGACAAGGAACTTAACGATTTCTAACGAGATTGTAATCGCAGCAGATAGCGGAATACCGGGCGGCTTCGAACCCGTGGTCGACAACGATAAATACTACCAACTAGGTAGTAAGCCCCAGAGGAGATCCAAATTTCTGAGAATGAAATGGCATCCGATCAGGACAGGCACCGTAGTTTAAGCAAGTACCGTAGGGAATCCTACGCAAAAAAAACAGCAAACATGTCTATTTTCTCACACGCAGGTCATGCGGTGATGCTTTAATGAACAAACGAAGAGAGCATATCCCTAAGAAGGATATCATGTATACTTTGAAGGAAGATGACTCTCAATATATTGTAAATGAGAGTTACTTTTATAAGACGCAGCCGTACTATACCATCGTCAAGAACGAGAACGAAGGCATCAAAACCACGCCCAGCAGCAGCGATGTGCTGGATGCCTATATCGTTCCTATCTGCCTGGAGAAGGCGAAGCTGGCAGGCATCCCGGTCTGCGACTGGATAATATCCAACCAGTACGTCTCGCTCCCCGCTATAGTCTACGGTTTGAACTATTTCTCCACGCCGTCCGACCACTTCTTGATCAGCGACCTGGAAGAAGCCAAGAAGGTCGTCAAACATGTCACCAATCATGGCAGGTACCCCTTCTGCTATCAGAAGATAAGTGAAAACACGTCCGTGGCGAAATGCGTATCCATCTTCGGCAAGACCATAAATTGCTGTGAAAAAGCGAAGTCACTGGCAGAGAAGATCTATGAAGTATTCCGGCTGCCGTTGGTGGAGGTAGTACTGGTCAAGGATGAGTCGGGCTGCCGGCTATCCTCCCTGGCTCCGGTGAAATATTCGCAATTATCCAAGGATGAAACGGAAATGTTACAGGACCTTCTAGATAAGAGGGTGAGGCGCTTTGAGTAAACTAGGCATCTTCGTCAATCGACAGACGTTAAGCAGCTCTGAACAGCTCACGGCCGTGGTAAAATGCCGGGACGTGGCTGAGAGCATGGGCCACACTGCCGAGTTCATCTTCCCGGTGGACATCAAAAAGATACCAAAACTGGACGCACTCTTCATTCGCGCCAACACTGATCCCATGAACATCACCTATGTGGCGGCCAGGATGGCGCAAATGTACGGCATACCAGTGATTGATGATCCCAGTTCCATCCAGATCTGTGCCGATAAAATCAACATGTACATGCACCTTATGAAAAATAATGTCGCCATGCCCAGGACCAAATTTCTAAAGAAGAAGGAGCTTGATGAGGTTTTAGCCGCACAGCTTTTCGAGGAGCTGGGCATGCCACTGGTGCTAAAAGAACCATCCACGTCCTTCTCGGTGAGGGTGGAGAAGGTCTCATCCGTAGACGAGCTATTGAAGATCGCTAGGAGATTCTTCAAGCTCTCCGACTGGATTGTGGTACAGGAGTACATCGAAAGCAGGTTTGACTGGAGAGTGGGGGTCATCAACGGGCAGCTACTCTATGCCTGTCGCTACATCATCCCCTCGGAAACCTTCAAGATCCAGGCCTCCGTGAACGGCCACATCGTCTACTGCGATGTGGAGAGCGTGCCTGCCGATCAGGTTCCGCCCGAAGTTATTGAGCTGGGGCGGGAGGCAGGCAATGCTATTGGCAAAGGAATGTATGGTGTGGATATCAAAGAGAGCAACGGAAAGCTCTACGTCATTGAGGTCAATGATAACCCTTCCCTGGATGGTGGGGAGGATGCCCATTATCCGGACATGTTCCAAAAGATCATCTCCTACCTGATGACCGGAAATGCATGCAGCTATGCCGATGAACTTTCTAGTAGGGCCCTGGGTCCACATGGCTTTGAGGGCGAGTACGGCCTGGGAGCTGCCGCCGGCATCTCCAATCCTTCAGCTCTGGCAGAAAACGCGGTCTACTCTTACAAAATTGATTTCTAGAGTGAGATGATATTCTGATGGAAGATTACCTGTGTGAAGCTATAAGCCAGGCATGCAGCGAATGCCATCTGGATGGAGGCTGCTGCTTTGAGGCACGGCCACCTCTGAGCCAGGAGAGAATAGACATTTTGATGAAAAACGGTGTGGCAGAGAGCGCCGTGGAGTTTGCCGGATATAAGAGGCTACGCCTGAAGCAAGATGGATTTTGCGTGCTCTTTCAAAATGGAAAATGCAGCATCCACTCCGTCAAGCCCGAGACTTGCGTCGCCGGACCCTTTACCTTTGATATCAAGGACAACGTCCTGCAGATATTCCTCAAGAGAGAGAACATCTGCCCTATGGTCCGGTTTCTCAAGGCAAATCGAAAAGCCTACGACGGACTATTCGAGACCTCAATGGAGAAGATCATGCATCTGGTCGACAGTATTCCCACCGCGGAAATGGCGGAGATCTTGAAGATCGAGGAGCCGGAGACGGATCTTGTGGCGGAGATCCAGCTTTCCGATTGAGGCAATGAAAAAAGCAATGCACAAGGCGCTAAGAGCTGCGTCGCCCATCGGAACGGAGCACGAGTACTCCATAAATGACAAAAATTGCCGGCCTCTGGCCATCTCTGACCGGATAATCCAGAGAATCGCCGGACAGGTGCAACATGAGGTGCCTTTTGGTGGGATACTGGTCTCCAAGGAGCTGCAAAAGCATGCCATTGAGCTGATCCCGAAAAGGCCGGGGAGCCTCAGCTTTTTGGAAGACAACCTTTACCGGGGTCTCTGTGAGCTTTACCGGGCCACCAATTACGAATACGGCTTTATGGGTCTGGGAATGCATCCGCTGCTCAATTTGGATGAGACGACCTATTGGGATCATGATGAGCAGGAGTACTATCAGGCATACGACCGGATTTTCAATATCAAGCAGCACGGCTGGTTGAATATCCAGGCTCTGCAGATCAACATTCCTTACGCCGACAAAGAAGAGCTGGTAGCTATGTTCAACAAGATCCGCTCACTTATGCCTTATCTTGTCGCCGTTTCCGCCTCCTCGCCCATGGTGGAGGGAAAGCTCACATCCTACATGGACAACCGCCTGGTTTATTACCGGCAAAACCAGGCAGCCATTCCTGAGATCTGCCACGAGATACTGCCCGAAAAGCTGCAGAGCGTGGATGATTATGTGCAGATCAACCGCCAGATCTACGGCAAGCTAAAAAAATGCAAAGCTGAGATTCTCTGCCGAGAGTGGGTCAATTCCCGAGGCGTGATAGTACGCTTCACCAGAAGGTGCCTGGAGGTCAAAGCTATCGATGAGCAGGAATGCCTGCATTCGGACATGGCGTTCTCCGCTTTTTTGCTGGCGCTGCTTCGCTGCGATATCGCACTGGAGGAGGATGAGAGCACTCTTCTCGAGATGCTGGAGGAGGCCATGCGCTGCGGTGTAGCCGGCATTCGCCCGGAGCTGGAGAAGCTGCTCGCAATGGCTGAGAAGAGTGCGACGGCTGAGGAGAAGCGATATCTGCCCCTGGTGGCAAAGCGTATTGAGCAGGGCAGCTTGGCCGAGATCATGGTGCAAAAGCTGAAGGAGACAAACGGCAGGATCGAACCGATACTGGAGCAGATGCAGTGGTGCCTCAAGGAGAATAGGCCCTATTCAGCCGAGCCGGAAAGATGCGGATAATGGGCAAGATTGAATATATTTTTCACATAACATTAGAAATAAAAGATAGGGAGGAAAAAAATGCTTTAACCCCTATCTCGTCCAGACCGATCCGCCAAAGCCTCCTGTCTTGGAAATAGCCACCAGTTTGTTATTGGAAACGATCTGAAGGACCAGATTACCGTTCTGCATTACGCTTCCCTTGGGAACATCCGACCAGTCTGCATTGATCATATTTCCGCTAATGGCGCCGCGCATGACATTGGACCAGTTGGGAGTATTGGGATCAAGCTCGCCATACCACCAGACAGTTGTTCCTAGCTGGCGAATATAGTAAATACCGCCGTCATCGCAATTCCAGACGCCGGTCAGATCTATCAGAGCCGGTGTGCTGCCGGGAATCGTTCCACCGGGACCAATGTCGCCAGGGCCCATATCACCAGGACCCGTCTCACCTGGACCGATATCACCGGGGCCAATGTCACCGGGACCAATGTCACCAGGAGTTGCGCCGCCGGGCGCCACGGCCTTCTGGAAGGTATAGCTGGCCAGGTAATTGCTTCTGCCGCTATTGTCCGTGAAGCGATCATAAGAGTCCACCTTGAGTCGGTTGCCGGCGGGCTTTATGACCAGAGTGGTCTGTGAAAATGATGTAGCAAAGACGGCGATCAGGGTATCGGCTCCACTGAGTACGTCAGAGGAGACGTCTGGCGCAAAAGCCTGGGCCTGCACCGTTCCCCAGTCACAATCAGTGGGATGGCACTTGCCCCAAGCATGCACATTGGCATTGGCGCCCATGACAGAAATATCCAAATTAGTGATACCTCTTGTATTGGTATCCACATTTGACCAGGAGCCGGCAAACTGGGCCATACTGGCAAGACCCCCGGTGGCATTCAATAAGAGCAGCAGGACAGCTGCCAGGCAAGGATAGAGTAATCTCATATTTTAACCTCTAGGATGCATCTTAACATTTATCTCATCAATTGTCTCCGATTTTTCGCATAATGGGAAGAATTTCCAGCTTGCTGAACTTCTGCAAAGGTTGAACTTCAGCGATCATGCCCACAGCACTGATGGAAGAACTCTTCTGGAACATGCCGCTCGATGCATAGTTGCTTCTGCCGCTGTTGTCCGTGAAACGAGTGTATGACTGCACTGATAGCCTGCTACCCTGGGGACTGATGAAGAGAGTGGTCTCTGAGAATGTAGTAATGAATGTTGCCATCAGCGCTTGCGCCTGGCTGACCGGATCAGAGGAGACATCGGAAGCAAAGGCAAAGGCATTAACACCCCCCCAGTCACAATCAGTGGGATGACACTTGCCCCAGGCATGCACATTAGCGGATGCACCTGAGATGGCAATGCTCAATTTGGTTATTCCTCCCGTATTCGGGTCAACATTGCTCCAGTCACCGGCAAATTGAGCCAGGCTGGCGGAACAGGTGGACAGCGAAATCAACAGTAATAGACCTGCTGTCACTAAAGACAGGAAGATTTTCATATTCCAACCTCACACAAAATCTTTACATTTATGTCGAACGTTATTAGTATAAATTATTTTGGCACATCTCAAGCGGAGACCGCTCTCGCCTCCGATCCCACATATAGGAAATAATTTTTATAGTCTGCAAAAAAATTATTATCTAATTCTGGTGATATAGATTTCAATAATAGCTCAAAAGAACGTCAATCTTGAGCCATTAATGGCGGGAATTGACAAACAATGATTCTACAAAGATTTAATAATAGAATCGACAAATACACAAGCATAATACTTGCGGAGTGTGATAGTGGATGACAAGCATTAATGATCCGGCATTGGGAACGAAGGTACTAATTGTAGACGATGAGATCGATTTGCCCACTGCAGAAGGTCGGGCTGTGCGCGCTCTGGTAGATGAACTTGAGAAAGGAGAAGCCTCAGTAATCAAATCGGGCTCTGCAGACGATGGAAAGTCCGTTATTCTCTCGGATCCATCCATTCAGTGCATTCTTATGGACTGGAGCCTTGACGATGATGACCCCCAAACCCACAAAAAAGCCAGAGATTTGCTCAAGCTCGTACGCACCAGAAATATCCATATGCCTGTATTTCTCATGGCAGATAGCGGAATGGCTCCATTGATTAATGCTGAAGTAATGTCACTGGTGGATGAGCTGGTCTGGCTGCTGGAAGACACACCCACATTCATTGCCGGACGGGTACTGGCGGCAATGCATCGGTACCGTGATCAGATCGAGCCGCCCTTTACCAAAGCCCTCATGAACTTCGCCAAGGTCTGCGAGTATTCCTGGCATACACCCGGCCATACCGGTGGAACGGCTTTCCTCAAATCGCCTGTAGGAAGAGCCTTCTTCCAGTACTTTGGAGAGAACCTGCTCAGGTCGGATCTCTCTGTATCTGTAGGAGAGCTGGGCTCTTTGCTGGATCACACCGGCCCAATAGGCGAGAGCGAAAAATATGCGGCCCAGATCTTTGGCGCAGACCGCTCTTACACTGTGACCAACGGCACCTCCGCCTCAAATCGCATAGTCTTTATGGCAAGCGTCACCCGTGGTGACCATGTCCTGGTGGACAGGAACTGCCACAAGTCCATCGAGCAGGCCCTGATAATGACCGGAGCAATTCCTGCCTATATGAAGACATCCAGAAACCACCTGGGGTTGATTGGCCCCATCTATCCGGAAGACATCGGTAAGGAAGCGGTCTCGCAATCGATGATAGCCCATAACCTGGTAGTCGAACCTGAGTACAATGATGTGGCGGCCCCGTCAGATGCTTTGCAGAGAACGAATCCGAGCCATAAGCGGGCTATGCATGCTATTATCACCAACTCTACCTATGACGGCCTGTGCTACAATGTCAAGCGCGTCCTGAAGATCCTGGGCGATAGCGTTGACCGCATCCATTTCGATGAGGCATGGTACGGCTATGCCCGCTTCAATCCGCTCTACAAGGAACGGTACGGCATGTTTGAAAAAAGGAGACACAAGGAAGCTCCCACGGTATTCACTACCACCTCGACACACAAGTTGCTCGCGGCCCTCTCACAAGCATCTTTTATTCATGTCCGGGACGGGAAAAACTGCGTCCCCCATGACCGTTTCAATGAATCATTTATGATGCACTCCTCCACATCACCTCAATATGCCATAATCGCCTCAAACGAGGTTTCTGCGGCCATGATGTCCGGAACGAGTGGTGAGGCTCTTACAAGAGAATCAATAGATGAGGCCATTGCTTTCCGCCAGAGCATGCGCAAGATATTCAAAGACTCTCAAGAAACGGGTGAATGGTTCTTTGATGTGTGGAACGCAGACAAAGTGAATGGGATCGACTTTGAAAAAGTATCTCCCAAGATGCTGGCAGAGAATCCGGATTGCTGGGTGCTGCATACCAAAGATAAGTGGCATGGCTTTAAAAATATGGAGGAGGGCTACGCCATGCTTGACCCGATCAAGGTCTCTGTGGTCACCCCGGGAGTTGGCATCGATGGATCTCTGAAGGAGCATGGAGAGACACGAATACCGGCAATGCTGGTCACTTCTTACCTGGATAATCGCGGCATTGTCGTAGAAAAGACAACTGATTTCACAATCCTCTTCCTGTTCTCGCTGGGAATCACCAAAGGTAAATGGGGCACTCTGGTCAACGCCCTCTTGAAATTCAGAGAAGATTACAATAAGAATACTCCATTGAAAGAGGTCCTGCCTGACAAGGTGCTGCTGGATCCAGAACACTATGAGAAGATGGGACTGAAAGATCTGGCCGAGGACATGTTCAAAAAGGTAAAAGAATTGAATTTGATGGGGCTTCAAGATGAGATCTATGCCAAAATACCCAAGCAGGATAAGACGCCCAACCAAACCTATCAGAGACTGGTTCATGGCCGGGCAGAACTTCTGGCCTTGAGCGATGAAAAGATAGCCTACCGAACAGTAGCTACTGGAATTATTCCATATCCTCCCGGCATTCCGATGCTGCTTTCTGGAGAGAATATCGGTCCATCTGACGGCCCCCATCTGTTGTACCTTTGTGCCCTGCAAAATTGGGACAAGGAGTTCAAAGGCTTCAGCCATGATATTCATGGCGTTGAAAGCAAAAATGGCAAATATCACATCCATTGCTTGATGTGAAATTTTCGGCACACAACATTCCGGCTGCCACCCACAAAAAAAATATCAAGCATGGCAGAAGTGCTGCCGGAGCTTGCGGAAAAGTACCCGGATGAATACGGCAGGAATGCTGACGGCCAGACGAGGATATTGCCAAAACAACTTTGCCAGAACATGCACACCTTGATGAAGACAACAAATTGCCCGAGCTGCTCAATGATGCCTGCAATGTCATTCCGCTGGCCAAGCACTCATCGGCTGGGACCTACCAGATGCTGATCCGGGACCAGATGGAGAAAGTCAAATTCTCTGATATTGAAAAGCAGAAGAATCGTATTGCCGGGCATTTGCTGGTGCCCTATCCGCCGGGAATACCCATTCTGATGCCAGGAGAAGTTCTGGAAAAAGGCAATCCGCAGATCAAATTTCTGCTGAAGCTTGAGCAGTTCAACGGCAGGTTCCCAGGCTTCGAGCGAGAGATTCACGGCATTGAGATCGACAAGGATGGCAGCTTCTGCATACGAGTGATCAAGAGGGGCCCGGGCGAGAAGGAAGAAGAGACGGAAGAGATGAGACTTAGGGAAGGAGAAGCGGCACCGGCCTTCAAGTCGACGATCAGGGGGCGCGTTATGTCCAGGTCAGTCAAGAGGGGGCGCTCGTAAGGAAAGAAGGATACTTAAAAGTGGGCTGCCGGTGCGACCTGACTCAAATCCCAGTGCAAGAACTCCACAGCTCCTGGTGCAGAATTTCTTTGCCTCGCATAGACAGTTCCCGAGACCCAAAGGCGGCTCTAACCGGCAATCTCCAGAAAAGCGGAAAAATATGATTCACACACCGGTCAAACAAAGACTGCAAAGTGTCCAAGCCTGCCCGGCGTTGAGGGCAGCCCAACCGGACCGCGCGCAACACCTGCGCGCGGCACCCCAGCAGATCAGAAGAAATGAAACAGCTTCGATTCATTGAGTTAAAGGCTCTGGCTCTTCAGCCCCAGAATATCGTCAACCTTTACGCCCACCAGCTTCCAGACAGAACTCTTCTCATCCTGAAGCAAGACATCAACCGATTCCTGCGGGGAATGTCCCAGAGCGGAGAGGACATTGATGGAGAGGGATCTGCTCTTAATCAGGTGCACAAACATCTCTCGCACCGTCCTTTTTTGATCATTGTCCTCCACCGCCGCCAGCCGCCCGGGAAGGGCCACAAAACTAAAAGCGGAGAGATCGGGAGAGTAGTGCTCTATCTCCACGGTCACAAAGGGATTATCCCGAAAGTGCTGCACCTTTTTGCCATAGTTGGTGGACAGGAAGTACATGAATTTGCCATCAAAAACATAGATAAAGGGGGCAATGTAAGGATGCGTCTCACCCTGGAAAGCAATTCGGCAGATATATTGCTGCTCCACCAGACGGTCGTATTCCGCCTTTCCCATGCGGGGCATTTTAAAGATTTCTTCGGGCATTTTCCGTCTCTCTCCCTCAAGACCATTGCAGAGAATTCACCTAATACCTGAAAAGGATTTCGAAGAGATTACTTTCACCCCGCTTGCGTACTAGTTATAATCCATAAGTTCCCTCATAATTGCAATGGTCACCCTGGAGAAGATCGCCCACCTGGCAGAAGAGTGCAGATTCGACTCATTGGGCCACGCCCAAAGTCCATCCCTGGTGGGCGTAGATGCCAAGAAGCTTCATAGCCTGGGAGAGGGCACCCGCCATGACGTTTGCGCATCCACCTATTCGCCACGCGAGACGCCTCTGCCCGGAATTTGCCATGCGTTCACCCAGGATGGCAGATGCGTCAGCCTTTTCAAGACTCTTTACACCAACCACTGCACCCATCAATGCAGCTACTGCACCAATGCCGCAAACTGCAGCAATAAATCCATAGCCTTTTCCTATACTCCCGAAGAGCTGGCCAAAATCACCCTTTCCCTTTACCGATCGAATTATATTGAAGGGCTCTTTCTCAGCTCCGGCGCGGGCCGGGATGAGGATCGCATCACAGAAAGAATGGTAGAGACCGTGCGGCTACTCCGCCAAAAATTCGCTTTTTCCGGATACATTCATCTCAAGATACTGCCAGGTTCATCTCGGGATCATATCCTGGAAGCCGCAAAGCTGGCAGATAGGGTCAGCATCAATCTGGAGGCGGCATCCGCCTCGCATATGAATGAGATCTGCGCCACCAAGAATTATGAGAACGATATTCTGCAAAGACAGAGATATATCCGTGATATTCTATCAGGCAGTATCAGGAACCGCAAATCAATTCTGCCTGCCGGCCAGACCACTCAGCTTATTGTAGGAGCGTCCGGGGAGAGCGATGAAGAGATCTTCCGGAGAGTCCTTTACGAGTACAGGGAAATTGGGGTAAAGAGGGCCTACTACAGTGCTTTTTCCCCACAGCGGGGCACACCCTTTGAGGACAGAAAGGCCCAGCCGCTCTGGAGAGAGCACCGCCTCTATCAGATGGACTGGCTATATCGTATCTATCACTTTCAGCCCGAAGAGATCAGCCATGCCTTTAATGAGAATGGTTTTCTTTGTGACGCCGATCCCAAGATGGCCATCGCCAGAGAGTCTATGGATAGACCTCTGGACCCGAATACGGCAACATTACAGGAACTGCTCAGAGTGCCGGGCATCGGTCCTCGGAGCGCGCAAAGGATTGTGGCTCTTCGCAAAAGAAAGCCGATCGCCGGCAAAGCAGAGCTAGCGGCCGTCGGCATACGAATTAAGAGAGCCGCCCCCTTTCTGAAGATCAATGGCTGGAGAGACACCACTCTGGAGATGTGGCAGGCTTGAGGATTCCGGACAACTTTCTCTACTACCTCTCTATGCACGAAGAGTGCAATGAGAGGCTTCTTGCTAGGGCGAAGACTCTTCGGGCAGAAGAGGTGGAAATCCCCCCAAATCACGAAATTATTCGCATAAAAAAGATGGTCTACGCCGTTTTGGGTGAGGCGCACAGGATGAAGGCATTTGTGAGGCTCTCTTCTCTTGGAACATCGGTTCTTTACGGCTTTTTTAAGCCCAGGCACAAAATTGGAGAGCACATCTGCGATCACTTTGCCCGCAGGAACGCCGGGATAATAATAGTACTGGGGAACGGAAGTGAGAGCTTCGCATCTCTTTACCGGAAGGGCAGGATCTGGCGAGATCACGGTAGCGGGATGGCCATAACTCTGGAGAGACTCAAGAACGCCTTGCATTGCGACGGGGATAGGCCTGTTGAGGATCGGGCCAATAATCAATTTGACGATCAATTCGATTGCAGGTCCGACTTAGATAACCTCTGGCAGATCTACTACGACAGCCAGTACTGTCCAGAGAGAAAGAACCTGGCGGCATTTCATAGGCATATGCCCAGAAGAGATCAGCAGGCAGCAGGACTGCGGCTGGTGCAAAACAAGAAGAATGCTACGCTAGATGACTTTCTTGGCGAAGGTTGATTACGGTTGGGCGAGAAGAGAAAGCCTCTTAAGCCTCCTGGTTCCTGAACTGTGCCAGCCTGGCGTCGCCCTTGCCGATCCAGACCGCGGTGCATTCATTGAGCCGGACATAGCCGACTTGAAGAATGCCCAACCGCTCTTTTCAGAAGCTGGAAGGGACTCCTCATATCTCCTGGAAGATGGCAAGCTCCAGGGGATCCCTGCATTTGACCCAAAAGGAATAAAAACTCATAGAGCGGTTCAAATGACTTCAATTGGAGAATTAGATGATTCGCGTCATATCCCTGGACATGGACGGCACCCTGGTCAACTCCAGGTTCGTGGACAAGGTCTGGATGGAAGGCATGCCTATGCTTTACGCCGAAAAGACCGGCCTGGACTTTCCAGTTGCCAGGAGTTACGTAATCGGCGAGTACATGAAGATCGGTAGCGATCATTTGGAGTGGTACGATCTGCTCTACTGGATCGAGAGGTTTGGACTGAAGGTGGGCAAAGATGAGCTTTTGCAGATGTATGAGGACGAGATCGAGACCTTCCCAGAGGTGCAGGAGGTGCTGGATCTTCTCGCCGAAAGCTACGATGTTGTAGTGACCTCCAACGCTGCTCGCGAGTTCATCGAAATTGAGCTGGAGGGCCTTTCGGACTACTTTAGAGAGACCTTTTCCGCTACCTCTGATTTCCGGGAGGTAAAGAAGTCGCCTCTGATCTACGGCACAGTCTGTGCTCACATGGGTGTCAAGCCCTTCGAGGTTCTGCATATCGGCGATCACTATAATTACGATTATGAGTCGCCCCTGGAGGCAGGTCTGGATGCACTCTTCCTAGACCGCAAAGGAGAGCGCTCTGGGCGCGAGGTAGTGGGCGATCTGCGAGAGGCTCAGGTACTGATCGACGGGTGTATTTAGATACGAAAGATACAAAATGAAGAAAGATACAAGGCTGATCCTGGCGCTTGATGTCGTCGACCGAGAAAGGGCTCTTTCCCTAGCTTTGCAACTAAAAGATTACTTTGATGCCATCAAGATCGGCTATCCCCTAATCCTCTCGGCGGGCCTGGGAATTGTAACCGAGATCAGTGACTTTGCGCCAGTCATTGCCGATCTGAAGGTCGCAGATATTCCCAACACCAACCGGCTCATCTGCCAGGCGGTGCTCGATGCGGGGGCGGGGGGCATCATCGCTCAGGCCTTCCCGGGAAAGGACTCTTTGCAAGCCTGCGCCAGGAGCGCCGCAGAGCATGGAGCCGATCTCTTTGTGGTCACGGAGATGAGCCACCCCGGTGCAGAGCTCTTTATGGCACCCCTGGCCGAGAAGATGGCCCTGCTGGCAGTGGAGGTAGGTGCAGCCGGAGTGGTGGCTCCTGCCACGCGCCCGGATAGAATTAAGCAAATCCGTTCCATCATCGGAGAGCGTATTATTATCTCACCTGGCGTTGGTGCCCAGGGAGGCTCAGCCGGTGCAGCTCTGCAGGCAGGTGCAGACTATCTGATAGTGGGCAGATCGGTCTATGAGGCAGAGGACCCGTCCATCTCGGCCAAGAAGCTCCTCGCTCTTCCAAACTTTTCTATATCTGCAGATTGACTTACTACTATGATCGTAGCGGATTTCACCACCATTCCTATGGGCATTGGAACCAGTGCATCTCAATATGTGCAGGTTGTTCATGAACTATTGAGGCAGTCGGGTATCAAATTCGTTGCCGGACCCATGTCTACAGCCGTTGAGGCAAGCAGCTTTGAGCAGCTCTTTGAGATTATCGAAAGGGCGAACAAAGAGCTGGAAAATATGGGTGTGCAGAGAATAATAACCTCTATTCACATCGATTATCGTCGGGATAAGGATATCTCCATTGAGTCCAAATTAGACATATCGAAATGAATATTAATGAGGATGTCTATGCTCTTCTTTAACTTGGTGTCTTGGTTATGGGTAGCTACTTTAGCGATAAAATAAGTGATATCAACATCACAGTAGATGAGCTAAACCGCAAAATCGCAAAGAACTGCCTGACTCAAATGGCCGTTTCAGAAATGATAAAGAACCTTAAAGTCGGCCTGGAAGAGCTGGAGGATCGCAGCCGCAACATCACCAGCATTATCGAGAACGCTCCTTTGGCCATTGCCATTATCGAAAAAGACGGGACCTTCTGCAGCATAAACCCAAAATTTATTGATATTTTCGGCTACGACCCGGAAGAGATCTCGTGCGGAAAAGAATGGTTTAAGAAAGCCTATCCTGACCCGAATTATCGAAGGGTCGCCATAGCAACCTGGATCAATGACAAGAATGAAATTGGATCCGGCGTCAAAAGGTGCCGGACATTCACGGTAACCTGCAAGGATGGGACGAAAAAGGCCATAAAATTTGCAGCCATTCAGCAGGAGAATGGAGCAAATCAGCTCATTTGCGAGGAAGTAAAGACCAGCTTTGGCTCAGATGAGGTGGCGAATCTCACTCGCCGCCAGCTCATGGACATAATTGACTTCTTGCCCGATGCCACCTTCGTCATAGACAAAAACCGCAAAGTAATTGCCTGGAACCGGGCCATAGAGGAAATGACCGGCGTTAGGAAACAGGATCTAATTGGTAAGGGTGACTATGCATACGCGGTTCCCTTTTATGGTGAGCAACGGCCGATTCTGGTCGACCTGATATATGGCGACAATCCAGATACAAGGTCTCAATACCGTTATGTGGAAAAGAAAGGTGATACACTATTTGCAGAATCCGCCGCACCTTTTTTATTGAGCGGCCAGAGAACCTATATCTGGGCTACGGCATCACCTCTTCTTGATGACGAGGGGGAATTGATTGGAGCTATTGAATCCATACGAGACATAACTGAGCGAAAAGAGGCGGAAGATGCGCTGGAAAACTCCGAACACCGCCTGGCAGATATCATAAACTTTTTGCCGGACGCCACTTTTGTTATTGACGGGCAGGGCGCAGTCATCGCCTGGAATCGAGCTATAGAGGTTATGACCGGCATTGCAGCCAGAGAGATGCTGGGAAAAGGCCACTACGAGTATTCACTTCCATTTTATGGTAAACGCCGGCCGATGCTTGCCGATCTCCTGCTTGAATCTAATAAGGTGTCATCGGATGAATATGACGAGTGGGGCAGAAAAGATTGGAATATCGATAATCCTTACGAAAACCTGATTAGACAGGAAGATGGCAGTCTATTTAGGGAAGCCTTCATGCCCAATATGAGAGGCTGCGAGGCTTTTTTGCAGGGAAGTGCAACGGCGCTTTACGATTCTGAAGGCAATGTCATCGGTGCCATTGAATCCGTGCGCAATATTACAGAAAGCAAAAAGGCGCAAGAGGCTCTTCGCAAGGCTAAAGATGAAGCTGAAGCTGCTGCTCGCGCCAAATCCGAGTTTTTGGCTAACATGAGTCATGAAATCAGAACACCACTCAACGCCATCATAGGCATGACAGGAATACTTCTCGATACTCCTCTTCAGCCGGATCAAAGAGGCTGCTTGGAGACTGTGCGTAGCAGTGGCGACGTCCTCATATCGGTTATCAACAATATCCTGGACTTCTCCAAGATCGAAGAAGGTAAGAGGGAGATAGAAGAGCAGCCCTTTGAACTGAGCAAATGCATTGAAGAGGCAATGGACTTGCTCACACCCATTGCCGCAGAGAAGTATATTCACATCTACTATCATATTGATGCCACCATTCCCAAGAGGCTGCTGGGAGATGTCACCTGCATTTCCCAGGTCCTAATAAACCTACTCGGCAATGCGATCAAGTTTACGGACAGCGGTGAGGTATCGGTACATGTCTCGGGTGACAGACAGGAGAACGGCAAGATTAAGCTGTTCTTCTCGGTTAGAGATACGGGGATCGGCATTCCCCAGGATCGTATGAACAGTCTCTTCCAGTCCTTCAGTCAGGTGGATATGTCTACCACTCGTAAGTATGGCGGAACTGGTTTGGGTCTAGCCATCAGCAAAAAGCTGGTGCAGCTTATGGGTGGGGCCATTGAGGTGCAAAGTGAAATTGGCAAGGGAAGCACATTTAGCTTCACAATTTTAGCTGATGCTGCGACGCCAGAGCAGTGTTTGCAGATGCAAGAGAAGCCTCATGAAATAGATTTACTGCATGATATTCCGGAACATTTGAGGCTGCTCATCGCAGAAGATAATTTGGTAAACCAGAAAGTTGCCCTGCTCATGCTCAGGAAACTGGGGCTCAGAGCAGATGTGGCAGCCAACGGCAAAGAGGTTTTGCAGGCCTTGGAGCGCCAGGACTATGACGTGGTCCTTATGGATGTGCAAATGCCGGAGATGGACGGATTCGAGGCGACAAGGGCCATCCGCGAACGCTGGAAAAATGGATTGCCTTACATAATCGCCGTCACAGCGCACGCTTTAGAGGGAGACCGAAAAAGATGCATCGAGGCCGGGATGGACGACTACATCAGCAAGCCCGTGCGGCTGGGTGATCTTGCCCACGTTCTTGCAGAGTGTTCAATGCAGCGGAGAGATATCGTCTAGCCATCGATCACTCTTCAGTTCATCCTTCAGAGATTGTGTGTCGATCTTCCATCCTTTCAAGAGGCCAAAGATGCTCTTTTTCTTCAGTTCTATCTCTACCTCTTCTCCTTCCAACAGGTCCAGCTTATCAAGAGGCTTCAAGACATTATTTTCAAATATCGCTTTCACGATCATCCTGCCACCAAGGTTATTCTTGCACTGCAAGTTTATATATTTAGCCTGAGGCTCTGTGGAAAAATGCGTTCAACCTGGTCGCGCTCTCTCGTCCCCGCGCGTGCGTGTGCGGGCCGTAGGGCAGGGTCCGGATTGCCGGAGGCGCTGTTACCAGAAGGGAGCGACTGGATTGAGCGACAAAGGGTATCCGCTACCGGTGATGTTCATTGAAAACGCTTCATGGCCTCCTTGGGATGCAATACTTTAACCTTGAATCCCGCAGGCATGCGATATTGATTGAGAACTCCATCCGTTGTGATAAAATAATCGACATCGTAGGCCATGGCATACCCTAAGTGGACCAGATCCGTAGGCGTCATCCTGCCATCTCTCCATTCGTTTCTATACAGATTATGGCAGGCCTCTGCCACAGACTGGTTAGGATGGAGAAATCTAACATTATAACGATCCAAGAAGTCTATGAGATCATGCAGTTCTTCTACACTATGTCTCTTGCCTTCGAAACAGATAGCAGAGACTTCGCCAAGTACAGAAATGGGAATGCATAATGCCATCCCTTCACGAGTTCCTGCACAGGATATCAGTTTTTTATATCACCAGGGTAGATGCCTCTTCTCCGTTGGCTCTGGTCTCCCAAGGCAAAGAATAGCAGGTCCGCATCGATGGTTACATCGGTCATTTCTTGCTCCGGAAAGCTCTGCGTACCCTTTCCAGCATCTCATCGTGCTCCTCTTTTGTAATTGCCTTGATAATATTGCCATGGATATCGGTGATGCCGCCATAAGGCAAAGGATTATTGTGATCAAATTCAAGGGCTTCAGAGGTCTTATTGGTCATTGCAGTCACCTTTTCTCGCCGGATCTTTCTCTCACAGAATAATCCATGTAGATCATCTAAATGCTTTACGGTGCGTTTGGAGCAGCCAAGCTTTGCATTTGCTGATAGACATGTATCTTTAGCGCATTCATGTGCGTCCCGCGTCCACGCTCGCGTGTGCGGGCCTGGGGGCGCGTGCCCGTGGGCCGGGCGGGCCGGAGGCGGCTGGGGCCGGATGCTGGAGTGCTGCTGCAAGGAAGGGCGCGCTGGGATTGGTCGGCGAGGAATTTGCGCTGCTGGTGATGGGCGAGCAGTGTCGTGATTGCAGTCGAAGCGTGCGGACAGGAAGTCGTTTTGGCGCAGAATTCTGAAAACCAAATAAAAATTTTCGGACCTGCGACCGTTTCCCTTTACTAATATGAGGAAACAAGCAAGCTTCAAATGGACAAGCCCGATTCCCATTATGCAGTTACGCCACATCGGTCCATCAGAGAATGGCCCGAAACAGAACGGCCCCGCGAAAAATTGATCAAAGTGGGAGCTGAGGCTTTATCAGATGGCGAACTATTGGCAATTATTCTGCGAATCGGCAATCATCGGCAATCCGCAGAGGATTTGGGCCGCGAGCTCTTAGCCCGCTGGGGTGGATTGCCCGGATTGGATCGACTTCATATTGAAGAGCTACTCTCTTTTCCAGGTCTTGGAATTGCAAAGGCTGCTCAGCTAAAAGCTGCTATCGAAATAGGCAAACGTGTACGAATTCAGGAATCTAGACCTCAAAGTTTCAATTCCTATTCTGAAGTAGTAGCTTACTTCGGTCCTCGTTTGGAAGGTAAACGCTACGAATGCTTTCTTGCATTGTTGCTCGATGGCCAGAATCAATTATTGGCTGAACGAATGATTACAGAAGGCATTCCAACCCAGGCAACCATTTACGTCCGCAAGATCATGGAAGAAGCCCTCAGGGTATCAGCTAGCTCTTTTGTTGTTGTTCATAATCATCCTTCTGGAAACCCTCAACCTTCTTCAGCAGATGATGAGACAACGAAAAATTTAAAAATTGCCTCAGAAGTATTGAACCTTGTTTTCCTAGACCACGTCATTCTTGGTACAGGCAGCTATTACAGCTACGCAGAGCATAAGAGGATTTGAATAGGCTGAAGGAGAAATTAATGGTGTCAGATAATTATCCAAAGGCAGACGAGATTCAGATAAAAGGCAGTCAGATTTTTAGCCAGGTTCGAAAGAAGTGGCTACCTCTTACGCCAGAGGAGCGAGTACGTCAAGAATATCTTAAAATATTAATACAAGAATATGGTTATGATATTAATCAATTTGCCGAAGAAATCAATGTAACTGATCGAGGCAGTGCTCAGGCCGCGCAGATTTTGCTATCTGGCGTACAGTCAAGGATAAACGGGAAGATAAATCACCTTTTATTATCGTCGAATGCAAATCTGACAATGTGGCGATTAAAGCTAGAGATTATGCTCAAGGCGAAAACTACGCCCGAATGTCAGATGCGCCGTTTTTTGTTACCCATAATTCCCGTGAAACAAGGTACTGGCGCATCAAGAAAGATAAGATGCCCGGTTACATTGAAGAGATAGAAAATATCCCTCATGTTGAGTCCACGGACAAAGAAGTCGAAGAATTGCTTTCCAAACTTCGGGTGTTTCGTGAAAAAGAATTTGCTGATCTTTTGCATCAGTGTCATAACGTGATACGCAATCGCGAAAAGAAAGATCCCGCAGCTGCTTTTGATGAGATCGCTAAGATTCTTTTCATAAAGGTCTGGGTCGAGCGTGAGCTTCGGAAAAGACAGAAGCGCAAGAACCTTTTTAGCGTTGAGTATCTTGACGAGCAACTGGGTGACACGCCGCTGGACGATCTGTTTCAGAAGACAAAACAGCATTACGTATCTGATAAAATATTTGAAGAAGACGACAGGATAAATCTAAAACCTGCGACGGGTAGAGAAATTGTTCGCCTGCTGGAGAAGTATAATCTCTCTGATACCAGCGAAGACATAAAAGGCGTTGCTTTCGAGCGCTTCCTGGGCCGCACCTTTCGGGGCGAAATTGGCCAGTTTTTCACGCCGCGCTCCATTGTAGAGTTTATGGTCCATATGGTAGATCCTAAAGAAGGAGAAACTATATGCGATCCTGCAAGCGGTTCTGGTGGATTTTTAATTCGTGCTTTTGAGATAGTTCGAGAAAAGATACTTGCTGATGCAGATCGTGAATATAATGAATATAAGGTCAAAATTGAAACAGATTTATCTCTATCGGATGCAGATAAGGCAATAAGCCTCCATGATAAATATGAAGAAATACAGAGCGACTTAGACCAGCGTCGAGAAGGTTCCCGGCTCTGGAAATTGGCTAACCGATGCATTTATGGAACGGATGCCAATGATCGCATGGCTCGAACCAGCAAAATGAACATGATCATGCATGGGGACGGCCACGGCGGCGTCCATCACCATGATGGCTTCCTGAATGTTAACGGTATATTCGAGGGTCGGTTTGATATTGTGCTAACCAATCCGCCTTTTGGTGCCAATGTGGAACCGTCGGACAAGGTGCAGGAGTCGGATGTAATCGTAAATCCTGCAGCTGAACGTCGTTATCTTGAGGATTATGGAGAACTCTATCGAGAATCCCAGGCACGCATGAAAGCTGCAATCAACAAACCCATAGCCAGCCTTTTTGAGTTGCCAAAGAGTCCGGAATCCAAGATAAAGACCGAAATTCTCTTTATTGAACGCTGTCTGGATCTTCTGAAGCCAGGAGGTCGCATGGGCATCGTACTGCCGGAAGGAGTTTTTAACAATCCTTCGCTCCGCCAGGTGCGTGAATTTGTCGAAGATCGTGCCTTTCTCCGAGCAGTGATCAGTTTGCCACAAGAAGCGTTTGTATCCTCTGGAGCTAGCGTGAAAGCATCGCTTCTTTTTTTGCAGAAATTCACGGAAGAAGAAAAGCAGCGGTTCGATGAGACCTATGATAAAGCGAAGAAGGAGATCGAAGCAGAACATGCTAAAGAGATAGCTTCAGAAACAGAACGACTGCAAGAAGCCATTCGAAAGGCTAAAGATGAAAAAAACCACAAGGAACTTGAAGCCCATATAAAAGAACTCCGGGATGGTCACAAAACAAATGGAAAAAAGGCAAATGAATCACGCCAACTCCTCAAAGCTCGCTTTGACTACCAGATATTCATGTACGAGGCAGAAAAGGTCGGCATCACTGCCACAGGAGAAGACGACCAGAACGAACTTTATCCCAATGATAACATGCCAGGTGGCATCGAGAAGACATGCCTTGAGTGGTATCGAGAATTCATAAATAGACCGGAATCCTTTGATGTTGTTGGAGACAACTCATGATGGTTGGAATACAAGAACATTCGAAATCATTTGCAGTAAGATTTCGAGATCTTGATCTATGGAATGTGGGTTCTCAGCTTGTCATGAAGTGGGGGTGGCCTTTAGAACTTACTCGCCCATTAGGGGATGTTTTATTTCGACGTATCGAGCCACTGGGAAAGGACTTTCCAGGAGAACACCCGGTGCAATTGCTGACTATTAGATTTGACGGAAGCATTGAACCACGTCCTTCGATATCCAGAAATGAAATCAAAGGAAAACTATTTCGAGTATGTTCCGGTGACGTCGTCTTCTCCAAAATCGACGTGCGTAATGGCGCAATCGGGCTCGTTCCTCCGGATGTTGAGAATTCATTCGTTACATCCGAGTTCCCAACCTATTCTGTTCTGTCAGAACTTGCGGACCCTCAGTACATCAAAATCCTCTTTCGTACAAAGGTATTTATGCGAATCCTTAATTCCATGATTAGCGGCACTTCTGGAAGAAAAAGGATTCAGCCGATACAACTTAAAAATGTAATAGTTCCAGTTCCACCTCTGCCAGTACAAGAGGCGATTGGTAGTGTGCCGAATTTTCTGTAAATTGGTCGGCCCTGTTATCCCACGAGTTA
>CAZWHG010000035.1:0-28565 GCA_964633785.1 uncultured Methanotrichaceae archaeon
ATTGGAATTCCTGTCGAGGCAAATCTGGTTATTAAAAGGTCCGGAGTTTAGGTTCTAAAGGGGATTCCAATAAACCTCAAATTTTCGTAAGGATTTATAAAATATAATTAAGTCAATGCGAAGTGACATGGTTTAATAGGAATACTCTTAAATTCAATATCTGTAGTTCTTGTGTTTATAAACTATCAGGCAGATTTAATGAAGGCGTTTAGAGCATTTGTGAATTTATTGCATGAGCCGCTTAAGCAGGGGCTGGTAAAGCTGGAACTGCTTGGTACAGGTGCGTTAGTGCCCGGTGGTTTCAGACAAAATCCTTCCAGGCATAACGCACTGGATTTTGCGACATCCCGGAAGAGTATTCTTCGGTTGATCTCAAATGATCCGAAATACTCCTCGAATTCCTTAAGACTCTTTTGGCCAGGAACTATCTGCTTGGCATCTATCAGATAATATCCAGTGAAATTGTCCGCCGTCTTGAATTCTGCGTTCTTCTTCAGAGATCCCGTCTGATGCAGTGTAAAATCCTGGTTCTTGAACTCCATCTGCGAAACATCATAGCTCTCCCGGACCTTGGCACCCACGCCACCGAAGACCGCAGAACTCTTGAAGCTCTCGGTTCCTACAAGTGCATCCCCAAGAGAGACCGCATTGTAGTTGTCAACTGCATCCTGTTCCTGGAAATTGGCATTCTTGCCCAATGCTTTGTCCACCAGGTATTCGTTCTTTACCAGCGCATCCACGCTGCCGGAAAACAACACGCTTTTGGTGGACTTGATGCCGGAGTTCATGGATCTGAGGTCTTTATTGATCTGAAACTGGCCCGAGCCGCTCACCATGGTCTCTGAGGCATAGTCGAATGCTTGTACCTTAAATCCAGCAGGTTGTGGCTCGGATCTGCGGCATTTGGCTGAGGCCTCCACGGCGAATCCGTACTCTCCGGCTACAGCGTTCGTGTCCGGCAAAACCTGTAGGGACACGGAGCGAGAGACTCCTGCGGGAATAGTCACGGAAGTCGTCGTCCAGCTAAACCACTCAAACGGACAACTCTCCGGCTTGACACTTACCTGTGTCTCGACCTCTGTTAGACCATCGTTACTTATCGTAACCATGAAATCCAGCGGCTTGCCGGGAGTTATATACCATTTATCCAGCTCCAACTCCGGCCCGGTAAGGCCGATGCTTACTTTAAGGATACCAAAATCACCGGAACAGGGGTTGGGCAGATATGTTGGCAGAGTTGGCGATGTGGGGGCCGTCCAGGGACTGCTCGAAACATCGCCTGTAGCCGTGCCCGAATCCTCGACGGTGGCCTCTACCTGGGCTGTTGCCAGAACGAATATCATCATCCAAATCATCTGTCTCATCATGCCTGCCAACCCCCTGAATATTGCTAAAAAAAGAAAGAACTGCAGGCTTTATCGGCCTAGCAGTCTATGCCATCACAGGGCATACGGATTTTATCGGGCACAGGATTCTCATGGAATTTGATGAGCTTTTCTGCCTCGAATGTTCCTGTGAACATCTCGTGGGCCTTTATATCCTTGTAGAATATCTTGTGCCACTTGGCATCGGTGCCCCAGGTACCATTGAAGGAGTTCTTGGTCTCAAGGCCGATGAGATGGGATGGAACGTAGATATCATTGTCGGCGGTCATGAGCTCCTCGACCTCGTCCGTGTCCCTTCCTGCCTCTTTGAGCTTCTTGATCAAGTCCTCCGGGCTGACATTTCCCCTCGGCTCGTAAGGCGTTGTTGAGGCAAAGAATGCGGTTTCATCCTTTTCCATCTCGTTTACGGAGAACATCTCCTGGACATCAGCGCCAATGCCGCCGTAGAATGCCTTGGAATGCAGGTATTTGCCGCCAGTCAAGGGCGTATCGCCTGCGTATGTCAGCTTGGTAGTCTCGAAGAGATTGAAGCCTGACTCGTTGCTGCCGTTTACCGAGCTTACAGTCCTCTTCAGCTTCTCAGCATCTTGGGAGTAAGCGTGTTCGGAGTCGAGTTCCAGGTCGCCATCGCCTGCCATGGTGTTATAATACTCAAGTGCGATCTTCTTGTCGATTACCGACGTGCTGACATCGATAATTCCTGTTCCGGACACTTTTTGCGCTTCACAGAACTGTTCGTACTGCACTGGTGGTACCAGTGGTGGATTAGCTAGCACGGTGCCGCAACTCCCTATAAGGGCAATTGCCAACATAAATGCTACTATTACTACTCCCTTCATTTTCTTTTTCGCCCCCTTTTTTTAAAGCGATTAATTTAAGCTATTTCGCTAAATAAGCGAGATTTAGCTTTCTATCAATCTCTTACTTTTATATTATATAAATTTATCCTTCAAAACAGCCTGGATGGGGGCGATCTCTTTTAGATTCTGGAATGTGTCTCTAAAGCATGGGTCCGAATAGTATAATTCAATATGATATAATATGAATAATAAATGCGCATCAATAGATCTATCTCTCCTGATAGCCCGATAAGGTTGGCCTGGATAATACAATGCAATCAAATACAACAAGTAGCAATGGATCTCTCATGTCCTCTTTCCTGGAGCATCCGCATCTATTGCCGCAAACCGTGGAAAAGCGGCTCTTCCAGTTGGATTTGGCCGCCACGGCTCTCAAGTCCTCCAGCCTTATAGTAGTGCCCACGGGCCTGGGCAAGACCGTCATTGCTCTCATGGTGCTGCTGGCTCGAATGGATAAGGGCAGGATTCTTTTCCTGGCTCCTACCAAGCCGTTGGTAGAGCAGCATGCCGTTTTTCTGCAACGTGTGCTCAAAGATAAAGATATGGTCACCATGATGACGGGGGAGAGCCCCCCGGAAAAAAGGATTGAATCCTGGGGGCAAAATAGCATTGTTGTCTCTACACCACAGGTGATCGAGAACGATCTTCTTTCTCGAAGGATCGATCTTAAGGATGTTTCTCTGGTGATATTCGACGAGGCGCATAGGGCAGTAGGGAACTATGCTTATGTATATATCGCCGATCGTTATCATCGCGAAGCGAAGAATCCTCTGGTCCTGGGGATTACTGCCAGCCCGGGCAGCCAGAGCGAGAAGATCGCTGAGATCTGCACCAACCTGAATATTGAGACGATCCAGACTCGTACGGAAAATGATGCCGATGTCGCCCCATTTGTTCACGAGCGGGAGATAGAATGGGTGAAGCTTACCGTCCCCAAAGAGCTTCTGCTAATCCGTTCGGCCATCGAGGAATTGCTGCACCGCAGAATCGATGATCTGAATCTTCTAGGCATCAGTCCTGTCAGAATAGATGCCAAGTCCTCCAAAAAAGAGCTTCTCGGGCTGCAGGCCATCCTTATGTCCTCGGCCAAGAACGAGGCAAATAAATCAACATTTGCTGCCATATCTCTCATGGCCGAGATACTCAAATTGCATCATGGCGTCGAACTGGCGGAGACACAGGGACCGGATGCATTGGCCAGATATTTTCAGCGGCTGGACGGCGAAGCCCTATCGCGAAGCGGTTCTAAGGCTTCTCGCCGGATAATGCAGGACCCCGGCTTTTTGCAGGTGGTGGATGCCCTGCAAAAACTGGAGGTGGAGCACCCCAAGCCGGCTGCGGTCAAGAGAATACTGCAAGAGCAGATTGCTGCGAAACCGCAATCTCGCATCATGGTCTTTACCAACTATCGAGACACAGCCACATCCCTTCTCCAGTTCTTGAAAGAGGATACTGCCATTCGAGCCGTGCGATTCGTCGGTCAGTCCAGCCGCGAAAATGATGAAGGCCTCAGCCAGAAAAAACAAGCCGAAATTTTGCAGAAATTTCGGGATGGTGATTTCAATGTCCTAATTGCCACCTCGGTAGGGGAAGAGGGTATTGATATTCCTGCTACTGATTTAGTAATCTTTTATGAGCCGGTGCCTTCCGAGATCCGCAGCATTCAGCGCAAAGGCAGAACCGGCAGGGCAAGGGCCGGCAGAGTAGTAGTACTAATGGCCAAGGGCACGCGCGATGAGGCTTATTACTGGATATCGGATCGCAAAGAAAAGGCCATGAACAGGCAGATACGCGGTATGAGCGGTCAGGACCAGGAGACTTTGCAGAAAGTGTCCTCTCCCCGGCAGCTTCAGATAACGGAGGCGGCGGTGGGGAAGGATGAAAGAGATGTGCAAAATGAGGAAAGAGAGCAAAAAGAAGGGGAATCTACTGGCAAAATGCAAATATTTGTGGACTCAAGGGAGAGAGAGATGGCAAAGCTTCTGGAGTCTCTGGGCATCGAGGTCACTGTTAGGAATCTGGAAGTGGGAGACTATGTGGTCAGTCATCGGGTGGCCATCGAACGCAAAACTGCCCAGGATTTTGTGGCCTCGATCATCGATCCAGAGCGAAATTTATTTCGTCAGATTGCTGATTTGGCCAGGACTTATGATCGGCCGGTTTTGATTTTAGAGGGTAGGGATCTTTACACCACACAAATGAATGCCGGATCTATTCGCGGAGCAATGATTTCTGTGGCTGTGGACTACGCCGTCCCCATTATTCCCACGGAAGACCGGGATGAAACGGCCGCTGTTATTGCTATGCTGGCTCGTAGAGAGATGCGGGAGGGTCGTCCGCCCAAGGTGCATGGCCACAAGACTGCCAGGACGCTTAAAGAGCAACAAGAGTACCTGGTATCGGCCATCTCCAGTGTTGGGCCCACGGTAGCTAAGAATCTGCTCAAGCACTTCGGGTCTGTTGAGAAAATCATGACCTCCTCTTCTGAGCAGTTGCAGGAGGTAGAACTGGTGGGGCCGAAGATCGCACAGCGCATTCGCGAGCTGGTGAGCGGGGAGTATAAAGGATAACTCCCTCACCGCATACGCAGTACAGTCGGAATTATGCGTTTCAATTCATCTTGGGGATAATTGCCTACCTGCTTAAACACCAGAGAGCCGTTTTCGAAGACAAGCAAGGTTGGAGTTCTTGATACCCCGTACTTGCTCATAGTAATAGGGTTTCGATCGATGCATAGCTTGCCGAATACGATCCGGCCCCTGAAATCCTTTGCCATTTGGTCTATCTTTGGCTCGATAAGCTTGCAGGGAGTGCAGCCTATCTCCCAGCAGTCCAAAACAAAAGGCGAGTAGATCTTGAGCGCCTCGTCCAGGCTATCGTCATTCACGACAACCGGTGACTCAGGGAACACCAGTGCCGGCCTGGTGGCGTTGACATCCGCCCTCCTATCAGCGCTGGCCATGCAGTCTCCCGTCATCGCAAGGAGCAGCAAACAGAGGATCTCAAGAGTCATTAATGTTGATTTTCCGTCAATTGAATTCATCATTGTCTGTCTTTCCAATAGAGAAATACAAGTAGATATCTCTACAAGATGCTATATCAATTCCGTTATGCTTCTTTTGCACTTTCACGTCGCCTGAAATCGAAATCGAGAAGACAGACCGAAAGGTATATCAAATAATCATCCTTCCAGCAAAGGCTGCATATCGTCTAATCAATCGAGTTTGATGGGATGCTTTGCAGTAAGGGTCGATTCATGGAATCGATGCCAAAGGTAAGTGAATTAACATGGAAAGATATGGAAGCGGCAACAGGGGCGGCTTTAGCAGCGGCCCAAGAGAGATGCACGATGCCACCTGCGCTGAGTGCGGAAAGACATGTCAAGTTCCCTTCAAGCCCGATGGCTCCAGGCCAGTCTACTGCAGCGATTGCTACCAAAAGCATAAGCCTGCCAGACCACCCAGAAGATACTGATTACTTAATGGGTAGAAAATGATTCAGGGTTGATCATAAACCCTGGAGAACTAAATTTTTCTTTGATGACCTTATCTGCGTATCTTCTCTCTCAGGAAAGGGCTGAATTAACTTCGCCGGAAAACCGCAGTAAATATATAACACCTATATAGTATACAGAAATTGATGTGCGTTACATCAGTAGCAGTGCGTTTTCTCCTATTTTATGTTCTCTTGATCTCTATCTTTTCTCCCTGCCCATCATCGGCATGGGACGAATTTTCCGAAAAGATGAATAAGACTGATAAAGGAATACCAGAGGTTGAGTTGCTCTTCTGCAAAGGACAAAGCATTCTTCCCGTTTTGCTGACTACCGGACAGATAGACGGCTACGTGGCCTGGCAACCTTACCTGGCTCTGGCCGAGAAGAGCGGCATAGGAAAGGTTGCTGCATTATCTCGAGACTTTCCGCCAGAAGGGGCATGGGACAATCATCCTTGCTGCGTTCTGGTCGCGAGCAACGATATCTTGCAGAATTATCCAGATCTGGCCATGGCCGTGAGCGTCATTCTCCTCTCAGGAGACGATTTTGCAGAGCAGCATCCTCAAGCTTTGCCGGAAATCACCGCCGATTGGCTTATGGGAGACGGGGATTATTTACTGGGCAGCCAGATCATTTCTCCAATTAGCCTGTTTAATCGATCTCTTTCCACATTTGTGTTCTCTTCAGAGGTAAATGGAAAATGGAATGCTTCCGGACAAATCCTTGTCGATCGGATGGGGGATCTTCTTAACACCATAGATAGTGCTCGGCATAATGGATCCAAGAATCAATTAGCGGAATTCATGGATCCAGGGCCTTACCATAGGGCGGTTGACTGGATCGCATCGCAAGGTAATGCATCATCTCATCCTTCCCGTACTAGGTCGGGGAAGAATCTCATCCGAATCGGATATCTTATGATCGATCACCAGGCACCGCTCTTTGCCGCTATCAAGAACTGGCCGTATTTTCAGCAAAGATACGGGATTGCGCTTAGGTCGGATGAGGGTCTCAAGCGGCCTCGATATCTGGAGCTGATGATCAACGGCCAAAGA
The DNA here is from genome assembly GCA_964633785.1 of uncultured Methanotrichaceae archaeon. Lineage (GTDB taxonomy): Archaea > Halobacteriota > Methanosarcinia > Methanotrichales > Methanotrichaceae > Methanothrix. Next base: position 6,797 of record CAZWHG010000035.1, read on the forward strand.
GCGGCCGACGTGGAGCTTATATCCGCGCCTACCGGGCAGAATCTTATGACATTGATGGAGCAAGACAACCTGGATATGGCTATAGTGGGCATAACTCCGGCTATCGGATCAATCAGCCTGGGCTGTGAAGCCAGAATTATTCAGCCTGTGCAAAATCTAGGCTCCGGCCTGGTCTTGGCAACTGCACCAGGAGCAGAGGATTGGAAAGGTTTCGTTTCTCTGGCTAAAGCCTCTTTTGCCAATGGCAGGCCGCTGAGGATAGGCGATCCGGATCCAGGGACCATTACAGACGTGATTTTTCAGGATGCCTTGAGAGCATCTGGCCTGCGGGGCGTGAGGGCATCAGGAACTTGAAGATAATTCGAAAGCTGCTGCTTCCCTTTGCCGTGATCCTGATCTGGCAAGCTTTGGCTCTGTATGTCAATAATCCTTTCGTGCTTCCCACTCTTGGCGCGGTCCTCTCCGTCCTTCTTAAGCCGACTGCAGACATACTGGGCAGTGGCTCTCTCCTGGAAAATGCTCGATTGAGTCTGGTCAGAGTGACACTGGGATTTCTCATTGCTGCTTTTCTGGCGGTGCCTTTAGGCGTGGCCATGGGACGCTGGGATGTGTTTAAAGACGTCTCGGATGGGCTGATCTCGGCTTTGCGGCCTGTGCCGCCGCTGGCCTGGATACCTCTGGCCATGGCCTGGCTCAAGATTGGGCTGGCATCCATGGTTTTCATAATCGCTCTGGGGGCGTTCTTTCCAATCCTGCTCAGCACAGTGCAGGGAGTGCGGGGCGTGAAGAAATCCTGGCAGGAGGCGGTCTCTATGATGGGCGCGGGGGAGGCTCATCTTATCTCCAAGGTCATCTTGCCCGGCAGCGCTCCAGAGATATGGACGGGAATGCGGGTGGGCTTCGGCATTGCCTGGATGTGCGTGGTGGCAGCGGAAATGCTGCCCGGCACCAGCTCCGGCCTGGGGTACCTGATCATGTATGCCTACGGCTGGGGGCAGATCCAGGTGGTAGTGGCGGGCATGATAGCCATTGGGGTTCTTGGCATACTGATTGACCGCTTCTTCATAGCCGTGGAAAGAAGATGGTTCTCCTGGAGGGCATACGACCGATGAAGCTGGTGATGAAGGGGATAACAAAGCAATTCGATCAGGAAAACGGCAAGCCTGTTGTGGTCCTGCAAGATATTTCCCTGCAAATAAATGATCAGGAGGCGGTGGGTATCCTGGGGCCTTCCGGATGCGGAAAGACCACTCTGCTCAGGATAATTGCAGGACTGGAACAACCCACTTCCGGGCAGGTGCTGCTGGATGGAGAGCCCGTAACCAGGCCGGGCGCAAGAATGGGAATGATCTTTCAGGAACACGCTTTGCTTCCCTGGCGCAGTGTGCTCGATAATGTCTCCCTGGGACTGGAAATGCAGGAAATGTCCGGCAAGGAAAGGTATGAGAAGGCCATGAAGTACCTGGGGCTGGTGAGCCTGCAGGACAGCGCGCATAGCCGTCCTTACGAGCTTTCCGGAGGCATGCGCCAGAGAGCGGCGGTGGCCAGAGCCCTGGTTCTGGAGCCCTCTTTGCTGCTCATGGACGAGCCGTTTTCCGCTCTTGACCCCCAGACGAGAAAGCAGATTCAAGAGGATATCATTCGCATCCAGGAAACGACCGCCAAGGCCATCGTGTTTGTGACTCACAGCGTGGAGGAAGCCATATTTCTGGCAGACCGGCTGGTAATCCTGAGCGCCAAGCCGGGAAGGATTCAGGAAATATTGGAGGTGAAACTGTTGAGGCCCAGAGACAGGATGAGTCCGCAATTTCTGGAGATGAGGGCGCGGGTACTGGGGCTTCTGGGTGGGGGATGAAATCTGAGCCGAAAGAATGAGAAACGCCAAACGGATAAGGGAAAATGCCTATTTCTATTTAGCCCAGTCATTTTGTATCTCTGCAATTTTTCCCTTCAGCTCCGGCAGCTCAACACTAACCACATCCCAGGTAGATTCTAGATCAACACCAAAGTATTGATGGATCAGGATATCTCTCATTCCTGCCATCTTTCTCCACGGGATCTCAGGATGCGCAATTCTCAAATCATCAGGAAGATTCTTCACCGCCTCACCGATTATTTCGATCCTGCGGATAATCATATCTTGCAGAGATGTTGAGGTTACAAAGTCCTCCATAGTCTTTCCGTTTGAGTAGCTTTCAATGAGGCTGATGCTCTCCAGGATGTGATGTAGGAAGACCTTCGCATCTTTCTTCATAATATCTGGACCTGCTCCGCGAGAATCCTGTCTTTGAGCATGGGATGCAACGACCTGTAAGTGAGAAGATCTACTCTCCTTTCCAGGGCATCCTCCAGATCGAGCTTCAAACCGGCGAGGTCGAGGAGGCTCTTTCGGCCTTCAAACTCGACAAGGATGTCTATGTCGCTTTCATCGGTCATCTCTCCTCTCACGATGGAACCAAAGAAGGCGGCGCGTTTGATCCCGTTCTTCTGCAAAATCTCCAGCGCTTTCTCGCGTGCAACTCGTATCTGCTCGTTCATAAAATCCCTTATATATAATTTTATGCGATCATATCATTTTCGTCTATCTATTATAAAGAGATCTAAATTCATTGACCAATATCGTGCTCCAAGCAAGTTCCAACGGGCGATTTAATCTTACTAAACATTACTTTCATCATATTATCGATTGATTGAAATTCAGGATTTAATTCGATGAACTGGGCATTCAGTACCTCATCAAGTTTTTCTGGTATCGATAAGATGTCAAAATCTAAATTATCAATCTGGTTTTTTATGATACGATGGCTGTCTGCTAGATATTCATCCTTTAACGTAAATGGCATGGCTTTGTAATGAACAATAGCATTTCGTATATCGATTATTATCTTTATATTTTTCCTTAGTTCTGGTTCTAAATCCTTTTTAAATATCAACGACATTAGCCAACTTGTTTTATCTTCAAAATTGTTATTTTTTATAACTTTAGTACTATCTTGATCCAAAAATCCGCTAACTCGCATGATCTGTCGATAATTCATGTTCAATACATGCTCTATAGTTGTTGCTATTAACACAATTGCCACTTCTTTCTTACCGTTATCCATAGAATGCCTAGCAACTTCTAGAAAGTCATCATGAAAATCAACAATATAGAAAATATCACTAGATATATCCTTTCTTTCATTTATTACTTTTGACCAAAGATAATTTGAGTCTGACATTTTCTCATTATCTATCTTTCCGTTTATAAGCAGCTGAATCAATATCCCTGGAACAAGTTGCCTAACCAGATCCCCAAGGCGATCTTCATCAAATTGCATTTCTTCCAATTAACCTCACTTAGAAGAGCATTTTTCGCTTTGTAGATTATAAAGGTTCTCTAAAGAATTAAATAAATTGTGTGTATAATTATCAATATTTGAACTATTTAATATCCTACTTGTATTATTAAATGTACCTCAAAATCAGCGGCAGCATCAGCACTCCCATGGCATGCGTCCTGTGGATTCCCGCCACCGGCGCAATCAGTCCCGCCACCGTGGACAGGAAAAAGATGAACATTCCGAAGAGCCCGGTGAAGGCATAGGTCATGGCAACCAAAAAGACCAGTACCCCCAGACAGAGCAGCCGGTAGTTTAGCCGGCAGATGGCCCGCCCGGCCAGGCGCGCCGCGCCGATACAGGCCAGGTATGATGCAGCCGCCACTATTACTACAATTATTATCATCTGGGCCAGTATACTCAGGTCGAGAGCCATTAGCTCCTGGATAGCAGCGGCAGCGCCGCTCCTGGGTTTGTCGATAACGTAGAGCGCCACCAGCGAAAAGAGAGCGTTGGCGGTGTTCACCCCGGCAATAGAGACCAGGAACTCCTCTGGGCATGAGGGCGCACCCAGGCGCGTTGTGATCGCAGCTACGGAAGGCGAGACGCCGGGAATCCAGGCCACCACCGATCCTCCCAGGCCGCCGGATAAGAGTGCTTTTGCGAGGGCACCGGATGATAGCTTGATCTCGCTCTCTTTCTGCTCTGGAATCTCCATCTCTGTGGAAAGGCTGAGCAGGAGAGAGGAGGCGCCGAAGATGCCGGAGAGAAGAGGCAGGAGCACCTGCGGCTCCAGACCAAAAGGAGAGATCGCGAGATTTTCATGATCAAAGGCGAAGATGCCGAGAAGGCCGCAGGTAAGGAAAAGCAAGCCTGCAAGGGCCTTGTACTTGTAATGCACCCAGGAGCCTTGCCCTTCGATCCATGGGCCTCTCTCCGACTTGATCATCATGAGGGCGATGGCCAAAAGCAGAATGCCCACATATTTTGTGAGATAATCGTAGTAGCTTGATACGATCCAGGAGAGTGGCATGATCAAGAGAATAGCAAATAGCACGGAATCCGCACTTCCCAGGGACGAGAGCCGCACCGCCTCGATGCCTCGCCCCTCCAGCATGAGCCTCTGGCCGGGCAGAACGGTTAAAGCGGTCTCAGAGTCCGGCGCTCCCAGGAATATGGCAGGAATAGAGTCAAAGAACGTCTGAGAGATGCTGGCGGAAAGAATGATGCAGGCCATTTGAAAGGGCGAGAAACCCATGGCCAAAAGCTGCGGAGAGATGGCTAAGAGCAGCGCAGCAAAGTTGTTCAGATGCAGGCCCGGTGTAAGGCCGCTTATGATTCCCAGAGCAAAGCCAAAAGCTATGCAGGCGGGAAGGAGGACGTCTGTCATTACACTTCTATGCATTTTTCTTATAGTACTTTGATATCTTACTTTTGGTTAGTATTTTTGATCAGCAACTGATCTATCTACCTTAGAGCTTGCATCCATACGAAAATTCTTATGCCGCCTTCGACCTGGCTTTGGAAAACCCTTAAATACTGGCGCACTGTCGATCTCTATATTCCGCACAGGGATATCCATGCCCTGGGCGCATGAACCGACTGGTTCGAACGCGCGCGTTTGCGCGTGAGTCGGCCCGATTGGGGCCGTGCGGAGGATAAATAATGGCATTTGAAAAGACAAATCCAAGGATAGTCCGTCTTATCGGTGAACTTAAGGCGGCCTCTCGCGAAACTGGCGCACCTCTCTGGCGCGATATTGCCCGGAGGCTCGAGAAGCCCAGTCGCAACTACGCTGCTGTAAACCTCAGCAAGATCAATAGGCATACCCAGTCCAACGATACCGTACTCGTGGCCGGAAAAGTGCTGGCTTCCGGCGATCTGGAACACAGCGTTACCGTGGCAGCATTCAATTTTAGCAGCCAGGCATTGTCCAAGATCCAGGCTGCAGGCGGGAAATGTCTGACTATTGAAAAGCTGATGGTTGAGCATCCCAAGGGATCGGGCATAAAGATTTTGAGGTGAAGCAATGATCGTAGTAGATGCAACTGGATTGGTCTTGGGGCGCCTAGCGAGCGTAACCGCTAAGAGTCTCCTGGCAGGCGAAGAAATCAAGATCGTCAACGCCGAGAAGGCACTGGTTACTGGTGGAAAAGATTCCATTTTTGCTGAGTATGGGCAGACAAGAGACCGCGGCCATAAGGAAAGAGGTCCCTACTTCCCCCGCCGACCGGAAATGATACTCAAGAGGACTGTACGTGGCATGCTTCCCTACAAGATGAGAAGGGGAAGAGATGCATTCTCCCGGCTGCGGATATTTGTCGGTATACCCAGAGAACTGAAGGGGATGCCGTTAGAGCAACCAACTGCTGCCAAGATGAGGACCGAGAGCAATAACAAATATATCGAGCTTGGGGCCTTGAGCCGAAGACTCGGCGCAAATTTCTGAAGGGCTTGCTATGAAGATAATTAATACCTCGGGTAAGAAGAAGACGGCAACTGCAAGGGCCACTTTAAAAGATGGAAAGGGCGTTGTGCGCATCAACAAGGTGCTCTTAGACATTTATGAGCCCCGCCTTGCCAGACTCAAGATTCTAGAACCCGTTCAGATCGCAGGAGATCTGATAAAATCAATGAATATCGATGTCGTTGTTGCCGGCGGCGGTACCATGGGCCAAACAGATGCCGTTAGGACGGCAATCGCCAAGGGTATTGTGGAGTGGACCGGCGATACCGGATTGAAAGAAGCTTTCTCCGAGTATGATCGAAATCTCCTTGTCAGCGATCATCGGCACAAAGAGAGGAAAAAGTTCGGCGGACTCGGTGCCAGGTCTAAGTACCAAAAGTCTTACAGGTGAAACTGCTTGATTCCAGTCAGGTGCTATTCCTGTGGCAAAGTGATCTCCCATGTCTGGGAGGAATACCGGGAGCGCATCAAGACCGAGCCTCCCGGCAAAGTCTTGGATGATCTGGGAATAGACAAATACTGCTGCAGGCGCATGCTTCTCTCTCATGTGGAGATTGTGAACACGCTTAGGCGGTACCAGTAGAAGGGGTTGTAGGGTAGCCTGGTCCATCCTACAGCGTTCGGGACGCTGTGACCTGAGTTCGAATCTCAGCAACCCCATCATACTCTTCCTTTTGAGGTGGCTATTTGAAGGGCGAGAAATATACAAGATATGAACGTGCGCGCATCGTAGGAGCACGGGCTTTGCAAGTTTTCATGGGCGCTCCAGTGTTGATCGATACCAGTAATACCGACCCTCTCGAAATAGCGCTTGAAGAGATGAAACTGGGCGTAATTCCCATCACAGTAAAACGCGATCGATTAGGTAGGTGAATTAGTTGGTAGAAGATGAGGTGATAACGGTAGCGGGAGAATATGAGACTCTCATACCAATCGACGAGTACCTTGCCGCCGGCGTGCATATTGGTACTCAGCAGAAGACGAATAACATGATGCCCTATATTTACAGGGTGAGAACCGACGGGCTTTACGTGCTGGATGTCCAGTCCACGGACAAACGCATCCGGTTGGCAGCCAAGTTCTTGGCAAAATACGATCCTGCAAATATACTGGTTGTATCTGCGCGCCAGTATGGCCAGAGGCCGGCCACTATGTTCGCCAAGGCCATAGGCGCCAATGCCAACGTAGGTCGATTTGTACCCAATACCCTGACCAATCCGGCCTTCCGGGGCTTCATCGAGCCCGATGTGCTCATAACTACAGACCCCAGCGGCGATGCCCAGGCGGTCAACGAAGCTGTGGATATAGGCATACCTGTAATCGCTCTTTGCGATACAAACAACATGACCTCCAATGTTGACCTGGTCATACCCACCAACAACAAAGGCAGGAAAGCTCTAACGCTTATCTACTGGCTCTTGGCCCGTCAGGTGCTGCGCGAGCGAGGCGAAGAAGATCGATTCAAATATACTATATCGGACTTTGAGATGGAGTTTTGATCCATGCGGTTTCCGGCTGTTGCAGGTCAGTTCTATCCGGGGAGCGGAGCGGAGCTAGGGCATCAGCTGGACGGCATGCTGCATCCTGAAAAAGAGATTTCATGTCTGGGCGCCGTGGTACCCCATGCAGGATATATGTATTCGGGGCATGTTGCAGCCGCAGTATATTCTCGCCTGCCTAAAGTGGAAACCTATGTGATCATAGGGCCCAATCATCACGGCCTCGGCTCTCCTGTAGCCTTCTCTCGTGACTCGTGGAGAACGCCCCTTGGAGTCGCCGAGCCTGATCTGGAGCTGGCAGATTTGCTCGCCGACAGCATTATCGATCATGATGAGACGGCTCACCGCCGCGAGCACTCTATTGAGGTTCAAATTCCTTTTCTTCAAAGACGATTTCAAGGATTCAAAATACTTCCTATCTCGATGAGATTGCAGGATGAAGAAACCGCATTAGAGGTGGGACAGGCGCTCTCGCGGGCTGCACTGAAACTTAACCGCAGCTGCCTAGTTATTGCCAGCAGTGACTTCACCCATTATGAGCCCCAAGAGACTGCTCGGAAGGTGGATGCAAAGCTACTGGAAGCCATTTTAAATATGGATGTTCCACAGCTTTATGAAAGAGTATCTCGCTACGATGCCACAGCGTGCGGCTATGGACCGATAGCAGCAACTATTACGGCCACCTCTATCCTGGGCGCTAAAAAAGGTCAGCTGCTTGCTTATGCCACCAGCGGAGACGTGAGCGGCGACTATAGCCAGGTAGTTGGGTACGCAGCAGTTGCCTTTTCCTGAGGAGGCCCTTTATTGACTACGGCTTCAGCTCCCGGCAAGATAATCCTTTTCGGAGAGCATGCCGTCGTTTCCGGAGCTACGGCTCTTGGTGGTGCCATAGATCTGCGAGCAAGAGTTCACGTGCAAGATCTGCCCGGCAGCGTGCTGATAAAAACGGAGGATATTACTTTACAGGGATTTTCCTTCGATCTGACAACCGGTCGGCTTATGTCCGCCCAGGCTGCACATGCTACCAGATATATCTCCGCCGTGCTAAGAGAATTCGATGTTAAAAATATTCAGATTTGCATTGATTCGAGCCTGCCGATGGCAGCAGGTTTAGGGTCATCGGCTTGCATCGTGGTGGCCACAGTGGCTGCCGTAAGCCGGCACCAGGGCCAATGCCTATCTCGAAAGGAGATCGCACAAATCTCCTATCGACTGGAAAAGAAGGTTCAAGATGGATTGGGTAGCCCCATGGACACCGCATTGGCAACCTATGGGGGCTATCTGCAAATTTCCCACGATATCCGGCCACTTGATCTTCCTCCGCTGAAAATGGTAGTAGGATATACAAAAATACCTCACGATACAAAGTCAGAGGTTCAGAAGGTGCAAGACCTGAAAAAACGCTACTTTGACTTGGTCGATCCCATATTTCAAGCCATTGGGGCCCTATCGGAGAAGGCCGTACCCATCATCAGAGAGCAAAATACAGCAGAGCTGGGCCAGCTGATGAATATCAACCACGGCCTGCTAGCCTCTTTAGGCGTCAGTTCCCGAGAGCTGGAAGAACTGGTTTATGCGGCGACTGGCGCTGGTGGGGCGCTCGGGGCCAAGCTTACCGGAGCCGGAGGCGGGGGCTGCATGATTGCCCTGCCTGGGGCTGCTGGTGTAGATGCACTGATGGTGGCTTTAAGACAGGCGAGAGGAGTCCCTCTTGAGGTTCTGACGGGCTGTGAGGGTGTGCGATTGGAGGAAGGCTTGTGACCCGAGTTCTGAAGATCGGGGGAAGCATTTTGACCGATAAGAGCCGTGAGTTCGCGCCGCGACATGAGGAAATCACGCGCGTAGCAAAAGAGATCGCAATCCATCCGGATGATGTCGTGCTCGTGCACGGAGCCGGTTCTTTTGGACACATTCCTGCAAAAAAATATGGTCTGCCCCATGAATTCAATCGGCGGGGATTAAGAGTAACTCATAGTTGTGTTGCTATGCTCTGTGAAAAGTTTGTGGAGGCACTGAGCCTTGCAGGTGTCGATTGCCTGCCGGTTCATCCCCTCTCCTGCCTTTACCTTCGGAGCGGTAGAATAGACAGCTTTTTTATGGAACCCATAAAAGAGATGCTAAAGAACGGCATCATGCCGGTGCTACATGGTGACGTGGCAATGGACGCCACCGGAAAGGCCGCAATAGTATCGGGAGATCAATTGGTCTCTTACATGGCCAAGTCTCTGCAAGCAGATGTGGTTGCCATAGGAAGCAATGTTGATGGGGTTCTCTTTTCCGGTAGGCCTCTCTCCAGGATTACAAGAAAAGAGCTTTCGCGGGTAGAGTGCGTCATTGGAGGCAGCGAATGTGTAGACGTTACCGGCGGCATGAGAGGAAAGCTGCTGGAACTCTTGGATCTGGCCGATTTGGGAATAGACTCCATGATATTTAATGCAGGCATTGAAGGAAATATTGCCCGTGCCCTAAAAGGCGAATGTGTGGGAACTAGGATCGAGAGGGAAAAATGACCACATCCAGCCGAAAGCTCGACCACATCAGAATCTGTATGGAAAAGCCGGTTGATGCGAAAAAGTGGCCCTTCCAAGATCTGGTGCTACTGCATAAGGCACTGCCGGAGATCGACGAGGCGGATATCGATATCTCCTGTGCATTTCTCGGGAAAAAACTGAATGCACCTTTTATGATCAGTGCTATGACAGGGGGCCATCCAGAGGTTAAACAGATCAATGTTCGCCTGGGGCAGGCGGCTTCAGAGCTTGGCATTGCTTTGGGGGTGGGCTCACAAAGAGCGGCATTAGAAGACAGAAGGCTGGAGGACACTTTCTCTGCGGTCCGGGATGCTGCCCCCGACATTCCTATCATCGGCAACATTGGAGCCGTGCAACTGAAACGAGGCGGACCGGAGATCTTGGAGCGACTGGCTGAGATGATAGATGCCGATGCCATTGCCGTTCATCTGAACTTCTTGCAGGAGAGCATTCAGCCGGAAGGAGACAAAGATGCCGGCGGAGTGCTGGAGATCCTGAAATCAGCGGCCGGAGGATCGGTGCCCATCATGGTCAAGGAGACCGGCGCCGGTATATCCCGGGAAGTAGCTTTGGATCTGGTCGGTGCAGGAGTGAAGATGATTGACGTCTCGGGTGTTGGGGGCCTCTCCTGGGCCAGCGTTGAGTCATTCCGTGCGGCGGAGGTCGGGGACGATGAGCTGGAGCTGATGGGAAGGCTATTTGAAAATTGGGGAATTCCAACACCCGTTAGCATCGTCGAGTGCAAAGCGGCTGGAGCCTTTGTCATCTCCTCGGGAGGGGTGCGAAGCGGACTGGATGCTGCCAAGAGCCTGGCTCTGGGCGCCAGTCTGGCGGGAGCTGCCCTACCATTGTTAAGGCCGGCCACAAAAGACAAAAAAGCGGTAGTTAGGGTTATGAATGCTTATATCCGTGCGCTGAGGATCACAATGTTTCTCACCGGATGTAAAGAAGTAACGCAGCTTGCGAAAGTTCCTCTAGTGGTTCTAGGAAGGACCAGGGAGTGGCTGCAGGCGCGGGGTTTCGATTTGAGAGCATTTTCTGTTTATAGAGAGTTGGCAAAATGAAGGATATTTCTATAATCGCTGTGGGCGGCTACAATGAAATTGGCCGCAATATGACGGCGATAAGGATCGGAAAAGATATCGTGGTGATGGATATGGGAATCCGGCTGGATCGGGTGCAGATTCACGAGGACACAGATGTGGAATCGCTGCATGCAGCCGATCTGATCAACATGGGGGCCATTCCCGATGACAGCATCATGGAAAACGTGGACGGAACGGTAAGGGCTATCGCCTGCACACATGGTCACCTGGATCATATTGGAGCCATCTCCAAGCTGGCCCACAAGTATCATGCACCCATCATTGCCTCGCCGTTCACAGCGGACCTTATCAATCAGGAGATAAAGTCTGAAAAGATTTTCGGGGTGAAAAATCCCCTTCATGTAATGAAAGCGGGAGAACGATTTCCAGTGACGCAGGACATCGAGCTGGAGTTCATCCGTGTGCAGCATAGCATTGTGGACTGCGTCTTCGCGGCCATCCATACACCGAAGGGCATCATAATCTACGCCAATGATTTTAAGATCGACCGGTCTCCGACTTTAGGCGAGCCGCCAGACTTCGCTCGGCTAAGGGCCTTAGGAAAGCAAGGCGTGCTGGCACTCATCACCGAGACCACCAATGCCTCCATCTCCGGGAAGACGCCCTCCGAGAAGATCGCCAAGGACCTGGTTTGGGATGTACTCCTTGGGACAGAGGAGTCGAAATCCGGTGTCATGGTCACTACATTCTCCTCACACATTGCCCGTATCCGGGCCATAATCGAGGCCGCTCACAAGATGGGACGCAAGCCCGTGCTTCTGGGCCGCTCCATGGAGAAATATTGGGGCACGGCGGTGAGAACGGGCTATGCCGGTCAGGGAGATGTGACCGTTTTTGGCAGGCGCAAGTCTGTAGATAAAGCTCTGAAGCGGATCATGACCGAGGGCAAAGACAAGTATCTGCCCATCATGACCGGACACCAGGGTGAGCCGGGGGCCATCTTGAGCCGGGTGGCCAATGGCGAGACCGACTATAATGTGGAGTCCGGGGACAAGGTCATCTTCTCCGCAGGCATTATACCTCAGCCGCTCAATGAGTCCAACCGGCACACGGTTGTCACCAAGCTCAAGATGCGCGGCGGCAGGATTTACGATAACGTGCATGTCTCCGGTCATGCCTGTCGGGAAGATCACTGGGAGCTTCTGCGCATGATACAGCCGGAGCATGTCATACCAAGCCACGGAAATCTGGTCAGCCACAGCAGTTATCTCATGATGGCAGAGGAGACGGGATACTCGCTGGGATCCAATTTCCATCTGGTGAGAAACGGCCAGGAGCTTGTAATCGATTAGGCAGACCAGGGGGTAGTGCGAGAATGACGAAGACGATTGCGAGGGAGCTGGACCGGGAGCTGCAGATGCGAGCAGACCTGGTGACGGGGGCCATCGAGGAGCTCTTGCCGATAGTGCATCCGCGTCCTCTCTACGAAGCCGGAAGGCATCTGGTGGATGCGGGAGGAAAGAGGCTGCGTCCATCCATGTTGCTGCTGGCAGGTGAGGCCGCGGGCGGCGACGCGGCCGCAATAGTCGCGGCAGCCGTATCTATTGAACTGATTCATAACTTCACTCTCATTCACGACGACATCATGGACAATGCCAATGTTAGACGTGGGCGTCCTGCCGTCCATAAGATCTGGGGTCTGTCGGGGGCCATACTGGCAGGCGATACCCTTTATTCCAAGGCCTTTCAGGTGCTGGGCATGACGAAAGCCCGCTCTGATCTCATTTTGGGTGCCATGAATATGCTCTCTCGTACCTGCACTGCCATTTGTGAAGGTCAGTGGCTGGATATGGAGTTTGAGGGGAAAGAGCGCGTCTCAGAAGCGCAGTACTTGGAGATGATTGAGAAGAAGACCGGAGTTCTCTACGGCGCCTCGGCCGGCATGGGGGCACTTCTATCTGGGGCCGCCCCTAACGCGGTGGCCGCGCTCGACGAATTCGGTAGGCTGACCGGCATGGGCTTTCAACTGCAAGATGACGTGATAGATCTCATCACACCCGAGAAGGTCTCAGGAAAGCGGCAGGGCGGAGATCTGATTGAAGCCAAGAAGACGTTGATTATGATTCACGCCTTTGCCAACAATATTCCTGTGCCGGTATTCGGAAAGAAGGATGCTACGCCTGAGCAGATTCAAGAGGCAATCTCCCTTCTGGAGAAGAGCGGCTGCATCGAGTACGCCAGGTCCCGGGCGGAGGAGATGGTGGCTCGAGGCAAGAAAGCCTTGCAAGTACTGCCCGACTCAAAGGCAAAAGGAACCCTTCTGGAGCTGGCTGATTACATGGTCAGAAGACATTATTAGGGGTCATTTATGATGCATAACCATGATTTAAAAGTGCACGAATTGACCAAGCACGAGGCGGAGCACCTCCTGCACCACTGGATAGAGCACAACGAGACCCACAGCGCCTCTTTTCGAGAGAGGGCGGCGCAGATTGCAGCGGTGAGCGAGAAGGCGTCTCATGACGTCAGTCAGGCAGCGGCGCTTATGGACCAGTGCACAGAGATGCTCAGGAAAGCGATGAAAGATCTTTAGGAGGCTATTTCGATGGAATTGGTTTATACTTATGCGATGGAGAGCAGCAAAGACATGAACAAGGTGCTGGATGAGGAATTCTGGAAGCGGCTGGGGCCTACCGTGCGCGAGTGCAAGGCCATGGGGCTGGAAAAGGAGGGCATGTGCCTCTACATCAAAGCCAAAGACGAGCTGGCCCAGGAAGCCGGGAAGCTGCTCGCCGACACTGCGGCCAAGGAGCTGAAGGGCGAGGAAGCCGAGGTGCTGCTCAAGGCTTTCCGGGACGAGGCTGAGGCAGCAGAGGCGGGCATGGGGGCGATGTTTGGATAAATGCCATTGCATCAACCTATTTTTCAGCACTTATAGTTTCAAAGAGAACTTTGGAAATTAGGGTCTGTTCTCTCTCACTTATTTAAAGCCAGACGCCAATTCTCGCCCGCCAAAAACATATAACTCAGTCGACTCTTGGGCAATTTGTAATGAAACATGGTGTGGATCCAAAATGCTATTTGGCAAAGAGGGATGAGCTTGCCCAAGCATTCACTGTCGGTCGGCCAGCAAAAAAATTGTGATTTTATCCTCAACTCATAATCGGGAATAATTAAAAATATATAGTTTATATAAATATATTTGTAAAAGTACCTTTTAGGATCCTCAAAGACACCTGGCTGAGGCTAGGACCAGACCCTGTATGTTAGCTGAGACCGTGTTCTTCTTCTAAGTACTGGAGTTGCGGGGGAGGCGCCTCATAGCCACAGACGTAAATCCTCATGCTGTTCGGGCACCAAAGACAGGGATCGGTGTCTTAAGGCCGATCTTTTTCCATAGAGTTCAAATGAAAGTCGACCTAATGCCAATTCAATAGACCCATCTGCCTTGCTAGAGTAGCGGATAGGCCAATCGATAGACTTATGCTGGGGCCCGGGGGCGATCAGTGTAGCCCTGTCCCCTGATTCCCTGATGGCGTGATCAAAAAGATAAATACCAGGAAGTATATCCACAGTAAAGGAAGGATTTCATGCGCCAAAAAACTGTGTGTCTCGGCATTCTTATACTATTATTTGGCGTTTTCATTATGCAGGCCCAGTCTGCCGACCGCCCCGAGACAGGCACTTACATCCGCGACATGCACCGGGACGGTTATGGCATGCTGGTCATCTACAATAACTGGACCATGGACACTGTTGCCGTGCTTACCGATAAAAAGGTGAAGCCCAAGCTTGCTGTCTACCTGCGCGCCAAGGATGCGTTGGAGGTAGACGGCATTGAGGATGGCGAATACGGACTTTACTTCACCATTGGAAACGGTTGGAATGCCGGAAAGGGGCAGTTTGACAATGTCTACGGCTATTATCGCTACAACACACCCATGCTCTTTGAGACAACGGATGTAGGAGAGGAAATAGAGTACACCATCCTGGAGCTGGACCTCTACAAGGCCGATGCCACCAACTTCATGCCCGATCAATTCCCGTTCCCCGACATCAGCTCTTGAGGAAGACCGCCTCCACCTCGGCGCGCAGATAGTCCTCTCCTTTTACCCGCATCTTCCAGCGATGCGTGCCTAGGGAAACGGGATGCAGGCCGCAGAAAAGCTTCCCAACTTCGCTTTCTGTAAAGTAGTGAGTGAGAATACCGCTGCCCCTCCTAAATGTTCCCGGCTCCACTTCTTCTCCCTGCCCGGCACGCATATCTTCCGCAGCGAAATCGCGAAAAAATAGCCTTCCTCTGGGCAGGAGCACGCGCGCGGCCTCGCGAGCGATGGCGTGCCTGCCGGAGGCAAGCAAATGTCCGGCGACATGAAAGGTGAAGACTGCATCAAAGCTCTTCTCCCGTATGGGCAAACAACCGGCATCGCCCAGGATTAGGTTGGCATCAGCCCGAGCGCGACGGGCCAGGCGCAGTGCCTGAGGGGAGACATCTAGGCCGACCACACTCCAGTCTCCGGGCAGCGCCGAGAGCGTCTTGCCATCGCCGCATCCCATCTCCAGGACGGAGGAGGCCTCGGGAAGTACGGGCAGATCCATAACAGCGCCTCCCCAGAGGCGGCCCCGGATGGC
Organism: uncultured Methanotrichaceae archaeon; assembly: GCA_964633785.1. GTDB lineage: Archaea > Halobacteriota > Methanosarcinia > Methanotrichales > Methanotrichaceae > Methanothrix. The sequence continues at coordinate 22,292 of CAZWHG010000035.1, forward strand.
GTAGTCTTTATCCCAGGCTTTGAGGTGAGCGTTGTTGTGAGAGTCCACAGAAGTCCTAGTGGGGATGAAGCAGCAATAATCCTTTGGCCGATTTCCTAAAATTCCGATGATTATTAGTCTCAGGCCGCCGCTCATCTGCACATGGATTTATTGGACCGCTTCCGGGGCTGCTTGCTGGGCGTAGCCGTGGGCGATGCTCTAGGAATGCCCTCCGAGGGATACACTGCCCGGGAGATTAAAACTAAATTCGGCCTGATTCGTGAGATGACGCCTGCGCCTGAGGGCCACTTTCATAGCGGGCTGTTGGCCGGCCAGTTTACCGATGATACGGAGGAAACGCTGCTCTTGGCCGAGTCGATTATCGAGGCTTCCGGATTCTCGCCGGACAGGTTTGCCGAGAAGCTCACTGCTTGGGGGGCGGCCTGGACGCTGGACGAGCGGCTCAACCGGGGAGTTGGCTTTGCCACACGTTCCGCCGTGGAGAGCATGATCGCAGGAACGGCCTGGCAGCAGTCGGGCCTGGCCATTGCCACCTGCGGCGCTGCCATGCGTGCTGCGCCCATCGGCCTTCTCTATCACACCGATCTGAATATTGTGAAGAGTTATGCCGATTTGCAGAGCCTGCCTACCCACACCTCCGCCGCAGCACGTGCCGCGGCGGTAGCCGTAGCTGTGGGCGTAGCCCTGTCCGTGTGCGGCTTTTCCAAGGAGATGATTTTCAGGAATGCCGCCTCCCAGGCCAGCCGTCTGGATACCGAATTTACAGAGCGGCTTCTCTGGGTCGAATCACTATTGGACCTGCGGCCTGAGGACGCTCTGGGCCTGATCCGAAACTCGCCCCTCGCAATGGAGACCGTTCCCGCTGCCTTCTACTGCTTCCTCAAGTTTGAGCCAAAGGAGGCTCTCGTCATGGCTGCCAGCAACGGGGGCGATACCGACTCCATTGCTTCCATCACCGGCTCCCTTTTCGGCGCAGCCTTCGGAGCATCCTGGATACCAGAGAGCTGGCTGACTGTTCTGGAAGGAAGAAAGAGAATTGAGGATGCAGCCATTGGGCTTTGCCAGCTTTACGCCTCCCTTTGCCGCTAGGGCGTGGCGAATTTATATCATTAGCTTCGTCAAGGATTTTATGATAGATGTAGGAATTGTCGGTGGTTCGGGCTACACCGGGGGGGAGCTCTTGCGCCTCCTTGCAAATCATCCCGAGGTTAAGGTAGTTGCCGTCACTTCCCGAAAGCTGGCAGGAAAGAGCGTTACAACGGTCCATCCTCACTTAAAGAGCATCTATTCTCAGAGCTTTGAGGCGCTTAATGGCAAAGAGGTTGCAGAGCGCTGCGACATTGTTTTTACTGCCGTTCCCCATGGCACCGCTATGGACTGGGTGCCCGAGCTTCTTGATGCCGGGACAAGGGTCATCGATCTGTCTTCCGACTACCGCCTGCCTACAGATGTCTTCGAGAAGACCTATGCTACAGTGCACCGTGCACCCCGCGAGGCCGTCTTCGGGATGACGGAGCTTCATCCTGAGGTGGCGCGGGCCAAATTGGTGGGCAATCCTGGCTGCTATCCCACAGGAGCAACCCTGGCCGTAGCCCCGCTGGCCCAGGCCGGTCTGGTGGAGCGTGTGGTATTCGACTCCAAGTCAGGTATCTCCGGCGCAGGCATGGAGCCCACGGAGACATCCCATTATCCAAATATGTCCCAAAATATTATCCCCTACAAGCTCACAACGCACCGTCATGTCCCGGAGATCAAGCAGGAGCTCTCCCGTCTTTCGCCAGGTATAAAAGTGAACTTTACTCCCCACGTCATACCTTCAGTGCGGGGTATCCTCACCACGGCCCATGTCTTCGCCCGCCCCGGCGCCGAGGAGACGCTGCAGGACAAGAACCAGGTAGCTTCGATTTACCGCGAGTTTTACAGGAATGCTCCCTTCGTTCGCATGGCTGACAGCGTTCCCAAGCTGTCCTCAGTGCGAGGTTCCAACTTCTGCGACATAAGCTTTGAGCCGGAGAAGGATAGCGATCGACTGGTGGTCATATCCGCCATAGACAACCTGGTGAAGGGTGCATCCGGCCAGGCCATTCAGAATATGAACCTCATGGCCGGCTTTGATGAAAAGACAGGGCTTTGGTTCCCAGGCATGGCGCCCTGAGTTGATCTGTGAAAATCAGGTGAAAAAAATGAAAGTCAGAGATGTTATGAACGTCAAGCCCATCACCGTCCAGGCGGAAGCTCTTGTAAGTGAAGCGGCCCTTCTTTTGCGCGAGAATAAGATTAGCGGCATGCCGGTCCTGGATGGAGAGAAGCTGGTGGGCGTGGTATCGGAATCGGACCTATTGCGCCTTTTATCAGTGGATGAAGAGGAAGGCGGTCTCTGGCTTCCTAGCCCCTTCGAGGTCTTCGAGATTCCATTCAGAGATCTGGTAAAGTGGGAAAAGATGCATGCCAATCTGGAGGAGATTCCCAAGAAGAAAGTGGGCAATATCATGAGCCTGAATCTGCATGATGTAGGGCCGGACGACTCCGTGGAGGAGGCGGCGAGCATCATGACCCGCCATCGCATCAATCGACTGCCGGTGGTGGAAAATGGACGGCTGGTGGGAATAGTGACCAGAGGCGACATAATATCCGGTCTGGGGATGCAGCATGCAGCGGATTGAGGGAGGCATCTGTGCCGTTCCCGGTGTTCGCGCCGCCGGAGCACGTGCGGGAAAATACGGCCTGGCACTGATAGCTGCCTCGGGAGCGGCGGCGGGCATGTTCACCACCAACAAGGTGAGAGCAGCGCCGCTGGACGTCACAGCTCAGCATCTGGCCGGAGGCTATCTTGATGGTATCATCGCCAACAGCGGCTGTGCCAATGCTTACACCGGTCCGCGGGGGCTGGAGGACGCCAGGGCCATGGCTCGACTCTTGGCTGGTTTTCTGGCTACTGATGAAAAGAAGATTGGCGTAGCCTCGACCGGTGTCATCGGTCGCTACATGGATCTGCCGCTTATCTCCCAGCTTTTCGAGCAAGCCAAAGTGAGGCTGCGCGGCGAGAGCGAAGCGAGCACTGAAGCAGAGCGGGCCATCATGACCACGGACACTCGCGTAAAAGAGATTGCTGTGGAGCATGAGGGGCTACGAGTGGCCGGCATCGTCAAGGGAGCGGGAATGATCGAGCCGAATGTGGCGACCATGCTTTGCTTCCTTTACACGGACGCGGATTTTTCTGCAGAGACGCTGCACGATTGTCTGGCTGATGCCGTACAAGATAGCTTCAATATGCTCACCGTAGACGGGGATACCAGCACTAATGATACTGTTCTTCTCACTTCTACGGGAAAAGTCCCCGCCCGGGAGGGGGATTTCCGCATAGCCTTGAAGTACGTCTGCATGGAGCTGGCCCGCATGATGGCGCGGGATGGCGAGGGCGCCAGCAAGTACTTTGAGACTGTTGTCCGCGGCGCGCGCAGTGTGGAGGACGCCCGCCTGGCCGCAAAAGCGGTAGCTCGCAGCAGTCTGGTCAAGACAGCGGTCTATGGTGCGGATCCCAACTGGGGTCGCATCATCTGCGCCGTGGGATACTCGGGGGCGGAGATGGATCCGACCAAGATCACTCTGGGCCTGGAAGGAAGAAGGCCTGATGGTACCGGCATCAGTGTCTCGCTGGTAGAAAAGGGCAGCATAGTGGATGGCGTTTTGGATCTGGCCAAAGAGATCATGTTAGGGGATACAATTACCATCAATATTGACCTGGCCATGGGCAGCGCCGAAGCGCGCGGATTTGGCTGCGACTTGACTCATGAATATGTGAATGTAAACGCCAATTATACAACTTGAAATGAGCTTAATATGTTTCGCGATCAACGTCTGGGGGAAAGCAGTCGGGATGTCTTGGACTACCTTTCCAGCCGAGAAGCGGACGAGCACATCTTCGAAGCCGATCTGCTGGTGGACAGAGCCCACCTGGTAATGCTCAGGGAGCAGGGACTGATCTCGGGAGAGGTATGCACCCGAATTATGGCGGCTCTCGACGATCTCATGGAAGAGGGCTCGCAGTTTCTCGGCACAGGTGAGGATGTGCATGAGGCCATTGAGGCTTATGTCCTGGCGCGTGTTGGCCCAGAGGGCGGCAGGATGCACACCGGTCGTTCCAGGAACGATGAGGTGGCCACCTGCATTCGCCTGGCGCTGCGCTCTCAAATGCTGGATCTGATGCAAGAGCTGCTCTCGCTGATCAGCACGCTGGTCCGGCTGGCAGAAAAGCATACCAATAGCATAATTCCCGGATTTACTCACACCCAGCACGCCCAGCCTACGACGCTCGCTCATCATCTCCTGGCCCATGCCGATGCTGCCGGGCGGGACCTCTCCCGTTTGGAGGATGCCTACCTGCGGGTTAACCAGAGCCCTCTGGGCGCGGCGGCTTTTGCCTCCACCGGCTTTAGGATCGACCGACAGAGGACCTGTCGCCTTTTGGGCTTTGATGGGCTGGTGGAAAACAGCATGGACGCCGTGTCCACCCGCGATTTTATCCTGGAAGTGCTGGCCGACCTCTCCATCTTGATGGTCAATGCCAGCCGCCTGGCAGAGGAGCTGGTGCTCTGGTCCACCTCGGAGTTCGGATATCTGGAATTGGACAACCTCTACGCCTCTACCAGCTCCATCATGCCCCAAAAGAAGAACCCGGACACGGCTGAGCTGGCTCGCGGCAAAACGGGCTCGGTTTTGGGAAGCCTCATGGCTGCGCTCTCCATCTGCAAGGGCCTGCCCATGAGCTACAACCGTGACCTGCAGGAGGTCACGCCTCACATCTGGCGGGCCTTGGATTGGGCGAGAAGCACGGTGCGTATCCTGGATGGCTGCGTCTCCTCGCTTAAATTCAACCTGGAGCGATTGGAGACGAGTTCCGGCGCGGGCTTTTCCACAGCCACGGAGATTGCCGACTCGCTGGTGCGCACCACCGGCATGCCATTTCGCACAGCGCACAGCATTGTGGGCCGCATTGCCGCCTCGGGCCGAAAGCCAAGCCTGGCCGAGTTGGACGAGATCGCCCTGGAAATCGCAGGCTTTAAGGCCAGCGAGCGCGGCTTTTCTGAAGCTGACCTGGAACGGGCACTTGACCCACGAAGCAACGTCGCCCTGCGGGCCAACACGGGCGGGCCTGCGCCTGCGGAGACAGAGCGGATGATCAAAGATCGGCTGGTGCGGATCGCGGCGGGAGAAGAGAAGCTCGCCGAAAGAAGAGGGCGGGTCTATCGGGCTCTGGAGGTGCTGGGGGCGGAGAGATAGCTCAGCAATAAGATCGACTTGGTGGAATATGCTCAAAGAATTATGCCGCGTTGCTGGGCATGTTCTTCAAGACCGATGAAATCCTTTTTGATGTTGTCTACAGTTTTCTCTTTCAGCATGAGGCTAGAATCAGCTCTCATGCCCTGTTCCTTATCCATGGCAAAAGCTGCATCACCTTATTTAGTGCGACTGAGCGACATGAGATGTTTGGTCGTTTCTTTGATAACATTTTCCATCTCTGAAGTCAAATTCATTGCTGTCACCATCTCGCTGAGGAGCATGTCTAAGGCGGCAATAGCATGTTTTCTGGATTGCACGAAAGCAGTTGTGAGACGCGGAGTAGCAGCAATGACTTCTCTGAGGTTAGTTACAGGTTTTATTGTGGTTTCAATAGAGGTTCTCAATTGAATGGCGTTCGTCATGGAATCGTTTAGATTTTGTTCAGTAATATCTTTGAAATCCGCAGAAATAGCGAATGCCCGAGTATATTTATCGATGCCATTTGAAAATAATTTGGCAAACTGTGGTGTATCTATCTCCAATCTATCTGCGAAATTTTCTAGATCTTCAGCTGTGCGATCGCCAAATTGCTTCATGATCTTCCTATCCTTATGTTTGACATTATGCTCCTTGCTCCGTGCTGCAACTTTGTCTCCTAGTGTCGTTATTGATCTACTTATCCTGCCAATAATTTCGGTCAGATCTTCAAAAGTTTCATCACCCTCAGTGAGAAGATCTAAGATCCCTTCCTCTGCGCATTCATTGTTCTTATTGGTATCAAATTCCATGGCTGAGGCGATTTCTGAGTTTACTGCAGCTGAACCACTTTCATATCCTTGGTTACCTTGCCTACGATATAGCGCCATGGGTAATTGCATCCGGATGAGTTTAGCAAAATGCTCTTGATCTGTATAATTCCAGAATAGGACACCAAGTTGTTTTATAGTTTTTAACGCAACTTTTTTAAACTAAAAGCGCATATCCGTAATCATGG
>CAZWHG010000036.1:0-28385 GCA_964633785.1 uncultured Methanotrichaceae archaeon
TCTTAGGATGGGAAAACTTGAATTCAATTTACCCACATGAAACAGCGAAGAGCCTGTATGACTCATCGCAAAGATCGCACATCCATGCCGGAAACATTCTTGATAACGATTACTTTATTGTCGATCTCCACAATATGCTTTATGAAGCCTTTGCGCAATTTCCCTCGCCCGCATGATCATGTATCAGGGATCAGTTCGATTTCCTCGTCTTGTGGTCTATCCATTTTTCCTCATCCGGCCAGTACACGGTAATTATTCTCGCGTGATTCTTGCAGAGAGCGAGTACGGCGTGACAGTGACAGCCCGCCACACTGCCTAATATCAAAGCTGATGGACACGGCTCGCTGTCCGGGTATTCTTCAATTTTTATGAGATATGGTCAAGAAATAGAATTTGGACTTGCTCCTATCACCACATGGTGCTTTGAATTACAAAAATTTTGACTTATCATCCGCAATCATTATTAACTTTAAATGACATAATAGTATCTATGGCTACAGATGCATACCATGAATTGATGTCCTGCATCGCATTGGGTGGAGACTCTGCCCAAGCATGCGGATTTCAAGTTAGGGCAAAAACAGAGGATGAGGTTATGGAGCATGTGAAATTACATGCAAAAGAGGCCCATGACATGGAAAAGATCCCACCGGAAGCTGAAAAGAAAATTAGGGAAAATATTAAATCAGTAGCATTAAAAAGCTCTAAGAAATAATGAAGCTTAGCAGATAAAGATCTGGGGGATTTGCGTGGATTTGGTCACTGCCTGAGCTATATCCCCTTCCCCCGGTTTCTGTATCAATCACAGTCACCTGCTAATATCTAAATGAGCTACCTTTTTTAATACTTTGCCGGACATATATAACCAGCAGGAAGATTTGTTATGGCGATTACTACGAGGCTCTTTGGAAAGTCGGGTCCGCCCGTCACCCAGGTGGGCCTGGGCGGGGAAGGCATGCTGCGTACTTACGGGCGCGAGGCGGAAGCCAGGGCAGTGATCGAGCAGGCCGCCGCCAATGGCATAACCTACTTCGACTCGGCGCAGGCCTACGCAGGCAGCCAGGGATATTATGGCTCTTTCTGGCGTGGCCACCATGAGTTGCGCTCCGGCATCTTTCAGACCAGCAAGTCCGCCGCGCGGAACTATCGGGGCGCAAAGGCCGATCTGGCGAAGTCCCTGGAGATAATGGGCTTGGATCGCCTGGACCTATGGCAGATTCACGATCTGCGAACCCGCCAGGATATCGAGGATATCGAGGGGCCGGGCGGAGCCCTGCAAGCTTTCGTTGAGGCCAAAGATGCAGGACTGGTGCGCTTTTTGGGCGTCACCGGCCACCATGCCCCGAAGATCCTGGAGCACGCTGTGAAAAACTGGCCGGTGGATGCTGTACTTATGCCGGTTAACCTCGCCGAAGCCGTTCTGGGCGGATTTCTGGATCGGGTCATGGCTGCTGCAAAAGAACGCGGCCTGGCTGTTATCGGCATGAAGGTGCTGGGCGGCTCGCACTACATCTCTCCGCAGGATGGAGTGACGGCGGAGCTGCTCCTGCGCTTTGCCCTTTCCCAGGATGTCAGCACAGTCATTGTGGGCTGCAAAAGCACCAGGGAGGTGGAGGCGCTGGCCCGCGTGGGTCGGGAGTTTCAGCCGCTGGTTGCAGAGGAGGAGAAGAAGCTGATAGAGCTGTTCCGGCCCCACGCCCGCAGGCTGGCGTACTACCGGGGAGCGATTTAGCAGGAAACCAGGTTCAATGCGATTGCCGTAATGGTTGTGGGAAGCCGTGTTAGAAATATCCGATGAAGAATTGCAATGGAATCGTGGCTTTACCGACATGAGTAAGCCAAATAGTAGTAATAGTTGAAACGAGTACTCATTGCCAAAAATATTATGGAATGAATTAGATGAACGGAAAATATACAATTATTGGAGCATTGCTCTCCATAATGGCTTTAGCTCTGCTCCCCGGTGCAGTTTGCGCAGATGATGACGTCCTCTTCCAGGTATCCACGATTGATGCCCTGCTGCAGGGCGTTTTTGACGGCTTTTACAGCTTCGGTGATCTTAAGACCCATGGCGATTTCGGCATAGGCACCTTCGATTCGCTGGATGGCGAGATGGTTGCTCTGGATGGGAATTACTATCAGGTCAAGTCGGACGGCGTGGCCTATCCGGTGCAGAGTAATACGACGACGCCATTTTCCACAGTGACCTACTTCCAGGCCGACCAGAACATAACGATTAAAAATGCCAGCAACTTCACAGATCTCTCCCGCCAGCTCGACGAAAAGCTGCCTTCCAAAAATTCTTTTTTTGCCCTGAGAATGGATGGCACCTTCCCATACATCAAGACCAGAAGCGTCCCCAAGCAGGAAGAGCCTTATCCGCGCCTGGCCGATGCCACCAAGAATCAATCGGTTTTCGAGTTCACCAATGTCACTGGGACGGTAGTGGGCATCTGGGCGCCTGAATTTTCCAAGGGCCTCAATGTTCCTGGATATCACCTTCACTTCATAACCGCGGACAGAAAGGCAGGAGGGCATATCCTCGATATACAGGTTAAAGAGGGCGAGGCCAAGGTGGACATCACGGCCGGATTTGCCATGGAACTTCCCACAACAGGTGATTTCTACAACGTCGATCTGAGCCAGGATCTGCAATCGGAGCTTAAGAAGATCGAGAATTGATGAAAACGGCCAACTGACCAGTTAATGTTGACGCGCACCCGCAGAAAGCTGCGGGGTATTTTTTTTAAAAATTTTATCTCAGGCGACATCCCTGTCAGTTCATCTAAATAATTCCCTTGGCTCTCAATAGCCGGAGACATAAGCTGTCATTCGCTTCATATAGCGGTCACTTTCCGATTCTTACCATTTGGCTATATTGTCGCATTAGCTGCCCTTTTCTTAATTTGCAGCCGGCATGCCTTCCACAACTCCTGTCCATGGATCGCCTTTGGTTGAGAATGCCTTATATTCACCGCTGGCTGAGCCGCCGCTCAGATTGAGCTTGAGTCGGTAAAGGTTTACTATCCCTGAGGATATAACATCCAAACTCAACTTATCTGCGGAAATTGAGCCGGAAGCTAATACCTTCAAGGTATCACCGCCGTCATTCATGTTTCCCGTAGCAAGAATTGTGTTCTCTGACTGGAAAAGCGTAAGGGCCATAAATCGATTCTTGCTGTCTCTAAGCCTGAAGGACCAGTTTCCTGCCACGCTTGCTGCTGGTGATGAAATCGGCGGTATCACCGGCGAAACGGCGGGCTTTGTTGCCGGCGAGACAATCGGCTCTGGCGATGCTGCGGCTTTAGACTGGTTTGAGTTCACAGCACTTTCTGTCTGAAATGAAAGTGCATCGCCGGTTTTTACGGAGCTTCGGGCCTCCTCTGGATTGGTGGCGTTTCCTGATAGCTTGCCTGGCATGGTAAAATTGATGCCGCTCTCCTCGCTCCACTGCTTCCTTGATGCCTGGGGATTTTCCGGTATACCGTTATTAAAGACGTAAATGCCTTTGCTGGCATCGATGAGCTGATCGGCGGATAGTCCCGAGCCTCCATCTATGATGGCGCAGCCATTAATGGCAAAAAATGCAAGAATCGCCAGAGTTGAGGCAACTAGAAATTCAAATCTCCTTGATTTCATAGCCACATAATTAGAAATGCACTCTGACATCTTAAGACTTTTCGCTTTCAGATCGCAAATTTCGGGCTCATATCTTTCTTGCCCCAAAGACCTTTTTCAAGAGACCGCTTGCTTTCTTCTCCCTGGGCCTGCTTGCCTTAGCACCCGCAGGAGACGCCGGAGGACTGCCTGATTTTTTATCAGCGCTCCGGGAAACACGCGCTGCACCTGATACGGCTTTCTCCTTGATAACGATCTGAGTGCTCACTCCCCCGTGTCTTGATTTCCTGGGCCGGACATCGACTGTGATGGGCCGTTCGATCTCATTGCTCACCAGCATGGCAACTCCCGCCGGCAGTCTCTTGATCTCCTCCTCCAGCTCGCCTGTCATTCCCTCCAGGCCTTTGGAGAGGGCCTTGAGGTCGTTGGGATTGGTGACCCTCATGATTATCTGTGTGTTGCACTGAGAGATGACGTTCTTGTCCACACGAGCCGGCCTCTGGCTGATGACCATTAGCCCCAAGCCAAATTTTCTGCCTTCCGCGGCAATGGTGCGCACAATGCTGGTGGAAGCGGCGTTTCCGCTGCCCCGTTCCGGAATGTAGTTATGCGCTTCCTCTACCACAACCATTCCCGGTGAGACCAGCCTGCGCTTTCTGGCCTCAAAAACATCTGTTAAGAGCCGGGATACGATCATGGCCTGCAGTTCGGGGAGGATGCCGGTCATGTCGATAACGGCTGCCTTTCCGGGTCGCAAGAGCTCTTCAACGGGCGTCTCCGCTCCCGAGAAGAGGCCAAGCTCCAGGAGCGACTCCAGTTGACCCACTAAATTCCATTTTGTCTTGGAATTGCTTCGCACTACCTGCTCTATGATGTCTTCCAGGGTATAGGCATCCGTCTCTGCACGCAGGGCACTGACAGCCTCGTAGAGCAATCCTAACTGGCCACTGCTGCTGCTCTCGTGGGGAATCATCTTCGACACCTCACGGGCAGACATGTTCATTCCGTTAAAGCGAAAAGGCCGGTCAGCTCTCGGGTTCATAGCCATCTCGCCCGGGGTGTAGATGGTTGCATCATAGCCACGCGGCTTGACCTTGTATTTGGAAAAATCGCCCACTTTGTTGGGCTCCTTCATAGAGGCGTACTCGCCATGAGGATCTATGATGAGCAGAGCCACTTTTCTTTCTAGAAGCTCTTCCAAAATCACTGCCGCAGTATAGGATTTTCCTGATCCGGTTTTGGCCAGCACGCTGCAATGCTTTTGTACGAGGGTATTGGCATCCAGCTCCACCCGGATATCATAGCCTCGCAACATGCCGATATACATGTCTCCCTTGGCCAGGCCCAGCGTTGCCTTGATTAATTTTTCGTCGGCTATAAAAACCGGATCTCCCGGCCGGGCAGGGCTGGTGGGAAGGTGCAGCTTGCCGTTGCTTGTCACGCCGATAACCCTGGCTTCGGCTATCATCATCTCTCTCGAATCATAATTTCTGGCGGCATCGTTGAGCTGGTTTGCGCTGTAAGCAGAATTGGACCGTTTGATGTCCTCCACCTGAGCGAGGGCCCATTCCCTCCCGTCAGCTTTGGCTTTAATGTAGGTGCCCCGACCTACCTCCTTGTTTATAATGAACTTGAATGCTAATGGATTGGTCTCACCAACAATTGTACCGACCGATCCCTTTGCTATCGACATCATTTTTTTGCATCGCCTTCTTGCTACATTCCCTTTTTTAATACGTACCTTGAAGTATAAAAAGATTGGTCCAAATACAGATTAGTCCATTGCCAAGGATTTTAATTTAATATAATCGTGCACTGAGCTACATAGCCGTAACTTTCTACAATACTATGCACAACAATTAATTAAAAATTTTTGCTAATTGCAGTGAATGCTACATATCTTGTCTCATCTGGGCGAATATTTTTAGAAATCATGTTAATTATACAGTTATGCCTAATATAATTACGCCATAGCCTGCATCAAGCTGATTCTGTGCGCTTCATCTGCTACAATAAAAGCAATTGAACTTTTAGACTTTTTTTTGTTTTCACCCTCTAGTAGTATTTCGGCGCCCTCATCATGGCTTGCCCGTAAGCCAATCCAACCAACAGCCCTACGATATGAGCCATATGAGCGATGTTGTCTGCCGAACCTAACGTCAGGAAATCAATTAGTGCGAATAGCACGACTGCGCCACGAATGCTCACCGGTATCACGAAGAAGAGCAGTATGCGAATCTCGGGAGCAATTATTGCCAGACATCCCATCACGCCGAAGAGAGCTCCGCTAGCTCCCACCATGGAACCGCCGGATATCATCATCTGGCCCAGTGCTGCCACTATCCCGGAGAGAATGTAGATCTGCAGGAATTTCTTCTCTCCCACACGCCTTTCCAGCTCCATTCCGAAGAAGAAGAGAAAGAGCATATTCCAGAAGAGGTGGTTAAAGTCGGCATGCACGAACATATGCGTTATGAGCGTCCAGGGCCTTTGCATTACATAGTCCGTATTTAAAGCCAGGTAATTATACACGAAGGCAGGAAAAATTATGCTGATGAAGAATACTAGTATGCATGCTAATAATATAAGACCCGAATAGGTCACAGGCAGCCCGGAAGAAATGTAGCCCCGCCAGCCGCTGATTGGTACCGGTTCTCCCCATTCATCCCGGCGTCTAAAGTCTTCTCTTCTACCCGTCATGGCCTGAAATGGTTTCAATTTAGCTCCCTTTAGCAGTGTCTAATTTTTGGACAGCACTTTATTCCGGTACATACTGACCGTTTCGCAGAACTATGACATAATCGGCGGAATTTCGCAGGGCCACTGAGAAACCCGGCTCCGCTCCAAAGATGATGGTCTCCTTGCCATGCTCCATTGCTTTCATGAGCACCGGCTTTAAATCGGCATCCCGGGTGACGAGTGCCAGGGTGTCGATGACGGGATTGTAGATCATATCCACACCTTCTACGGCCATTCTCACATCCACGTCACTGGTGCAGATTACCGGTTCAAAGCCTTGATTTTCCACTGCTTCAACCAGTTTTTCCGAGGCATACTGATTCAAGAAAACCTTACCCATCTTGATATCGCCGTAATCCTTGAGGATGTCCCGAATCTCTTCCAGATCCATCTGAAATTCCTTTCTGAGCATATTGGGACCATCCACGAGCAGTCCGATCTTCTTTCTACCCTTCTCCTTCTTGGAACCCAGGTAACTCATGATATGCTCGAACTGTATTGGTATCCGATTCATGTTGACCCTTTCTTGATCGATTTGGATTAGATGTTATAAATTCGTTTGGTATTATCCGCAGTTATCAGAGCGATCTCTTGCGGCTCTAAGCCTCTGATCCTGGCAATGAGGCGGACTGAGTCGGTGACAAACGATGGTTCATTTCTGCCACTTCGGGGTGAAAGGAAGGGGCTGTCAGTCTCCACCAGCAGTCGATCCAGTGATACATTTCTGGCCAGGATTTGATGATGTCCGGATCGACAGATATTAGTGGCCAGAGAAATGTAAAATCCCCTATCAATCGCTTCTTTCATTGTTCCGATCGAACCGCTGAAGCAGTGGAACACGACCTTATCCAGGTGCTTTACTTTTTCCAGAGCAGGCTGCTCGGCATCCCGGGAATGAATGACGAGAGGCAAATCGAGGGATTTGGCCAGCTCTATGACCCTGTCAAAGACCTTTGCCTGGCGCTCCCTGCTTGGAGCATCTTTGCAGTGATAGTAATCTAATCCCGCCTCGCCTATGCCCACGGCCTGATGGGCATTATTTTCAATCTGCTTAAAAAGCATCTCTAGTTCCGGCTCCCTTATGCTCTGCAACGTATTGGGAGAAAGCCCCAGAGTAGCGGAAATGAAATCGTACTTCTTGGCCAGCTCCAGGGACTTGGCATTGGTGGAATAGTCCACGCCCGAGTTGATCATGTGGACTACGCCAAATTTTCGGGCGCTCTCCATTACAGCTTCGCGGTCTTTGTTGAACTGCTTAAAATCGAGGTGGCAATGCGAATCGATTACCCCCTGCAAAGAAGCATTTATCGATGAGATTCCTCCACAATCTCCTTTTTAGTCTTGATGGTATTATCTTTTTTGGTGTGGCCCATTTTGGTGTTGCTCATATTTGGGCGCCGCTGCAAAATGCTGCAATTCGCACATATGCAATGAGGCTGCCTTTCGTTCCAAATTAATATATCGCGAGAAGATGTCCCGCATAAGGAATATAAGCTGGGAGACCCAGGATAATTGTTATGAGCAAGATGGAGATTATCCATAGTCTTATCGAGGATATTCCGGTTCTCTTCGTATCCGGCAAGATCGATGCAGTGACTTCCAAGGACCTTGAAACTGCTTTAATTGGACTAATTGATAATAATAAGAATTTTTTGGTGATAGACATGGAAAAGGTGGAATATCTCAGCAGTTCCGGTCTGCGGGTGCTCATGGCATCGCTTAACAAGCTCAAACACAAAGATGGTGATCTGCTCCTAGCGGCTCTGCAGCCTTTTGTCAAAGATGTCTTCTTTTTGACTGGAGCCAGTAGATTTTTTTCCATCTATCCCAATCAGGGAGAGGCGATCAAGAGCCTTCAAGCTTAAATAGCTGATAATTCACATGGCCAATTCACTAATCAACGATTCCCTGGTACTGCTCCAGGCGGTAAGTGTTATAGTGGTCGCGGCAATTCTGATCTCACGCAGCAGATATTTCGCAGATATTATTGACGGGCGGCCAACACGGAAAAGCCAGTTGATTCTTGTTCTTTTCTTCGGAATGGTCTCGATTTACGGCTCAGTTATCGGCATTAATGTGTTTGGCGCCATCATCAATGTCCGTGATCTGGGCCCACTGGTGGGAGGTCTGGCCTGCGGGCCAGTGGTGGGACTTGGCGCGGGACTTATTGGCGCAGCCTTCCGATTCTCTGACGGCGGCTTCACGGCTCTTGCCTGTAGCATTGCAGTGACTCTGGCAGGTCTCATAGGCGGTTTGGTCTACCTTCGCAAGGCCAGGTTTCCTGGAGTTGTCTTCTCTACCGTATTTGCCGTCCTCTTCGAGCTATTTCATATGCTGCTAACGCTTGCCATCTCCCGGCCCTTTGATCTTGCCAGGAATGTGGTAGCGCAGGCCTTTGGACCCATGGTTCTGGCCAATGGAGCTGGCATGCTCATATTTGCTTTCATCATAGCCAATGTCATCCAGGAGAGAGAGACAATAAAGGAAAGGGACAGCTACCAGCTACAGCTTCAGATTAAGCAGGCAGAGCTGGTGGTTGCTGCTGATATTCAGAAGAGTTTTCTTCCAAAGGAGATTCCTTCTCTGAAGGGATTTGATATCGCAGCTACTGCCATTCCCGCCAAAGAGGTGGGCGGAGACTTTTATGATTTCGCTCTGGAGGATGACAATTTGCAGTTTGTGATAGCAGATGTGTCCGGAAAGGGAGTTCCTGCTGCATTATTCATGGCTCTCTCCCGGACCATCGTGCGAGCGTGCGCTGCACCTCGGGGAGAGGCGTCGGAGCGGCTGAGATGTGCCAACAAGATGATTGTAAATGATTCCGGTTCAGCTACTTCGGGTATGTTCGTTACTCTGTTTTTGGCCAGACTGAACCAGATGGATCGAAGTCTTGTTTACGCCAATGCCGGCCACAATCCTCCTCTGCTCTTCCGGGCTAATTCGAGAAGCATAGAGAGGATGGATGTTACCGGCGTGGCTCTCGGTATGATGGCCGATATGGAATACGAGCAGAGGCAGGTGGCCCTTGCACCCGGTGATATCTTGTTCTTGTACACAGATGGCATTGTGGAGGCCATGAACGACAAGGAGGAGTTCTTCGGCGAGAATCGTCTCCGATCCGCTCTGGCTGCAGCCGCACGGCTCTCTGCCCAGGAGATACTGGATGGCGTCTTGCGTGATCTGGGGCAGTTTACCAAAGGCGCGGAGCAGTCGGACGATATAACAGCTATAGCGATCAAGGTGAGGGGATGATCCCGCGGTAGATTAGAAGATGAGGTCTCGCCAGACCAATAAAACTATATTTAATTAAGACATTTACAGCACGGAAATCCAAATGCCCAGAAAACCCACTAATCTCATTTATGGCGTCGACGATGAACCGCCTATTACGACCACGCTGCTTCTGGGTTTTCAGCACATCTTTATCTTATCCATCGCCTTCATCTTTCCCGTAGTAATAGTAACCGAAATCGGCGGCTCTCCTGAAGATGCGCAAAACCTCATCTGCATGGCCATGCTGGCCACCGGCCTCTCCACGGCTCTGCAGGCATTGAATAAAGGTCCGGTTGGTTCCGGTTATCTTTGCCCTCTGGTGAATGGCCCGGCTTTCGTGCCTGCATCGCTCTTGGCGGGCAAGGCGGGAGGTCTGGCCCTCATCTTCGGAATGACGATTGTTGCCGGCATTTTCGAAGCCCTGTTCTCACGGGTAGTGGGCAGAATGCGCAAGTTCTTCCCGCCGGAGGTGACAGGAACGGTGGTGCTCATGGTCGGAGTGGAGGTCATACCCATCGCCGTTCCCAAATTTTTTGGGGTGGACGGTGCGCACCCTGGTGTTCAGGCACTGCCTTTTCTTGTAGCGTTGATCACCCTGGCCGTCACGGCTGGATTCAATGTCTGGGGCAAAGGCAAGATGCGGCTCTACTCTCTCTTAATCGGCATGGTGGCCGGCTATGCGGTCTCCTTTGCCACAGGCATCTTGGACCTGGATAAGGCCAGACTGATAATAGACTCTGCTTTTTTCCAGCTTCCTGAGATGGGTAAATTCGGAATATCGTTTAGCACAGTTATGCTTGTACCCTTCCTTGTGGCGGCCTTCTCTTCCGCTCTCAAGACCATGGGCGATCTCACCACCTGTCAGAAGATCAACGACGCTGATTGGAGGAGAATCGAGATGCGGTCCATTAGTCGAGGCATGCTGGCCTGCGCGGCAGGAAATATAACCTCCGGGCTTTTGGGGGCTTTGGGCCAGTCGGTCTCTTCCAGCAATATCGGCCTGTCCATCGCCACCGGTGCAACGAGCAGGCGCATCGGCTACGCTGCCGGCGGCATTCTCATGCTGCTGGCCTTCTTTCCCAAATTGGCCGCTATCTTCGTGATCATGCCCACACCGGTAATGGGCGCCTCTCTGGTCTTTGCGGTCTGCTTCATGATCATGGCTGGCATTCAGATAATCATGTCCCGCATGATCGATTCTAGAAAGACATTCGTGGTGGGGCTCTCCATCATCTTCGGTCTCTCTTTCGATAACGTGCCCGGACTCTATGCAGGTGTTGACCCAATGCTGCGGCCCCTTCTGTCGTCGTCATTGGCACTGGCCACCATCTGCGCCGTGGTACTCAACGTCTTCTTTCGCATGGGCATCAGCCAGAAGATGGAGTTTGAGATCGACCCTGCTATAGATACTTCTGAAAAGATATTCCAGATCATGGAGAAACAGGGCGGAATATGGGGGGCGCGCCGTGAGGTCATATTCAATGCCATTGCGGCCATGAACGAGCTACTGGATGCGGCCCCCTTCCTGGGTCTTCAAGAAAAGAAAATTGCACTGAGCGTTCAGTTTGATGAGTTCAACCTGGATGTTCGAGCCGTCTATGAAGGCAAGCCTTTTGATATTCCCACCATCATGCCCAGCATTGACACCATGCACGATGCAGGAGCGAGCGCGCTGGCCCTGGCGGCGTTCACCATGAGCAGATACGTCGACAAGATGAGCTTCTCGACCAAAGACGGGAAGACTGAACTGCACATGCACTTCGAGCATTAGAATGAATATATAAAAAAGCAGGAAGGCTCAAAAGTTCAAGCCTTCTTCCGTTCTGCTGCGTCATTGAGGAGCATCAACCGATTTATGGCGCTGACCAGGGCTTCCACTGAGGCCATGACTATATCTTCACGTGCTGATTTGGCGCTGACCCTCCGTCCCCTGTCGTCTTCTACGCCAATCACCACTTCCGCCAGGGCATCGGCCCCGCCGCTTATGGCTTCGATTCTAAAGTCGCAGAGGCGAATGGATGTGTCGCCATCCAGGAGACCCTGCACGGCATTAACGGCGGCATCTACCGGCCCTACACCGATATGGGCGAGAACCCTCTCTTTGCCCCGCACCAGGGCCCTTACAGTTGCCGTGGGCGTGATGATGTTGCCGGTCATAACCGAGACCTCTTTGAGCACTACAGCCTGGCTTCCTTTGGCCACCTCCCCGATCACCACATCGGCAATGGCCTGCAGATCGATATTCGCGATCTGCTTGCCCTTGTCTCCCAGCTCTTTGATCCTCTCCAGGATCTCCTGGAGCTGCTCTTCCGTGGGCAGGTAGCCTGCTTCCTCCAGTACTTTGGCCACGGCATGCCGTCCCGTGTGCTTGCCCAGGACTATGCGTCTCTTGTGGCCTACCATCTCCGGGGTCATGATGCCCGGCTCAAAGGTCTTGCTGTTCTCAATAACACCGTGGCTGTGTATGCCGCTCTCGTGGGAGAAGGCATTCTCACCTACAATGGGCGCAGTTAAGGGAATCTTAACTCCGGTGAGCCGCTCTACCATGCGGCCGGTCTCCACCAGGTATTCCGTCTTTATGCTGGTGCGAGCCCCATAAATTGCATGCAAGCTCATCACCGTCTCGGCCAGGTTGGCGTTGCCTGCCCTCTCGCCGAGACCATTGACGCAGACCTGCACCTCTCGGGCCCCCGCCTCTACTGCCGCCAGGCTGTTGGCTACCGCCAATCCGAAGTCGTTGTGGCAATGTACATCAACTACCATATCAACATCATCACAGATATCCTTAACAAAATGGTAGAAGGCAGAAGGAGCTGCTACTCCTACCGTGTCGGGGATGTTGATGATATCGCAGTGCACCTCTTCCACTGCCTTGAAGATGCGATGCAAAAACTGTGGTGAGGTGCGGGTGGCATCCATTGCAGAGAAGAGACATGTTCTGCCGTTGTCTTTGACGAACTGCACCGTCTCCATTGCCCCGGCCACAATTTCATCATGGCTCTTCTTAATAGTATGAGCTATTTGGATGTCGGAAGTAGGAACGAAGACATGCACCATGCCCACATCGGCATCAAGGCAGGCCTGAGCATCCTTTTTTACAATGCGGGAGAGGCCGCAGACCTGGGCTTGCAAGCCCTCTCTGGCAATCTGCCGGACGCTGTCAAACTCGCCTTTGGAGGATACAGGAAATCCAGCCTCTATAACATTTACACCCAGTTTATCAAGCTGCCAGGCGATCTTGAGCTTATCCACCTGGTTGAGAGATACTCCAGGGGTCTGCTCGCCATCCCTGAGAGTGGTGTCAAAAATGCGCACTTTTTCATCAACAATCGAACGAACGTCGTAGAAGACGATTCCCCACAGAGGTTTCGTATGTCATAGGCCAAGGATAGCATGCATAGCTATAAAACTTTTGCCTCCCAAGGGGTAGAGATATTTACCCCTTCGTTAAAGAAAGGCTCTCTATGAAACTTGCAATTACTATTATCGCCGTGCTGGCGTCGATATTTGTTCTGCCAGCAATGGGGGAATCGGCAAATTTCTGGTCGGATCAGGCAAATGACTACTTCATCTCGGGTGACTTTGAAAAAGCGGCTGCAAGCTATGAAAAGGCCCTGGAGCTGGAGCCGAACAGCACGGACCTGTGGGATAACAAGGGAAAGGCACTGGCCAATTTGGGCAGAATTGATGACGCGATCTCTTGTTTCGAGAAATCGCTCGATATCAATGCCACTAATCCCGCGTCTTTGAACCTGTTGGCAATTGCACTTTCCCAGGGATTGAATAAATACAGCGAGGCCGATGTCATCTTTGACCAGATCCTGGATGCAAATCCCTCCTATTTCGATGCGTGGATCGGAAAGGGCATGGCCCTGGCCAATGAGGGCGATCTTTCCGGCTCTCTGAAATGCTTTGAAGAAGCAACTCTTATCAGACCTCAGGACCCCTCCGGCTGGAATAACAAAGGTGTTGTCCTGCGGCAAATGGGAAGATATCAGGATGCTTTGACCTGCTTTAGTAAAGCTATCACCATTGATTCTTCCCATGAGCCCGCCCGGCAGAACCGAGAGTTAACCCTGCAAGACATGGATCAGCAACAACAGGCAGCTCCAAGCATGAGCACGGAAGATATGCTCTGAGAAGGCAAAATCCATATTTTTTTGGCCGGCTTCTATTCATGACCATACCGGACCAGATCTGGTCGCACAATATTTCGTCGATTTCATTAAATAGAGCAATAGCTTAAAATAAATGTTCGACAATCACCGATCTGAGGTGATGTGCAGGTGCTCAAGGAGATCTGTCTGATGATCGTGGCAACGGCTCTGATTTCCGGTGTACATGGGATGCCCTTAAACTTTGCAGAGGCCATGAACAATGCCGACCAGAAGGATATCCTCACCGTAAAGAATTATGACACTGGAGCATCATTAACAGAGGCGTACACCGACATCGAGCACCTGCAGAGAAATACGCAGGTCAATACAGGAGCTTACGGGATGCAATCCGCTCCATCTGATGCACTGGGAGCAGATGCGGGCAGCCGGGACCGCAGCCCGGACAGCAAAGGCGCAGGAGGTCTTGAAGCCAGCATTAGCTCCAATGTCATAGGAAGGGCCTACATCGCCTGGCAATCAATCGATCCGATCAGTTCTCGCATGGGCCGCCATCAGCTCTTGGGCCGAAGCGTGGAGGATTTGACGGGCGTATTCTCCATCGAGAAGTTCATACAGCTTTGGTCAGGCAGCAGTCCAGGGGAGATAAGCGTTGACTGGCTGCCCTGCTCTTGAGAGCAAATCCTTTCAGGATTTCTTCAGGATTTATTGCCTATGGGAGTCATGATAATCTCCACAATCAGGTCATTGTAATCACGATCCTTGAGTGCAAATGTATCCTCCCAGCGAAGCTGGCATTTGCGGGAGCCTAATGGCAGTTTCATAACATGAGATCTTCCATCCTCATTGAGACTGCTGTCTGTGTAATATATATTTTTGTCCTGAGATTGCAGAGCAAAGACCAGTCTCGTTTTAGCAGGAAAGTCCCCAACCTCAAAGCTCATACCCACGTTCTCCGAAATGCAATCAAAGAGCAGTTCGCATTCCGGCCTAAAGAGCCCGAAACGGTTGTGATTAGGCGTATTCTTGCCCACCATCCTGGCTGATACATGGCTATCTGCTGTCAAAACAACATCTTCAATAATTGCGGGCATCACTTCAATCTCAACCACAAGATCCTTGTAGTTTTTTTTCTTAAGACCAAAAGATGTCTCCCAACGCAGTTCCCATCTATTATAGCCAATGGGAAGCTTACGTACATGGCTCAAAAAGTCCGGGTTTTTCACCAGGTCGGTGCAATAGGTGTAGCCGTCATCGGTCTTGAGAGCAAAGGAGAGCTTTGTGCCGGCAGGAAAGGATCCTAAATCAATTCCTTTCCCCAAAGGCGTATCTTCTCGAAGGATTAACCTGTCTGCAGGTGAATTCAGGCGGAATTCCTCCAGTGTGAGGGCAAGGCTGCTCTTGGGTGTAACAAAGACTCTGCCGTCCTTGGGCATCACAATATCATCGGTAATGGGACTGATGATCTCCGTCTCCATTACTACGTCGTCGTAATCTTTTTCTCCTAAACCGTAGCGATCCTCCCAGGAGAGCTCCCACTTATAGGTCCCGTTCTTGATCCTTTTGACATGGTCGCATGCATCGCTATTCAGGAATTGATCTGTGTAATAGACATGCCCATCGGAGGTATTGAGAGAAAAAATGAGACGGGAACCGGAGGGATATACCCCTAAATCGTAAATTTTGCCTATCTCCGAGCTAATGGCCCTGAAGATCAGTCGGCTATCGGGAAAATGCTGCCAAATCTCGTTCTCTTGGGTCGTGTTCTTGCCCTTGAAGCGAACGATGACCCGGCCCTCTTTCGGCATTATAAGATCGTCATCAGAGGTAAATTGCACTGCATAAAAAGCAAACTTGTTACCGATTCCGCACTCGCCGTATCCTATCTTGAACCATCCATTATCACCCCAGCCCACTCCCCAGCTATTCTTGCATATCCAGTATCCCTGGACATCATTATAGCCTACGATGCAGACGGCATGATCGGCCATATAGCCGCCATAGGCATTTCGGTAAATTCCACCATAATAGTAATAAAAATCCTCGTAGACATTCATGCCGGTCATGAGAGGCCCGCGCGCGGCAAGCCACTCCTTGGCCTGTGAGGCGTTAAGGAGGGTCTTCCAGCTATCAATTTTGATTATTCGTTTCTCTCTATCCGGGCAGCTTCTCAATTGATCGCTGTCATAAGGAAAGCATGCCTCGTCAGGAATGCCGTATTGCTGTGCATATTTCAGGGCCTGGTTGAAGAACCAGCCTCGATTGCAGCAGTTGCCGCAGCCCCGGAAGAACAGGTCAGCCTCCGAAAGATCGGGATTAAGATCGGGATTTCTGCGAAAGATCTCTAAATTTGACTCGATGAGGGCAATGGTAGCAAAGGCAACGCATGAGCCGCACTGCTTTTGGTCTCTTATGGGTGTCGTCCAGTTCCGGCTGGAAACTTGCCTCCAATCCCACTCAACTGGATAGATGAAAGCAGGTTTACGCTCGTATTTTCGCGTACTCTCTCGATCAAGGAGTTCCTGCATATTGGTCTTCTCATCCTCAGGAACAACAAGACCAAGATACGACATCTTCTCTTTTTTTGCCAGCCGGCTAAGAGATGTCTCTCCAGCTAGCCAGGAGAGTCTCTTTTCGTTTATCATGCGACGTATTGAATTAATTTCGTCCATTGCCATGGCCTGTAGATCCCCAATAGATCCTAAAGCCATATAGCAATATAAACTTTGTTATTTTTTATATACTATCATCAAAAGGAAGTTATTAATAGCCAGCAAAGAACCATTGGTGTACCAGGGGGATTAGAGATTTGGAGGTTGTGATAAAGAGATCTGCGCGCCGCAAGAAGACCATTCAGGCCAGGATGGTGGGCGGAAAGATGGAGATTTTGGCGCCTGCCTTTATCTCAGACGCCGTTTTGCAGGGTCACATAGAAAAACTGCGTTCTCGACTGGAGAATCGGGTCTATCCCAAGGATGACGCTCATCTCCATGAAAGGGCCGGCCTTCTAAACAGCAGATACTTCCAAGGATCTTTGTGTTGGAACAGCATTCGCTACTCTTCAAACCAGGAGCGAAGGCGTGGTTCATGCAATTGCACCGCCCGAACAATTCTCATCAGCAGCAAGCTGGCCAATCTTCCCCAATGGGTTGAGGATTATGTGATTGTGCATGAGCTTGCCCATCTTCTTGAGCCTAACCACGGCAAGAGGTTCAAGGCCCTGGTGCGTAGATACCCTCTGGCGGAAAGAGCCATTGGGTTTCTCATAGCTACCGAGACGGTGTGATTACTTTATCCTCAATTTTCGCCATTTATTTATATCTGGAAGATATTGACATTAGATGCGGAAATAGGAGATTGGACGATGAAAAATTTTCTTATTATTATCATTTTTGCTATCCTGCTGGCGTCTTTGAACTGCGCGGATACGAAGGCGGGAGAGCAGAATAGGAATAATAGCTCACTTATCTCTCGGGATCTACTCTTTGGCAATCCGGACAGAATCACCACCAGAATAAGCCCCGACGGCTCAAATATCAGCTTTCTCGCTCCGAAAGATGGAGTGCTCAATATTTGGGTGGGAAGAGCTGATTCGCCTGAGACGGCAAAGCCCGTGACCAATGACACATATCGTGGCATCAGAAGCTACCTCTGGTCTTACACCAGCCAGCATATCCTCTACCTGCAGGATGCCAATGGAGATGAGAACTGGCGCATTTACAGCGTCAACCTTCGCAGCGGCAATATCTTAGACCTCACGCCTTTTGAAGGAGTCCGGGCCGAGATCAGGGCTATCAGCATCAATCACCCTCATGAAGCTATAATCGCCCTGAATAAGCGTGATCCTGAGTATCACGATCTCTACAGGCTCAATTTCGAGACAGGTAACATGACTCTAATCCTGGAGAATAGAGAGTTCTCCGACTTTAAGATCGACAACGATTTCCAGGTGAGGATGGCCAGCAATATGACGGCAGACGGAGGAACTAAGATATTCACGTCAGCCGAAAACGGCAGCTGGGAGCCCTTGTTGAAGATCGAAATGGAGGACGCCCTCACCACCGACTTTTCTGGATTTAATAAGAGCTATGAAGTCAGCTACCTTATCGACAGCAGAGGCAGAAATACGGCTGCTCTCTATGCCTTCGATATGCATACAAGAGAGAGCTCTCTCTTGGCAGAAGATCCCAAATCGGACCTGTATGGCACTATGAGTCACCCTACTGAGAAGACTGTGCAGGCGGTGGCATTTTACTATGATCGGGTAGCATGGAAGATTCTGGACCCCTCCATCCGGCCGGATATCGACTTTCTGAATAAGGTGGATGAGGGGGACATGTCGGTGGTTAGCCGCAGCCTGAACGATAAAATCTGGATTGTCGTCTTCACCAAGGACAATGGGCCGGCGCGCTACTATCGCTATGATCGGACGCAAAAGAAGATTTCTTTCCTCTTCACAGATCGAGAAAAGCTCGAGGGGCTGCCCCTGGCCAAGATGATTCCCGCCGTCATAAAATCGCGCGACGGCATGGACCTGGTCTGCTATTATACCTTGCCTTTGCAGAGCGATGAGGACGGCGATGGGCTGCCAAAAGAGCCACTCCCAATGGTTTTGTACGTGCATGGCGGACCCTGGGCCCGGGACTACTGGGGCTTTGATTCCACTCATCAGTGGCTGGCCAACCGTGGCTATGCCGTCTTAAGCGTCAACTTCCGCGGTTCCACAGGCCTTGGCAAGAGTTTCATCAATGCAGGAAACCTGGAGTGGGGCAGGAAGATGCATAACGACCTGATTGATGCCGTGAACTGGTCTGTGCAGCAAAAGATCGCCGATCCGGAGAAGATCGCCATCATGGGAGGAAGCTACGGCGGCTATGCAGCACTTGCGGGTTTAACCTTTACTCCCAGGATCTTTGCCTGCGCCGTGGACATCGTAGGCCCGTCCAACCTGATAACGCTCCTGGAGACCATTCCGCCTTATTGGATGCCGGAATTAGAGAAGTATACCAAGAGGGTGGGCGATTTTCGCACAGAGCCGGGCAGAAAGATGCTCGTGGAACGCTCGCCTTTTAATTTTGTGGAGAGAATAGAGAGGCCCCTGCTCATCAGTCAGGGAGCCAATGATCCGCGCGTCAAGCAGAATGAGTCCGACCAGATAGTCAAAGCCATGCAGGCCAAAGGACTTCCCGTGACCTATGTGCTCTATGCAGATGAGGGTCACGGATTTGCCCGTCCCGAGAACCGGCTCTCCTTCTACGCCATAACCGAGGCGTTTTTGGCGGCGCACCTGGGCGGCAGCTTCCAGCCCATCGGCCAGGATTTTGCAGGGTCCAATCTGACAGTGCCGGCCGGAGCAGAGGAGGTTCCGGGCCTGGCCCAAGCTCTGGAGAAAGGGTCCTAGAATTTTTCTTTCCACTTATTTTTTAAAATCATCTTTTTTTATCCTGAGCCTTGCAGGTATCGGCTCATGACGCAGACCGCATCCTCCGGCCCTAGTTGCTCGAACTGCTCGCAGGGCGTACCCCGGTAGCAGAACTGGTGGTGAATGGTGCAAACGGCAATTGAGACTTCGCCCTCCGGCTGATGAGCAAGATGGGGGCACTTCATTCCGGCGGGCTTGAAGATCATCGCCTCCAGATCATCGGCATCGATGCTGCCGTCCGCCAAAATGGATGAAGGATTGACGATGAAGATGTCTAGATGAAGGCAGCATTGGCCGCAGCGCAGGCAGAGCATGGTCGCAAATTAGTGTAGGAGCGTCTTTATTAATTATAATTGCGATTGGTATTAGCATGAAGATTCTGGTGCCACTGGCAAATGGCTTCGAGGAGATTGAAGCAGTAAACGTCATAGACATCTTGCGGCGCGCCGAAGTGGATGTCGTCACTGCAGGCTTGAAGGAAGGGCTGGTGGAAGGCTCTCATAAAATTAAAGTGCTGCCGGACACCACTCTGGATAAGATCGACTATCGGGACTTTGACGGGCTGGTCTTGCCTGGGGGCGCGCCTGGCTTTGTCAATCTGGGAAATGACGAGCGCATCTTGAAGATGGCACAGGAGATGGACAGGCAGGGAAAGGTGGTCGCGGCGATATGCGCGGCTCCCTCGGTTCTCATCAAGGCTGGCGTCCTGCAGGGCCGCAAGGCCACGGTAAGCCCCTCCGGAAAGGACCAGGTGCAGGCCTGCGCAACCTTCAGCGAAGAGCGGGTGGTAGTTGATGGTAATCTGGTCACCAGCCGCTCGCCGGGAACTGCTCTGGAGTTTGCCTTAAAGCTGGTGGAGGTGCTGGCCGGAAAGGAGAAGATGCTGATGGTAAAGGCGCAGACGCTGGCGATATGTCAGGGTGACTAGGAGATTTCTATTCGAAGACATCCTGCTCGCTAAATACTAAACCAGCGGCTGCGGCTGTTTGCCCTCCGGCGCCAGCGGCAGGCTCGCCCGGTGCATGGCCAGCGGCCCGGAGAAGTGCTGCGCCCGGTTCAAGAGCAGCCGCTTTCCCTCATCGGTCAGCGTAAAAGACGGGAATGGAGACGCCCATCTGCAGGCGGGCGATCCTTCCCACAATTTCCCGCACCGCCTTTGAGGCGCAGGACCAGACCAGATCGCAATCTTGCGCCAGGATTACAGCCTGCGCCTCACTGATGCCGGTGGTGTGGACTGCCAGCAAGAATGGCCTTGCCCCGCTCTCTTTTCCCATCTCTCGCAGAGCAGCGGCCTCTTTTGCATTTTCTCCGGTTATGGTGACGGCGATTCTTCGAAATCCCGCCGCCACTGCCCTTTTGTAGCCCTTCATCTGATCAACCGTCGCCTGCCGGTCGAGCAGAAGACAGCCTCTCTTCGTCAGCCCCTCCTGGATCTCGGCAATCGGCTCGGTCTCGATCAGACCGGTCATGTGAGCACCTACGGCCTGCAGCACATTCGGCCTGGTAGCCACCACAGTTCCCGCGCCCTCGCACACGACCACGGCACTGTCCACCAGGCCTTCGCTCATGGCATCCATCAGGATCTCAGAGGCACCGAAGCTTACCGGCTTTTCCTGTAGCTCCAAAATCCGATTGGGGCCGTACATGCCCAGCTCCTGCATGTGGCCCTGCAGTACGCGTTCCACAGTCTCCCGGTTCTCTTCTTTAATGCCGTACAGATCCCGGCGCAGTGGGCAGCAGCCGATGAGAGGCTCGGTCAAAACCTCGATCTTGCCGTCTTTGATCCTGATACGGGTTTTGGCCATTTCCAATAGGTGTTCAGACATTATTTACCCGGCAATCTTAGTATTTTTTGATTTGCAGCGCGGACAGGGCAATTTGTAGCCAAAGCCCCTAAAAAGCATGCTACAGTCCTGGCACCTGTAATTCTTGGCAAAGACCTCTTCGGTGCTGCCCAAATCCACTCCACAGCCGCAGGTGGCACACATAAATGTAGATAGTTTTCTAATGGTAAATATGTTGTCATGATGAGAGTGCTAGATAGGGATTCACCGATGCTCATTGAACGTCTTTAAATCGATACAATTGAATATGAAGAACATGAACAACACAGCCCAAAAAGATTTATCCCAATATGGCTAAATAATTTTACTCACATTCAGAAAATTCACCAGGTTGAACTGCTAAAAAAATGAAAAATAAAAGAGGTATAAGAATGACCGCAGGTAATTCAAAAAACAATCCCAAAGAGATATTGACTCCCCTCCAGTTGCATGTGACCCAGCAATGCGGAACAGAGCCGCCTTTCCAGAACGAATTCTGGAACAACAAGAGAGCCGGCATATATGTGGATGTTGTATCCGGCGAACCGCTATTCAGCTCATTGGATAAATTCGACTCAGGGACCGGCTGGCCCAGTTTCACAAGGCCATTGAAGGATGAAAATGTTGTCGAAAAAGCTGATAGCAGCTATGGCACGAATCGGGTGGAAGTGCGCAGCAAGAATGCAAATTCGCATCTGGGTCATGTATTCGATGATGGGCCCGCTCCCGCTGGGCAGCGCTACTGCATCAATTCCGCATCTTTGCGATTTATTCCTGCCGAGGATCTAGAAAAAGAGGGATATGGCGAATATTTGAAGCAATTTGAAATATCTAATGGCTCGGAAGAGGCGCATTTTGATCTCCAGACTGCTGCATTTGCCGCCGGCTGTTTCTGGGGCGTTGAATCTCTCTTTAAGCAGGTAAAGGGCGTGGTGGAGACAACAGTGGGCTACACGGGCGGAACAACAATAGATCCCACCTACCGCCAGGTTTGCACGGGTATCACAGGCCATGCCGAGGCGGTGCAGATTTTGTTTGATGAGAAGATGGTATCCTACGAAGAGCTGCTCTCTCTTTTTTGGAGGATGCATGATCCCACTACCCCCAACCGCCAGGGCCCGGATGTGGGCACGCAATACCGCTCTGCCATCTTCTACCATAGCGAAGAGCAGAGGAAGGCAGCAGAAAAATCAAGAGAGGATTTCGACCGCTCCGGAGTCTATATAAATAAATCTACAACTCAAATTGTCCCGGCCTCGACCTTCTATGCAGCAGAAGAGTACCATCAGGACTATTTTGAAAAGCAGGGCAGGGGAGCATGTCATGTTTTAAGGCAGAAATAGCCGGGAAGAATATAATAATCAGAGAGTGCAGAGAGGCGCATGGAGTCGATACTTAGCGAGCCTTCCTATTATCGTTCCATCTCTTTAAATCCAATGGAAAAGTATTTGTTATTATGATTTTATATTAGTTTCTGATGTCACTAAAATCGATCTTAATGGGATCAATAATTATTCTGGCATTTTTTTTGGCTGCCTCTGCTGCAGAGGTGTCCCAGACAAATGGTCCTGTATCGTATGAGTCCCACTCTGGAAACCCTGCCATTTTGAAGGATGAAGTTTTTATCGCCAAGGAGAATGGAACTCTGGTGGAGTGGCGGCATATCGTCTTGAAAGGCAACAACACCCAGATAGGCATGGCTCAGGCAGAGATCGCTCAGAGAGATTACGGAGTCAAATCCCTGACGAGATATGCCGATCCAGTCTATGGCAGGGCCAGACAGATCTATATGGAGAGGAACTATCCCATCATGAGTGAGAGGATGAAAGGCATAGCTATGGCCTATGGGCTCTCTCCAGACAATGCCTCTTTCGATACCAACACCTTACCTTACGATATGGGATCTCTGGCCTGCTCTATGATCTACTTCCCGCCGCAGACAGCAGCAAATGGCCATGCTATAACCTCTCGGAATTTGGAGTGGTTCCTGGTTCCCATGGATTTATACCTGAATAGGACGGAGAATGCGACTGGAAATGAGACATCCTCCCGGGATTTCTTATTGGAGATCTATCCCGATCATGGATACTCGACTTTAGCCATTGGCACCTCTGACCTGAACATAGTCATCGATGGCTTAAACTCGGCTGGTTTGGGTATATCTTTGCTGGTGGATGAAGGGATGGAACCGGTCCTGAAGATGCCTCTTTCCGGTGATAGAAACAGCGGGATAATGAGCGCGCAGATGAGCCGGCTCGTTCTTGATACATGCAAGAGCGTGGAGGAGGCAAAGATAGCATTCCTGGCCAATAAAGAGTACTTCCCAATGGCTGGAACCCATTACATGGTATATGACAGTCAGGGAAATTCTGCAATAATCGAATGGAACAGGACTGACGGGAACATGTACATCACAGACGGCAACAGCAGTAAGCCCAATATCATGACCAATCACCCCATGTTCATATTCTCCAAGTATACTCTGAAGGACCTGCAAAGAGAGGGCCTGCTTCCGCTTGACGATGCATACGACACATTCAACCGCTACGTGAGGCTCGACAATATCACCAGCAGCCATGAGGGCAAATTTTCTGAGGAGGATGCAGCCGCAGCGCTGGGCGAGGTCTTCGCCAACAAAAATATTGCGGTAGAGGGGGCCATAAAACCACTTCCGATCAATACATTGTATAATGTCCTCCTGGACTTGAACGAAAGAAGTCTCAAGGTGAAGTTTTACCTCAAGAACGGGCCTGTTGATCCAGAGACAAACGAGACTACTTCGGTCTTCACTCCCTACTTGACCTTTAAGATGAACAATTCAACTCAGCAATAGTGAGGGGGCGATCCGGCTCCTCCAATTTTTTAGCGTATTGCCCCGTAGCTATTTAACTTATTCAACGGTTCTGCATTTATACTCCTGCATAGAATTTTGCACTGGCAAAGATATCTTGCAGCTTATCTTCAGAGATTTCTGTCAGGTCTTCCTGCTTGATCCATCCTTCGTACAGCAGTCGGGCAAAGACAAAGCGCAGTATAGAGTAACGATAGTCATACTTTTCATCAGTTAATCTCCTGCTTGAATACCTCCACCAGCGAATCTCTGGCCTTCTTCATAACCTCTGTGGGGCATGTCTTGTAGGCCCGATGCAGCGGCTCTATCGCCCTCTCATCGGCAATTTCTCCCAGGCTCCAGGCCGCCCAGGCCCGTATCTCCTCGTCCTCCCCTCCGAACATAACCTCCACCAAGGTGTCCAGTGCTTTGTTATGGCCGATCTCACCGAGGGCTGTAACGGCAGTGTAGCGAACCTGCCATTCCTGGTCCTGCAAGGCTTGCATTGCCAGATCGCAGGCTGCCTCCCCCTTTATCTTGCCCAGGGATTTTAGTGCCTCGCACCGGACGGCGCTCTCGCCATCCTGCAAAGCCTGGGCCAGGCAGCTCAAAGACTCATCGCAGGCTATCTCTCCCATGAAGCCTGACGCTCTGCGCCTAACCTCCACGTCTTCATCCTGCATCAGCCTTGCCACATCCTGCATAGATTCCCTGTGACCGAGCTTGGCAAGACCCGTCACAGCCATCCCCCTGATCTCGGGATCGCTGAAGCTCAGGAGATCACGCAGAGCCTCGGCTGCTTCTAGCTTACTCAGCGCCACGGCTGCCCGCAGACGGACATCTTTGGAGCTATCCTGTTTCATAGCTAAAACCAATGCGGGAACTGCATCCCGGCTCTCGACTGCTTCCAGGGCAGCGGCGCACCATTCGCGAACCACGTGATCGGGATCATTGAGCATGGCCCGGCAAAGCGGCTCTACTCCGGCAGGGCTGCCGATCTTTCCCAAAATCCAGGCGGATTTGTATCTCAGATCGGAGAACTCGCCGCTCTCCAGTGCTTTGACGGTCTGATCTACGGCGGCCTCCCCCAGGTTCACCAGGGCCCATGCCGCCTTCTGGCGTTCGAAGTAGTCATCGCTCTTGCCGAGTATTTCGATCAGTTCACGAGCCTTGTCCATGCTGATTGTTCGAACCTGCCGTCATTTAAGCTTTATCGATAAATAGGGTTAAATCCAGGTGTTGGTTAGTCACCCTGTAGAAAAGATAATTAGCAAAAGCGGGTCGTAACGAATTATGGGATATCTCTTTGGGCCGGTGCTCTCTCGTCGTCTGGGCCTGTCCATGGGCGTGGACCTGCTCCAATACAAGACATGCAACCTGGATTGCGTCTACTGTGAGCTGGGCCGTAACGCCTGCAAAACCTCCTGCCGGGATCGTTTCGTGCCCAGGCAAAAGGTCATAAAAGAGATCGAACTGAAACGGGCCGAGCCTTTCGACCACCTCACCTTTGCCGGATCGGGAGAGCCGACGTTAAGCCTTGATCTGGGAGAGATGGTGGCCCAGGCCAGGGAGATCGTTGATTCTCCCGTGGCAGTCATCACCAATAGCACGCTACTTTCCAGCCCATCCGTTCGAAAAGAGGTTGCTGCTGCGGATGTGGTCCTTCCCTCTTTGGATGCCGTCAGCCAGACGGCTTTTCGGGCCATCAACAGGCCGGCTCCGGGCCTTTTGGCTGCAGAGATGATCCAGGGCTTAAAGGATTTTCGCAAGGAATTTTCAGGTGAGATCTGGCTGGAGGTGATGCTGGTGAGGGGCATGAACGATGAGGAGGCGGAAGCGATCGCCAGGGTGGCAGAGTCAACAGATCCGGACCGAATTCAGCTCAACACTGTGGTCCGAACACCTGCTGAGCCGGTTGAAGCTCTGAGCGAAGAGGAGATGCAAAGGATGCTGAGGATATTCCCAGGCGCCGAATTGATACCGGATTGGGACTGGAGCGTTCCAGCTCGGGTGCGGGACCGGCTGATAGATCTTCTCATAACCCGGCCTAGCACTCTGGAGGAGATAAGCCAACAGATGGAAATAGAGGGAAGCGATGCCATCAAGTACTGCAAGATCCTGGAGAAGGACAGCCTGATATCCAGAAGGCTGCACTGCGGCAAGCTCTATTTTTATGCCATTGATAAAATCGATAATGATAACTATAAATCAAATAATTGAATTAATATTATTAAACCGGAATGACTTCTATGACAAAACAAAGCAACAATTGCGATTCGTGTGCCCAGAAGGGCGAAAGTAGAAATACCATAAGCGCGATATAGCGCCTCATGCCAGACGCGAAATACTCAGGCCGAATTCTGACAATCTATTTTCCTACGGCCATAGAACTAAAAAAGCTCCAAGACGCAGCTCTCGCCAGTCGCATGCCTCATGCTCATTTTGCGCTTGAGATGATCCGACGCGGCATGGACATGCCCACCACACCCTCCACCGGCCTGCAGGACGCCCGCGAGGAGCTGGCCCGGATCCAGAAGGAGCTAAAGGAAAAGAACGCCCGGATCACGCAGCTGGAGACTGACCTGTTCACCGCGAGGCACTCCCTCTTCCTGCAGCCCATCCCGACCGGCCGGGGCAAGCTCTCCTCGGACTTAGTGGATCTCCTACAAGACGGCCATACTTGGCGGCCGGATGAGATCATGCGCCGCCTTGGCATCGATCCTCGGAACATAGACGCGATTACTGCTCTGGCCGGCCAGCTCCATGCTCTACAGGATCTGAAGCTCGTAGCCGAAGGGAATAATGGATGGAGATGGATAGTATGATATCCAATTCACCTGTAGATATTCCCTTAAAGAATGTGTATTCGAGTGAGGAATCAAAAAAAGAAAACTTGGCAAAATGCTCTGATCTCCTAGCGGCCTACTTTGCAGATCAACGCCTCCGTGGCCATGCCTACCACACGATCAGAGCCAAAGGCATCCGTACCCGGACATGGCTCGCTTGGTGCGAAGGCCGCCAGCTGGATCCCTCCCAGGCCGGACGAGAGGACTTCCTGGCCTACCTTCAGGCCTGTCGGGAAAGGTGCTTGAAGACTGCGACACTGAGAAAGATCTTCTCGAACCTTGTCTCTTTCTATGAATTCCTGGAAGAGGCCGGAAAGAGCCGCTCCGCTGGGGAAGTGAAGAATATACAAAAAAAGTATCTTCATGCCTACAAATCGGACGGCGAGACAAGGCAGATCATCAGCGTTCGCCAGGCGGCTGAGATGGTAGCCGCTACCTTCTCCACCAGAGACCGAGCGATACTGCTTTTGCTCCTGAAAACTGGCATACGGAGGAGCGAGCTTGTCTCTCTGGATCTTTTGGACGTGGATATGCAGACCATGAACATCCGGCTCAAATCCACAGGCAAACGCACTAATAAGCTTGTCTTCTTCGATCACGAAGCCCAGGACGGCCTTAGACGCTGGTTGACCATCCGGAAAGATGCGGGCCCGGCGCTATTCCTAAGCAGCCGCGGTCAAAGGATTAGCGGCGATGCTGTACGTTATTTGGTGGTCGGCGCCGCGAAGAGGGCAGGCCTGCATACGCCTGACGCGCCCCTGGAACAACGTTTTGGTGCGCATTGCTGCCGTCACTGGTGGACGACTCATCTCCTGCGCTCAGGAATGCAACGCGAGTATGTCCAATGGCTTCGAGGAGACGCCATCAAGGAGGCGGTGGATATCTACTATCATATCAGTCCAGATGATGTCAAAAGGAGCTACCTGGCGCACATACCACAGTTGGGGGTATAAGATGAAAATTTACCAGATCGTCCAGAAGACTATTGCCAGCGGCGAAGAGGTCAGATATGGCGAATTTGCTAATAGGCCCTGGGCTGAGAAGATGGCACAAGAAGCTGATAGAGCACTTCCTGGGTGCGCTCACTGGGTCGAAGAACATCCTGCGCCATCCGTTTGGGCTAGTAAGTGGGAACTTTGCGAGAATGATGTAAACGAGAGCTACCATTCATCCGGACCTAGGCAGATCCCGAAGTCCACCTTCTCGCGACAAAAGCTTTCGGGGGATTCGCAAAGACGATAGAAGCCCTAGCCTTTAGGGTGTAGAGCAAAATATCGGTATAAAATCTCCTCAAATTCTGTTGGCCGGGCCCCAAAAGATTCAAGCCAGAATCTAGCCATTGGCTCTCTTTTACGGGTAAGTGGCGACTTTTTTTGGGGCCCATCATAATATCTAGCATCAAACTCCGAGGCATCTCTTTCAGTATCTGCTTCCCACTTCGCAGCATCAGTTACCACATATCCTATCTCCATGCCCGGAGCCAGAGGTGATCCCGCGTTTCTGATGTACCTGCGCTGCAGAAACCTTCCGCTAACCCGCGCGAGTAATTATTCCTGCCGATCATTCGATGCATAGCAAGCTTCCACCCTAAACTCCGGTCTTTGTAGTAACCATTTTTCGTATTGAACTCATCAGTCTGCGAACTTACCGAAGGATTTATATAGTATTATGGTTATTACTCTTAGCTATGACGTATCTGGTCAAGCAGAAGATTCGCGG
>CAZWHG010000037.1:0-28349 GCA_964633785.1 uncultured Methanotrichaceae archaeon
AGTAGGAGTTACTATAAAGGTTTACCCAGCTACCCACAGAAAATAGCGAGGAGCCCATATTGCTTTGTTGATTGATTTATGTCTTTTTGGAGATAATGCCTGAATTTGGAGGTATGCATTAAAGCTAGCTTCCCTTGTTTTACCTTTTTTTGAAGATGTTAGTTCCCTTGGAATTTGCCCAATAAAAAACCTATATAAATCAGTTGCCTTTAAGGTTGTTTCCGCATTTGTTTTATGCGCATTCAATCCGCATTTTTCGACACAGTCTTTAAGATCATCTTCCCCAAAATGAAGGCAAGCATAGGATACGGCACTTGGAGTCATAGTCGTTAGCCGTGCATCGAACAGAGATATTATATGGGCAAGATGTTGTTCAGGAATTTTACTCCGTTCATGCCACCACTTGCCAGCACGGGAATATGTAGAGTAAGAGAATAGCTCTTCTCCTTTTAAGATAAAAGTACCTGCTCTTCTTATTCTATTCGCCTCACCAGCAACTTCGCTTCCAGATGTAATTATAAAAATAAGAGTAGGCAATTCTCTTGTTTTCCTTATATCGGTTATCCTTTCTGCAATAATATCTCTAACCTTGCCTAGGAATTCACCTATTGTTTTGCTTTGTTTTTTAATCTCCTCAAGGACACTTGTATCTATTGCTAAATCATTGTAGGTTAGGTCCATTTGGATTAATAGCCTTTCCAGCCCTTTAATCCAGTCTTCAGAATCAGGCCCTTTTATCAAAACATCACTGTCTTTGGGAACTAGATTGGTGCCACCAATCTCTTCTGCAACATTTCGTATTTTGTCGTGCCAAGTGCGATTTGTTGTAGGCCAAATGAAAAGTATATCTTTTCGTTTCCTGAGCAATTGATTCAAGCCTGAAAGGAATTGTTGGAGACCAACATCATCATCGGTAATTTCACGACCATCAAAAAGAACGAGCCTAATTTTGTTAACCTGGATCGGCAAATTTTTGTAAAGCCAACTCATCACATCTCGGTACTCAATTTCAGGAGGAACTGAAAATACCTCAGAAAAATATTCTGCCATATGGACAGACGCAGAATAGACTGCTGTTGTCTTCCCAATACCTGTAGCTCCTAATAGAAATACAAGGATTCCGCCCTGTTGCACGCTTGCTTTTCTGCTTATTTTATCAAAAGAATCTAAATCATCATTTACAGGCAATATCAATGAATTCACTTTTTCTTTGAATTGAGGTGCTGATAATATGGACTCAAAGCGATTTGGAATTGTAATTAGATCTTCATTCGTATTCATAATAACCTTTATAATATTATTCGCCTCATCTTAAAATTACATAACCTTAAATAGATAATACAGCCCCCGAAACGCGGCACAGTGGCCGCGCTTCTGGAACTGCTCCTCCCTCCTGTGATGTAGTTGTTGTTGGGTTATAATCGTTTATCCCGAGGCCATAGTCTTATGGCATCGTGTCCGGGCGCAGGTGTAGCCGCACCCGTCCGACACCTTGCTACTACTTCCCATGATATAAAGTTTCTTCTCGCCCATCGCTTATTTATGCGAAAAATCATCCATCGGGCGTCTTCTTACCAGCCGATAAGCCCTCAAGCATTATTGCTGCAGATTATTGCGCGATCGGGCCGACATTGAAGCGAAGCTTGACCAAAAATTTAGACGACAAAGTATTTTTATAGAAATATCGTCCGTTCGCCGAGTGGAAGTCAGCGCATGGATATAAAAAAGGAAAACGGCAAGCCCTGCTTCTTTTCGGACAGGCCCTTACAACCATCGGCAAGGCTTGCACCCATGCATTTGTTAGTATTGCTTATTTCTTCTGAAGCCAGGACATCATGGCTCGCAGCTCTGCACCAACCTTCTCTATGGGGTGCTCGGCTTCCATCTTCTCCAGAGACTTCTTAACGGGAAGACCGGCCTGACTCTCCAGGATCCACTCGCGAGCAAACTCGCCGGACTGAATCTCCGACAGAATTTCCTGCATCTCTGCTCTGGATTCCTCATTGATGATTCTCTGGCCGCGGGTCATGCCGCCGTACTCTGCCGTGTTGGAGACATTGTTCCACATGCGCATGAATCCGCCCTCGTAGATCAGGTCCACAATCAGCTTCAGCTCATGGCAGGCCTCGAAGTAGGCGATCTCCGGCTGGTAGCCGGCATCCACGAGCGTCTCAAAGGAGGCCTTGATCATTTCAGTCACGCCGCCGCATAAGTCCACCTGCTCACCGAACAGATCGGTCTCCGTCTCCTCGGTAAAGGTGGTCTCGATGACCCCCGCCCTCGTGCCGCCGATGCCCTTGGCATAGGCCAGGGCCTTCTTCAGGGCTGCACCGGATGCATCCTGCTCTATGGCCACCAGACAGGGCACGCCCTTACCTTCCTGATACGTTCTGCGCACCAGGTCGCCCGGCCCCTTGGGCGCAATCATGACCACATCCACGTTCTCGGGCGGCACAATCTGGAAGTAGCGGATGTTAAAGCCGTGCGAGAAGCCCAGAACCTTGCCTTCCTCCAGATAGGGTGCGATCTGCTCCCGGTAAATCTTGCCCTGGTACTCGTCGGGCAGAAGGATCTGGATGTAGTCCGCCTTCTTGGCTGCATCGGCCACGGACATGACCTTCACACCATCCGCCTCAGCCCTCTTCCAGGCAGCGGAGCCCGGCAGGTCGGCAGCGATAACATCCAGCCCGGAGTCCAACAGGTTCTCACCCTGGGCGTGGCCTTGATTGCCCCATCCCACTATGGCGATGGTCTTGTCCTTCAATACCCTCAAATCTGCATCCTTTTCGTGGTATATCTTAACCAAATTTCATTCCTCCATATCTCTATTCTAAGAGTAATAATAATAGCGAAAATAACGGATTCAAGGGCTGCCCTTTTTGTCAGGCAGCCCTCGAATCCTTAAGCCTTGACTACCCTCGCTCCCCTCACCATCGATACTTTGCCGGTGCGGGCTATCTCCTTTATGCCGAACTGGCGCAGCAGTTGTACAATGGCATCAACCTTCTCTTCGTCTCCCGTAACCTCAATGATCATGGACCGGTGCGAGACATCGATGATCTTGGCCCGGAAGATGTTCACAATCTGCATGATCTCGCTTCGACTCTCTTTATCCGCGTTAACTTTGATGATGGCAAGCTCCCTCTCCACAGACTCGCCCGCCTCAAGCTCGCTGACTCGAATGACGTTGATGAGCTTGGAGAGCTGCTTTATGACCTGCTCCAGGACATCCCGGTCGCCATGCACAGTGATGGTCATGCGCGAGTAATCGGGATTGTCCGTTGCACCCACAGAAAGGCTGTCAATGTTAAAGGACCTGCGGCTAAAGAGGCCGGCGATGCGTGTCAGCACTCCAGACTTGTTCTCCACTATGACGGCAATGGTGTGCTTCATCTAAAACCCCTCCTGGCCCAGGATATCCTTTCTGCCTTGCGCATAGATCTTCTCCAAATGGCAGGATTGGTCAACATCACACCACTCCAGCTCCAGAATTTCGCCGAGAGTTGCTCCCGCCGGAACCATGGGAGAGACCTTCTCCGCCGGGTTGACGATGAAGTCCATGACCACCGGCCTGTCCACCGCCATGGCAGCGCGAATGACCGGCTCGACCTCAGAAGGCTTGGTGGCCCGCAGGCCCACTGCCCCGTAGGCTTCGGCCAGCTTCACGAAATCGGGGCTTGTGCGTCCCAGAATGGTGGCCGAGTATCTCTTCTCAAAGAACAGCTCCTGCCACTGTCGAACCATGCCCAGGCAGCCGTTATTGAGCACAGCTACCTTAACAGGAATCTCGTTAATAACCGCAGTCGCCAGCTCCTGGCTGTTCATGAGGAAGCTTCCGTCGCCGGCTACGTCGATGACATCGCACTCCGGCCGCCCCATCTTGGCGCCGATGGCTGCGGGAAAACCGTATCCCATGGTACCGAGACCGCCTGACGATATGAACTTTTGCGGGTCCTTATGCACAAAGAACTGTGCTGCCCACATCTGGTTTTGCCCCACCTCGGTGGTGATAATGGCGTCAGGCGCGATCTCACACAGCTTCTCAATCACATACTGCGGCTTGATGACATTCATATCCGGGATATAACGCAGCGGATAGTCCTTCTTCCAGCCTTCTGTCTTCTCGTTCCAAACGCTTCGGCCCTTGGGGCTGACCTCTTTTAAGAGTCCTTGCAGGGCATTTTTCGCGTCCCCAACCACAGGAATGTCCACCCGCACATTCTTGCCCACCTCGGCCGGATCGACATCGATATGAACGATCTTGGCCCTTGGAGCAAAGCTGGAGATCTTGCCGGTAACGCGATCATCAAATCGTGCGCCTATTGCCAAAATGAGATCGGACTCCTGAATGGCATAGTTGGCATACTTTGTGCCGTGCATGCCCAGCATGCCCAGCGACAGATGGTGATCCTCTGGGAAGCAGCCTACACCCATCAGAGTAGTAGTAACCGGGGCGTTGAGCTTGGTTGCAAGCTCAATGAGCTCGCAGTGCGCGCCGGCATACTTCACTCCGCCGCCCACGTAAATTACTGGTCTTTCCGCCTCCATCAACGCTTTGGCTGCTTTCTTGATCTGCATCTCATGAGCCTTAACGGATGGGCGATAGCCAGCCAGATTCACCTCCGGCCAGGTGAACTCTACCTCATCCACGGTCACATCTCTGGGCAGATCGATCAGCACAGGTCCGGGGCGACCGGTGCGAGCGATGTAGAAAGCCTCCCGGAAGACCTGCGTGATTTCCTTGGCGCTTCGCAGCAAATAATTGTGCTTGGTTATGGGCAGAGTGATCCCTGTTATATCGGCTTCCTGAAAAGCGTCCTTTCCAATCAGCCAGGTGTTCACCTGGCCCGTGATGGCGACCATGGGCACGGAGTCCATGTAAGCATTGGCAATACCGGTTACCAGGTTGGTAGCCCCGGGCCCGGAGGTGGCAATGCATACACCTACCTTTCCTGTGGCACGGGCGTATCCGTCCGCCATATGCGCCGCACCTTGCTCATGGCGCACCAGAATATGACGAATATCGGACTGGTAGATGGCGTCGTAAAGAGGCAGCAATACACCGCCGGGAAGCCCGAATACTACGTCTACTCCCTCTCTCTTCAAGCTCTCCAGTACTGCCTGAGCACCCGTCATCTTTTGAGACATTTGGCTTTGTCCTCCTCTTCCAGTCGCATCAGCCGGTTGATGCCCTCCAGCACCGCTTCGACCGATGCCATGATTATGTCTGCGCCAGCTCCTCGAGCCGTTATCTTCCTGTCTGCCATTGCCATCGTCACCCATACTTCTACTAGTGCATTCGTTCCGCCTGTTATGGCGTCTACGTGATATTCTTCCAGCCGCACATCCGCCACATCTGATATGGCCCTCCTTATGGCATTTATGGCCGCATCCACCGGGCCTACTCCGGTTCCCGCTTCCAGCTTCATAGCCCCGTTAAGCAGTATCTTCACTGAGGCGGTAGGCGTCACAGTATTGCCGGCCACCACGGTCACCTCTTGCAGCTTCACCTTCGGCTCCATTTGGATGGAGAGAACTGTGTCGGCTATGGTCTGCAAATCAGCATCAGAGACACGCTTACCTTTGTCTCCCAGCTCCTTAACCCTTGTCACTATCTGAGCTAACTGCTCTTCGGTTGCCAGGAGTCCGAACTCGCGCAAGGCCAGTTCGACTGAGGCCCGACCGGCATGCTTGCCAAGCACTATGCGCCTCTTCCTGCCCACGGTCTCCGGATGTATCGGTTCATAGGTCCTGGTATCAGCCAGGAGCCCGTGCACATGAATGCCTGCCTCATGCGTAAAAGCATTCTCGCCGACAATTGACTTGTTGGGGGCCATAGGAATGCCGGTCATTCGCGAGACAAGGCGGGAGAGCTGGTATATATCCTGGCATTTGATCCCGGTGTTGATTTTATAAAGGGATTCCAGGGTCATGACCACCTCTTCCAGGCTGGCATTGCCGGCTCGCTCGCCTATGCCATTCACGGTCACATGCGCCTGGGCCGCTCCGGCGCGAAGGGCCGCCACGGTGTTCGCGGTAGCCATTCCGAAGTCGTTGTGGCAGTGGACACTGATCGGTGCGCCGAGCTGAGACAGCCGGGAAAATATATCTCCCGTCTTCTCGGGG
Organism: uncultured Methanotrichaceae archaeon; assembly: GCA_964633785.1. Classification (GTDB taxonomy): domain Archaea; phylum Halobacteriota; class Methanosarcinia; order Methanotrichales; family Methanotrichaceae; genus Methanothrix. Next base: position 6,127 of record CAZWHG010000037.1, read on the forward strand.
ACCAGCACGCCTACGGTATCACAAAAAGCCAGCCGATCGGCTCCTGCCTCGATTCCCGCCATGTAAAGGCTGATCAGATAATCCTGATCGGCTCGGCTGGCATCTTCACCGGAGAGCTCTACAATGAGGCCGTGGTCTTTGGCATATTCTGTCACCTGCACAGCCCTATTTATCACCGATTTTCGGTCGGATTTGAGCTTGCATGTTATGTGAAGATCCGATACCGGTACGACAAGATGAACGGAATCCACATCGCAAGCTAACGCCGTGTCAATATCTGCGGTCAATGCTCGAACGTAGCTACAGATCTCCGCCTTTAATCCAAAATCAGCAACTGCTTTTATCGATAGGCGCTCTCCCTCCGAGGTCATGGCCGAGCCCGCTTCAATCACATCCACACCCAGAGAATCGAGCCCCTGGGCGATAGCGAGCTTCTCATCCATGCCGAGCGATACACCTGGCGTCTGTTCACCATCACGTAATGTAGTGTCTAGAAAACGTATTTTACCAAATAAATCGATCCCACGCATTCATGCTTAATCACCCTCGGCCACCGGGCCGTTCTAGCTCTGAGATCTTTAATGATTGATAAAGCTAACGAGGGACAGGTATGAGATAGATATTTCGTTGAATGACGTTCCAAGGGGAAGCTTTAAACCGTTGCGATCAGATTCATCCTGAGAATGGTGGAGGTTTAGGATAGATGAAGTGCAAAATATTGTCTCTTTCTATAGCTGTGCTTTTGTGCCTGATGACAATGCCCTTTTTGCTCAGCAATATGGCCTTTGCAGGGGTAGGATGCGGTACAAACCCGCTGGGCGACACATCCGGGGACAGAGACTTTTATGTAAGCAAAAATCAAAATCTAGGAGTTTCCGGCACATCATCGGCGGCCCAATCCGGTCCTGCAAAGGCCACAGTGACTCTGGGAGATGTCGCCAAGGCGAATAAAAATGCCACGATTCAGAGCATAAATCCAGACAAGCCAAGTCCCCAAAGCCCGGGATCTGTCATAACCTGGAAGGTAGTGGCATCCAACCCCAATAACGAAAAGATGCTCTACAATTTTCGGCTCATGGGGCCCGCGACCGGTGGACAGCTTAAAGATGAGACCGGCTGGATAGCCGAGAGTTCCTGGACCTGGAATACTACAGCTGCGGATGCAGGAGAAAACCAGATTGATGTACAGGTAATGCGGGCCGGATCTGCTGGATTTGAGGACCGTAAGGTGCAAAGCTACGTCATTGCCTCAAATTCTCAAAACAACGGGACAGCGAAGACACCTGATGTGTCGCCTGCTGAATCAACGGCAGCTACGGCTGCTACTTCATCTGATTCCTCACCATCCTCTGCGGCGAATGGTCATCCTGAATCGAAAACTGCTGATCCCATTTCTGACAGGCCCAGAGTTGCGCCCGATGAGAGGACGCGAGTAAACCCGACGACCAGTGGGCCTAATATGCGAATGCCTGAAACAAAACCCATGCCTCTGAATACCCCCACCACCCAGGGGGTAGTAGAAACGACTGAGATTGGCACTGAGCAGACCGAGGTCCAACCCCAGGAGCCTGAATTTATGGAAGTGGAAGGCAAATGGACGGTAAAGCTGGAAAATGATGGCGCTACCTTAAACCCACTCACAATCATTCAGACAGGAGGAAGCATCATGGGCATGGGCACCCTCAATGAGCAGAACACAAAGCTTCAGGTCAGCGCCAAAGGTTCTGTTTCCAATAATATCATGAGTCTTGATGTATGGACGATAGTTTCCGATTATGGAAACAAGATAGACAAGCGCATGAGCATCGAGCTGGTCAAGGTAGATAGAGCAATCTCCGGAAGCTATGAAATGTACTCGGGCGAAGATATGATCGGCAAAGGAAATGCTACAGCCACCAGATTTGCATCTTGAATTAATTTCACAAAAGGAGGACTGCAATTGAAGAGCCAGTTAATTGTATGCATGGTATTGATCTTAGCCTTGTTCGCCAGTCCAGCCTATGCAGGCTGCGGAAAATGGGTAATTCGAGATAATACCGATTTTCTGAAAGATTCTATCTTCGATGATGCAGTGGCGTCCTCCACCGGGAGCAGTGCCACTGTAAATCCGGACGGCACGGCTAAAGCAAAGAATGAGACGACAGAAGGTAGCGAAAAAGAGGTAACAAACAATGCGGTCACCGAGAAAAAGGCTCCCACCATTGACCTGGCAGGAAAGTGGAAGGTCTTGCTGGAAAACGGAAATAGTCCTGGGAAACAGGATACACGAAGAACTATTGACTTGATATTGATTCAGACCGGCGATAGGCTGCAGGGTTATGGCACACTTCTCGCAGGAGGGGCTGATACTCCGGCCACCGCTACGGGCTCCATATCAGATGAAGGCATAAGCCTGGATGTAAAATTGGTCCAGCAGAAGAAGGATTACCGGCTGGATATGGCTCTGGTTAGAAGCGAGCTGGAAGGCAGCTACGAGCTTTATGAGATGGAGGCGCTGGCGGAAAACGGCAATGTAACAGCCAGCCGCTCCAATTCCTGAGCAATATTTTAAACGCAATAGCCATTGTCGCTTTGCTGTACATGGGCAGCAAAGAACTGCTTTCACTATTTATGATACGGCTCGCCATGCATTATCCGAAAGCTTCGATAGATCTGCTCCAGAAGAATTACTCTCATCATCTGATGGGGGAAGGTCATATTAGAAAAGGAGAGAAGAAGGTCAGCCCTCTCTGTAGCCTCTGCTGCCAGTCCCAGGGGGCCGCCGATGACAAAGGCCACTTCCCCTTTCCCATCCAGGATCATCTTGTGCAGTCCTGCTGCCAGCCCGGGTGAGTCGAAAGCCTTTCCATTTCTGTCCAGTGCGATCACCGGCCCGCTGTGCCGCTTCAGCTTATCGAGAATGGCCTGCGCCTCCTCCTGCATGGCTTTCTTCTCCTCGGCCAGGGAGGCTGCCTCTCTAATATGCCCCCCGGATACCTCTATCACCTCCAGACGGGCATAGGGACGAAGGCGGCGAGCGAAATCTGCAGCTGCATCTTGCCAGTACTTCTCCCGCAGCCTTCCAACGGCGATGATGCGAATGATCAGCTTTTGGCCTCCACGTTCTTCATGTAGAGCAGGCCGGTAGTCGTGGCTCTCCAGCCGCCTTCTATCTGCTCGATAACCAGGGCCTTTTCCAGCATTTGCAGGTGATACTCGGCTAGGGCAGCGCCAAGATCCAGCTCCTTTGCGATCTTCTCATTGCTCTCCATGCCGCCGGCAATGAGACGGAGCATCTTTCGGCGCAGCGGGAGTTGCAGGACTTCCAGGGCAAAACGATGATCTTCGGCGCTCTCCCACCACTTGGCCTCGTTTATCTTATCAGAAGGATTATTGTCAGAAGGCATGTTTTATCCTTTATATTGGCTATGCTTATTGGAAACTACTAAAGAAAGATGAAAAAAAGCAATAGACTCAACCTTTTTTCTCCTCGTGTATCTCGCAGGCGCTGCTTCCTATCTCGCAGACCCGGCAGACCTCCCGCTCGTTATCAATATGGCGCGTGGCTGTGGCCAGCACACTGGCTGAAGCCAGGTTTCCTGCCAGAAATACGGCGGCCGCAATCTGGTCATCAGGAATACCCAGATTAGAGGCGATGCGAATGTGCAATTTCAGGCAGTGGCTGCATCTCATGGCTGCCGACACGGCAACCGAAATAAGTTCAATGGTCTTGGCATCCAGAGTAGAGCTTCTTTGGATGGCATTGTTGTGCAACACCTTGGTGATGAGAATCTCCGGATTATCCTGCATGAACTGAAAAACGTAGGGTACCTCACCGTAAGTTTTCTCCACTGCTTTTAATATATCCTCTGCAGCTTTCTCCTTCCCCTTGACCAATATGGCATCCAGATCATCTTCGAAGCTCATGACCACTCCTTTCCCCAGGCTTAGAAGACAAACCCGGTTTCAGAAGCGGACAGTATCCTCACAAGTATATAATCTTTCATCCTCGACGGCTTGATGGTGGCGATCTCGCCAAGCTTCACGCCTTCATCGAAGGTTACATCTCTTATTGCATCCTTGTATGCATTGTAAGGCAGCTTCACTCGCACACCAGTTAGATTGAGGGCTATGGGAAGCGGCGAATAGGAGAACTCCACATCCGGCACCTGCTCGCGTATGCTGTCCATTACTCGAGGCGGAGAGGTAGTTAGCGGATCCTTGGCAATGGAGGAGCGCGTCTTGTCCAGGGCTCTTCCCACGGATTCTACAATCCGGTCCAATGATCCAATCTCTGTAGCCTTGCGGGCCCGGTGAGCCACCCGCCCGATAGAAGAAACATACTCAAAGGCATAAGGCAGCTCTTTGGCCTCGATCTCCGGCCCTCCTGTAACCACCACGGGGATGCTGATGTTCCGGTACAGGCTCTCTTTCTTCTTGATGCATTCCTGGAAGTTGCCGAAGATGAATACAGCTGCATCATGCTCATTTATCAGAGCGGTTTCGTACTCGTTGATCTGGGCAATCTCGCGACCGACGCCTCTGGCCAGCCCCAGCATGTTGGTCTTGGAGCCATGGCGGCGAAGGTACTCAGCTATGTCGCAAGCGGAATGAGGTAGATGGTGAATGGCCAATGTCGGTGTTACCACCGCCACCTCTGTTCCGGCCAGCGGCGCTCGCACCAGCTCTCCACGTAGCTCCTTGGCCAGTGACTGCAACATAGCCAAATCTTCTGTAGGAACCAATATCAAAAGGATGATCTCGGTCTGCGTCACATTCTTTTGCAGGACGTAGCCTCCCAGGTCCTCTACCAGCTCCACGACCAGATCGTGCTTGTACAATCCTCCCGTGAACATCACAGGCTCAAGCATTTTCCATCTCCCGGATCTTTCCTTTGATCTCAGATACCATTTCCGGCGTCAAACTCTCCTCAGCAGCTATAAAAAGAAAGCTGTCTTTGGTCATTATGTTGCTCCGATTGCGAAAGCCTTCCGGCGCCACTCTCACCAGAGCATCGGTCAGATCCTGTAGGAATTCAGCCTCCAGGTCCGCAACCATCAGCTCGGATGGCGATGTGTCCGAGGCTATGATCACAATGTCCCTTGCCGGTTGCTCTACCCTCTCTCTTCCGTAGCGCTCCCCCAGCACCCGGAGTAGATCGGCCATATGCTCCTCATCATTGATCTTGATCTGATAGCCGCCCTGCACTTTTAGCACATCGCCCACATCTTTGACGGTCAATGGCGGAATTCCTGAGCGAAGAAGCCCGTATACTGCAAAGTACGGCTTAAGTATATCCACGTAAACATAAAGCCTGCCTATGGACCGGATGAGGCCGAGGCCTTGCAAGATGTCCATGATGAGTTCGCGGTATTTCTTAGCGCCGAACTCCTCCTGGCCTGTGACCTCTATCTTGAAGACCTCCATTGGGTCCATTTCAGTCCTCCAGCAATCCCGAAACGAGCAGTGCAGCACCTACGGCCCCGATGTACTGAGCATATTTGGGAACTGACACTTTAATATGGAGAAGCTCTTCCATGGCTTTTGGCAATCCTTCAATGAGAGAGGTTCCGCCTACCATGATCACCGGCTCTTTGACCTCGACTTCCTGAAGCTGCTGCTCGTAGACCTGCTCAGCCACAGAGTGACAGGCAGCCATGGCCACGTCTTCCGGTTTGCAGCCCAGGGCGAGGCTGTTTACCAGGCTTTGCGTGCCGAAGACTATGCAGTAGCTGTTCATAGCCACATTTTTATAGTCTCCTTTGAGAGCCAGCTTTCCCAGCTCTGTGATGTCGACACCAAGCCGCTTCGCGGTCAGCTCCAGGAACCTTCCCGAAGCTCCAGCACATATCCCGCCCATGGTAAAGCCTCCAGGAATGCCATCCTGCACGGATATGGCCTTGTTGTCCATGCCGCCGATATCAATAACCGTTGCGGTGCCCTTCTGGGCATCAGCCAAAAATACAGCACCCTTGGAGTTGACGGTGATCTCCTCCTGGATAAGCTTGGCATTGATGTGCTTTCCCACCAGAAAACGGCCATAGCCCGTTACGCCCACGGCGGAAATCTCCTCTTTTTGCAGCCCGGCCATCTTCAGGGCTGCTTGCAGGGCATCCTCCGCACTCTTCAATACCTCGTTGGTGGGAACCCAGCCGGTGCCTATCACAACATTATCCCTCATCACCACGGACTTGGTAGTGGTGGACCCGGAGTCGATTCCGGCGGTAAGGCCCTTCTGCTTCTCACGGGCCAGAAGGCCGCGGTACTTGACGGTCGTTACCAGCGCTTCCATCCTGGTGAGAAGCGTTTCCGCAGTCGTCCTCTCCGTGAAGGAGTAGCTCAAGACGGGGATCTTGGAGTGCTCATGAATATATTTTCTGATCTCCGACCGGATGATGGCAGCCTCAGCGCAGCGAAAGCATGTCATGACAATTACGGCATCGGCCAGGTCGGGATTTTGCACGATGCGAACCGCGCGGGCCATGGCTAGGTTAAGGTCGCCCGAGGAGACGGAAACGCCAAAAGTGTTCTCTACATTGAGGATATCCTCTAATGATACCTCCGGATAGACGATCTTTGCACCTACCGTTTCCGCGGCGCGCTCGATCTCTTTTTGAATGCCGCTGTACTCCGAACCGCAGGAGAGCTGAGCAATGCGGATCATTTTATGCCCTCCAAAAAGGTTTTGATCTTCTGCACAAAGACTTTAGCTTCGGCATCATCTGTGGGATAGGATAAGTCGAGCACGGGAACTCCTTTTGTCCTGATGAGCAGCCTCACCAGCTCATTGGTTCGAGAGCAGCCCGCACAACCTGTCAGCCATCCCGGATCTTCTACTATGATTGCAGCCTCTGCCTCTTCAATGATCGGTCCAATGAGGGCCATCCGCCCGCGCACGCCGGAAGGGACATCCACAGCCGCATAACGTAGCCCCTTCTTGGGCTCCTCGGGAGTGACGTTCAAAGGTGGCGAATCAATCTCATTTGCCGTGACGAGCCTGCGAACGGCTTCAGGGACCGCTAGCGCCTTGTGGCCCATCCTCTCCACAAGGTCGGAGAGTATCATGCTGGTGGGAGGATAAACTATAACTTTTGCCATTGATTTACCTCAGGATAAACCATTCTTTACTATCTCTTCCAGCCTCTTGATGGCAAGAGGTTTCTTCTTTTCAGGTATGGCCGGGACATCGCTCTCAGAGGCCAGCGCCCTGGAGATCATGGGCAGCATCTTGGATTCGGACTCGATCATATAAAAGCCGGGCCTTGCTCCGCCACCTCTGCGACCGCGGCAGCGCCTGGGATCGCCCGGCGGAAAGCCCCGGTCTTTGATGAATATGCCGGCAGGATCAAGAGCCCGGATCTCTTTTACAAGCGCATTTATTACTTCTTCTTCGCCGTTTATGACGACTCCAAAGCAGGTCTCCTTGACGAGAACTTCATATTTCGAACCATAAATCTTCATGGCGATATCTGAGGGAAGGATATTCGACTCAGAGGATGTTATCACATATTTGGTGACTAACATCATCGCACCTCCTTAATGTAAATCGTCTCGCCTTCCGACACATCTTTTAGCTTTTCCGGCTCCAGTATGCGGCCGATGATGTTCGTCGCCTCGAATTTCTCGCCCGAGGGACCATAGCGCTTATCATCTACGAGCTTCATTCCCACCAGACCGATCTTCTTGGAAACCTGGTTGGAAACCGCGATGGAACCGGCTGGTACGGGGCCGGTAGGTTTGTTCTCAGGTAGCAGTTCCTTTAAGTTGACTGCGTCAATCTCCGGCTTGAAGAGCAGAGTATTTTCATAGACAAAATAGACAGGCAAGGGGCCCACAGGTCTCTCCTTAAGACCTGTAACATGCCGGAAATAGTCCAGTGTCTTGGGTGCCAGATCATCATAAAGCTGAACTGAGACCAATCGGGAGGCTGGAATAGAATAAATGCGCACTTTTTTGTGTTTTAGAATCGACATCGTCTCTCCCGGCTCCTGCCTGACCACAACGGCATCCTCCCCCTTGTATCCTTCCACTTCTGCCACTATGCCTCTTTCTTGCATCTGCATCAAGGCATCTTTGAGGCTGCTGCCCATGAGCATGACACGCTTTGGCAATACACTAAACGTTATCAACTGGCCTGGACCTGCCAGCTTTATCATATCGATTCCGGATGTGATTCTTGCCACTGCAGAGTGGCCCGGATTAGATGTTCGGTCCTGTTTGTAGACGAAGATTCTACCTAATCCTCGCCCGCTGGTCCTTACCGTTACCACTCCTTCCAGACGGGGCTCACGATGCTCGAAGACTATGGGAACGGTGAGCAGCTGATCAGATGATATATATGAACTGGAGACGGAATCGACCTTGAAGGTACCGTCCTTGGTCAGGGCCAGGAAAAATTCTGCGCCAATAGGTGCATCTTCTATCAGCTCTGCCCCAACTTGTGTGAATATCTCCATTCCCTCGTCCATAGGCAAAGCCATATCTGTTGTGGCCTGTTTGGAAGTTATGTCCTGCCATTCTACGATGGGCTCTATGCTCAATATTTTGTCGCCTGATTGCAGCCGATCGAGAGTATTTTTGCCGCCCACCACGTGGCCGAGCACACCACCGTTCTTTGGTGTGCCATAGGCTGCCGTATGCCTCCTCCTTATGAATATAATCTGAGTGTTCTCTCTGTCAAATCCGGCGGCGCCAAGCGCTACCTCCCATCGGTTATATTCCAGGGCATCACGTTCAAAAGAGAGGGTGGAGGCAAATGGTCCGAAGGCTACGCCATCAGCGGAGGCCCACCTAACTGTTGACCCCGATATTTTGTCTATATTCTCGTGCCAGATCCTCTGCAGATCGCTATCGATTAACTCTATTCTCAGTTTGCCCTTGGTGGTGTTAAGCCAATAGGAATTGGTCTGGAGACTCTTCTCACCTCTACCTTTGACAATTCCTACTATTGCACCATTCGCAGGATGGGCGCAGGCTTTGCCCAGGGCATCGACAAGTCGCGCTCCGGGCAATAGCTCGATCTCTTTGCCATCGACGAAGACTCTCAAATTAACTCCCCAGCATCTCCTTCTCTTCCTCTTCCGTGATCTTGGCTAAGACCTCGCTGGGAAGGCCGGCAAAAATTGCCTGCCCGTCGCGCATAAGCATGGCTCTGTCGCAGATATTTTTCACGAAGTCCATGTCGTGGCTGACAATAACGAATGTCTCTCCCAGCTCCTGGCGAGCATTGAGGATAGACCGCGTAACCTCGATCTTGGTAATGGCATCCATAGTGCCCGTAGGCTCATCCAGGATTACTATTCTCGGCTCTTTTATCAATACCTGTGCCATGGCCACGCGATGCCTCTCACCCTCAGAAAGCTCGTCCGGCATCTTGGAGAGGACCGCATCTGCCTGATCTTCCGTGAATCCCACCGTCTCCAGGGTATGGATAGCCTTTCTCTCCGCCAGCTCGAAGGGCAGGGAGAGGCCAATGGCTTCGGTCAGGTTTTCGATTACGCTTCGGGATGGGTAAAGAGTATACTCTTGATGGAGAATGCCGATGTATTTGGTGGCCCGCCCGCGACCATTAGATCCGAGTACTGTCATGTCCACCCAGTCGTCTCCTACCCGCACGAATATGCTGCCATCGGTAGGTGTGATAATTCCGCTTATCATCTTGGAGAGAGTAGTCTTTCCGCCACCGGAAACACCAACCAAGCCAAAGATCTCACCCTCTTTTACTTCCAGGCTGACGTTGTCCACGGCCTTCACCACGCCCCGGTCGATGCTGATATATCTTTTAGCCAGGTTGTTGGCCTTGATTATGGGCTCGCCCATTTCGACATCTTCTCGCTTACCAAGAGTTCCGGCCATGGACAGGAACATAGCTGCGATGTCTTTGGGTTTGCCTTCTGCCTTGATCTCTCCGCCATCCAGCAAAATGGCTCTATCAGTCAGCTCGACCATGACATCTTCCCAGTGGCTGGTGATGATCAGGGTCATATTGAAGTCCCTGACGGCACGCTTGATGGATTCGTGCACGACTCTGGCGGTGGCCGGATCGAGTGTTCCCGTCGGCTCGTCGGCCAGGAGAATCATAGGCGACTTGGCTAGCTGGCGGGCCAAAACGACTCGCTGCTTTTCTCCGCCGGACAGCTCTCTGGCCACATGCATCAGCCTGTGGGACAGGTTTACCTCATCCAAAAGGTCCGCGGCGCGGTGAACGCTCATGGAGTCGCCTTTCTCCTCTACGGCTCGCATGACATTCGTTATCACACGCTCATCGCCATAAAGGGCAAAGGTTCTCTGCAACATAATGGCGATTCTATTTACAATATCACGCCGAAGAGGATCATTTATATCCAGTGTTACAAAATCAGCATCAACCGGCTTCAGAATCCCGCCACACATGCACTTTTCCCCGGCTCGGCCAGGCAGTTCCACGTGACGGCATTTCTCGCATCTGGCCACATGGAATATCACGCTTCCACTCATGCCGGGAAATGACTCCACCCCGCGCAAGACATGCATCAGGACGCTCTTGCCGCAGCCGCTTCTGCCTAAGATCCCTACCGATTCGCCCTCACCTATAGCCAGATTTATATTGCGAAGAGCTACAACATCACCGAATCGAACTGTCAGATCCCGTATCTCGATAAAAGGTGCCAAATCTATCATGCCCCATAATTCTCACTGTAATGTAAGGTTGATCCGCTACCAATCCTGGCATAATGCTACTTAAGTCTATCCGAAGCTTTGAATACGACCTTCTGATAACGATTGTTAAAGATGATCCAATGATTATAAGACCAATGCCATACCTAACCTTGCTTTACTGAAGGTATCGTCTATGGAAACCCTGCAAGCAATAAAGACCCGCCGGAGCATAAGGAAGTTCTTGGATAAGCCAGTCTCCCGCGAGATATCAAGAGAGCTCCTGGAGGCGGCCATGTTTGCGCCTTCCGCCGGAAACGAGCAGCCCTGGCAGTTCATAATATTGGATGAAAGAGAGTTTCTCGACAAGGTGCCCAATATTTGTGCCACAGCTTCCATGTGCCGACAGTCGCCTCTAGCGATCTTGGTTTGCGGCGACTCGTCTCTGGAAAAGTATCCCAAATTCTGGGTACAGGACTGCTCTGCTGCAATCGAGAATCTTTTACTGGCCGCGCATGACCGGGGACTGGGCGGCGTCTGGGTGGGAATTTATCCTTTAAATGATCGGATAGAGGCTTTTCGCAGGCTTCTGGGTCTGCCTGAAGAGATAACTCCATTTGCCCTGGTGGCACTGGGATACCCAAATGAAGCACCTGCTGCGCCCAAGAGATACAGGGAAGAGAGGGTGCACTACAATGGATGGTAAGAGAGGATCAGATACTATCAAGTAATGCCCCTTATCAACCATTCTCCTTTTCGGCTTAAGAAATGCTCTTTTTTCTTCTGCGACAGTAACAAAGGTAATTAAGGCTGCAATCGCGATGGAGCCGAAGAGGGACGCCAGGGAGATCAAATTTTGATGAGAATATTAATGTTGGAAGGTTGGAATCCGGTTTCCATAGAGATATTCAGAAGAGGTTTTACTCTTACAAACACAACATGTCTGTAGAAAAATTTAAATACTATTCTTATTACTTATTATTATGTGTACCTAAAGAAGTTTGGCTCTTGCATATGGATTTTTGTCGTGTCGGCAATGATCTTCTCATCCGTCATATTTTCTCAGGGATCAGCTTCCAGAGAAAATGTGGGTCATGCCTATTGCGAATCGGCTTTCGATGCAGGCCGGTTGCTGCAATGGACAGCGGGCTATGGCATCATGCCCTACTGGCTGGAGCCATGCATCTGCCCAAAAATTCGCAACAATCCTCCAGAAGTCCCGATTATCCCGGAGGGATCTGCCAGTGGCATCCCTGCTATATCCTATAGTTATTTTACCCAGGCAGTCGATCCGGATGGTGATCGGCTTAAATACACCTTCGACTGGGGAGACGAAACAGAATCTAGCACGCCACTCATCAATTCGGCTGTTGCTGCCAATGCCAGTCACGCCTGGAGCAAGGCCGGGAAATATGGGATCAGGGCCATGGCCACAGACAGCAAGGGCGCGCTCTCTCAATGGTCAGCGTCGCTCGACATCATCATAAATACACCGCCTTCTAAGCCCAACGCGCCATCAGGACCAATTTCGAGCCAGCCAGGAGTCTCCTGTAATTATTCCGTATCCTCCAAAGATGCAGACGAAGATCAGATGAGGTACATCCTTGATTGGGGCGATGGAACGGAATCGATCACCGGCTTTCTCGTCTCCGGCAGGCAAGCCAGCGCGAACCATTCCTGGAATAAAGCCGGAACATACCGGATTAGAGCATTAGCCATTGACGAAAGAGGGGCATCCTCAGCTTGGTCAGAGATGCAAAATGTCACCATAAATTCCCCACCAGATAAGCCATCCCAGCCATCTGGACCCGGATCAGTCTATGCCTTTGCGGCACATGCCTACAGTTCATTTGCATTCGACCCTGACGGAGATGAAGTAGAGTACACCTTCGACTGGGGAGACGGAAATACATCCTTTACAAATCCGATCAGTTCCGGAAGTATTGCAGGTGCAATGCACAATTGGAGCAGCGTTGGAGACTTCCGGGTCAGAGTAATTGCTAAGGATAGCTTAGGAGCGGCATCAAATTGGTCCGAAAATTTGACAGTCACCGTTATGGCCAACAACAAACCCAACAAGCCAAAGGAACTATTCGGACCCGGCTATGGCTATGCAGGTATCGCACATAGCTATTTTACATTGGCTAAAGATATCGATTATGACAAAATCAGGTACAGCTTCGACTGGGGAGATGGCACATCCTCGACCACAGCTCCGGTCGAATCCGGCTGCGTAGAAAGCGCACCTCATACCTGGGTCAGAGCTGGAAGGTATCAGATCAAAGCCAACGCTATAGACATCAAAGGTGCATCGTCAGGGTGGACGGATCTAATGATTGTGACAATTAGCGACAATGATCCCCCCGATTCGCCGATCCTGCCATCAGGACCAACCTCTGGAAGACGCATGGCCACTTACAGATATGCTACATCTGCAAATGATCCGGATGGAGACCCGGTCAAGTATGTCTTCGACTGGGGAGATGAAACAACTTCCTGGACGGGTTTGGACTTCATTGATTCCGGAAAGAGAGAAAGCGTATCTCACAAATGGAGTCAGGCCGGAACATACCAGGTCAAAGCCATGGCACTGGATGATAAAGGAGCCACTTCAGGATGGTCCAATTCACTGATAATAAATATATCATCGGATTGAGACGGAAGACTCGGCATGATTGGATGAAGAAAAATATATATTGGAAGGTTAAACAATGAATCAAAACGAGACTTATGCGGTTGTACGCAAAATCATGCTGGAATTCGCCCATCTGACTGGACTGGATGCAGAAGGCGCTATTTCCCGGCGCTATCTATGGACAGATTCCTTCGCGGTGTGCAACTACCTAGAACTCTTTAATCGAACCAATGATGAAAATTATAGAGTTCTGGGCTTGCGCCTCATCGATCAGGTGCATCAAACTCTGGGACGGCACAGAGACGACGATGCGAGGCGCGGTTGTATCAGCGGCCTTGACGATAAAGAGGGCAAGCTGCATCCGACTGCGAGGGGCCTTCGAATTGGAAAGAAGCTGAGCGAACGCCGGTCCAATGAACCGTCCGATGAGCGCCTGGAATGGGACCAGGATGGACAGTATTATCATTACCTGACGAAGTGGATGCATGCTCTAAGCTGTGCCAGCCAGGCGACTGGGAATCCGACTTATATCAGATGGGCTATAGAAATGGCCAGAGCCGCTCATGGCGCGTTCACTTACGTGTCTCCTCATGACGGCAGCAAGAGGATGTACTGGAAGATGAGCATTGATCTCACCTGTCCGCTGGTTTCATCAATGGGCCAGCACGATCCGCTCGATGGCTTCGTCACCTACTGCGAGCTGCAGGCTAGTGCATCAAATTTCCTGCGAGAACCATCGGTGTTCGACCTCAAGATTGAGATTTCCCGTATGGCCGAAATCTGCCGAGGCATTCGCCTGGCCACAGACGATCCGCTCGGCATTGGCGGTCTTCTTTTTGATGCCTCAAGAATTGCACAATTGATGATTAAGGGCGGCTTAAGGAACTCAACTCTGCTGGAAAACGTTTTGAATTCGTCCTTGCTGGGAGTGAAGGCCTTTATACAAAGCGGGTCGCTGGAGCATCCGGCCAATTACCGGCTGGCATTTCGGGAACTGGGGCTGTCTATCGGGTTCTCGGCAGTCGAAAAATTGCATAAATCGATCGAGGAGAATCCAGACATATTCAGCCGGAGGAGTTTGCCGCCAGTAATTGATGATCTCATGGCGTACTCGCCTATTGGAAGGGCTATCGAAAAGTTCTGGATGGACGACAAAAACATGCAATCGGCAACATGGATCGAGCACCGCGAAATCAATATGGTGATGCTCGCTACCAGCCTGGCACCGGAAAGATTTCTGACGATTTAATACAACTATTGTACAGTCCCGCTACTCTCCCTCATCATTGCCATGCAACTTGCCAGCATCACCGGCCCGTCGTAACCCCCACGGGCCCGGCTGGAGTCCACGAATACCCGATCCATCAGCACCGGCGCGCCATAAGACTTTGCCCCGCATAATAGTAATAGCGTTCGGAAGATGAGGTTGCCGGAAACCCCTTCCGGCGCAATGACAATATCGTCTCCCCGGCAGTTTTCGATAAGTATCCCCTTGTGCTCTGCCTGCAGGCCGGCTCCATCTGCCTGGGCGGCGATCAGCTCGCCTTCCAGAAGGCTTCGGTCCACGCGCTCGCACCGGCCCCTATCCTCCATCCGGCCCCCCGAGAGCACGGCCCCCCTGGGTAGCAGGCCCATCTCCTGCAGGAATTTCGCTCCCCCCAGCAACAGCTCCAGCCGGTCCTCAGCAGTCTCGCCCTCATCGATGCCCACCGGCCCTAGAAGGAAAGCCCAGCCGGATATCTCCAGCAGAGCCAAGCGACGCACGCGGATCTGAAACTGCTCAGCCAGGGCGAGCATAGTCCTTCCCGCAGGCAGATTTCCCCTAACCGCGCCATCAATCTCGCCTTCGGCCAATAGACGCACCAGCTCCTTCCAGGGCTCTTTGCAGGCGACATAGTCCAGAGCACAGTCGCATCCTGGCTCGCCAACAACAAGCAGGTCGGCATATTCCGTAGCCGATTGCAGAGAGGCGATAAGCTGCGCATCTGCCTTCCAGATGCCTATGCCGATGCGGGCATGTCTGGCGCGTGCCGAATCCTGCAAAGAGCGTATAAAGGCTGAGTCCATAATCATCACTTAGATTTTATTATGATGCGATTTATACTTAGCCAGCATCTCTTCCAGATCCCCTTTCCTTACAGGCTTTGGTATATAATCATCCATCCCGGCATCAAGGCACCTCTCTTTGTCGCCTCGCTGAGCATAAGCAGTAATAGCTATGATTCTTGGAATATTTCCCGGCCAGCGCTCCCTTATCTTCATCGTGGCCGTTATACCGTCCATAACCGGCATCTCCACGTCCATTAAAACAATGTCGTAGGGTTGACGCTCCAGAGCCGCCAGTGCTTCCTGGCCATTGACCACAGCATCAGCTCTATACCCCAACCGATTTAGAATGTGCAAAGTGACCTTCTTGTTCGAGGCATTATCCTCAGCCAGCAGAATACGCAAAGTCTCAGAACTCCTTTGCGGTTCATGGTTATCGAGCGGCTCGAGCGTCGTCCCGCTCTCCAGAACGTCCTGTAGTGCACGCAGAAGCTGCGCGTTCTTAAGGGGCTTGGTAAGGACCACCTGGAAGATACCCTGAGGCATATTATGGCCAAGAGGCGCAAGTGTTATGAAAGGCAGATCCCTACAAAGGCTACGTATCCGGATTATCATAGCGAGGGCATCGGCACTGCTGGCATCGAAGATAACGGCATCGTAGTCTCTGTCCCTTTGCAGCAGCTCTGCGGTCTCTTGCAGCTTTGCGGTCATCATGGGCACCATCCCCCAGGAATGCGCCTGGCGACCCAGGATACGGCGCAGTGTTTGACTCTCTGTAAACATTAGCACTCTCTTTCCCTCGAGTATGCCTACAGGATTTGGTTTAGGCTCGGACGGCACGGTATCGGCCAAAATGGTAAAATGAAAAACTGACCCCTGGCCAACTTCCGATTCGACCCATATCCTGCCCTCCATAAGCTCCACCAATTTTTTGGAGATAGCAAGTCCCAGTCCCGTGCCCTCGTATTCACGGGAATGGGTCATGTCAAGCTGGCTGAAAGGCAGGAAGAGTTTGCTCATTCCCTCCTTGGGAATACCTATACCCGTATCTCTCACAGCAAAGTGGATCTCTCCTTGCTGCGTATCCGAGGATACATAGACCACGACCTCTCCTGTTTTGGTGAATTTTACAGCATTGGAGAGCAAGTTGCTTAAAACCTGGCGAAGCTTTCCCGGATCGCCGATGATAGCTTCCGGCACGTTTCTGTCGAATGAATAGTTCATCTCCAGGCTTTTTTTTGCAGCCTGGGCGGCCAGCATATCGAGCGCTTCCTCGATAATGCTGCGCAGATCGAAGACTTGAAGCTCCAGATCCATCTTTTTCTTTTCCATCTTTGAGAAGTCCAGTACATCGTTAATAAGCGACATCAGTGCTTCGCCGCTATTTCTGATGCACTCCAGGTAGTCCTTCTGCTCAGGCGAAAGGTTCTCATCAAGGAGAAGGCCGGTGAAACCGATTACCGAGTTCATGGGCGTTCTCAATTCATGGCTCATATTGGCCATAAAAGCCGCTTTCGCTTTCATTGCTTCTTCAGCATCGTTCTTGGCAATTAATAGCGCCTTTTCCGACCGCTCATGCTCATCGATCTCTAATCTTAGCGATTCATTGAGGGCATTTAGTTCTTCAGTTCTCGCTTGGACCCTTTGCTCAAGCTGATCCTTTGATTCTTTCAGCTCTTCTTCCATCCTCTTGCGCTCGGTTATGTCCCGGTGATGCCACAACCTCCCATTGGATCTCCCATCTGCAAATAAGGGGATGAAATCTCGTATGTATGTCCGCCCGCCCTGCAAAGAAACCTCTTCACCTTTCACGGGCTCTCCCTGGCGCACCAGTTCCTCAATGCGAGCAACCGCCTCATCTGGATGCAAATATGAATTTCTTATTTTTTCGATCATCTCGTGTGAAGTGAGGCCCATCAGTTCCTCAGGCAAAACCGTCAGGCCAAACAGGTCGCAAAATGCCTGATTGGCGTATTCAATTTCTCCATTCTCCGCCACCAGCAAAATACCGGCATACATTGCTGAAAGCACCCTGTAAAAGCGTTGCAGATTGTTCTGCAAACAAATCTCGGCATGCTTTCTTGTGGTAACATCCATGAAAGCAACCGCGAATTGGAGTGGTGCCGGGCGGTAGGCAAACACCTCATAGTATTTCCCCAATGCCGGTGAGTAATTTTCGAATTGGGTCGGCTCGCCGGTAAGAGCCACTGCACCGTAGGATTTGACCCAGATCGGGTCATCATCGGGCAATACCATATTGTGAGTCTTGCCAATTACATCTTCCCGCCTTAAGCCGGTAAGCCGCTCGAAAGCCGGATTGATGTCGAGAAATTTAAAATCGCAGGGCTTGCCCTGGTCGTCACATATGATCTCATGAAGCGCAAAGCCCTCGGTCATGCTGTTGAAGAGGGATCGATAGCGCACCTCGCTTCTGCGTAGCTCCTCTTCTGCCTTCTTCTTCTCTGTGATATCGTGACCTACGGCAACGGCGCCAATAACACTACCGTCTGAACTTTTTAAAGGCGAAGCGCTAAATATGGCAGTAAACTCACTTCCGTTACTGCTTCGATGGATGATCTCAACATCATGCACATCCCCACCTGTCAGGGCCGCCTTTTGTAGTGGCAGATCTTCTGCCGGAAAAAATGTGCCATCGGGACGATATAGTTGGTAGTATTCCGGATGACCCTCTAACGGAAGTTCATCGGCCAAAGAACGCTCAATCAAACAGTGATATGCAGGATTAATGTAGGTGACACCACCCTGTGCATCGCAAACAGTCACAAGATCGAGCATATTATCGACGGTTGCCGCCCATCGTGTCTTTTCCAGGGCCAATTCGGCCAGCAGCCGCTCTTTCTCTAATTCCGCTATTTTGCGTTCGGTGATATCGCGAATATTGCCGTCTCTAAATAACGTCCGGCCGTCGCGATCTTTGATTAGAGAAATATAATTGGAGAGCCAGCGATAACCATCATTTTTGCTTTGCTGCCGGTATTCCAGCTCTTCTTGTCCCGTATCTTCCAAACGAGCTATCTTCCCAATTACTGCAGGTAGATCGTCGGAGTGGACCATGGCTAGCGCCGTATCGGTACCCTGCGCCATTAATTCGTCCGGCGAATAACCAACTACTTTTTCGGCGGATGGGCTAATGTACTCATAATGACCGGTTTGCAAGTTCAGGCGATAAATGACATCACGGGAATTGTCCAGCACCGAGCGGAAGCGTGCCTCGCTCACCTGCAAAGCCTCTTCGGTCTGCTTGCGCTCGGTGATATCTGTGAGCGTTATCACACAGCCTATGACCCTGCCATCTGCACTTTTCAGGGGTCCGGCATTTGTGAGGAAATAAAATCGTGCTCCGTCGCTTCGCTCAAAACTTGTCTCTACATGTTCGAGCATTTCGCCCTGCAAGGCCGTCGAAACAGGAGACAGCATCTTGCCGTGAGGAAGTTGAAGATCGAATAGGTCATTGAAGCTTTGCAGAGAGGGATCGTAGCCCAGCACCTTGAGCACTGCATTGCTAAAATGAGTGATCCTGCCGGAAGCGTCACAGACCAAGATGGCCTCATTGGCCTGCTCAATAATGGAGCGGGCCAGCTTCTCAGCGGCAATAATCTCTTCTTTATGCTTCTGCTCAGTCAGGTTGGTTACAGCAACGCAAAATGTTTTTTGCGCTTGTGAAATCTGCAAGGAATTAATAGAGATATAAACAGGCAGGATGCTTCCATCGTCAGCCCTCAGGGTCAGCTCACTTCTCCCTTGCCTCTGGGTTAAAACGCGAAACGAAGCCTGCTCAGCCTGCGGCAGAAAATCATAGATAGAGGTGCCGATCACTTTTTCCAGAGGAAGCTTTACCATTTCAGCAAAGTGGCAGTTACAGTAAAGAATTATCCCCTCCGGATCGATAGTGACTGCGCCGTCGTTCATGGACTCGATAAGTATACGGTAAGCCCTATCCGCTCCATTTAGAGTAAAGACCTGATCGCCTTCCTGTCCGGTGAGGACGAGAGCGTCCACCTCGCCGCTGCTTATGGCTTGCAGGAGTTCTTGAGACTCATCCAGAGATCTATGCAGCGCCTCGTTCTCAGATAAGAGTTCTTCGTAGGACTTGGTCATTAATGATGCTCCTACTTTTTGTTTCCTGGATGTCACTCATTGGAAGTATCGATTTTTTCCGGCTCGATATGTAAATCCATTCCAATCAAAACTTTCTGCGTATCCGACATGCTTCCGACCAGTTTTCGCAGAGGCGGCGGAAGCTGTTTGATGAGGGTAGGCGCAGCTACGATCTGTCCATCTTTGGCCAGGATCGGCTGCTGGTAGACATCGATCACATCCAGCTGATACCGGCCTTCCAGATACGTCTCGCATATTCGCTTGATATTTTCGATGGCCTGAAGAGATTTGGGGCTCATCCCGGCTACAAAAAGACGCAGGACATACTTTTCCTGGGATAGCCTGATGATGGCCTCCTCAAACTCCCTGGTCATATCTTTTTGATCACTCATGGTATTTTCTCATTTGCAGATCATTTGCTTTTCGGGACATAGATCAAGGCCCACCAGGACCTTTTCGGTGTTGGACAGATCTCCGATGATCTTTTTTAAGGGTGGAGGAAGACGTCTCACAAGAGTGGGAATGGCAAGGATATGATCCCCCCTGGCAAGCTGGGGATTCTCCACAAGGTCTATTATCTCAATTTTGTACATGCCTGCCAGATGCTCATCACAGATCCGTTTAAGGTTAGCGAAGGCCGCAAGGCTCTTCCTGGTTTGACCTGCCACATAGAGCCTCAGTATATAATTCTCATGCTCCGGCGCCCTGTCCGGAAAGACAGTTTCTTCTCCCTCTTCTTCGTCCATGCAATCTCTCCAGCGTACTACAGGCGGCCGTCGCTTTCTCTCAATCGTGTTATTTCCTTCACGCTTTGATCTATTGCATCATGCCTTTGCTCTTCCTCTTCATCCATCCTGGCCAGCTCCTGTTCCTCCTGCTCGAATTCGGAGTGGAGCGCAGCGATCTGTGCATCCAGCGATCTCAGACTATTTTGCAGCTCCCTCTTCCGGCGATCATTCTCCTGCTGCTGCTTGAATGCTTCCGCCTTCTCTTTGGCCTCCTGGGCCGCCCTGGTGGAGCCCATGAGCAGCCCTTTTGCCGGTCCCAGGTAGACCTCCGTAAGCATTAACCCCTGGTCCGTGATCAGGTACTCTCTTATCTGGTTGGTGTGGGCCATGCCGCGAGATTTAGCTATTGATATGGCATGGTTTCTTTCATTGCCGTTCTCAAATATGTGGAGCCTGATCCATGTATCCATCAGAGAAGATACTCCCTGGCCTGTCTGCCCGTCGTTCTCGCTTTCCGTCAGGCTGGTGCACATCGTGGTGATACCCATTGTTTTCAAGCTATCGACCAGCCTGGTTAACATGAACTTAACATTATTCTCAGTTCCCACGCTCGTCAGGTTCGAGATAGGATCGATTATAACGACCTTCGGCTGGAACTTTTCGATAGTCCTCAGCATCTCCAATAGGTGCATCTCCAGGCCGTGAGCCATGGGCCTGGTGGAATGAATTTGCAGGAGATCGGAACTTATGAACGGATTAAAGTCGATGCCGATCGAACTCATGTTGCGGCTGATTTGGCTTTGCGACTCCTCAAATGCAAAATACATACAGCGCTCGTTCCTGCGGCAGGCGGCAGCGACAAAATGGGCGGAAAAGCTGGTCTTGCCGGTTCCAGCGGTTCCAGAGATCAGGATGCTGCTGCCGCGAAAGTAGCCTTTGCCGCCCAGCATGCTGTCAAGTTTTTCGATTCCGGATGGTACTCGTTCCATGGAAGCTATATGATTCAGACCAATGGATGTAATGGGCAGAACGGAGATGCCGTCTTCTTCTATGAGGAAGGGATATTCGTTTGTGCCGTGCCGAGAGCCGCGATACTTGACGATGCGAAGCCTTCGGGTGGCAATCTGCTCCTCCATTCGGTTGTCAAGCAGGATAACGCAATCAGCAACATACTCCTCCAGCCCGAAGCGGGTCAGAGTGTCGTCGCCCCTCTCGCCGGTCACGATCGCTGTAACGCCTCTGGCCTTCAGCCATCGAAAGAGCCTTTGCAGCTCGGAACGCAAAATAGCATAGTTTTTAAAACCGGCAAAAAGCACTTCAATGGTATCCAGAACCACGCGCTTGGCCCCAATAGAATCGATGGCATAGCCCAGACGAATGAATAGCCCTTCCAGGTCATATTCCCCGGTCTCTTCAATCTCTGAGCTGTCTATGTAAATATAATCGACGAGGATCTTCTTTTTGTCCATCAATTCGTTGAGGTCGATTCCAAGCGATGAGAAGTTTTTTGCCAGTTCCTCCGCGCTCTCCTCAAAGGCCACGAAGACCCCAGGTTCATCGTATCGGAGAGCACCCTGCGCGAGAAACTGCATGGAAATCAGCGTCTTGCCTGAACCTGCGCCGCCTGCTATTAGAGTAGGACGACCTTTGGGGAGCCCCCCGTCTGTAATCTCATCCAGGCCATCGATCCCTGTGGGGGACTTCTCCAGACCGGCAATATTGGGAGGAGATACAATATTTTTTCCCATGAGCATGCCTCATCTCATTTTTATCTCATTGTTTTTCTTTTTTTGCGATCGATTTTTATTTTATCCGCCAGGTATTCTGCAAGGATTCTATATTTAGCTTATGAATGTGGTCAATATTCTCATGATTAATAAAGCTGAGCTTTTCGAGATTTAACCCCCCTAATGTATTATATCGCATTCTATATAATAATATAAGCTAGATACTAAATATAGTATTAATTAATTGTATATATCTGGTATGGGCGTTGAACTGATTCAATTCAGATCTAATTAAGCAGCTAGTGCTCTGTAACGAAAGTTTTAAATTTTATAGCTTGTCATATGAAAAAGATC
>CAZWHG010000038.1:0-28226 GCA_964633785.1 uncultured Methanotrichaceae archaeon
TGGCTACTACGGCCATGGCGATAATAACCAAAACAGCTATTAGTTTTCTCATTTCGTTCCCTCCTTTATTCATTAGGATCGAGAGCTACATAAAAAGCAATTGATCCCTGATGCATCACCTCTGTAGGACAGCAGATTACGTCATTGCAGTTGAAGGATAATTTGTATGCCATCCACTTCGACGTGAGGCGCCTGGCCCCATGTATCTGATCGGGCAATATAGAACGTCTCTCAGGCACAAACTCTAGCAATCAGGCTAATGACATATAAATTTATCGAGCGAGAAGAATGGTTAAAATATAATTTGGACTCCGGGCTCAAGAGCCCGAAGCCGAATCAAATATGTTACAGTTTTGGTCTATCTACACGCAGGGCAGCCAGTCAACGCTGATTGCACCGCATGTGGAGTTACCCCAGAGCTGGATAAACTTCTCGATGGAGAAGACGCCAGTCAGGTCCTCGACAGATCTGCCGTACTCAGCATGGCGGCCCTTGAGCTGGTTGTCAGCGTTGGGATCGCGGGAGATCCAGCCAATGTGTGCAACACCGATTACGTTGCTGTTCAGGTTAGCTTCGAGAACACCGGTGCAGCAGGCGGGGCAGCTTCCATCAATGCCGTCATTTTCGCCTTCGGTGCCGGTTGCAAACTTGCCGTAGCCCCTGGTCTTGACCTCGGTGGTCTTCTGCAGGTGCTCAGCGTGGGTGTACATCTCAGTCAGCACAGCGCCGATTCTGTAGTTCTGTACGCACAGCTTCTCTACCCACTTCTGGTCGTAGGTGCCGGTCTGGTATGAGACGGGCATGTACTCGAACTCAGCTTCCTTGGTGAAGTTGATGTAGTCCATGGGACATGCTTCGCCGGTTGGCCACGCGCAAGCAAATGTAGGCTCGCCATCTACCCAGCCAATCGGGGTGTAGTCTCTGTTGAGCTGCCTTTCGGCCTCAAGCTCAGTCCTCTCGGTGATGACGTTACCGGATCCGGACTCTTTCTCTACCAGCTTCTGGCCGTTAAAACCAGTCTGGGTGGAAATGATCATCTCTACGTTCTTGTATCCAACGCCCTTGACCGATGCCTTTTCGTACATATAGTTAGCTGCACCGGCCATGCCTACTACGGCCATGGCGATAATAACCAAAACAGCTATTAGTTTCCTCATTTCTTTCCCACCTCCTTAGATTACTATCAACGCTCAGGATCCAAGCCATCAGTTGTGGCCCAAATCCCTGGCACCACGCCGACAATGATTGCCCAGCCCTTGCCTTAGGCATTGACCTGCAAGGGCCAACATATTGGCGCTCTGTCGTGTGGAGTACCTGACTCACATGCTTCTCCGCTTATATTTGAGTATTTTGCTCAGGCACAACCCCAACCTTCCAGCTTATGGAATATAAATATGTCGGGAGTTTTGGACAAAAACAATACCTTCTGGCCCATCAGATCATTAATTACTGAAACGATGCGCCAGCGAACAAGGTTTTATCGTGCGTAAACCTGCAATTCCACAGAAAGGCGCGCCGCATTTGGCCGGTTGACATCACGACGGGCGAGGCTCTGGATGGCTCACGTATTTCCCGTTGCATGACTGTCCAGTCTCATATAAGGCAGGCTTAACTGGCCGTTATGGTGATCTACAAAATATCCTATGATTTCGCGCGAAAAACCTCATTTCTTCACACAAGATGGATATTAGATGCTAATGCCCAAACCTGAGGATCCGGCGAAATCAACCGCTTTAGGGAAATCATCTCAGACTTGTCTTGGTGAGGCTGCGATATAAAAAACACGATCGTGAACCAAAGAGTACCGAGCCGCCATGATGGGAAGATTTGTTGACTATAAAATGCTCCGGCCGGGATTTGAACCCGAGTCTTCGGCTTGAAAGGCCGAAATGATTGGCCGGGCTACACTACCGGAGCAATTTGCCGTCTTGATGCCAGGCTTAAAACATGCACTGGCCTTCACCTCATAGATATGAACGGATATATCTACGTTTCCAATGGATTTTTGGTTGGAAATAGTCCCGGGCGGATTCGAACCGCCGTCGCGGGCTCCAAAGGCCCTCAGGATTGACCGCTACCCCACGGGACTATGATTCGGGTGCTATTATTATGATTTTTCTGAGCCGGCTCTTTTCTGACCTTACGCCGGGCGAGTGTTATCTGCATAAGATATATATGGCCTTTCCCGGAGGAGCAAAGAAGATGAAGCTTCTCACCAAGGCGCATATGAGCCAGAGAAGGCTAATTGAGATCCTGCGCGTTATCGAAAATACGGGCACCCCGATTGGAGCCAGAGCGATCTCAGATTGCCTTAGCAGTCGCGGATACGACTTGGGAGAGAGGGCCGTGCGCTACAACCTCAAGATCCTGGACGAACTGGGGTTCACCAAGAAGAAGGGCTATAGCGGCAGGGTGCTCACACCACTGGGGTCAAGGGAGCTGGACGACGCACTAGTCGACGATCGGATCGGCTTTGTCAATACCAGGATTGAAGAGTATATGTTCAAGACCAGCTTCGATCCTAAGACCCGTCAAGGTGATGTAATCGCTAATACCAGCATCATCGATAAATCAAATGCTGAAGAGGTCTTCGAGATACTGGAGCGTGTTTTTGAAGCAGGCTACACCATAAGCCGTCGCGTGCTCATCCTGGATGAGGGAGAATGCTTCTCAAATCTTGAGATTCCAAAAGGTGCTTTAGGCATCGCAACGCTTTGCAGCATAACTCTGGACGGCATGCTCATGAAAAGGGGAATTCCAGTCCTCACCAGCTTCGCGGGGCTGGCAGAAGTCATTGAAAGGCAAACCGTTGACTTCACAGACCTCATTGCCTATGCAGGCTCGTCCCTCGATCCCGTTAAGGTTTTTATGGGACGCAGGGTGACAAGTGTTGCCGATGCCGTCTTCAAAGGTTCGGGAACCGTGCTGGCCAATGTGAGAGAGGTGCCCGTCGCGGCAGCTACGCTTGTGCGCTCGCTTTTGGATGAGACTCGAAATGCGGGCCTAGGCGGGCTCATAAAAATTGGTGAGCCGTCCGAGCCTGTACTGGGCTGCCCCGTGGGTGCAGGCAAGATAGGCATAGCCTTTTATGCCGGAGTCAATGGGGTGGTGGCCGCAGAGGAGCTGGGAGTAGAGATCAAGACGGCGCCCATATCCATTCTGATGGATTACTCCAAAACTCATGAGCTGAAATGACTGAGCAACCCGGGCAAGATAAGGTTTTATAGAGCATCAATCTCTAGACACACAGTTACGTTTACATTTGATGAGGAAGAAAGATGGATTTTAGAGTCGTAGTCTCAGATCCGAAGAGCGGTAAGGCCTATCAGGTAGAGCTTAAGGATCCAGGAGCCGGCAAGCTTCTGGGAAAACATATCGGCGACAAGATTGAAGGAGATGTTCTCGGCATGCCCGGATACTCAGTTCAGGTCACGGGCGGCAGCGATCGCGAGGGATTTCCCATGCGTGCAGATCTGCCCGGCACAAAGCGCAGAAAAATCCTGCTATCCAAGGGAACCGGATATCACCCCGTAGCCGATGGAAAAAAGAAGAGAATGAGCATTCATGGAAGGGATATTTCTCCCGATGTTGGCCAGATAAATGTCAAAGTCGTGGAGGCTGGCGCCAAGTCCATAGAAGAGCTGCTGGGCAAGACACCCAAAGAAGAGAAAGCATAATTAGGAGCATTCGGTCGGATGGCTGGTCCATCCTTCCGCGATTTATCCCTTTTATTATCGAATCACTTTTTATTGGCCGTTTCGTGCCTATTGTCACCCTGTGGTGATCGAATTCGTAAAGTCACTATTAATCCAGCGAGTCCGATCCGCCCAAAACCCAGGCGCGAGATGCAAGCGGCACAGGGATCTGAGCGCGCATTACTGATTTCATCTGTGCAGGACTGAGGACGGCAAAGAGGGCATTCATGAGCCGGTCGCTCTTCATGGCCATATCCACCATCTTCCTTATCTGAACCGATCGCGAAAGCTGTATCCCGAACTCTTCGCGAATGCGCGACGGATAGTTTGTGAGTGCCATTTTGCCCTGCAAATGACATGTTGCCACCTCTCCCGCAATCCTTCCCGCCACCACGGCTAAGGGTATACCTCCACCGCTGGTAGCCATGACGTGTCCGGCGGCATCTCCCGCCAAAAGCATGTTACCTTTTTGGATAGCGCCAGAGGTCCCCCCCGAGGGCACCAGACCCCTCATGACGGCCAGAACCTCTCCGCCCGCCAATTTTTCTGCCGCGACTTTGTGCTCGCGGATAAACCGGTCCAATATGAAGGAAAGCTTTTGTCCGGCCATGTAAGACGCCCGCACCCCCACGCCCACATTGGCCACATCCCGGCCGAGGGGAATTATCCAGGCGTAACCTCCCGGCGCGTAGCGAGCTGAGAAGTACATCTCCGCAGCCTTTGCATCAATATTCACATCAGCCATCTCATATTCCAGGCAGATGCCCGTCTCTTGTATCGGATTTCCCATGGCATGGGACACTATCGAGTGCGGACCGTCTGCACCTATTATTATTTGTGGCCTGACCTTCCCGTTGAAATGACCGGAAAGCTGCACTATGCCTTCCTCAAGGCGAGCGCGGGTCGCGGGCAGAACTCTTGCGCCGGCGCCCGCAGCCCGAGCGGCAAGGTGGCGGTCGTATGCCCGCCGGTCCAAGACCCGACCGGCCACGGCAAATTGCTTGCAGTCTCCAGATGGCGAATAGATGCGCTGCAATTGGGTGCGATGCAAAATATAACGCTCTGGAATCTCCCTTAGCGCCTCCGGCAGGTTGGCGCGGGGCATGAGCTTCTCCAGCTCGAATGCTTCCGGAAGAAATCCACCACATTGCACGGGGCTTCCAATCTCGCTCTTCTTGTCAACCAGCAAAACCTCCAGACCCGAAGCTGCGACAGCCTCTGCAGCGGAGCTGCCCGCCGGCCCCGCCCCCACCACGGCCACCATAATATCTTCTTTCATATTGCCTTCAAGCCAAAACCTGCCAGCGTCTCTTCTATCTCCCCGTAAGCCAAAAAGAGCTCATCCTTCAGCCTCTCCGTCTGCTCGCGCCTCGGCTCTGCGGATAGCCAGATATGACTCTTATCGCCGCGCACCATCTTGACGCAGGCCAGCATATCCGCCTGGGAGAGACGGTAGACGATATGACTTCCCGTAGGGGTAAACCAGACGGGATAGATCTGCGTGAGCGCCGCCACAAAGCGCTCCCACGGCAGCTCCCCTTGTTCCTCCTCCCGGGCCGCGCCATGGCTGATGGCTAAGTTGAGGTGAGATCGTTCTCCTGCGACCTTCTCTTCAATGAGCATGGCGACACCTGTGTAGCGCTCGCTCTTTCTGTCGACTCGAGGTAGATCGCGACAAAAGACCTTCTCGGCGATGTCGGAAAAAAAGACTGCTAAATGAATGTCCGGTTCCGGCCTTGTGGCCAATGAGACACCGACAAAGAATAGGGCGCTTAGGGTCAAGCCGACCAGCACTCCATGCTCGGTCAGATAAGGTGAGATGCTGTCCAGCGGCTGTTTCAGCCAGAATTGCTCATACGAGATGAGAAGGATCTGTGTTCCCCCACCTGCTATGAGCGCCGCCACCGCCCCCCACCGGGTGGCACGCTTCCAGTACAGTCCACCTATGATGGGAAAGAAGTAGGATGTAGTACCTATCACCGTGGCTATAATCACCGCATCGACGATGCTGTTCGCATTCAAGGCGATCGCCGCCGCGACGGCAATCATGATTACAACCAAAATTCGGTTGATGACCAGCATCTCCTTCATGGTAGCAGCAGGCCGCAGGTGCCGCTGGACCAGGTCGCGAGAGATACAGGAGGCTGCTGAAGTGGCAAAGGTGTCGGTGCAAGACATGGATGCTGCGGCAAAGCCGATGGTAAGAAGGGCCAGAAGCCATCCAGGGACGTTATCGCTGATGAGCCTAAGATAGAGCATCTCCGCCTCAACCTCTCCAGTCGGTCGGGGGTAAAGCACGGAAAGGCCGATGGCCGTGAGAAAGCAGCAGAGGTAGACCAAGGCTAGTAAAGCGCTGCCCAGCATCAGGCCGCGCCTCGCGGAACCTTCATCGCGCGCCGCCCAGATTTTCTGCCAGGGGTCCTGTTCCGCCACCCAGCCCGGCAAGAGGGCCACCAAAAAGACCAGGGCCCCTATCAGACCGCCCAAAAAAAAAGGGTCCCACCATTCTGTGCTCAGAGCGGACGCTGCCACGAGCAAGGTAACGCCCTTGCCGGCAGAAAGATCCAGGGACAGTGCAGCCACGTAAACGGCCAGACCTGCTAGAAGAATATACTGGACCACATCGGTCCAGACTACGGCGCGAAAGCCGCCCACGCTGACATAGAGAGCTACAGAGACGGCCATGAGCACCACGGCATAGAATGGATCGATGCCGAAAAATGTACTCAGCACCAGCTTGAATCCTATGAAATCCGTCACTGAAAAGAGTATCATCATGATAGTGACAGCCAGGGCCACCGGAGCTCTGATCATGGGATCATATCTAATCTCCATGAGCTCAGGCTGGGTTAATGCAGGAATGTTCTTGATCCTCCCCGAGATCGCAGCGATTATTATCAGCCCGGCTATATTGGGGAAGACCCAGATCCAGATCGATCCTACGCCTATGAGCAGAAATAGCCCTGTGGCTAAAAGCAGTGCACTAGCCGTGATCCACGCGGATGCTGCAGAAAATCCGATGGTAATCGGTCCCAGTTCCCTTCCCGCCAGCCAGAAGTCGGTTACAGACTTTTGTCGACGGGAAAAATATAGACCGATGCCTAGCAAGACCGCAACGTAGATGGCGAGAAATATCAAGAATAACGAATAAGCATCCAAGGTTTGTCCACCTCTGGCGGGCTAGTATTTTGTGGTATTTAACATGTAGGACGAGATGGTTTTTGTTGTAAGCAACTACTTAAACGAAAAAGTGGCAAGAACCTGGAAATGAGGTTTTTAGATGAGGAGCGATGTCACCAAAGTAGGCAGAGAAAGGGCGCCTCATAGGGCCCTCTTAAAGGCCACCGGCCTATGCGATGAAGAGATCCGTCGTCCCTTCATTGGAGTAGTCAACTCTTTTAATGATTTTATCCCAGGACATATCCATCTCGACAAACTGGGGCAAGCAGTAAAAGCAGGCATACTATCCGCCGGAGGCGTTCCCTTTGAATTCCAGACCATCGGCGTGTGCGACGGCATAGCCATGGGCCACAAAGGCATGAGGTACTCTCTGCCCAGTCGCGAGCTGATTGAAGACTCAATAGAGATCATGGCTGAGGCCCATCAGCTTGACGGATTGGTAATGATTCCCTCCTGCGACAAGATCGTTCCCGGTCATATCATGGCGGCGGGAAGACTGAACCTGCCCACCATCATAGTCACAGGCGGACCTATGATGCCAGGCTTTGCCTGCGACAAAGAGCTGGATCTTATTAACGTCTTTGAGGGCTGGCAGGCGGGAGGAGATGCGCTTGACGTCCTGGAGGAGATGGCCTGTCCCGGAGCAGGATCATGTGCCGGCCTATTTACTGCTAATACCATGGCCTGCCTCACCGAAGCCCTGGGTTTGAGCCTGCCAGGCTGCGCCACCACTCATGCTGTGGACGCGCTAAAGATGCGCCAGGCGAAGCTTTCGGGCATGAAGATAATGGAATTGGTAAGGCGGGGAATTACGGCCCGCCAGATAGTGACGCGCGAATCGTTGGATAATGCTATTCGCGTGGACATGGCCATCGGTGGATCTACCAATACCGTTTTGCACGTAATGGCTATAGCTTCTGAGTATGGCCTGGATCTGAATTTGGACCGCTTCGACCAATTGAGTCGCGAGACACCTCATCTGGTCAACCTGCGACCGGGCGGGCCTCATCATATTCTCGATCTGGATAGAGCCGGGGGAATTCCCGCGGTCATGAACCGGCTTGGCCCACGGCTTTCTTTAGATGCTCTTACCGTCACGGGCAAAAAACTGGGCGAGAACCTGGATGCCTTCCGGCCCATCAATCCACAGACGAATACGGCAGTTATAGCCACTCTAGAGGCACCTGTGCACGTTCAAGGCGGTATTGCCATAATGTTTGGCAACCTGGCCCCGGAGGGGGCCGTGGTCAAGCAGACGGCGGTATCTGTATCCATGCTCAAGCATACCGGCCCGGCTGTGGTCTATAACTCAGAGGAAGAGTCCATGGCAGGCATAATTAACGGTGGCGTAAAGGCCGGAGATGTGGTGATAATAAGATACGAAGGACCAAAAGGCGGGCCGGGCATGAGAGAGACGCTCGCGCCTACCTCCGCTATCGCCGGGGCGGGCCTATCCGAGTCGGTGGCTCTTATTACAGACGGACGATTTAGCGGCGGAACCCGAGGCCCATGCATCGGGCACGTCTCTCCTGAAGCCGCGATCGGAGGGCCCATTGCCCTCGTAAAGAATGGAGACATGATCTCAATAGATATCCCTGCCAGAAAGATCGATCTGCTTGTCGATCCTGTGGAAATGGAAATAAGAATGAAGGCATGGATCCCTCCCGAACCCAAGATAAAGAGCGGCATTTTGGCCCGTTACAGAAGCTCGGTCACCTCCGCCAGCAAAGGCAGTGTCCTTAGATGAGATGCTTTGTGGCGGTAGAGCTTCCGCGGCCTATGCAAGAAGAGATTGGGCGCCTGCAAAGCCGCATCGCGACGAAAGGTCTGCGGCTGGTGAGGGCGCAGTTGGTTCATGTCACCATAAAGTTCCTGGGAGACGTGCCGCAAGAGAATGTGGGTCTCGTGACCGAGGCACTGGGAAGAATTAAGGCCGCACCTTTTCCGGTCCGGGTTTTGGGCATGGGCGCTTTTCCTGGGAAAGCGGTGCGCGTGGTGTGGCTGGGGCTTACGGGAGACTTCCAGGAGCTCTATCTGAATGTAGAGCAAGTCTTGAAGCCGCTGGGCTTTGCGCCCGAAGCTCGAGGCTTCTCTCCCCATGTTACCCTGGGCCGAGTGGCTCACCCCGATGCGGAGACGAATCGCCTGCTCGGTGAAAAAATCGCAAACTTCTCGTCCTGGGATCTGGGCAGCTTCAATGTAGACAGATTCAATCTTAAGAAGAGCACACTCACTGCGGGAGGGCCGATCTACGAAGACCTGGCAGTATTCCCTCTTTGAAATCCAAGAAATCGTACTCGGCAAGGTCAGGCCTGGTTTATCCGACAAGAAACGAATTATGGAAACGTCGGCCGCCATTATCGCCCGCATAGAGAATCTGGCAAGAGAGCGCGGACTCTCTCTCAAGGCCATGCTGGTGGGCTCTGCTGCCAGAGGCACATGGCTTTCCGGCGATCATGATCTGGACATATTCTTAGGAGTGCCTCCGGAGGACGATCTCGCAGCGGCATTGGAGATCGCCAGGCTAGTGGCGCCGGATCACGAGGAGAAATATGCAGAGCATGCCTATGTCCATGCCCGGATGGACGGCTTTGAGGTTGACCTGGTCCCCTGCTATCTGGTGGATGATGCATCACGCCTTTTGTCGGCAGTGGATCGTACCCCCTTTCATACAAAATATGTGAGCACCAGAATCACTGGTAAGGAGGACGATGTCCTTCTCCTAAAGCAGTTCATGAAAGGAGTAAATGTCTATGGGTCGGAGCTGAAGGTAGGCGGCTTTTCCGGCTATCTGACGGAGCTGCTCGTGCTCTGCTACGGCTCCTTTGTCGCCGTGCTGCAGGCAGCATCCTCCTGGCGCCCCGGCCAGCGCCTGGACCTGGAAGGGCACGGCAACGAGAGGCACGACGAGCCCCTGATCGTGGTAGATCCGGTTGATCCGAGAAGAAATGTGGCTGCCGCATTGACTTTAGACAAGATGCTCCAGTTCGCCGGGGCGGCACGCTCCTTTCTAGCTCAGCCGAAGCTTGATTTCTTCTTTCCCCCATCGCAGCCGTCACTATCCGATGAGGAGCTGATTGCCGAGGTTAATGCACGGGGGACAATGCCCATCCTCCTCGAATTCGCCGCGCCCGATGTGGTGGAAGATGTCCTCTATCCTCAGCTTCGTAAAGCAGAAAGCTCCGTTAAAGCGCTCCTTGAGCGAAACGGCTTCTCAATGCTACGTAGCGACGTTTCGACCTATCGCGACAGAGTTGTGATGCTCTTTGAGATGCAGGTCTGGCAACTCTCCAATGCCTGCCGGCGCATAGGCCCGCCTGCTTGGGAAGCTGAGCACCTCACTCGCTTCCTGGCAGCCCATCCCCGCCCCCTTTCCGGTCCCTACATCGCTAACGGCAACGTCCTGGTGGAAGAAGCACGCCGGTACACTTCTGCTCATGATCTTCTATCTTCGGAGATCGCAAATCTCTCTCTGGGAAAGCATCTTTCTGCGTCCATTCGCGAGGGACACAATATATATGTGGGCTTAGAGCTGCTGAGCATAAAGGATGAAGAATATCGTATATTCCTGGCTCATTATTTCAGTGCCAAATTTCGTATCGGCTAAGAAAAGCAGCTCCAGTAGCGGCTTTGTATTTTTTTGACCTCCTCGATTCTCCCGGCAACGCTATGGTCCATGCCACATATTTTCGCAGCCTCTCCACCGAAAGCTTTGATCTCGGCTACAACCGCTTCTGCCTGCGCCTGCAAGTTGTATCCACCTTCCAAGGTAGCCGCCAGTCTTCCCCGGCAGCTGCTATTGGCGATTTCTTTCACCACGAAGGCGAGAGCGCCAAAGCCGGCCGAGGTAAGACACATGCCGCCCAGAGGGTCGTCCTTGTGAGGATCATGACCTGCCGAGACGAGAACTATGTCAGGCTTGAACTCCATAGCTATGGGCTGCAAGATCTCCCGGTAAGCCATAAGATAACCAGCGTCTCCAGTGCCCGAGGGCAGGGGCACATTTACCGTGAAACCTTCGCCGTCGTCCTCTCCAACCTCATCTGCTCTTCCTGTGCCAGGATAGTGAGGATACTGATGAGTAGAGAAATATAGTACACTGGAATCTGAATAGAATACGTCGTTGGTGCCGTTGCCGTGATGCACATCCCAATCAACGATAAGCACCTTTCCCGCGCCCTGCGCCTGGGCATGCTTCGCGGCGATTGCAATGTTATTGAAGATACAAAATCCCATGCCGCGATTGGGCATAGCGTGATGACCAGGCGGCCGGACCAGGGCAAAGGCGTTATCGTAACTCCCGAGAACTGCATCAACCGCAGTCAGTGCGCCGCCGGCAGCCATCAGAGCGGCATCGTAGGAGTTCTTGGAAAGGATAGTATCTACATCCAGATGGCCGCCTCCGTGTTCGCTGATGGCCTTTACCTGATCGATATACCTCCGTCCGTGTATGGCTGCAACCTGGGGTTTGGTCGCGAGCTTGGGGGTGATTAAGTCAACATCGAGCTCTTCCAATCGAATTTTGTCCAGAATTGCAGTAAGGCGTTCCTTTTTCTCCGGATGTCCGTACGCCCCGTGCTGCAGATAGATTGGATGGTAAACCAGGCAGGTTCCAGTCATGATTGATAGATTGTGACGCCATTCGCAAAACGGTTTTCCCTCACAAAGAAATTTGGCTTGATTAACCTGAATTGGCGTGTCCGGAATATTTTAAAAAAACATTTGGTAAAAGATATATAATAAATGAATTCCAGAGAGAGGGCATCGAGGTAGTTGGCTAATATAATCAATTGTTTTAAAAATGATAGTTGTTATAAAATACTATTTTTGTGTCATGGACGGTTCGTTGCCAAATGAGCATAAATGGCATCTTTCAGGCCAAGATATATGTTTGTTCTACTAACAGGAGGGAGCTGGTTCGTTGCTTATGTCACATCCGGCACCCAGTTGTCTAGCTGAGAATAGTCTTTAAATAGGTAGTGATAAATGGAGCTTTGAGCCTTGTAAAGCTCTTTGGTAGATTGCTTGACTAGACAGAGGAAGAACAGCACCAAGCTGCTAGCAGAGGACCAAAAAAGATATAATAGGGAAATACTCTATCACTACCCTATATCCCTTATGGGATTTTGAGGAGGGTGACGTAGCTATATACATGTCTGAGAAACGCCAGGCATCAGTGGCATCGCAGGAAATCTCGGTCCACAATATGGAGCAAGGCGATCGAAGACTTTATTCAGGCATAGTTTTAAGAATAATCAGACTGTATGCTGCTGAAAGTGATCGTGAAGGGAAAATAGGAGGTTAAAAGATGAAGAAATTGGCTGCAATTACACTTACATCGATGATGCTGTTACTAGCAACAGCGATGGTAGTCGGCGCAGTCGACTCAATGGATATCAGGGGCGCGGTTGCTGGTACGGTAAACGGCCAGAGCAACCTGGAGGGCGACTCCTTCACCTGGAATCCACAGAACTTCGCCGGCTTTTACTACGACATAAAGAAGGATATCGGCACTGAGAAGCTTGTCACATCTCTTACAGAGGGCAACAAGCTTAGCGGCGACGCACCATACGGCGTTACTTACACAACTACCGCCCAGGCCAAGGACTATGAGTTCGAGGACTGGGGAAGCTACAAGGTAATTGGCTTCCAGGCAGAGAAGTACTTCGCCGGCTACATGGAGAACGCTGACGCCAACAAGAATATCTTCTTCAAGGAGTCCACCGACGAAAACTCCCTCTCCAGCGAGCAGCTCGAGAAGATCCTCGTTGATGACGACACCGAGAAGACCGTCACATCCGGCACACCCCTCAAGTTGGAAGAGGGCTATGA
The DNA here is from genome assembly GCA_964633785.1 of uncultured Methanotrichaceae archaeon. Lineage (GTDB taxonomy): Archaea > Halobacteriota > Methanosarcinia > Methanotrichales > Methanotrichaceae > Methanothrix. The sequence continues at coordinate 12,708 of CAZWHG010000038.1, forward strand.
GCTGTCTATCAAGTCCATTGATATAGACGGCAACAAAGTCTACATCGAGCTCTCCAAGGATGGCTCTGTAGTAGACAGCAAGGTCATATCCCCGTCTAAGGACGGCGCGACCATGGCCGACAAGACCTACTACTACAAGAATCCAGCCGTAGGCGATCAGAAGAAGCTGGTAACAGTCGCAGCTCACTTCAAGAACGCTTTCCGTGGCGCTGATCAGAACCTGGCAACCGTTGATGGTCTCTGGCAGGTATCCGATGTACCCACTGAGGTCAAGGCCGACACCCAGTACGACAAGATGACCATCAGGACTGTTGATGCCACCAACGGCGTCATCACCATGGACAACAAGGACAACGCCATAACTCTCAGCAAGAACAAGGATTCCGCACTCATGGCCGGCGTTAAGATCAAGACCGCCGACAACGACACCCTTAGGTTCTACATATACAAGACCATCACTGAGCCCGGAGAGTACCAGATAAGGGGCAAAGTTGCAACCGAGGGCGCTACCTGGGACCCACAGAACTTTGCAGGATTCTACTACGACATCAAGAAGGATATCGGCAAAGAGCAGATCACCACAGTCCTCACTGAGGGCAACAAGCTCAGCGGCGACGCACCATACGGCGTTACTTACACAACCACCGCTCAGGCCAAGGACTATGAGTTCGAGGACTGGGGAAGCTACAACGTGATTGGCTTCCAGGCAGAGAAGTACTTCGCCGGCTACATTGCCAACGAAGATGCTGCAAAGAACATATTCTTCAAGGAGTCCACCGACGAAAACTCCCTCTCCAGCGAGCAGCTCGAGAAGATCCTCGTTGATGACGACACCGAGAAGACCGTCACATCCGGCACACCCCTCAAGTTGGAAGAGGGCTATGAGCTGTCTATCAAGTCCATTGATATAGACGGCAACAAAGTCTACATCGAGCTCTCCAAGGATGGCTCTGTAGTAGACAGCAAGGTCATATCCCCGTCTAAGGACGGCGCGACCATGGCCGACAAGACCTACTACTACAAGAATCCAGCCGTAGGCGATCAGAAGAAGCTGGTAACAGTCGCAGCTCACTTCAAGAACGCTTTCCGTGGCGCTGATCAGAACCTGGCAACCGTTGATGGTCTCTGGCAGGTATCCGATGTACCCACTGAGGTCAAGGCCGACACCCAGTACGACAAGATGACCATCAGGACTGTTGATGCCACCAACGGCGTCATCACCATGGACAACAAGGACAACGCCATAACTCTCAGCAAGAACAAGGATTCCGCACTCATGGCCGGCGTTAATATCAAGACCGCTGACAACGATACCCTCAGGTACTACATATACAAGGCAGTAACCATCGAGGGCGCTGCTGCCCCCGTAACTGAGGCCGCACCCGTTGTTGAGGCCGCCCCTGCAGTCGAGAACAAGACCGTAGAGGCACCAGCCGCTGAGGCTGCCCCTGTTGTAGTCGAGAACAAGACCGCAGAGGCACCAGCCGCTGAGCCCGCCAAGGCTGAAAACAAGACTGCTGAACCAGTCAAGACACAACCCGGATTCGAGAGCATCTTCGCGATAACCGGACTCTTGGCCGTTGCCTTCCTGGTACTTAGCAGGAGAGAGTAAGATCTAATAGCTGGAGGGCCTAGGTCCTCCAGAACTATCTCTTTTTTAGTAAGTCTTGTTGTATCTTCTGCCAAAATTGTTCATTAACACATCAGGATTATCTCTCACCAAAAAAGATATATAGGATCTTCTGAGATGCAAACGTGCTCGGTCATCTTTAATGAAAATGGAGGGCTTTGAGGTCGCATTGGACTGCATTGCCATAGTCTAGATTGGCGCTTCAAAGATATTTTCATGGATGACCAGGAAGGGCAAAGTAAAGGAGGACTAACAATAATGAAGCTCGTATCAATTATGCTTGTAGCACTGATGATGCTGTTCACAGTAGCTATGGCTGTAAATGCAGAAGAGACCGCTGCCAAAGATGCAATGGAGAAGGATCTCAATGTCACAGAGCACGCTGCCGAAGAGGTAAAGGAAACCGTAGCTACAGTCTCTGAGAACGCAACCGCAGAGGCCAAGGAAACTGAAGAAAAAGTAACCGAAACCGCCAAGAAAGAAGAAAAAGCCGCTCCTGGATTTGATGGTATTTTTGCCATAGCCGGCCTTCTGGCAATCGCAAGCCTGGTGCTGAGCAAAAAAGAGTAAAGGGCATTCTTGCCCCAAAAGCCATTTTTTAACCAATAATAAATATTGAGCCAGTACACCATTGTTATACATATTATGAGGACCATTAGATGATATGGTGAATTTTATGGCTCAAGAGACGATTAAAGAGGCCATGTTCTGGGAAAAGCTGGACGACGACGCTATGTGCAGCCTCTGTCACCAGCAATGCCGTATCCGGCCTGGAAAGAGGGGATTATGCGGGGTACGGGAAAACAAGAATGAAAAGCTCATGACCCTGGTATACGGAAACTTAATAGCGGCCAATGCCGACCCTATTGAGAAGAAGCCTTTCTATCATTTTCTGCCAGGCAGTCTTGCCTATTCCATAGCCACGGTGGGCTGCAATTTCCGCTGCCTACACTGCCAGAATGCCGACATCTCTCAGCTGCCTCGGGAAACCGGCCTGATTCCTGGAGATTTCGTAAGCCCAAAGAGCGTGGTTGCCAAGGCTTGTGCTCTAAGCTGCCAGTCCATCGCCTACACTTATTCCGAGCCCACCATCTTCTTCGAGTATGCCTTTGATGTAGCTCTATTGGCCCACGAAGCCAGCCTGAAGAATGTCTTTGTCAGCAACGGCTACATGGGCGAAGAGGCAGCGCAAAAAATCATTCCCCATTTAGACGGTATCAACATAGATCTGAAGGGTGATGATCAATTCTACCGAAAGGTCTGCGGGGCAAAACTGGAGCCCGTAGAGCACAACATCGAACTGTTCTGGAAGAGCGGCGTCTGGGTAGAGGTAACAACCCTCATTATTCCCGGATACAACGATTCTCAAGCAGTGCTGGAAGGGTTGGCTCAATTTCTGGCAGGCGTAAGTCCGGATATGCCCTGGCATATCTCTGCATTCTATCCCATGTACAAGATGAAAGAAGTTCCCAGGACCGGGATAGATTCGCTTCACAGGGGCCTGGAAGCAGGTCGCAAGGCGGGCTTGAAGTATGTCTACGCCGGTAACCTCCCTGGCGAGAGCGAGAATACCCTCTGCCCGGTCTGCAGAGAGGTTCTCATCGAGCGGCTGGGATATCAGATACTAAAGAATTCCGTGATCGATGGGCATTGCGGCAAATGCAACGCAAAGATTTCCGGTGTCTGGAAGTAATTGTGCAAGTATATATGATCGTCTTTGTGCCTTTGTGTTGAACGGTGGTAGAAAGCACTAATCCCCATATTCCTGCCAAAAAACCAAACCACAAAGGCATAAAGTCGCAAAGGACGCACAAAGAAAACTCTTAAGTATCAGGCAGTAGTGCATTCGACTTATATGCCATTTTGCTCTGTAGAAGATGCTATTTCAGATCTCCAATCAGGCCGCTTTATCATAGTGCTAGATGATGAGAACCGGGAGAACGAGGGCGACCTGATGATGGCCGCAGAAAAGGTGACGCCTGATGCCATCAATTTCATGGCTCGTTTCGCTCGTGGACTGATTTGCATGCCCATGACTGCAGAACGGCTGCGGGAGCTGGCCCTACAGCTCATGACTGCCCAGAATTCGGAGTCAATGGGTACGGCATTTACGATATCTGTTGACGCCAAGGCCAACACCACCACAGGCATTTCCGCTTTCGATCGGGCGACAACGGTTCAGACCCTCATAGACCCCAATACGAGGCGGAGCGATATTGTCACACCTGGCCATCTCTTTCCCTTGCAAGCCAAAGAGGGAGGTGTCTTGCGGCGTACCGGCCATACCGAGGCATGCGTAGACCTGGTACGGCTGGCGGGCCTAAATCCCGCGGGCGTCATCTGTGAGATCATGAATGATGACGGCAGCATGGCCAGGCTGCCTGAGCTGGAGATGTTTGCTGAGCAGCATAGCCTTAGAATGCTCACCATTGAGAGCCTCATCAGCTACCGCATGCAACGCGAGAAGCTCATCCGTAAAGTCTCAGATGTAAGCATGCCCACAGAGTACGGATACTTCAGGGCTATAGGCTATGAGTCTATTTTGGACGGACAGTGTCACATTGCCTTCGTTTCCGGCGATCCCAAAGCCTCCGACTCCTTAGTCCGGGTGCATTCTGAGTGCCTAACTGGTGATGTCTTCTCCTCGAAACGTTGCGATTGCGGCGAGCAGCTTCGCAAGGCCCTCCATCTCATCAGCGAGAACGGAAATGGAGTATTTCTATACATGCGCCAGGAAGGTAGAGGCATTGGCCTCGCCAACAAGCTGCGCGCCTATGCCTTGCAGGACGAAGGATCAGATACGGTTGAGGCCAATAATGAACTGGGCTACCCGGCCGACCTAAGGGATTACGGCATTGGCGCCCAGATTCTAGTAGATCTGGGCATCAAGGAGATTCGTCTCCTGACCAACAACCCCCGCAAAGTGATTGGCCTGGAGGGATATGGCCTGAAAATCGTAGAGCGCGTTCCCCTGGAAACTGAGCCCAATAATATTAACAGAAGATATCTGGAGACGAAAAGGGACAAAATGCACCATCTACTCCTTCAAAACAGCGCGCCATGATATCTATAGAGAGAGATATGCATTCTGAATTCTCACCACCTCCGCTGAATTTTTGGCAGCAGCATATTCTTGCAAAGGCTCCTGGTTAAGTTTTAAAAATACGTGGCCCCAGTTGAATTTGGAGAGTATCAATTCTGCCTGCTCTCTTTGGCCTAATATTATCAGCCCCGCAGCCAGTGCCTCCACCGTGGAGAGCTTGAAGGGCTTTCCATAATTTACAGGATTGGCTGCCACAAGGAATGGCAGTGCCCTCTCCATTAGCCTAAAGCGCATGAAAACCTCCTCGGCATGAGCCCAGCTGCAGTCCAGGGCAGCCAGCCCCCTTACCCTTTTGTCCTCAGGTGAGAGTGCCTTTTGCGAAAAAGGACTGAGAACCAGGAACGTCTGGAGCTGGTCAATATGATGGGTTAGGCGAACCAGACCGAAGCGGGCCAGCTTTTTTCCCGAGCATTTCTTGGGGTTGCACTGATTTGCATGATAGATCAGAAGTTGCATATTGCTATTGGTCTACCGATAATCCTATTAACATTGTGTTCAACAGCTCTAGTAGCCAAGAGCAGGAGCATTCTGATGAGCGAGGTCTCCAAGGAGTACAACTTTAGTGAAGTGGAAAAAAAATGGGTGCAGAGTTGGGACAATTCTATCTATCACTTCGATTGGGAATCGAAAAAGCCGCAATATATCATTGATACACCCCCACCCTACCCTACGGGAGACTTCCATATCGGAAACGCTCTTAACTGGTGTTACATCGACTACGTGGCACGCTACAAGCGCATGCGGGGCTATAATGTCATGTTCCCGCAAGGCTGGGACTGCCACGGTCTTCCTACAGAGGTAAAAGTAGAGCAGCTAAATCATATCACCAAGAACCAGGTACCCAGAGAAGAATTTCGACGGCTTTGCGAGAAGCTGACTTTTGAGGCCATCGAGCGTTTTCATCTGTCCATGGGACGGCTGGGCCTATCCACAGACTGGTCCAACGAATACATAACCATGAAGCCGGAGTACTATGTCAAGACGCAAACCTCTTTTGTGCGCATGTGCGAAAGCGGCCAGATATACCGGGCGAACCATCCAGTCAACTGGTGTCCCCGCTGCGGAACAGCCATTGCCTTTGCGGAAGTGGAATACGATTCACGAACTGCGACTCTAAACTACATGCGCTTTTCTGCACAGGAGGGCGAGATGCAGATCGCCACCTCTCGGCCCGAGCTTCTGCCGGCCTGCGTGGCCGTAGCTGTTAATCCTGAAGATGAACGCTACCGCAAATATATCGGCAAGAATGTCTCGGTTCCTATATTCAATTACGAAGTTCCCGTGCTGGCTGATCCTGTGGTGGATACGAGCTTCGGCACGGGAATTGTCATGATCTGCACCTTCGGTGATAGGCAGGACGTGAGATGGTGGATGGAGCACCATCTGCCCTTGCGCCAGGCAATAGATCGCGAGGGTGTGCTGACGGCCATCGCCGGGCCCTATGCGGGTCTCTCGGTGACGGCGGCCAAGAAGAAGATCACCCAGGATATGGTAAATGAGGGGATAATATTCAAGCAGGAGCCGCTGGAGCAGAATGTGGGTCTCTGCTGGCGGTGCAAAACCCCCATTGAGATTCTTTCCGAGCAGCAGTGGTTTGTCAAGATCAACCCGGAGGAGATCAAGAAGACGGCAGAAGAGATCGAGTGGGTACCTCCTCACATGCAGGTCAGGCTCAGGAACTGGGCCGATTCTATGGAATGGGACTGGTGCATCTCCCGGCAGAGAATCTTTGCCACACCTATACCCGTCTGGTACTGCCGCCATTGCCAGGAGGTAAAAATTGCTCGGGAAGAGTGGCTTCCTCTTGACCCCAATCAGACCAATCCGCCCGAGAAATGCAAGTGCGGAAGCAGTGATTTCATTGCGGAGCAGGATGTTCTGGACACCTGGATGGACAGCTCCATCTCCGCCCTTGCCGTGGCGGGCTGGCCGGAGAGAAAGGATCTGCGAATGCCCACCCAACTGCGACCGCAGGGACATGACATCATCCGCACCTGGGCTTTTTACACCATTTTGCGCACCAAATCCCTGGAGGGCGTCAGGCCCTGGGATACCATTCTCGTCAACGGCATGGCTCTAGGCGAGGACGGGCACAAGATGTCCAAATCCTTAAACAATTTCATACGCCCCGAAGAGGTCTTCCTGACCAATGGAGCCGATGCGCTTCGCCAATGGGGAGCCATGGGCGGCTCCCCGGGAAACGACATCATGTTCCAGTGGAAAGAGATCACGGCTGCCAGCCGCTTCCAGCAGAAGCTATGGTCAATCTATCGCTTCTCGCTGCCCTTGATTGCCAAAGTTGATTCCGTCCCAGGTCAAGTGGATCGCTGGCTCCTGGGAGATCTGGATTCGCTCATCATGAAGGCCACCACTGCCATGGATGCTTTCCAGTTTGACGAGACCATGAAGGCGATTCGCGGCTTTGCCTGGGAGGTTCTGGCAGACAACTACATCGAGCTGGTCAAAGCCCGTCTCTACGGCCCGGATGGGCCGGAGAAGAGAGCCGCCCAAAATACCCTTTACACGGCTCTAAAGACGCTCTCTCAACTCATGGCGCCCTTTACTCCTTTTATCTCCGAGGAGATTCATCATACCCTCACGGGAGAGAGTGTGCATGTGCAAAGCTGGCCGGAGCTCTCCGGCACGCCTGTTGATCCGGCAGGACTTGCCATAAAAGAAATTGCCGCAGCTCTGCGTCGCTACAAGGCAGAGAAAGGTATGGCCCTCAATTCACCTCTGCCTGGGATAATAATATACTCAGATCTGGTCCTGGAGACCGTTGATCTCGTAGGCGTGGCCAACTCCCAGGTAGATAGCCGTAAGGGAAGCCCCCAGATCGAGATGAGGCCCATAGCCATCAGGCCGCAGATGAAGATAATAGGCCCCAGGTTCAAGGACAAGAGCGGCAAAATCATAAAAGCCATGAGCAGTATGGACCCGATCCTGGTTGCCAACCAAAAAACCGGAGGAACAATTGCGGTCCTTGTGGACGATGAGATCATCGAGGTTCCAGCAGAGGCTGCAGAAATAGTCGTGGAAAGTCTTTCCGCAGGCGAAACCGTTGATATTCTGCACCTGGAAAAAGCCACCGTGCTGGTCCGAAGATGATCGAGGTCGAGGTCAAGGCCCGCGCACCAGATGACACGGCAAAAAGGATTGCAGCTCTGGGGGCCACTCTCTTGGTGGTGGAAAACCACCACGACCTATATTTTAACTCATCCCAGCGTGACTTTAGATTGAGCGATGAGGCCCTGCGCATTCGCATTAAGCAAGAGGGAGCGCGTCTCACCTACAAGGGGCCCAAGCTTGATCAGACTACCAAGTCACGCCTGGAAAGGACAGTGAAAATAGACGATCCTCTGCAGATGGAGCAGATCCTCTTTGCCTTGGGATTTGTGCTGTCTGCAGAGGTCAGAAAGAAGAGAGCCAAGTATTCCTATGAAGGTGTGGTTCTGGCCTTGGACGAAGTAGAGGGGCTGGGCAGCTTTGTGGAGGTAGAAGCAGCGGGAGAGGGCGATTATGAGGAGCAGAGGCGTAAGGTCTTGTCAATATTAAGCAGGCTGGGTCTGCACGAGTCGATTAGAAGCTCCTATCTCGAGCTCCTGGAAGAGAAAAAAAAGATTGACGAGAATTAAGCGATCGGGCGAGGCCTTTGAGAGGCGGGAGAGATATGTCAGTGAGTTCGAGGATTCCGGTATTGGTGATGCTGCTCTTTATAATGACCGTACAGCTTCTAGCTATTGCCATCACCCCGGCGATCTCCGCCAGCGACAACAGGGTCTTTGCAGATCCTGCATCGACCTCTAATCCCTTTGTCTATATGCTTCTCATCCTGGCCTTTACAGCGCTTCTTCTCCTGGCCATCAAAAAGAAGAAGAGTTGGATTGTCAATGGATTTATCCAAATATCAATTGCCACAAGCATCTATTATCTAATGGTGGCCTTCGTCTCGCCTTTACTAGCGCTGCTGCCCACCGTTGCCGTGCTTCTTCTGCTTCGTTACTATCCGGAGTGGTATGTCATAGACGTCTTCGGCATTGCCGTCTGTGCCGGCATCAGCTCACTATTCGGTGTGAGCATGACCATTCTTCCCACGCTGCTGCTATTAATCATCCTGGCAGTCTACGATGCTTTATCCGTCTACAAGACCCGTCATATGGTCTCTTTGGCGGAGGGCGTGATAAAGATCAAAGCTCCTCTGCTCTTTGTGGTGCCGAGGAGCCGCGACTACAGCTTCAGGAAAGATACTGCGCCCGTCTCAACTCCGGAAATCAGAGATCAGTCGAATGGTAATCCTGAGGGCGGCAACCAGACGAGCCACAAGAGGGGAGCATTCTTCCTGGGCCTTGGAGATGCCATTATACCCACCATTCTGGTCATATCGGCCTTTACATCGCTTCCCGCCGGAGGCTTTTTGGGCATAAATTTTCCGACGATAGGAGCCATGCTGGGCACCTATCTTGGTTTCCTGGCTTTAATGACCACCTCGCGAGATAGGCCCCAGGCGGGACTGCCCTTCCTAAATTTTGGTGTGATATTGGGATTTCTGGCAGGCTGTGCGGTCGCCGGTATTGCACCATTTTGAAGGTGTATCGGATGAAGCTATTCAATCGCCACATGATGCGCAATCTGGAAGCTACCAGCCTGCTGGAACTTTTCTTTGTCTTATCTGTCCTTTCTGTTTTGGGCATCCGCTCCTTTTTAGCTTTGACCGGTTATCCAAGCTTTAGCCCAGGTAATCTGCATATCGCTCACGTCCTTTTGGGCGGCGTGCTCATGATGATAGCCCTGGTCATTGCTCTCGCTTACATCAACAAGTCTTCCTATTATCTGGTGGCCGTCCTGGGGGGACTGGGATTTGGGGCTTTCATAGACGAGCTGGGCAAATTCATCACAGGCGACAATAACTACTTCTATCAGCCCACCGTGGCCCTAATTTACATAGTATTCGTCCTGCTCTACCTGCTCATCGAGAACTTTGTCAAGAAGCCCGTGCTCAGCGAGCAGGAGAAGCTGATCAATGCCCTGGAGATTGCCAAAGAGGTGGTTTTGGAAGACCTCGATCACCGGGAGAGAAGGAGGGCACTGGATCTGCTTAAAGAATGCTCCCCTTCCGATCCGGTGACAAAGGCTCTGCGAGAGATGCTTTACGCCACGCAGTCGGTGCCCGTTCCCCGGCCCGATATCTACACTGCTGCCAAGTATCGGGGCAGAAGGATTTACCGCAAGCTGGTGCAAAAATCGTGGTTTGTAAATGCGATGATTGCATTTTTCATACTGCAATCGCTCTTCGCCCTGGGTCTGGATTTCTTTTTGCTCTATGTCAAGCTGGAAATGATGGTGGATCTGCATACCATCTTTCCCACGCTCTCCCTCTTTGATCTGGCCGGCCTTCTTTCGGCCACACTGGCGGCAGTCCTGGTCTTTGCCGCCGTCATAAAGATAAAGAGCAGCAGGCTGCAGTCCTACCTGATCTTCAAGGATGCAGTCCTGGTGCAGATCTTCCTGGTGCAGGTATTCCTCTTTTACAGGGCTCAGTTTCTTGCTCTCCTGGGATTGGCGGGCAACATCTGCGTTCTTTTCGTGCTCTATTACATGATTCGACAGGAGAAGGCGGCCAACGGCATATGTGCATCGTGAGATCTCATGAGTGGAGCGGAGTTGTCATTTGGGTAATTTCGAAAGGCATCATTTGATGAATATTGGTTTTACATGACGGCCACTGCAAGATTCATCAATACCCCCACCCGCCACCTTCATATAGACGTTCAAACACCCGATATCTCAATTTGATCTAAATAGCATTGGAGGTATTAAATGGCAGCAGGACAATTCGGTGGACAGACACCCATATTCATTCTTAAGGAAGGCAGTCAGAGAACGGCCGGCAAGGAAGCACAGAGGTCGAACATCATGGCCGCCAAGGCTGTGGCAGGAGCCGTAAGAACCACACTCGGCCCCAAGGGCATGGACAAGATGCTGGTTGACACTCTAGGCGACGTAGTAATAACCAATGATGGTGTCACCATTCTCAAGGAGATGGATATCGAACACCCCGCCGCCAAGATGATGGTGGAGATCGCCAAGACCCAGGATGCCGAAGTTGGAGACGGAACTACCACCGCCGTGGTGCTTGCCGGAGAACTGCTCAAGCAGGCCGAGGCTCTGCTCGATCAGGACATTCATCCTACGGTTATCGCTGCCGGCTACAGAGCTGCAGCAGACAAGTCCCTGGAAATTCTCAAGACCATTGCCATGGATGTCTCTGTTAAAGATGCCGAGTTTCTAAAGAAGATCGCCGTCACCGCCATGACCGGCAAGGGCTCGGGCACAGCTCGAGAGGAGCTGGCCAATCTGGCAGTTGAAGCCGTCCGGGCCGTGGTGGATGAGGACGGGTCTGTCGATACCGACAACATCACCGTGGAGAAGAAAGTAGGCGGCGGAATTACCGATTCCGAGCTGGTGCACGGCATGGTCATCGACAAGGACCGGCTGCACCCCAATATGCCCAAGAAGGTCACAGGCGCCAAGATCGCACTGCTAAATGCCGCCATCGAGATCGAGAAGACTGAGGTCGATGCCAAGATCGAGATCACCTCACCCGATCAATTGCAGGCCTTCCTGGACCAGGAAGAGAGCATGCTCAAAGGCATGGTGGATGATATCATGGCTACCGGAGCGAACGTCGTCTTCTGCCAGAAGGGCATCGATGACCTGGCCCAGCACTTCCTGGCCAAGGCAGGCATCTACACTGTACGCCGTGTCAAGAAGAGCGACATGGAGAAGCTCGCTCGCGCTACGGGCGGAAGGGTTGTCACCAGCATCCACGATCTGACCAAGAACGACCTTGGCAAAGCAGGCACCGTCGAGGAGAGGAAGATCGGCGACGAGAAGATGACCTTTGTGGAAGAGTGCGAGAATCCCAAGTCAGTCTCCATTATCCTGCGAGGCGGAACTGAGCACGTAGTCGATGAGCTCAGCCGGGCCATGGAAGATGCGTTGCGCGTTGTGGGCGTAGTCGTAGAGGACAAACAGCTTGTCCCCGGCGGCGGTGCCCCTGAGGTAGAGCTGGCGCTGCGGCTGCGGGAGTACGCGGCAACCGTGGGCGGTCGCGAGCAACTATCCATCGAGGCCTTCGCGGACTCCATGGAGGTAATTCCCAAGACCTTGGCCGAGAACGCAGGCCTTGATCAGATCGATTCCCTGGTGTCTCTGAGAAGCCAGCATGAGAAGGGCATGAAGAGCGCCGGCCTGGACATGGATACCGGCGAGCCCGTGGACATGCTAAAGCTTGGCGTGGTCGAACCCCTGCGCGTCAAGACCCAGGCCATCAACAGTGCCACTGAGGCCGCAGTCATGATTCTGCGCATCGATGATGTCATCGCTTCCAAGTCCGGCGGAGCCGGCGGCATGCCGGGCGGCATGGGTGGAATGCCACCAGGTATGGGCGGCATGGGCGGAGAGGAATAGGCCTCTCTTATCCTCTTTTTTTTGGTTCAAAACGGCGGGTCCGCTATTTTTCGTAACTGTCGTCACCTCTACAGCAGGCAGACTTTCGGTGGCACTGAAAGCAAAAGTGTTATCATCTTTCCCTGTCAGATAGGCTGCGATGCAGCGCAAGCTTTTGATGAAGGGCAAGGTCAAAGAGGCCTACGATCTCGGGGACCGATTGGAGTTTCGCTTTACAGACAACATATCCGTCTTTGACAAGGTCATTCCCAGCCTGATTCCCTTCAAGGGTGAGACCCTCAGTCGCGAGGGCGTTTATTGGTTTGAGAGGGCGGCCAGGATGGGCATCAAGACCCACTTCTTGGAGTATCAGGCCCCGGCAGGCATGATCTGCAAAAAGGTGGATATAATCCAGCCGCCGCAGATCACCGCAAAGTCCAGGAACTACCTCATTCCTCTGGAGTGGATCTGCCGCTGGTATGTGGCCGGCTCTCTCTATGACCGGGTAAAGGAGGGCAAGGTCCTTGCCAAGGATCTGGGCTTTGCCTCCGGACACAAGATTCGCTCCGGCGAGCCTTTGCCCGAGCCCTTCATTGAGGTCTCCACGAAGCTAGAAAAAACAGACAGATTGCTGAAAAAAGAGGAAGCATTGCAGATCTCCGGGCTGTCGCCCAAGGAGTATGATGACGCCCGGGAGGTAGTGCTCAAGATCGATGAAGACATCGGAAAGAGCGTTGCCTCACGTGGCCTGATTCACGTAGACGGCAAAAAAGAGCTGGCCTTTGACGATGCCAGGGAGATCATGGTGATCGACGTCTACGGAACCGCAGATGAGGATCGCTTCTGGGACAGGGCTTGCTATGAGCAGGGCGAGTTCGTGGACCTGTCCAAGGAGTATGTGCGCCAGTACTATCGCCAGACGGGCTACAAAGACCAGCTCTATGCCGCTCGGGAGGCCGGCCAAAATGATCCGCCCATCCCTGCATTGCCCCCAGAAGTAGTGCAGGAGACAAGCAGGATTTATATCAAACTCTTCGAAATGATCACAGGCGAAAAGTTTTTGCCCGCCAAGCAAGATTAAGCGTGATTGACTAAGATTGGAGCTGTAAAATATGAAGAAACTATTACTCGTCCTTGTGTTAATTGCCGTGGCGTTCTCCGGCTGCACAGAGAAAGGTCCAAGTGTTGCGAATAAGAGTGCAACAGAACTCAAGACTCTTTCCATTGCAGCCGCCGAAAACCTGACCAGCTACAGCATCAAGAGTTCTGTAACTCAGACGCTAAAGCTCAATTCAGGGAGCAATGCAACTGCTGAAAAGTTAACTACGATTACGGAAAATGCAGAGACTGTTGCTGTTGTAAACCTGTCGAGCTTGCAGGCTCATGCCACCGGCTCGACCAAGAATCAGATGGAAATGACCGGCCAGCCTGCGAACACCAGCACCACAAATGCCGATGTATATCAGATCGGAAATTCGACCTATGTAAATGATGAGAGCGGCAATTGGACACATCTTGCGGACCCGAGGTCTATGCAAGAGGTTTGGGGCCCGGATAAAAATAACCAGGTAAAGGCCATAGCAGCGACGTTTAATCTGTCCAGCACCGAGGATCTTGGCTCGGAGGCTATCAGCGGCGAAGATGCCTACAAATTGAAGATTGTAACCGGGAGCGGAGATAACATCAGTCTACAAAATGCCGCTTTTGCTATTGCTGCCAAGGTTACTCAGTATCCTATGTATTTGCCCTCAGTCAACAGAACTGAACTAAATGAGACCGGCAAGATAGAAAAGACAATTTGGATCTCCAAGAAATCCTACTTGCCTGTGAAATTCCATAGCATCATGAGCTTTTCCATGACGCCGGAGATCATAGGTGCGCTGGACCCCAATACCAGCCAGATGAAGATGTTTAACCAATCTGTCCGGCTGGGAGAAATATCGGTCAGCATAGAGACGGATGACCTGTATTATGACTTTGACAAGTCAACAGACATAACTTTGCCGGAGCAGGCTCTTTCTGCTCCCGTCATCACGCCTAATCAGGTCCAAATGCAAGCTGATGCAGAGGCCTGAAAAAGTCTGAGAATATATGCTTGAACCACTAGAGCGGCTTTTCCTCCGGGAAAAGCCCGTTTTAGCATTGATCGCCGTAGATGAGATAGAGCATGCTTATGCAGCGCTGGTAGCTAAGCGTATTGATTCTACCTTTCCCCATACATGTGGCATTTTTTGTGAGCTGGAAGCACAAGGTTTGATCAAGTCGCGACCGGAGGGAAGGATCAATTACCTGGAGCTAACGGCGCGCGGCAAAAGCGTTGTCAAGGCCCTGCGAGAGCTTTCGGAATTGCTGCAAAGGCCAGATGCAATGAGGCAGAGGCTGGAGAGACTGCAGCAGATGATCTCCTCAGCAGGGGAACAAGATGCGAGCTTGCGCCTGGGGCCCCTGCGCCGGGATCTGGCTAAGCTCAAGAGCCAGGGAGATGAACTTCTGCGACAGGATGCAGATGAACTGGACAAAGCTATTGCATCTATTGTGCAGGGATAACACTTTTTCTAATACAGCATAGATTGAGTATAAATTCGTATATTTGTATTCACCTAGTTGCCCCAAAAAAATACATAATATCAAAGTTACGAAAGTTTTATCAGTATCCAATATATAGTTTTTAACGCAACTTTTTTAAACTAAAAGCGCATATCCGTAATCATGGGAAGAAAGCAAGAAAAAGATATTGTAAGACACGTAACTCTTGAGGACCTAAATAAGAGGATCAAGAAAGAAGAGAAATCAGTTCGTGTTCTTGAACGACTATATTTTATCAGATTCATCTATAAAGGAGATACAATAAAAGAAGCATGCGAGAAGGTGGATATCTCTGAACCTACTGGATATAGTTGGCTTGATTATTGGAACGAACGCGGATATGAGGGCCTTGTTCCGAATTTTTCAGGTGGTCCAAAGCCGAAACTGAAAGACGCCGAGCGTGAAGATCTGAAGCGAATGGTTGCCGAAAAGGATGCATGGACATTAAGAGAAGTAAGAGAATTGATAAAACATGAATTCGATGTTGAATATTCAGAGATGCAAGTCTGGAGAATTCTAACATCCTGGAATATGCATCATGCTAAACCCTATATCTTAGACAAAAAACGACCGGAAGATGCCGAAACAATTTTAAAAAAGACTTGATTCTCCGGGAAGGCGATTTATTGGGATTTGTCGATGAATCATCTCAAAATATTAACTCAAACACACAGCGACTATGGTCATTCATGAAACTCTGTATTCGCCGACTCAATTTTGACCCCCCTATTTAAGGAAAAGCCGATTCGTT
>CAZWHG010000039.1:0-27638 GCA_964633785.1 uncultured Methanotrichaceae archaeon
AACTTCAAAGGCATTATTCTAATTTGCACAATTAATGTTACAGAGCACTAGTAGCCGCGCATGATTTTCATGATGATGCGGGCGATCATGAAGGCAAGGATGAAAAGGATGGCGTAGAAGGCTATGCTCATTATGTCCATGAAAACAGGTAGTCATTTCTGGTTTAAAGATTTGACTGAAAAAACTGAAAGCCTCGGTTTTCTTTTTTGGCTTTTCGCTATTTTCCGTGTGTCTAGCATCTGGTTATAACCAAATGGCTGACGGTACTACCACTACCGCAGACACAGAGCGCACGGAGGACTCACAGAGGACCGACTATTCTATTAACCACTCGAAATAGCGAAGAACCTTTTTCTGGGACCAGCGGCCCCGGGCGTCCGCGCGCGTGGGCACGGGGCGAAGCGCGTCCGGTGGTGCCCGCGAGGGACATGCAAGCGCTCTCCTCCACAAGCCCCGCTGTGTGCGTTACCGTGAGCGGAGCGAAAGCCTTCGATTCTGCAAAAGATTGATCTCCCATAACCGCCCCTACATCTGAGAAATAGGTGCGATGCATGATTCAGAGTGAGGCCATAGAAAAGGCGAAGGAGCACTTCGCCAGGCTGCTGGTGGAGCAGCTTTTGCGCGTTGATCAGATAAAGGCAGGAGAGACTTGGGTTGATTACAGCAAACTCCACCCCCTCATCATCGGTGTGGTGGGCGGCGATGGCATCGGCCCCTACATCACAGAGCAGGCCGTGCGCGTCCTGAGATATGTGCTGGCCGATGAGATTGCCACGGGAAAAGTGGAGCTGCGCGACATTCCGGGTCTCGACATCGAATCGCGGGTCAAGGTCATGAAGGCCCTGCCCGAAGATGTCCTGGCGGCGCTGAAAGAGTGCCACGTCATCCTCAAGGGCCCCCTCACCACACCCAAGAAGGGTGACAAGTGGCCCAACCTGGAGAGCGCCAACGTCTCCATGCGCCGCGAGCTGGACCTCTTCGCCAATGTCCGGCCCGTCAAGGTTCCCGAGAAGGGCATCGACTGGACCTTCTACAGGGAGAACACCGAGGGCGAGTACGTCCTGGGCAGCAAGGGCTACAATGTTACTGACGATTTGGCCGTGGACTTCAAGGTCATAACCACGCCCGGCGCGGAGAGAATTGTGCGCCTGGCCTTTGAGTATGCCAGGAAGAACGGCATCAAAAAGGTCTCAGCGGTCACCAAGGCCAATGTGATCAAGGCCACGGACGGCAAATTTCTGGAGACCGCGAAGCGCGTTGCCCGGGAATACCCGGACATTGCCTTCGATGACTGGTTTGTGGACATCATGGCAGCCAAGCTGGTGGATGAGAAGCGCAGGAAGGACTTCAAAGTCATAGTGCTGCCCAACCTCTACGGCGACATCCTCACCGACGAGGCGGCCGAGTTTCAGGGTGGCGTCGGCACCGCAGGAAGCGCCAACATCGGCAAGCGCTATGCCATGTTCGAGGCCATCCACGGCTCGGCTCCGCGCATGGTAGAAGAAGGCAGAGCCATCTATGCCGACCCGGCCAGCATGATGCGAGCCAGCGTCATGCTGCTGCGTCATATCGGCTTTGTCGATCAGGCAGCCAGATTGGAGAATGCATTGGACGTCTGCGGCCTGTTGGAGAGGAAGGTTGTCCTCACCGGCAGATCCGACGGAGCAACAGGTGCGCAGTATGCGGATTATGTATTGCAGACCCTGGGGGCAAAGCTTTAGCTAAATAATCACATAATAGTATCTGTGGAAAATCTAGCTGAAGCATTATTGGGCCTCAGCCGGGAGGACCGCTCCCTGCTCAGTGCCATTGAGACCGGGATGAAGACCCACGAATGGGTCCCATCCTTTGTGGTCTCAGAGTTATCCGGCCTGCCGGTCCGCAAGGTGGAGTTTCGGCTGGGCCAACTTTTCGAAAAGAAGCTGGTAGAGCGGGAAAGCATGCACTATCTCGGCTACCGTATTGACTTTGACGCCTATGATCTTCTGGCGCTCTCCGATCTTGTGAAACGGGGGAAATTGTCGGCCTTTGGCGAGAGAATCGGGGTGGGCAAAGAGTCGGTGGTGTACGAAGCCCTCGGAGAAATCCACCTGGCCGTCAAATTTCACCGCCAGGGAAGAACCAGCTTCAAACATATCCGCCGCCTGCGCGATCATCTCACCGATCAGACCAAAGTGCCCTGGATTTATGCCGCCGCCTTGGCTGCTCGCCACGAGTTTGCCATCATGGAGAAGCTCCATCCAAAGGTATCCATTCCCAGGCCCATCGCATGCAGTCGTCATGCTCTGGCGATGGAATTTGTAAGCGGCCCCGCTCTCAACCGCATCACGCTCACCGATCCCGAGAACGGACTGAACATGATCTTGGGCGAGGTAGGAAAGGCCCGGAGGCTGGGCATTATTCATGCCGACCTTTCCGAGTTCAACATAATGGTCGATGAGTCAGGCCCAAAGATCATCGACTGGCCTCAGGCGGTGGAGGTCACCCACCCCCATGCAGAGGAGCTATTGGAGAGGGACCTGGTCAACGTCTTACACTTCTTCGAGCGAAAATATAGAATAGAAATGCCACTGGAAAGGGCGCTCTCACGCGTCCGGGAGGCAGAGAACCATTGAGCATATTTGGTGTCGACATCGCCAGCGGCTCGCCATCCGCTAGACGGATGCCCAGCTACTCTATGGTGATCCTGGACGGGGGAGACGTCACAAGCTTTCACATGATTAGCCGGCATAAGCTGATCCGGCTCATCAGGGAACGCCAGCCGGAGATCGTGGCCATGGACAACCTGCACGAGCTGGCCACGGATCGAAGTGAGCTGATCAATATCCTGCGCAGGATGCCTCCCACCACCAGAATGGTGCAGGTAACTGGCGCGGAGAAGCCGCAGTCCCTTATCAAGCTGGCCCGCTATCATGGCATCACCTTCGACCGCACCAATCCCCTGCAAGAAGCGGAGGCCTGCGCCCGGCTGGCGGCCAAAGGGGTAGGCGTTGTCCTATCCGCCTTCCAGGAGAGGACATGGATCAAGGTTAGCCGGAGGCGCTCTTTAGGTCGGGGCGGCTGGAGCCAGAACCGCTATACTCGCAAGATTCATGGTGCTGTGATGGGCCTGGCGCGCGAGGTGGAGCGGCAACTTCGCGAGGCCGGGCTGGCGTACACCTCGCAGGCAGTGGAGGGCCTGGGCGGCTATACCCGAGCCGAGTTTGTGGTGGAAGCGCCCTATGAGAAGGTACGCATCAACCCCGGTTACTACAGCGATGCCCAGCTCTTAGTGCAGAGCATGGAGCGGCCCGAGCTGCAGTACAAGCCGCTTTTGCAGAGGCGCGGATACATCATCGTGGGCCTGGACCCGGGAACGACAACGGGCATTGCCGCGCTCAACCTGTCCGGTGAACTGGTGGATCTGACCAGCTCCAGGGGACTGTCCTCCTCGGACGTGATTGAATGGATCGCCGCCAGGGGCAGGCCCCTGGTAGTCGCCTCGGATGTCTTTCCAACGCCTGGCAGCGTGGAGAAGGTCAAGCGCGCTTTTAATGCAGTTCTCTTCTCACCAGGTGGGGACATTCCTGCAGAAGAGAAGATCGCTCTGGGGAAGGAGTTCGGCTACAAGAATGACCATGAGCGCGATGCTCTGGCTGCGGCCATTAGCGCATTTAAAAAATATAAAAATAAATTCTTACTGGTGGAAAAAAAGTCACCCCCCGAGATCGATCCCGACGAGGTGAAGGCGCTGGTGGTACGGGGCTACTCTATAGAAAACGCCATCGCCGAATTTGTGCCTTCTTCTGATACATCAGTTGGGCAAAAAGGACCGCTGCAAGATACGGCGAATGGCGTTCTTGATGGATCCTTCGCCGCCTCACCTGATATCGCAGCCCTGCGCCAGCATGGCCAGCAGCTTGCCGAGCAGGTCAGGACGTTGCGCTCTTATGTGGATGAGCTGCGCTCCGGTCTGGCTGAAAAAGAGGTTGCCTTGAGCATAGCAAACGGCAAGCTGGATCGCCTGCGGGACAAAACAGCCCGGGAGATCAAACGGCAACATGAGATCAAGATTCGAGACAAAGAGATCGAACGCCTCCGGGCGGTGCTGCGCTCGGAGAGAAAGTACGTAAAGAAACTGAAAAAAATATTGGAGCGCCAGAAGAAGGCGGAGATCATCGAGGAGACACGCGGCCTGCAAAAGCTTAAGCCTCTGGCAGCCTTTACCCGCGAGGCCGTGCAGCTTGCTGTAGATCATTATCGCCTGGGAAAGGGTGACTGGGTTTTTCTGGAAGATGGCAGCGGCGGCGGTAGGAGCACAGTTGAACTTCTGCGGGAGAAGCAAATTTCCGGTGTGGTGGCAGAAGGCCTGGTGGCCCCGGCCATGCGTGAGCACTTCTTGCAGATAGGCATTCCCATCTTCTCTCGCTATAACCTGCCTGTGCAGATAATCAATAACATGCCCTTCATGCGGCCGGAAGATGTGGCTGCGGCCAGTACTGCCTGGGAAGAAGAGATGAAGGATCGCCTGGCCAGGTTGCAGGCAGAGCGGCTGGAGAGCCTTTTCCAGGAGTACCGGGTGGAGAGAAAGAAGGAGGAGAAGCGAAAGCAAAAGCCTGCCCGTGAGTCTCCGGGCTGTGTGAATTGAAAATGCAGAAATGAACTTCGGCCAGTGAAGATGCGCCACTGTGGCCAGATAACGTAATCATTAATCATATGAATCCTGGCTTAAGATCTTTTCATACTTCTTATGAACTACGCATACCTTTTCCCAAATATGCTTATTAAATAGGTTTCTGTCATACTCGTTGGTGGTAATGTTGCTTTTCATCCGGTCACTACTATTATGCTTATTAATATCGACACTACTGGCAGGTGCAGCTTCTGCACAGGATCCTGCCATCAATGCCGCAGATAACGCCTGGGTGCTTATCAGCGCCGCTTTGGTCCTGATCATGATTCCCGGAGTGGGCCTCTTCTATGGGGGCATGGTTAGAAAGAAGAATGCCATATCCACGATCATTTTCAGCTTTGCCGTGATGGGCATCATAAGCTTGCAATGGATCTTGTATGGCTATACCCTGGTCTTCGGAAAAGACATAGGCGGCCTCATAGGCGGCCTGGACTTCCTGGGCCTGGCGGGTGTCGGCATGGGCGTCAAAGAGGGCCTGACTATTCCATCGCTCACCTTCATGATCTTTCAGGCCATGTTCGCCATCATCACCGTCTCCCTGATCACGGGCTCCTATGTGGAGAGGATCAAGTTCAGCTCCTTTCTCGTCTTCTCCTTAGCCTGGGCGACGCTAGTCTACGATCCGGTGGCCCACTGGGTCTGGGGCGGAGGCTGGCTGCAGCAGATGGGCGCCCTGGACTTTGCCGGCGGCATAGTGGTGCATATCACAGCGGGCGTCTCCGCTATGGCCGTGGCTATGGTTATCGGAGTGCGTAAGGGCTTTGGCACAGATCCAATGGAGCCGCACAACATTCCCACCACAGTTATGGGCGCTGCTTTGCTCTGGTTCGGATGGTTCGGCTTTAACGCGGGCTCCGCTCTGGCGGCAAACGGCGTAGCCGCCAATGCCTTCGTGACTACCAACACCGCTGCCGCGGCTGCGGCCACCACCTGGATGCTCCTCTCCTGGCGGCAGCGAGCGCCCTCGGCCTTAGGCATTGTGACGGGCGCAGTGGCCGGTCTGGCTGCCATAACGCCTGCAGCAGGGTTCGTGACGCCCCTGGCGGCCATCCCCATTGGCGTCGTGGCGGCCATCGCCGGTTATTATGCAATTATTCTCGTCCGGGGCAGCGGTAAGGTGGACGACTCGCTGGACGTTTTAGCCTGCCACGGCATCGGCAGCACCTGGGGCGTCTTGGCCACGGGCATCTTCGCCACCATCGGAGCCACTGGTCTGCTGGCGGGAAATTCCAATCAGGTGCTTGTGCAGGCTGCGGCTGTGGCTGTAACCTGGGGCTACTCCTTTGTTGTCACCTTCGGTCTGGCCAGGATCATCGACGCCGTTATGGGACTGCGGGTACGGGATGATGAAGAATCTGTGGGTCTGGACATAAGCCAGCACGGTGAAGGCGCTTACATGTAAAGTGGGGAAAGATGAAGAAGATTGAAGCAATAATTCGGCCTGAGAAGCTGCACCTGCTGCGCGGCAAGCTGGACAATAAGGGCTTTTCGGGAATGACTGTGACCGAGGTCAAAGGCAGGGGACGGCAGAAGGGCATTGCCCTGCAGTGGCGGGCGGGAGACTACCGGGTGGAGTTCCTGCAGAAGATGAAGCTGGAGATGGTAGTTGATGACAAGGATGCAGAAGATGTCATCGACCTCATCTGCGAGTTTGCGCAAACAGGCGAAGCCGGCGACGGCAAGATCTTCGTCTATCCGGTTGAGGACGTGGTGAGGGTAAGGACGAAGGAGCGGGGGTGCGGGGCGGTCTAGCGCCCCTGCCCTCAAACGCCTCGATCTACACGTTCTTTTTTCCCTTCTTTTGCCTCCCTTTTTTACTAAATTTTGCCGTAATCTTCATAGTTATATTTATACGAATGATGAAATGCGACCCTCCGGCAGCCAATTTGAAAGATACCTAACAATGCTGCAAGCCGGACCCATTGCAGAGCTACAATCCAAGATATATAGATTGCAGTCGAGGATTCTTATTAGAGCATGTCAACTTTGTATTCTTCGCCACGCCACGTCTGTGTTATGCCTTTCTGACGGCCCCGTCCCTTTACCTCAAGGGTAGTCAGGCTTGCATATCCTGCCTTATCTAGAGCACTTTTTACCTCTTCCACCTTAGATGGTCTAATTATCGCCTGTATCATTTTCATGTTCTCACCATTTCAGAGTAATCTACCGGAAGGCATTCACCGGTTTCTTGAGTCACAAACTCCGGATAGGCGGAATATCCATGCCCGCCTATATCCAAACCATTCAGCTCTTCTTCTTTTGACACGCGAAGGCCTATGGTTAGCTTTAGCACGGCAAACAGTATATAGCCGGTTCCAAATGCCCAAACGGCGACAGTTGCCGCGTCAATGATCTGAGCGATTATCTGGCCGGTATTGCCGACAATAAGGCCGCTTACTCCTCCATAGGTGCCGTCTGCGAAGATTCCCACCGCCAGCAGTCCCCGGAGACCGTTATAGCCGTGCACTGCCACAGCGCCCACAGGATCGTCTACCTTGAGCACCCAGTCGTTGAACCTTATGCCGTACATTACTATTAATCCCGACACCAATCCTATTACGACCGCCGCCCAGGTGGAGATGTAGGCACAGGAAGCAGTAACTCCAACCAATCCTGCCAGGAAGGTATTGACTGCTATCACGGAGATGCGAAGATCCGTGGCTGCCAGTGTCGATCCCGGGTTGAACCCGAACCATCCGAAGAAGAGCACAAATGTGCCCAGTACAATGTAGCCCACGTCGTGACCGGGAATGGCATTAGGTGTACCGTCTTTGTTGAATTTGCCGATCCTCGGTCCCAGGTGAATTATGGCTGCAAGAGAGACAAGGCCGCCGATAGCATGCACCACGCCGGAGCCGGCGAAGTCCCTTGCACCTACTCCAAAGGGCAGAGTTGCCAGCCAGCCGCCACCCCAAATCCAGTGGCCGTAAATGCTGTAGATGATGGCGGTAACAATGCCACTGTAGATGAGATAAGCCTGCAGCTTAAGTCTTTCTGCGCAGGCGCCAGCTACTATGGTGGCAGCAGTTGCTGCGAAGACGACCTGGAACATCCAGAACATCATAGTTGAGACGTCATAGGCATTTCCTGTGAGAAACCATCCGCTCCAGCCAATGATGCTGTTGCCGTCTTCCAGGCCCGAGTAGAGCTTGCACCCGGATCCAAGATTTTAATGGAGGCTGATTTCTCACAGATCGCAACGGAAGCGTCTAGCCGGGATATCGAGCTGATGGTAGGCCCCTTCACAGGAAGAGGGATTGCCAGAAAAAAAATATACCGCTCTTGAGGGTGGGGCTGCCCAATCAGGATCGTTGCTTGAAAGCAGAGAGAGGGTAGCGACATGAGAGAAGACTACAAGCGGGAGCAGTTTCAGAATAAAGAGTACATAAGACTCGAAACTGTAAAGAGGAACGGACAGGTTGTTCCGACGCCGGTATGGTTTGTGGTGGAGGAGGGCACGCTCTTCGTTCGGTCCTACGCCAATAGCGGCAAGGTCAAAAGCATGCGCAATAACCCTCATGTCCGGGTTTACGCCCTCGGATGCCGTAGGAAAAACCCGAGGTGTGACCATCGATGGCACTGCTATTCGAGCCAACGGCGACATGGAGATCAAGATAAGTCAGCTCCTCTACCGCAAATACGGTTTGATGAAAATGTCCTTTGATCTGTGGGGAGCCATCAAGCAGCTCGACTGGGCAGTATTCGCCATTGAGATTTGAAAGGAACCTGGGGTGTGGGGCACAATCCGGTCCGGTCGAGCAAAAGGATTTAATAAGTTTACATAAATGATTGCATAATGAACAAAAGTAAGCACTTATGATTACATAGGCCGGATACAGCCTGGCAAACGATAAGCGATAATCCAGGAGGAAGAATACATTGATTGAGAAACACGTATTTGCAGCTTTGATTGCAGCCATCATTTTGGCCTCGTCTGAAGGATTGGCTGAAAAGCCAAAAGAGCTCACCGTTTTTACTGCGGCGTCACTAACAGGCGCTTTTGGCGAGATAGGACAGATTTATAAGAATGAAACCAACATCAGTGTAGTCTTCAATTTCGATGGCTCGCAGGCGCTTCGCTCCCAGATTGAGAACGGAGCTTATGCTGATCTCTTCGCCTCTGCCAACAAGAAGCAGATGAATGCCTTAAAGAATGGCGGACTGATGAACAACAGTAGCATCGTCATCTTTACGAAAAACAAGCTCTCGCTCATTGTTCCCAAGAATAATCCTGCCAAGATCTTTAACCTCTCAGACCTGGCCAAGCCTGGACTCAAAATCGTCATGGGAACGAAGGATGTACCGGTGGGCGACTATGCCCTGCAGATCATAAGCAATCTGGGCAATAATTCCTCATACGGTCCGGACTATAAGACAAAGGTGTTGGCCAATGTCATCTCTCAAGAGACGAATGTCAATTACGTGGTCACCAAGGTGGCTCTGGGAGAGGCCGATGTTGGGTTTGCCTATGTCTCCGATGTCACCGGGAATCTGGCAAGCAAGATGGACAAGATAGACATCCCGGAAGAATACAATATCATCGCCGAGTACCCCATGGGAATATTGCTGGAATCCAAATATCCGGCTGAAAGTCAGGAGCTAATGAATCTGGTAATGTCGAATGAGGGTAAGGCGGTTATGGAAAAATACGGCTTTTCTCCAGTGGAAAGCGAGCCTGCCAAATCAGAACGGACTACTTTAGCGGCAAAAGCTGAAGCTTAACGGAAGGTCTTTCTTTTGGCCGTGGAATAGAGTGACCCGGAGCCAATCGTTTGCCGGAAGAAATGCAGACAAATGGTGTGATCGATGGCATCCAATCAGGTTGATATTAGTGGTTTTGGTGAAAGAAGTCTAGCTGATCTGGTGAATAAGGAGCACGAACCCATCGTCATTCCTTCCAGGACCAGAGAAGTGGCTCTGAAAGCGAGTCTGGCCCTTTTGCTGATTATGGCCATGTCCTTCATAGCTCTGCCCGTGGCCGCGCTCTTCCTCAAGACCCCCCTGGATACCATACTCAAATCTCTGCACGAACCAGTGGTAATGGATGCACTCCGGCTCAGCCTGACGACCTCGACCTTGACCACAATAGTTGTGGTTATTATGGGGACGCCCATTGCCTACGTCAGCGCAAGGTTCAACTATTTCGGCAAAGAGATAGCGGATTCCTTAATCGACCTGCCCGTTATCATGCCGCCCGCCGTGGCCGGCGTTGCCCTGCTGGTGGCTTTTGGAAGAATGGGCATAGTGGGACATTACCTTAACGCCTTTGGAATAAGCATTGCCTTCACCACTATGGCCGTGATCATGGCCCAGGTCTTCGTCTCCTCGCCTTTTTATATTCGCCAGGCCAGAACGAGCTTCGAAGATGTGGACATTGCCTTCGAGAATGCCGCCCGGACTTTAGGTGCTTCTCGGGTTTACACCTTCATCCATGTGATCCTGCCCATAGCCATGAACGGCCTTATTTCCGGAGCCATTATGGCCTTTGCTCGCTCTTTGGGTGAATTCGGAGCTACCATCATGTTTGCCGGAAACTTCCAGGGCCGCACGCAGACTATGCCGCTGGCCATCTACACTGCCATGCAGGGTGATCTGGATGTCTCACTCTGTCTCTCCATAATACTGGTAGCCATCTCCTTTGTAGTCATCTTTCTGGTGAAAACAATGACCCGGCGGGTGTATAAGAGATGCTAGAGATTGATATCAAGAAGAGGCTGCGAGATTTTGATTTAGAGGTGAAGCTGGTCGTTGCCGGAGGCAAGACGCTTATGCTGGTGGGAGATAACGGCTGCGGAAAGACCACTTTGCTCAACCTGGTGGCGGGGCTTGATAATCCCGATAAAGGGAGGATTGCGCTGGACGGCAGAGCGCTCTATGATTCAGACTACAGGACAAATGTTCCCCCCGAGGCCAGAGGCATTGGATATGTCTTTCAAAATTATGCCCTCTTTCCCCACATGAGCGTCTCCGACAATGTGGCATTTGGACTGCGCACCCGGAGGATGGCGGCAGGCGAGGTCAAAATCCTGGTGAAAGAGCATTTAGAGGCGGCTGGGCTTTGGGAGATAAGAAATGCAAAGGCAGCAGATGTCTCAGGCGGCCAGAAGCAGAGGGTGGCACTGGCAAGAGCCCTGATCATCGAGCCTCGCCTTCTTTTGCTGGATGAACCGCTTTCTGCCCTGGATGTTAGGAAGCAAGCGGCTATGAGAAAAGAATTGAGAGAGACGATTCACGCCTGCTCTGTTCCCTGCATCATCGTCACCCATGATCTGAGGGATGTGGCCGGCATAGGAGATCAGGCCTGCCTTCTGGAGCAGGGAAAAATCTCTCAGCACGCAGGCGCGGTGGAGTTTATTAGCTGGGGCATTAGCACGAACGCAAGAAGCAAGTGATTTCCACCAATACAGCAAGAATTGTCTCGCTATGAATGAATATGAATTTATCATAGCAATTCAGATTTTCGATTAAATACTCTTTTAAATGTCTCGGATAAGGTTCTTCCTGCGATGTGCGAAAGGATACTCCGCACAGGCCACTAAGTTGATACAAAAATCAAATATGTTTAGCTATACAATTGTTTAAGGGTGATGTAGTTGGAAATTAACAGTGGAGACACAGCATGGGTTTTGGTGTCAACAGCCATGGTCATGCTCATGACGCCGGGCGTCGGTTTGTTCTACGGCGGCCTAGTGCGCAGCAAGACCGTCGTCTCGATGATAGGCCTGTCCTTCCTGGCTTTCGCTTTAGCCAGCGTACAGTGGGTGCTGTTCGGCTACAGCCTGTCCTTCGGCTCGGATATATCAGGAATCATCGGCGGCCTGGACTACTTTGCTTTGAGCGGCGTAGGACTGGGCGCGGCGCCTCTAGCTGGCAATCTGCCCCATCTCATCTATGTGGCCTTCCAGCTGGTCTTCGCGGCCGTGACTCTCGCCATCCTCACCTCCGCGGTGGCGGAGAGGGTCAAGCTCAGCTCCTTCATCGTGCTGGCTCTCCTCTGGACCACCCTGGTCTATGACCCGCTGGCCCACTGGGTCTGGGCGGGCGGCTGGATGGCCCAGATGGGGGCTCTCGACTTTGCCGGGGGAACGGTGGTGCACATCAGCTCCGGCTTTTCCGCGCTGGCTATCGCCCTGGTTATCGGCAAGAGGATGGGATACGGAGCCTATGTCATGGAACCTCATAACATACCCATGGCTATGATCGGAGCGGGCCTGCTCTGGTTCGGATGGTTCGGCTTCAATGCAGGCTCCGCCCTCGCCGCTAATGGCCTTGCGGCCTCTGCCCTGGTGGTCACCAACACCTCAGCCGCTGCAGGAGCGCTCACATGGCTCTTCGCCAGCTGGCTGAAAGGAAAGCCCAGCGCTCTGGGAATGGTGAGCGGCGGCATAGCTGGTCTGGTGGCCATAACGCCTGCCGCGGGCTACGTTGATGTGACGGGCGCCCTGATCATTGGTGCCGTCTCCGGCGTGATCTGCTACATGGCCCTGCTCTTTCGCGTCGGTCGCGGCCTGGATGAGAGCTGTGATGCCTGGGCGGTGCACGGCATGGGTGGCCTGTGGGGCGCTATTGCCACGGGCATATTCGCTACCGCCTCGGTTAACAGCTATACTGGGCTGATCTACGGCAACTTTCATCAATTCGCGGTACAGATAATGGCTGCCGGTGCATCTGTGGTCTATGCCTTCGTGATGACACTCATCCTTGCCAAGATCGTTGACCGCTTCATGGGCTTGCGGGTCACAGAAGAAGAGGAATACGTTGGCCTTGATATCTCCCAATATGGCGAGAAGGCCTATGCATGAATCGCTTATGATGCAGGAACGGTGATTAGAATGAAAAAGATAGAAGCCATAGTTCGGCCGGAGAGGCTGGAGCAGATCAAGAAAGCCCTGGAAGAGAAGGGAGTTGTCGGTATGACTGTAATCAATGTCCTGGGCCGGGGTGAGCAGAAAGGCATAAAACTGCAATACCGGGGCGGAACCATGGATGTGGACCTGCTTCCCAAGCTCAAGCTGGAGCTGTATGTGACGGACGAAGAGGCAGACGTGGTCATGAAGACCATCTGCGACGCCGGGCGCACCGGCAAGTTTGGGGACGGCAGAATCTTTGTCTCCCCCGTTGAGAAGTCGGGCAAGGTGAGGACTGGTGAAGTCTTCACCTAAAAAAACATCTTTCCATTTTTCCTTTTCCCTGATCACATAGTGCGCAGCAAGCTCATGGGAAGGCGGGGGAGCAGCCAGCGCATAAAATCCTTATAAGATATCTTGGCCGCAGCAATCTCGATATACATGTCCAAAACCTCCTCCCTGCAGGCCAGGATGCGCAAGAATATTTCCGGATAGCGATGCATCATTTTTGAAAAGAATAAAGCATACCTCAGCTCTTCGCCGAAATCCTTCCTGCATCTCTCCTGGTAGGTCTGGGCCACTTTGAGAGCCGGCACTTCTCCAATCACCTGGCCGGCTATCTTTCCGGAGGAAAGAGCATAGCAGATGCCCTCTCCTGTGAACGCATCCACAAATCCGGCGGCATCTCCGGCCAGGAGCACCCTGCCTAGGGCCGCTCTTGTCTTATTGCCGCCTTGCGGTATAAGGTGGCCGTGAAGCTTCTGCCTTTCAGAAAAACCGTTTTTCTTCAGAAACTGCAACATGGTCTGGCGAGGATGACGCAGGCGAGTTGAAAGGCCGCCTATGCCCACCGAATAATATCCCCGGTGCGGAAAGATCCATCCATAACCGCCTTCTGCCACACCAAAGTGAATGTCCAGAGTGCCCGCCAGCCGCTCTTCGATCTTTCGGGCATCTTCCACTATATCAGCAACCAGGCATATCCCCATGGATTCTTTCCTGTCCGGGCCTCGTATCCTGCTTTTTAGCCCATCCTGGCATCCGGAGGCGATCACCAGAAACTTACATTGATAAATCCCGGCATTAGTCTTTACAGACACATGTCCATCCTTTTGCTGGAAGTCCATGACCTTTTGCGTTTTCGTACCGGCCCCGGCCTCTTTTGCCTTCTGCAAGAGTAGATGATCGAAGTGGCAACGATCTATTAGCATGGTGAGATTGTAGCCCTTGTGTTTCTCTAATACTCTGTCTTTAAAATGGACACGCGCTCCGTTTATGGCCCTCTCGCAAATATCACCGGGGAGAGGAAAGTCCAGATGCGATGCCGCTTTGCTGGAGAGAGCGCCGCCGCATGGCTTATACCTGGGAAATGTCTTCTTTTCCAGGATAAGAGTATCCAATCCCTGCAAAGCCGCTGCTCGGGCGGCCGTTGATCCAGCTGGCCCCGCACCTGCTACGATCAGATCATACATTGCATTAATCGACCTGGCCTCGCTTATCCGAAGAATAGGCCATAGCCGAATTGAAGAAAGCTGGTGCTGGAGAGAACGGCATTTATCTTGG
The DNA here is from genome assembly GCA_964633785.1 of uncultured Methanotrichaceae archaeon. Classification (GTDB taxonomy): domain Archaea; phylum Halobacteriota; class Methanosarcinia; order Methanotrichales; family Methanotrichaceae; genus Methanothrix. Next base: position 14,083 of record CAZWHG010000039.1, read on the forward strand.
CATTAGCCAACCAGGTTTTCCCCTCGAAACGTATTTGGCCTGCATCCACCTGTTTCTTGAAAGCCGCTATTCGATCCTTCGATTTTCCTACCTCGCTTAGGGCACTTTGTGTGGTGGTTACTGTGATTGTGGGATCGCTAATCCCCCCCTCAACGGTTCTCACGATCCTTGCGCTCACCATATCCATACCCACAAGAAAGACGCTACCATCATCTCTGGTTACCATCATGTTGATCTTCTCGCTACCAAGCATGCTCTTGATGACAGTAGGAACATTATCGATCTGAGTATTATATGTATTGACATATTTTTGTGTAGTAGGCATGTCAAATGAAAACGCATTGACAAAGGAGATCGAGAACATCATCAGAACTATTAAAGAGAGAATCGTTTGTCTTCTAATGGGCATCGACATAATATGAACTCATCATTGATTAGATAAATATCTTATCTCCACAGAATCCTTTAAGTACAATCTTTTCAAATAGTAGGCCATGGATGTCCTGGTGCTCTGTATTGACCGTGACAATGATTTAGGCCGCAAGGGTGGAGTCATAAGTCCGGTTGTGGGCAGGCAGGCCAATATCGATGCCGCCCTGAAGCTGGGCATGGCCGATCCGGAGGATTCTGACGTCAATACCATCTTCGGAGGCATAAAGGTCTTGGATGAGCTTGCCCTTTCCGGCAAAACCGTGGAGATCGCCTCCTTGGCAGGCGACCTGAAGGTAGGACTGGTCTCGGACAGCAAGCTTGCTGCACAGTTGGAAACGTTGCTGGAACGTCTGCATCCTGACGGAGTTATCGTGGTCTCAGACGGTGCAGAGGACGAGGCCATCCTGCCTATTATCCATTCTCGCATCAAAGTGAACGGGGTACGTCGGGTGCTGATCAAACAAAGTCCCAACCTGGAGAGCACTTACTATCTTCTCAAGCAGGTTTTTAATGATCCCAAGATCAGCCATACCGTCTTCATTCCTCCCGCGTTAGCTCTGCTTATGTTTGCCATCTTCAGCTTGCTAGGCTACCCAAACGGCGCTGTGGTGGCCATTACCGGTGCCGTGGGCCTTTATCTCCTATTTAGGGGCCTGGGATTGGATGATTCAATGGAAGAGGCCAAGCAGACTCTGAGAAAATCCCTTTATGCAGGTAAAATCGCATTCATAACCTATATTTTGGCGGCCATGCTGGTGATCATCGCCACGGTAAGAGGATTTGCCTATTCCTGGCAGTATTACCATGAACCCATATCACCTGGAATCTTCATTTTGGTGATGATTTACCTTCATGAGAGTATCTGGTGGTATGTTATAGCTGCCTTGTGTGTGGACCTGGGCAAGATAATGGACATGTACCTGGAGGGCCTAAGAGATGCTCGCACCATCTCCTATCTATTTTTCTTGCTGGCGACGGGTCTGATCATCTGGTCTGCAACCGGCTTCATCCTGGCCAGCAATACCGATCTTAAGTTCGGCATCGGTGTGGTGGAATCTGTGCAGTATCTGGCCATATCGGCGATAGTCGCTATCCTCATAACCGTAGTAGGGGTCAATGTCTCCAAGCGTATCGCCGGAGAATTACCGGAGCATCCGGTCAAGTGAGTGGCAATGCTGCGAATTCATGCCTCGGCCGAGAGATGTCTTTGCGACTTTACCTTTGATTTTTTCTGGCAGCATAAGGGCTCAAGACTCGACATGGATCAGACAGTAAGCGGCATCAGCTTTCGCAAAATGGTGCAGGCCCTGCGCCAGGGCGAGACTGTCGAGATCTTGGGAGATGCAGGCAGCCGCCTGGGCTCGAGTCTGGGTGTGGATTTGATGCGACTGGGGGGAAAAGGCGGGCCTGTGGAGGGTACGGGCAAGATAATCGTGGACGGCAATGTGGGCAGCCACATGGGAATTTCAATGCTTAGAGGAGCAATCTATGTCTCAGGAGAGATTAAATCACCTCTGGGAAACGTTGTACAGGTACAGAGCGATCTGACTGGATTTAGAAAGTTCGTTTCTGCCACAGAGATATTGGAAAAAAACCTGCTTGTCCTGGAGCCGAATACTGCCGGTAAGAAGGGCCTGACCGTCTGCGACGGCATTTTAAGGGATACTCTGGGAGCCAGAAATCCCACAGATAAAACTGTCCTACTGCAAGCTAATGCGGGAATGAGTACCGGCATACTCATGCGCGCTGGCCGAATTGAGGTTTGGGGTGATGCCGGCCGGAACACGGGCGTGCTCATGCAGGGAGGCAGAATTGTAGTCCGGGGCCGATCAGGCGACTTCACGGGCACAGAGATGCGCCGTGGAGAGATCCTGGTAGGAGGTGATGCGGGAAGCTTCACTTGCGCAGGAATGAGGGGCGGAGCCGTTTATGCCAAAGAGGGAAAGTGCGTGCCACCTGTTCGCGTGCAAATGCCCACCTCCCGGGAGCTGTCAGCCATTGCCCAGGACCTGAAAATTCCGATGCTACATGCCATGATGTATCGCAAAATGAGCCTGCCAAACAATGATAAAATAGGATAACAAAGAGCCTGCGCTCTTGTTATTTTCTACGGCCCGATATTCTCAATAGGCAGGTCGCCCTCAACCCCAATCACGATAGAGAATATCCACTCACTGAGCTTGGCGCAATGCTCAGGAATGCACTCCTCGATGCAGCCCGCGCAAGGTTCGAAGGCATCAAGAGCCAACAGTGGATCGAAACGCCTACCGCGAGGCTTAACCGTGCAACTGAGTCGATAGGTCCTGATGCCTTCTGCCGACTCCACCTCTCTGGTGATGAGATTATCTTTGAGGAGCTTGGCCACGATACGGGAGCATTTTCGAGAATCGATCTTTAAAACCTTCCATAGATCGCTTTGCAGGGCTCCTTCAGGACGCGACTTTATATACTCCAGCGCCTCCTCAGCAGACATTTCCTACCTCTCTAGTCATATTCATTCAATTGGACTTATGAGAATAATATTGTTGCCACGCAGGATAACCGATCCCAAAGAGCGAGTCTTCTCGCCGCCTATCAGCTCCACGGTCTCCTGGAGATGAAGGTTCAAGTATTCATCCACACTGTTGAGAATTCCTTCCAGAACATAGCGAGGTGAGCCCTTCATCTCCACCTGAATCTTACTACCTACCAGACTCTGTACCTTTTTAGTTGGGAACATAAATCAGACTCCTTAGTAATTTGAATGTTTGATCATTTGCGCGACTAAAATTGAGCGCAATCCTCAGGCAGAAATCACGCCTTTTACGCCCGATACACTCTTCATGAGTTCTTTCTCAATGAAATTTTTGAGCGTCATCTGTGAGAAAGGACAGCCTGCGCAGTGCCCTTGCAGCTTTACCTTGACTATTCCATCCACTATATCGACGAGCTGAACATCTCCACCGTCTACGCGAAGGCCTTCCCTGATCTTTTCCAGAGCGAACTCGACGTCATCCTTGAGGTTTTCCATGAATATTTCAGTCTCCTTTTACCTTTATAGATGTAACTTTGTGACCAATGATCGTGTACCTAATCCCTTTTAAAGCTTCCTCGAGCTGCTTTATGATCTTTTCGCACTTATCGGAGCCGACGACGGTGTTAACTATGACTCCCGGCTCAGAGTGGTCCCGGATCGCTTTCAATGCCATATCAAGATTCTCGCTCAGTCGAAAGGTCTTCCAGGTATTTGGCGCCATTCCTTGATACTCTACGAGGTAAAATCCAGTGATGCCCAGCTCCGTTAAGGTATTTATGACCCGAACCAGATGCTCGTGATCCACAAAAATCTTGACCATCGTCTTCATAAAGTTCCCCTATACACGTTGGACAATCAAACCTTAAATAACTTCGCGATTTTAACCAGATATTTTTTTATCCTATCCGGCTAAACAGGTCTTACCATGGCCAAGAGAGATATCAGAGATGTGCTGGAGAGCATGGGAATACACGAAGAAGATATTGTATCTGCTGCAATGCAGCTTTATTTCCCTCATCCGGGTGTGGAGACCCGCGAGAAGGCGGAAGCAGTGTTTAGCCGGGAGATGGCTCTTGCCTTATCCGATCCCAATCTGGCGCTCCTTATTTACGCAGGAGTCCTGCTGGAGTCGGAGGGAGAGAGATACAATCTTCCCAACCTGCGGTCCGACGACTATGAAAACGATCTGACCTGTCTTATCGCGGATGAGGTTCTGGGTCTTGCTATTGCCAAATATGTGGGTGGCTACAAAGGGCTTTTCGATTATGTTCGCTACGACAAGGCCAAGCCGGGAATCCTCTCCCGCCTGGGCCCCTTCATGGATGATGTAGTTGCCGGGCTCATCGGGGGAGTGTCCGCCAATATGTATACCCGGGCGGCTCTGTCCGATGGGAGCCTACATTGAAAGACCTGCTTTTTGCACTTAAGTCGGGATTCGGCTGGCTATCCACCATACCGGTAGGCATATCCATGGAGGGCGTCGAGGCCCTGATGAGGCATGTTTACGTATTTCCTCTGGTGGGCCTGGTCCTGGGCGCCATTTTGGGCGGCGTGGCCTACGCTGCGGCACAGGCGCTGCCTGCTAATCTGGTGGCCATCGTGGTGATAATTGCCATCTACAAACTCTGCGGAATAAATCATATCGACGGGCTGGCTGACTTCGGGGATGGGGTGATTGCCCACGGCCCCCGGGAGAAAAAAGTCGCCGCCATGAAGGATGTCTCCCTGGGCACAGGGGGCGCAGTTTTTATGGCCGTAATCCTGCTGGCCGCCTTCGCGACTGTATCCGACATATCCCGTTCTCTTCTGCCCCTCGCTCTGCTGGTCGCGGAGGTCTCCGCCAAAGAGGCCATGATCTGCTTTGCTGCCTTCTCTACTTCTCTGCAGAAGGGCTTTGGCCAGATCATGATTGAGCGAACGGGGGCGCGGCAATTTCTCCTGGGCCTGGTCATATCTGGGCTCTTGTGCGCGGTAGCTTTGGGTCCCCTGGGTCTGGCCGCTCTGGCCGCGGCTCAGGTGGCTGCCCTTTACATGGTTCTTGTGGCAAAAAGGAACTTTGGAGGAGCCACCGGGGACGGGATAGGCGCGACCAATGAAGTGGCAAGAGTGGTTGCCCTGGCGGTGGCTCTGGCTTTAGGAGGTGTTCTTCCCTGGATGCTCTGATAATGGCTGGCGGCCGCGGCTCGCGGCTGAATATGGGGGAAAAGCCTCTGGTGACGATCTTTGGCAGGCCGCTCATTGACTATGTGGCCCTGGCTATCGAGGACAGCCTCATTGACAGGATCTTTGTAGCCACCACCGATAATGTGCCTCGTACCCGAGAGTGGGCGGTACACAGGGGGCTTTGCGTGGTGGAAACGGCAGGATATGGCTATGTGGCAGACATGATCGAGGCCGTGAAAAAAGCGGAGGTTAAAGATCCCATAATGATCATCATGGCCGACTTGCCTCTGGTCACTTCTGATTTGATCGATGATATAATCGAGGTTTATGAGCAGCGGACTGAGCCGGCACTCTCTACTCATACACCCCTCGATCTGCACAGTCGTCTGGGCAGAAGGCCTGATTCCCTCTTCAACTACCAGGGTCGGCTAATCGTTCCAGCCGGCATAAATGTGCTGGATGGAGTCGAAATAGAGAAAGAGCAGGAGGACTTTCACCTGATATTGGAGAGAATTGAGCTGGCGGTGAATGTAAATGTGGCGGGAGACCTAATGCTCTGCGAGAGAATAATGCAAGGTGATTTCCTTTGAATAACTCTATAACCATAAATGACGAAAAATTCTCCACCGAAGACCTTCTGCTGCTTTCCGGAGCGGATGAGATCAAGGACCCCAATCAGATCAAGGGCTACATCCTGCTCGTGGCCAGGGCGCTAAGAAATCCCATGAGGCTGCCGTGGCTCCTTAAGGATATCTTCAACCTCTGCATCCAGGAGGAGGACCAGAGGGACATGAGGCTTTGCCTGATTCGGGTGCAGGTGGAGGCGGAGCTGATGATGACCCAGGATATTCAGAGGTATCAGCAGCGGCGTTATGTGGCCCAGGTGATCGAGATCCTGCTCTTCAATGAGCTCTTGCTGGCCCCGCGCGAGCCGGTGGAAGAGGGAGAGATGGAGTAAGGCTCAAACCTCATTCTCCTTATTTGATCGTTCGCGGTTGAGGATGTTTTTCGATTTCGGAACGTATTTCCGGGCGAATTCCTTGGCGGTCTTCCACACAATTTCGTTGTCAATCCCAAAATATCCATGGATGAGCCAATCTCTCATCCCCGCCATATCCTTCCAGGGCACCTGAGGATTGCGCTGCCTGACTGCGGTGATCAGGGAATAGCGTGTCTTTTCATCCGCCAGAAAATCCTCGAAGTACAATATGCACTTTCGCGGGCATACCTCCAAATCTCGCGCCTTGACAAGCTCCATGATTACTTCCTTTATTACCCTGAGAATACCGATGAGGAACGTGGTTGGCCCAGCATTCACATCCATTTTCCTGGGGCACCACCCTAGAAGGTAATCGATTCTCGTGTATCCGCACCGGCACAGCGCAAAAGTCCTTCTTCACCTCTGCCCAAATCCATTCGCGAGAGGTTTGTTTTATGGTACAAGGGCTTTCCTTGGTGGCTCATGCCTTCACCTTGAAATCGATGGCGATCTGCATGGGAAAATCCGCTACGTAAGCTTTATTAACCTCACGACCATTCTAGCGTAGGTGGGTTGCTTGAGAAATATAGCCTTTTGCATCTTATCAGCAGCCTTGCTGATCTCTTCCTTCGCGAACGGTGCCACAATACCGGTGAGTTCGAATCTGCAAGCTGCGATTGATGCTGCCTCTCCCGGAGATACTCTGCAGGTAGCCAGGGGAGTCTACGACAAAATAACCATACAAAAGAGCCTGAATCTGGTGGGCAATGGTGCAGTTATCCGGGCCGGAAATAGAGACGCCTGCGTAAACATAGATGCGAACGACGTTTCCATAAGCGGCTTTACGGTGCGGGACGGTTTTTACGGAATAAAGCTCAACAGTGTGTCGGGCTGCAATGTTTCCAACAACACCGTTATCTATTGCACCCAGCCCGGCATTGCCCTCATCTTTTCCGATGGGAATACCATCACGGGGAACAATGCCAGCTTTAACGGCATCGTGGGAGAGGGATGGTATGGAATATACCTCTCCAACTCCAACGACAACCTCATCACGAACAATGCTGCCTATGGCAACGGCGCTTACGGGATCAATCTCTTTCCTTCCTGCCGCAATAATACCATAAGAGAAAATGTGCTGCAAGGGAATATGTACGGCCTTTACATGTTCACCGATTGCGCCGACAATCTCATCGAAAAGAACGACCTCTCCAGGAATACCAACTCCGGTCTGGATCTGCGCATCAATTGCACTGATAATCTCATCATCAATAACACCATGGAGAATAACGTGGTAGCGGGACTGACCCTTATGGAAGATTCAGGTCAAAACAATATCATCGGAAATGAGATACGAGGCAACGGACGCTATGGATTGCAGATACAGAGCCGCTCGGATGGCAATACCATCATTTATAACAACATCTCCGACAGCCGGACAGGAATATTCCTCGAGTCGAACGATAACGAAATCTACGGCAATCGCATAACTGACAATGTCGTTCAGGCTGACGATCGAGGAATAAACAGCTGGAATGCAAAATATCCCAGGGGTGGTAACCTCTGGAGCGACTACCAGGGCCCGGATGAGATGCAAGGACCCGGGCAAAAGGCCCCCGGCAAGGATGGCTTTGGGGACGTACCTTACAGGATAAGCGAGAGCGGAAAAGACCAATACCCCATTATGGGCCTGCAGGTCAAGCAAATTGCCGTCCTTGCCAAGGAGCTGACTCCCGCGAAAGCAAGAGTGGGTGATGCCGTCGCCATTAAGGTAAAGCTGAATTCCAAGTATAATCTCTTGCAGGTAACCGCTCGAGCTTATCAAGATGGATTGGAGGCGCAAGGCTACAGCCGGCTGGTCTTGTCCGGAGATTTCTATCAGGGAGACTTCTCAACAGCTCTGTTGGAACCGGGAAGGTACGATATTGTCCTGAGCGCAAAAGATGTGCGTGGATACGAACTGCAAGAGAATTTGGGTGAATTTGAGGTAACGGCTAGACGCGGCTTTGCCTCTTAATAGATTACAATTCATAAGTCACTAATGTATTAAAAAGGGGAGACAATGACAACATTTAGATCATGTTTGGGATCCTGTTTGGTGGGTGTAGGCATCTTAGCGCTATTCGCGTTATTGATGCTGGTGAATTCAGCATACGGAGGCGAAGCCTATTGCGATGCCTGCAGGGGCGATTCAGGCTGGAACCCCATGGCCAAGCTCGATGAGATAGGAAATCCTAATGCTGGAAAGACGGAAGTCATGCCCGGCCTGAGCACGGCCCAAAAAAACCGGGTGGGAGTCTGGAAACAGCCCCTCGCAGGCTTCAATAAGACCAATGAAGCAGAAGAGAGCAATTCTCCGCAGGAAATTGCCCCTGTGAACAAAACAACTGAAAGCATGGCAAAGAAGACCGAGACACGAAAAATCGCTGAAGAGAACATGTCCATTGTGCGCAGCGCCAAGGCAATTGCCATGCTCGCTCCAATCAGTGACGCAACCGGCTCTGCGATCTTGCTGGACATCAGCGAGAACGCCACGCAGCACATCACAGGATCGGTTGCCATTCCTTACACCGAATTCCTTATCAACGGAACATATTTGCGATCGGAGGCTGAGATGACAAAGCTGCTGGGAGATGCCGGAATTTCCCAGGGAGATTCGGTGATCATCTACGGCGAATGCATGCCCTGTGGAGGAGGACCCTCACCTGCTACCTTTGTCTACTGGATTATGAGATCTCTGGGCCAGGAGAATGTCAAGGTTCTGGATGGAACGGTCAAAGAATGGGCTTTAGCCGGGAACCCGACAGCGTCAGAGACCGCGGTCTTGCCTGCAAAGATATACACCCCACTTGTCAATCCAGATTTTTCGGCCGATTACAATCTAGTGAAAAGCGGCACGGTCCAGATTGTGGATGCAAGAACCATGGAGGATTTCGGCGCGGGGTCCATTCCCGGTGCAATCCCCATCCCCTACGAGAACGTTATCATCAATAGCAAAATAAGAGATGAAACCAAGCTTGACCGGGTCTTCGCCTTCCTTGATAAGAACCAGCCGGTAGTAGTTTACACCAATACCGGCGTGAAGGCTTCTGTTGTCTGGTTTGCCTTGACTCTCCTGGGCTATGACGCCAAGCTGTACTCCTATGCGAATTACTGGGATAATCAGATGGCATTAGGCAAAGCGGATGCGATCAACTCTACAGCTTGAACAGTGTCAGAGGCAAAGGCTATGAAGATATCAAGAATTGCCATGGGCATCCTGCTTTTGATGGCGATATTAGCAGGAGCTATTTCCAGCGTCAATGGAGAATGCTCCCTGTGCAAAGGCGGATCTCCCACCACTCAACAGGACGTGCTGAATAACGAGTGGGCAGTGTTCCTGGGCAATGGGAATGCAACCGCAGAGGTGATGTTCAGCACAGGCGGCCTGGTCAATCCCAAGTATAATCGAGAGAATAACCCGAGCTTGCAAGCAAAAAAAGCCAATGATTTGAATAAAAAGCAAGCAGAGGATCAAAACCGCTCATCCATCCGCCTGGCCCCCCAGAGCCAAACGGGCAGCGATGCTATTCCCCATAGAAGCTCAAGGTTTGCTTCCATGCTGGCATCGTTTGATAGCATCAACGATTCAGACATTATCCTGGACATCAGCCCGAATGCCACAGAGTACATCCCTGGCGCAATCAATATTCCCTACACAGAATTCGTGGAAAAGGGAGGCATTCTTAAGTCGGTGTCCAAGTTGGCTCGCATCCTGGGAGATGCAGGAATCACCCCAAACGATGCCGTGAAAATCACCGGCGAATGCCAGCCGTGCGGCGGAGGGCCTGCAGCGGCTGGATTTGGATACGCAGTCATGAAATACGTGGGTCATAAGGATGTTAAAGTACTTGATGGAAGTATCGATGACTGGGTAGAAGAAGGAAGACCCACGATATCAAAACCGATAGTGCTGTCTCCTAAGAACTATAATGCTACCATAAATGCAGATCTAATGGCCACCTACGAGTTCGTGCATAGCAAAACGCCCCAGATAATTGATGCAAGAACTCAGGAGGAATTCAATGCAGGGGCCATACCGGGTGCAATCAATATACCCTACGACAGGGTGCTTGATGGAAAGAGGATAAAGAAAGAAGCTGATTTGAAAGAGTTGTTCTCATCTCTTCGAAAGGATACGCCAGTTGTAGTATACACCAATACCGGTGTCAAGGCCTCGATGGTCTGGTTTGCCCTCGGCCTGCTCGGCTATGATGCCAGGATTTACACCTGGCAGGATTGGATAGCCAATATGCCTCGATTAAACATTGCCTTGCGAGAGGCTTATGCCAAGCCCAATCCCGCCAAGATAGGTGATGTCGTCCAGATAACAGCGCTCTTCGAAGAGAAGAACATAAGCTCATCCCTCCGGCCGCAGGAAGTTAACCAGAGCGAGAGAATTTTGACCATCAAAGGTTGCGCAACCTGTGGATTCGGCTCGCCGCAGGGGTATGCCGACCTGAGCAGCACCGATGGGGTGGTAAAGATCGGCACTTCTTCTCAAGCCCAAAAAAGCGCAGCAGAGAAAGGTTTCACTGTATCGGCTCAGTTATTGAGTCCTTCCGGAGATGCGATCTCGCGGGTCATAATGAAACGCATCAAATCCGATGGAGACGAGTTTGTCGGTATTTGGAATGCCAATGTGGCGGCCGGCACTTACAGGGTCGACGTTGTAGCCACTTTAGGAGAGATCACCGAGACCTTCCCGGATGCCGTGAAAATAAAGGTTGTCGGCACCAGCAAATATAAGAATCTTGAGAATGAATAACTGGAGCTAAGCGTGAACTCCAGCTCAATTGCCTATTTTATTTTATTGGCCGGTCTGCTTAGCTGTGCAACCGCTTTCCCAGTACAAAATGCGCTCGATAATAACAAGGCCAGTATCTGGTTTGAAAAGGAATATGAGAGCTACTTCAAGCCAAATGCCGATGATGGTATGCCTCCGGTCATTTATGGAGTGAGCGTAAGTCCATCGGCACTGAAGATGGGCGCTCCCAGAAGCGAAATCAACGCATTTGTCCACGACGCCGGCAGCATAGATATGGTCTATGCCGATATCGGCAATCGCATGAACCTCATGCTGGATCTGAATCAAGATCGCCGATACACAGGATACTGCGGCTCCAACCTGCCGCCCGGGGCCTACAAGGTTACAATTGTGGCCATCGACAAGGCCGGCAATGCGGCAAAGGATGAATCAGCAACCCTTACCATTCGCGACCCCAATGATCTTAACGGCAATGGGATAGAAGATATCCTGGAAAAGCAAGGTGGTAAGGATCAGAAGGTGATCGTACTTCATGACGGAAATCTGAGCAATGTTGCTCTCTCCGGGGATCGCTTCCATATCCTGCCGGGAAGCGCCTTGACTGTGTCCAGCGACAAGCTGGAGAAAATTGCCAGGACCAATGGCGTCAAGGGCATCTACAAAGACCAGAAGCTCAAGGTTTTGGCGCTGCCCGACCAAACCGGCAATCCATCAACCGGTCCGTCAAGTCCCACCCCTTCTCGGGGCGATTCATGGAGCATCGATGATCCTAGGATGGATAAGGGCTATACGGGAGAGGGCGTGACGGTGGCCCTGATTGATACCGGCGCGGATAGTTATCACAAGACCCTAGCCGGCAAGATTGTGGCTTTCAAGGATTTCGTAAATAACCAAACTGAGTCCTATGATGACAACGGACATGGCACCCACTGCGCCAGCCTGGTCGCCGGAGAGAAAGGCACGGGCGTAGCACCGGGAGCAAAGCTGGTAGTGATCAAGGTCATGGACCGAGAAGGAGCATGCTATCTATCAGATGCCCTTAACGCACTGGACTGGTGTTTGGAGAATAAAGAGCGTTACGGAATTAGGGTCGTATCCTTTTCCGTAGGTGGTGAAAGCCCTTCAGACGGGACGTCTCTCTTGGATGAAGCTTGCAACAAAATGGTAGAAAATGGGCTGGTTATGTGCGTTGCAGCAGGAAACTCTGGTCCCGCTGCCTCATCGATCGTTATTCCCGGCGATGCCGAGAATGTTATAACCGTGGGCGCTGTGGACAGCTCTGGCACTATCTTTGAACTATCTTCGCGCGGACCAACGGCCAAAGGCGACACTAAGCCAGATCTGGTCACGCTGGGTGTGGATGTAGTCTCCGCCTTGGCCGGATCGAAGAGCGGCAAGAGCTCACTAAGCGGCACATCCATGGCTGTTCCTCAAGTTTCCGGCGCTGTAGCGTTGTTGCTGCAAGCAAGGTCTGATCTTGCCCCCGCTGATGTAAAGAGGGTGCTGCTCAAGACGGCCGACGACCTGGGCCCGTCCGGACAGGATAATGTTTACGGCTATGGGGCCCTCAATCTGACTGGTGCCCTGCAAAGCATTAGTGCGCCTCGTCCGGGTCTGTCGCCCCCCCTTCTTGAGGAGGTTAAGCTTAACCGAGAGGATGCCTCGGTGGGCGAGCCGGTCATGATTGAGGCACAGGCTTTGGGCGACATCAGGGCCATAAACGCCAACATCATAGGACCGGACCGGAATATGGAGATTGCCATGGACGACTTCGACGGCAACGGCATCTTCTCTGCACGCTGGGAGACGAGCTTTTGGAGCCCAGGGGACTACCAGGTAAAGGTTGATTTGCTTGGAAAATTTGGGGAGGTGGACGATAGGGCTGTCCCTTTTCGTCTATTAGAGAAGGAGTGAAACTGGTATGTCTTTAGCCTGGCAGGAGATCGCACGGTTCGGCAAGAAATTGGTCATTTCCGGTCTTACCAGCTCCAGATTTGGAAATATCAGCCTGCGGGAGAAAGATAGGATATTTATAACTTGCACAGGCAGCATGCTTGACGAGCTAGAGGAGACAATGGTTGTGGAGGTCGATTTAAGCAGTCCCTGCAATCAAGACAAGATTGCCAGCAGCGAGACCCGTGTTCACCGAGCCATCTACCATAGCACCGCAAGCATGGCCATCATTCACACTCACTCTCCATACGCCGTAGCACTCTCCCTATTAGAGCGAAGGTCCGCAGAGCCGCTGGATAGCGAAGGCCTGCTATTCTTGGGAACATTGCCGATTGTTGAAGGCCAAATCGGCACAAATGAGCTGGCCATGGCTGCATCTATTGCCCTGCAAAATCATAAGGCATGTATTGCTCGCGGCCACGGCGTATTTGCAGTCGGCAATAGTCTCCCAGATGCTTATACGGTAGCCTGTATGGCAGAGCATAGCGCTCAGGTGAGATACCTTGTAAAAACCTATCCGGGGGAAAAATTTATATCTTCACCGTCACTTCAATAATTTGAGCGGGTAATCCTAGTTTTTGAAATCCACACTGAACCCCCCACTCTCCTACCCGCTCTCTTTAAATTTTAAATAGGCTGTAACCTGGCATAAGACTAGTGCTCTGTAACGAAAGTTTTAAATTTTATGGCTTGTCATATGAAAAAGA
>CAZWHG010000040.1:0-25354 GCA_964633785.1 uncultured Methanotrichaceae archaeon
AAAGCTTCAAAGGCATTATTTAAACTTGCAAAATTAATGTTACGGAGCACTAGTTGTTAATGCTATTTAATTTTTTTCTTAGAGTCTATCATATTGGATATATGGCTCTAAAAGATATGGCAAGCAGTTGTGATCCAACCGATTGCCACTCATAGAAAGTCGAGTCCTGAAATATGAACTCAAGGGTCCTTTGAACGGGCAATTTGCCTTGTGGAGCGCGCCCCAGCCTGCCCCGGATCTCTGCATGAAGGGCATCCATGGCCCAGGTATCCGCCAGAACAGCAAGGCCCCTAACTTATGCTTTTATCCGGTAAAGCCTGTCAATAGCCACCGATCCATTTTCTCCATCTTCAAGATAGATCAGTTCCATCTCATCGTTGGAAATTATCGTACCCAGGCAGTAGCCTTCATCAAACTCGGCAATATAGAGCGATTCGCCATCCCGACCAATGGCCCCTGCAAAGCCGTCGCTACCTTTAGTCTCGTTATCTGCCTTATATGTGATATTTCCTGCGAAGATACGGCCTTCCTGCTCCAGGATGGCAAGAGTGAGGCTTTCGTTTTCAGTCGAATTGGAGAATCCCATCCCATTATCATACGAACTCCAAGAGGCAGTCCAAATCCCAAGCAAGTCTGGAACTTGTGCGGCTGAGATATCTGCGGCCAAGAAGACCGTGGCTAATAGTACAAAACACCAAATTTGTTTCATATATAGTTTATATGTCTAATTAATCTATTATAACTTTTGCATGGTGTAGTGAGAAGTTTCAGATCCTCATGTTATAGGAATGCCCGGGATTGCTAGCTTCGGGCAGAATCATCGAACTCGATCTTCTTTTGAGTTTGGAAAGACCCCGAATAGATCTGCTCACTTCTATTCATATTGATCGACCAGCCTCGCATATTCTTGATGTCCCATAGTCCCTCAAATGCCAGAGCTGTGTCATAACGCATTGTATTATTGAAACGATTGACGGACCTGATCGTATTACTCTCGCTCTTGTCCACGTGGCTCAGATTGAATCTCTCGCTCACGCTGGCACCAATGCCTTTTTCGAATAGTGGCAGTTTCATGCTCTTACTATTCTTAAGCTGTCCTCCGGCAAATACCAGATCGGATTTCTGGGTGAAGTCGACCTCTCTGCCAACCTTATTCATGTTTCGAAGAGATTCGAGGTTTATTGATCCATAACCTTTCATCCAGCCTTTGGAATCCACGGCGTAATCGTGAAATGCCCCTTTGATGGAAACCTCCCCTGAACCACTAACCGTTGACGACTCATCAAAGAAGAATCCCTTATCTGCAAAAGGCTTCTCATTCATGTGGTGCCTAAGGCCATATCCCGGAGTAAAATAGTGAACATTGGGGCCATAGTCTGCCGCATTAACACAACAGAAAAGGCCCACTACCAACGCTAGGGCCATAGCTTGGATGACGAACAGACCGAGCAAATTCCCTTTCACTAATAAGTTGATGGCGAGATGAGATAATTAATCTTTTGTTCCAATTTCTTCTATTTAGCAAATCCTTCTGATACGAACTCCAAGGGCTGCAATCATCGAAGACTAAACACGCTTCAGGTTCAAATAATCAGAGCATATATGCGTCTCAGGTGACATGACTCTATTTGAGGTTTCGAAATCTTTATATTTAAATTATATAAAATATAATAATTGCTACATTTAAATTGGGCTAGAATCAAATGCAGCGAAGAGATTTCTGAACAAGCGCGGTTAAAGGAGCAGGGTCGAGAGCCCTGTCGCGCAGGCGTTCACGGGTTCAAATCACGTCTCCTGCATGAAGCCTTTTATGATGCTGATTTTCGGTGAGTCATTTTGAAGGCTATCGGCCAAAGTTAGCGGGGTGCTAATCGTCGCATGCTTCGAGAAAGAAGTAGCAGATGAGAACCGCCCCTCCCGTCCATTTCAATCGCATTATTTTATTGTATGTTGTTATAGGCTCGGTGGCATTGGTTTACTTATTGTTTCTATTTAATGCCAAGAGTGCATTGTTCTTGCCAGCCAATGCATTTGCATTATCCGGCTCACGATTGAGCAAAGCCTGGTATGCATCCAGTGATGCCTGGTATCTGCCCAAGAAGTACAGGGAATTTCCAAGATTTAGCCAACCCTTCGATAGAGTGGGATCGATATTGACTGCGTTGGCATATGATTTTGCAGCCTCTTCATACGAACCGGCCAGGTAGAAGACGTTTGCTTCAGCCATCAAGCTGGCGGCATCTTCGCCAGCCGTTTTCACGCTACTAGCGGGCTCGTTATTTGCTGGTGCAACGGAGGACTCTCCTGCATAAGGGTTATAGATGCCATGGTTTGCATAATAACATTCGCAATCACCATAAAGGAAATTGTATATATCGGCATACCATAGTCGCTGCTGCCATTCTGAAATCCTTGAAGAGTGACAATTTGAATTATGACAATCCTCAATCCCTTGTGCAGTAATCCAAGATGGCGTCAAGAAGATCACTACCAGGGCGATGATGATTATTAGAGGCAACCTGTGATGTTTTGCAACCATATTCTAACCCTCCTGCATAAGTCCTCAAATCCTCGTGGTACAATTGGCACACAGATACAATATATCGATTGTGGTAGATCCCTTACCTATCTCAGTGTCCCAATGCTGGTAGTGTAGTTTGAGCGATTGCAGTCACAATTGGCTCCAATTCGGAATTTAGGTTTTCTTTTGCCTGCTGCAAATGACTCTGGATTGGAATGTACGGAAAGGACGAGAATCTTCATATTTTCCTTTCGTATTCAATCTCCTCCATCACCGCCGCCATCTCCACCGCTGTCTCCACCATCATCTCCGCCGTAGTCGCCTGAATCGGAATCGTCTCCTCCATCTGACCATTCCTTATCATTGTGATTGCCAACATGAAATCCATGTTTCTTTCGCTTCTTATTGCAGAATAGAGACTTGAGTATCCCGGAGATTATTCCCATGTCATCGCCCCTTCAATATTATTACCGAAACGCTTTATCGATTAACATAATTAAATACCTTCTGCGATAACGACTAAAAAGTATAGATCCGGCTGCCTTCCGCCATCATGTTCTCAGCCAGCTTCTCGAAGAAATCAGCAGGCACCGTTGCCTTCCCCTCAGCAGAGACACCCCTTGCCACCAGGTCTTCTCGGCAAGCCATGATTCTATCCATGGGCACAAGTGCCGATAGAGTTTTGCCAACCCGTTCAGTTGCCTGGCCGGTGCCATCTGGCCCGCTTTGGCCGAGCAGATTGTATACTCCATCTCCTGCCAGATAGGCCATCGCATCAACAGAGCCGGCCAAGCCGGCCAGGAGTCGCAGGCATAGCCTCGTGCGCTCGCTCTGGGGCGTTTTTGTTAAAAGAAATATCCTCATAATAGTATAATGCCGTCCGATTGCAGCATCTCCTCAAAAAAATTCACCTCATCCATCAGCTCCACCCTCTCCACCAGGCTTGCACTCATAAGGCCCCGATCGGCCAGGGATTGCTCATGAGCTAAGATCCTCATCTCCGGATAGGCGTAGAGGATGTCGGAGTGATTGGGCAGGTGCAAATCCCGGCTGTCCTGACCGGCCAGAGCCAGGTAGACGCCATCCCCGAAAAGCCCCACAGTCACATTCATCTTGCTGCTCACTGCTGCCGCGTTAAGCAGGCCGAATGCCTTCTCGCTGCCGTAGGGGGCGCTGTCCAGGAGAAAGAATATCGATCTCATCTCGCCAATGTCACCACCCTGTCACTCTCTTCCAGCATCTCTGCCAGGCGGTAGAGGCTGGTGATCTTGATCCCCTCCACATAATCTCTGCTCTTTCCACCCACGGGCGCATAGCCGCGCGCCGTGGCGCACCTGGGGCAGGCCTCCACCTTCACACCCAGCCGGGCCAGCTCGGCAAAGAGCTCTCCCGCGTTGGCAAAGAAAGCGGGATTCTGGCAGGCTTTAGGGATATGAACCGCATCCAGGTAGAGGAAGATATTTACCCGGTGCGTTTTTGCCCTCGCCGCTCTGGCAATCTTATAGGCCATCTCGGCATGCTGGGAGATGTAAGGCCCGTCTGTGAGAATGATGGTCAGGGTTCCCATGCGTCGTTCCTCATAAATCCCAAATATCTCACAGATACTCCCGCAAAGCTCGCAGCGTCTCCAGGCTGGTGGCAAATTTGGGCTCCAGAAGCGGCGTGCATTTCTCTAAAGCAATCTCTCCGCCCACTAACCTGATGGCAAAGGCGTAGCAGCTCTGCTCTCCGCAAATCTTGCAGTCTATTTTTGGCAGATATTTGTAAACTTCAGCGTGATCCACCATAACTCTCTCTCTGGGAACAGGCGTAACGCCGCTAGCGATGGCTTTATTGATGGTCTCTTTCAGGCTTTCCAAGACTGCCCGCGCTTCCGCCTCGCTGCTGATCATGGTCATGGTCACGTTGCCCGCAGAGTAAAGGGTGATGAGGACGTTGCCCTTCTGGATGATGAGGGCGCCAATCCTCTCCGAGTATCTGGCCCGCGGGAATAGGGGCTCCAGCAGCTGCAGGGCGCCGCCGAGCTGCGGCTCCAGCCGGGCGATGATGCGAAACTTGGTGGTGTCGGCAATGCACGGGAGAAGCTGCCGGACCTTCGTAATCTTTAGGAGCGCTGTTCCGGAAAGGTCTTTGCTGGCCTGCGCTGGTTTTTCGACCTTGGCCTCCATGAAATTCTTGCCGAATTCCGTGAGGACGATTTCGCCCTCCTTGATATCGGCAAGGCCCGCCTGCTGTAGCATCTGCAGGTGGTAGTCCAGCATGCTGGCTCCCGCCACTTGCTCGACTTCAGCTCTGGTTCTCTCTTTCTCAATCAGCATGGCCATGATCTTCCTTCTCGTGGCATTGGCCATGGCATTGCTCACGAGTTTAACGTCCGCCTGTCCTCCAACCATATCATCCACCCCATCGACATGTCAAAACAATCAAAACATCATTTTCGCTTAAGCCGGCTGGCTAAACCGAGCATATCGGTAACTGCCCCATCCGAGATCCTGTAGCGGCACCATTTTCCTTCCTTTCTCTCCTTTACGAGGCCCGCATCTTCAAGTATAGAGAGATTATGAGATACTGAGGACTGCGGTCTCTTCAGAGCCAGCATTATTTCGCCAATGCATAGCTCCCCTCCGCTCAGAAGTTTAAGAATCTTGAGCCGGGTCGCATCGGATACAGCCTTAAAGACCTTTATCTCGGCAGTCAATTCCTCTTCGTCCATATTTTTTACCTGAGCGCATACCTGGAGACATCGCTCTCTGGCTATGCTTCTGTCTCCATAAAACCGGGCAAGGGTATTTTCTGCTTCGCAGCAAGCGCTATTGTCGCAGCAGGAGGCTTTCTCAATTCCAGGTTGAGGAAGGGGCGATCTTTTTATTTGGATCATTGAAAGTTCTTTATCCAGCATCAGCTTTGCCTACCAAATTAATTTATTACCAGTCATATCAATCTATTCATATATAAGGATTTCTAGATTCCTACATACTTGAGGAAAAACGTTGAATTTGGCCATCTACAACTGAGGGAAATAAAGAATAGAGGGAAATTATTCGTCTTGAAGCGGATATGGTCGTTGAACTTAAGTAATAAGTCCCCACATAGCTTCTGCTGGATCTTATCATGATATCAAAGAGATCGACAAAGACAACCGCAATTTCCACGAAGCTAATCGCTCCCTGTGGAATGAATTGCCGTCTCTGCCGCGCATTCACAAGAGATAGGAATCCCTGCCCAGGCTGCAGGGGTGACGACAGCCTCAAATCGAAATCCTGCGTCGTATGCAAAATCAAGAACTGTGAGAAGATAGTAGACTCCAAATTCAAGTACTGCTTTGCTTGTGACAGCTTCCCCTGCGATCGGCTGAACCATTTGGATAGGCGGTATAAAACCAAATACGGCATGAGCATGATCACCAATCTTGAGAACATAAGAAATTTTGGCATAAGACATTTCATCAGAAATGAAAAGAAAAGGTGGAGCTGCCCAAAATGCGGCGAGATGCTATGCGTTCATAAATCGCAATGTCTTTATTGCCAGCATGCGTGGCGCTAGAATTGATCAAAGGAAGGTGTGAGTTGGACATGGACATCGTTATCCGCAATGAGAATAAATCGGATATCAAAGCGATATCGAAGATCACGAAAGCCGCTTTTGAGACTCTGGCAGTTAGTAACCAAACGGAACAGTTCATTATTGATGCACTGCGAGATGCGAATGTGCTTACCATCTCATTAGTAGCAGTTGCCGGAAAAAAGGTGGTAGGCCACATAGCTTTCTCGCCGGTAACGGTCTCCGATGGCAGCCCCGGTTGGTTTGGTCTGGGTCCCATCTCTGTCCTGCCGGAATTACATAAGCAGGGTATAGGAAAATCCCTGATCCGTGAAGGCCTGTCCAGGTTAAAGTCAATGGGCGCAAAGGGCTGCATCCTGGTGGGAGATCCCGGCTACTACCAGCGATTCGGCTTCAGAAGTCCCAAGACCCTGGTAATTGAGGGCGTTCCCCAGGAGTACGTTCTTGCATTGCCGTTCGTTGAAAGCAAAGCCAGCGGTACTGTGGTATTTCATGATGCCTTTGCTGCAACCGGCTAACAATGCCCGGGGCTAATGGGCGGATAGGGCGCTCTGGGCTCGGATCTGTGTTGGGGGGGGCTCCATATTCGGATGGTGGCCCGCTCAAGGGTTCGCGTCGGCGGACGAATGAGATGCGTCTTCTTCTCAAGCAAAAGCTGGGGGCTTGCAACTGACGATGGCATTGTCAGAGACCAAAAGGAAGCGATGCCGACGTTTCGGCAAGTTTAAACTTCAGAAGCATGTGAGGATCAATTATGGCCAAAATGTGCAAAGAAGGAAATTTTGACGAAAAACCACCGGTGAATGTTGAAGAATATGATAAGTCCATCCGGCTATTTTGTGGGGCTTACGAGGAGATGTTTAAACTAACTCACTGCTATCTGAGAGCGAGGCTTGCAAAGCAGGCCAGGATTCTGGTAGTAGGCGCAGGCACCGGTATGGAAATTTCCGAATTTGCTCCTCTGAATTCTGGCTGGTCGTTTTGCGGCGTTGATCCTTCTGCAGATATGCTGGCTCTTGCCAGAAAAAAAATCTGTGAAAAGAATCTATCCTGCGAAATTGAGCTGAGAAAGGGATATGTGCATGACCTCAAAAATGAGGAGATTTTCGATGCTGCCACATGCATTCTGGTAATGCATTTTTTGAAAGACGATGGGACCAAGTTGGAGCTACTCGAAAGCATATGCAAACACTTGAAGAGCGGTGCTCCTTTTGTATTGATAGATGGTTTTGGAGAGCCGGAAAGTAGGGATTTTGAGGAGATCAAAGCGGCCTGGAAGAATTACCCGATTATTAGCGGCGTGCCAGGCGAGATTGTGGAAAACGTCTTCAATGAAGTTATTATGAAGATGATCCAATTTGTTCCAGAGTCGCGTATGATGGAATTGCTGGAAACGGCAGGATTCACAAGGGTGTCCAAGTACTTTTCAGGATTTCTCTATGGCGGCTGGATGGGCTATAAAAAATAGATTTCAAATGCAGAGCAGCGAGACTGCGACAATGCACCATTTATTAAAGTTGCGAAGTTATTGCAGCTCAAAAAAATAGGCGATATCTTTCTTCTCTTTTCTATTAGCTGCGGCCCTCGCACCTCGCTCGACTCCCCGCATAATACCTCTCCTTCAGCTTCAGCGCCACATTCACCAGCATGATCAGCATGGGCACCTCGATGAGCGGCCCGATGACGGCAGCAAAGGCCTCCTGGGAGGCGATGCCAAAGACGCCCACAGCCACAGCAATGGCCAGCTCGAAGTTGTTACTGGCAGCTGTAAACGATAGAGCCGCCGTGTTCTCATAATTCACGCCCAGCCTGTAAGCCATGAAGAAGCTGACAAAGAACATGAGCAGGAAATAAATGGCCAGAGGGACAGCCACCCGCACTACATCCAGTGGAAGCTGAACGATGTAGTCCCCTTTCAAAGAGAACATCACCACGATTGTGAAGAGCAGGGCGATGAGGGTCAGAGGCGAAATTTTAGGTATGAAAACTCTCTCGTACCAGACTCTTCCTCGGGCCTTGATCAGGCTGAATCTGGTGATTATTCCAGCCAGGAAGGGTATGCCCAGATAGATGAAGACGCTTTGGGCAATTTGGGAAATTGTTACATTGACCAGCGTTCCTTCGGCGATGCCCAGGGCTGCGGGCAGAACTGTGATGAAGACATAAGCGTAAACGGAATAGAACAGCACCTGGAATATTGAGTTGAGCCCCACCAGGGCGGCGCAGTACTCGGTGCAGCCTCGGGCCAGCTCATTCCAGACAATGACCATGGCGATGCAGCGGGCCAGACCGATGAGGATTATGCCGTACATGAGATGAGGATAATCTCGCAGGAAGATTACCGCCAGCGCGAACATCAGAATAGGGCCGATGATCCAGTTTTGTATCAGCGAAAGGCCCAGGACCTTTCTGTCTTCGAAGACCCTTCCCAGCTCTTCATACTTTACCTTGGCCAGGGGCGGGTACATCATCAGAATTAGCCCGACGGCGATAGGAATTGATGTTGTGCCGATCTGCAGGCTTAAGATGAACCGGGTAATTCCGGGCGCATAGTAGCCCACGGCCACGCCCAGAAACATGGCTACAAAGATCCAGATCGTAAGGTAGCGGGACAAGAAGTCGAGGCCCTTGCTGACACCATTTGACATTTTGTTTCTTTCCTCCTTGACAAGATTGGAATTTAAGAAATCACGTCATGCCCAGCTTTGTGTACTTCGATCCGGTTGAATCCTTAGCATCGGGAGCAGTTCCTGCCTGCGCCTGCGTGGCTTCCTGGGCCTTCCAGTCCTCCCAGGTATAAATGCTGGCCTTATATCCCATGAGCTGCAGGGCAAATGTGGCCAGAGCAGACCGGCTGTAATCATCAGAATAGACCACAATCGGTTTTTCTTTGTCCAGCCTGCTAAAGACATTGCTTAAATCTGCTCCGGTCTTGAGCTTATCTCCTTTGATCACGTTGGCCGGGTCCAGTGCAATAGAGCCGGGTATGCGGCCTTTGCCAAACTCGACGAACGGCCGGACGTCTATGATCTGGGCCTGGCCTGACTTCACATATTGGTACTCAGCGATTACATCCGACCTGATGGAAGGCTTGTATTCCGTTGCAGGCAGCTCGTTCTCGGAAGCCTCTTCCGGCAGGCCGGCTGCCTTCCAGTCAGCCAGACTTCCATCCAGGAGCCTCACATCCTTTTGTCCCAGATGGCGCAGCACCAGGAAGGCCAATTCAGCCTCACCTGAGCTCTCTTTACCCGCGTAAAGAACTACGGAATCGTCTCTGGAGAGGCCGGCACCGCCCAGAATCTTGGCAAGTTCCTCATCAGTCTTAAGGCTGCCAACACTATTAAGGAAATCAATGCTCGGGATATGAATGGCATTCTTAATGTGGGATGCAACGTAGCTGTCTGTGTTGGACACATCCATTACCACATCTGAGCTGGAAACGCTCTTCATGGCCTTGAGGATCGCACCATTGGGGAAAGATGCCACTCTATTGAACGGCTTTTGTGTGACGCTTCCTGAATTTCCCGCAGCGCCATCCCCGGTGCTGCCTGGCTGCACATTCTGGCCTGTACCGGCCTCAGAGTTCAGGAAAGCGCTGGGATCCCAGTTGCCCCCACTGCAACTGCAGCCTGCATCCACCACGGAAGCAAAAGCCATTATTGAAATAATTATAATTCCGATGATATTGAATTTTGTCATTGATGGTTGCCTCTTTCAGACTTTGCTTCATTCATCAGCTTCACTAAATTGAGCATATCTATTACAGCGCCTTCGGACAGCCGGTATCTGGACCATCTTCCGTCCTTTCGTTCTTTGATGAGCCCGGCATCCTTGAGGATGGATAAGTGGTGAGAAGTGCTGGATTGCGGTCGGTCCACGCCGACCATGATCTCGCAGACGCATAGCTCGCCTTCCCGCAGAAGCGACAGGATTTTGAGCCGGCAGGGATCGGCCATGGCCTTGAATATTTCCGCCTCAACCTCTATTTCCTTCTCGTCCAGCTTGCTGGTAATGGAGCGCAGCTTATTGACTTTGCACTCAGCACTATCGGCATCTCCAATCAGGCGCGCCATCCTGCCGACAGCCTCTTTTGGAATACATGCCATGAAACGATTCTCACTTAGCAGCAATCGCAGCTCTTTTGAGCCAGGAGGCTATGCGCTTCTCGCTTCAAACAACCCTCGCATATCCTTATTCTCCCTCTCTCTTTGTGACTGACTATGAAGAGGGATTCTACTTCTCTCGCGCATATTTCGCATTTCGCGGGGATCATCTTGATCATTCACCTAATTCTCATGCATCTTGATCCGCCCCCCCAACGCAGGGCTCTTTAGACATCCATATCCAGTTATTTCGATATATAAGATTTTCCCATCATGTTGTTAAGCTTAAGTACGACATAAAGTCGAAAGACTTATATCCAGTAATGTCGATGTTACCGGCATTGGAAATGAGTGTGGAAAGAATATCAAGCATCGTGGAGAGTGTATTTCAATGGACATGATCATGAAGATATCATCTATGATTGCGATCATCCTTCTGGCATCCGGCATTAGCGCCGTGGGAGCTGTTCCTTCTGTAGGATCGGGAAATGATGACTGGTGGACGGCTTATCCCGACCAGTCCCCGGGCGCCGGCGGCGATGTCAATCATCCATCCTGGGTTTTGGATGCCCTTAAAACCAAGCCGGTGCTCATTTATGTGCACAAATCATGCAGTTATTGTACGCCACAGACCCTGGCTGTGCAAAATATAACTGCTGAATTAAATGGCCAGATCACATTTTTCGAGATAATGGGCGACGGCAGTGATGCCAGGTCCGAGGAAGCCATGCAGGCTTATGATCCCAATGGCGGCGTCATGTATGTGCCAATGACCATAATTGTGACTCTGGCCCCCAATTCCGAAGGCGAAGTCGTCCCGGTCTGGCACAGTACAGAGGAGGTTACGGGCGATGGCTGGGTCAAAAATTATGTAGAGGATGCCATAGTCCAATATGATGAATACTCCGCAAACTGGAATCCCTGATGCTGGACCTCAGATAATGGGACCATAGCTATGCCAATAAAATGTAAAGAATCCCTGATATCAGGGTCCATCAAACTTTTTGCCGTCCTTTGTTCTATCTTATTCTTGTGCGTTTCCTCCGGCCTATCTCAGGAGGCGGCAGCCCCCAACTTTCAGGCAGTGGACCAGAATGGAAAAGAGATAGCTCTTAGCGACTATCGGGGCGAAGCTGTCCTTCTGCACATCACCAACATCGAAAATCCCCTCTGCCGGGAGTGCGAGCATGCTCTGAGTGCTCAGACCGGCCAGCTTTCCTTGTTAGCACAAAAAAATCCCGGCATAAATATCATAACACTCAACGTCCGGAAAAATCCCTATTCTAAAGACGGGCCAACTCTAGCCAAAGCCTGGTGGAACATTAATGTAACCTGGCCCTGGATTGAGGATTTCGAGCCCTACCCTCTAACTGGCAAGTACATCGATTACTCTACCCTTGAAGGCGGCTTTGCCAATCCTACCCTGATTTCGATAGACAAAGAAGGAGAGGTGGCCGGCCTCTATCACGTCTACCAGCTGGGTAAGGGAGAGATCGACGGCATCCAGAGCGCTGAGAATCTATCGGGCGATCTGTTGGGCCTGGAGCGCGGCGAGGCCTCCGCCTCTGGATTCAAGGGCATAGCCAGCCGCCAGGGGGTAAACTACCTGGGCATGTTTGGCCTCGGCATTGTAACCTCCCTTTCCCCCTGCTCGGTAGCCCTGCTCCTGGCCATGTTCTCCTACGTCATGACCGCTCGCCGCAAGGAGGAGTACCTTCGGAAGAGCACTTCCGCCTCCAAAGAGGGCTTCATGATCGGCGTGGCCTTCACCATGGGCATGGCCATGGTATTCTTTGTTGTGGGGCTGTTCCTCTCCGACATCGGCGTCTTCATCCGCCAGGCCCGTTTCTTCGACCTTGCCGCCGGGTTGCTGATGGTGATCCTGGGTATCAACATCATCAAGCCCATTGGCGAGATAATCGAGCCGGTGCGCTCTCGACTGTCTTTGGGCAGAGGCAATTCCAACGCCCTTGACGGAGACTCCCCTCCGGCAAAGAAGGGCATAATGGAGCGTCTGGTCCATTTTTCCATGGGCCTCTTCCAGTACTCGGCCTTCGTCGGTGCTTTCACACTGGGCGTGTTCTTTGCCCTGGGCTGGGCCCCCTGTGCCGTCTCTCTGGTCTTTCCCGTGCTCATCTGGCTCATCTCCCAGAATGTGATGCCCCTGGCGGGAGGCATGATGCTCTTCATCTTCGGCGTCGGGCATGGTGTGCCTGTGATTCCCATTGCGACGTTTTCCCGGGCAGTGGGCGGGCAGATCGGTGAGAAGTACATCTCGGCAGGCAAGTACATCACCAAGATCTTCGGAGCGGCGGTGATCGCGATCGGGCTGATCTATGCGGTGAGGTATCTGGGGTACAAGATGTGGTGAGGGGGAAGAAACACGGGACAACGGCCAAAGGAAAGATCTATGAATCAGACAGACCTGCATCCTATGCCGGATTGCGATGCGAACTGGTGTTCAAGGCCGTGTTCTTCGCCACTTCTTCAAATCTTCGCAAGCAGGTCAGAGGAGATGCATACATTTCATGAACGGCGACCCAGCCTCTTGCATAAGAATCAATCCCATGAGAGCGCTTTTCGATGCCGAAAAATATCTTTGGCTGGGCTCTCTTGGGCCAAAATCTCAGCAAGCCACTGATACAAATCGAAACACTGATTCGAATCTAGCACGCCTTCGCAATCTTCTCAAATTTGATTGGAGACCAGAGGCTAATTCCGCACACACCCACCTTGCCAGAGCGAGAGTCCCAAACTGGATTTAGCCAAACTCTGTACCTTCAGCATATAGAAAAATGACGGCAATCCTATTCGATTAGACCTGCTAGATTTCTGGAACTACTGTGTCTTAATCGCTCCTCTTTTAACCAGCAATGAAATTAGCATTTTCGCCGACATTGGACAGTCAATCGATCAATCGAATTCTTGGGATGATTCGAGACGCAGTTCCTTCTTCATCGCATTCAACAATTTTGATCCCTCGTATAATAGTGTATATTTTGTATGCTTCGATCGACCTTTTTTTGGGAATGAATCCTTTCTTGGTTAAGGATGATACGATCAGGCATGCTACGCGATTGGACATCTGCAGATTCTCCGCCCAATGCCGAGATCAGCTCCCTTCGAAGATCTAATGCGTCCTGGCTCAATTCATCAAGGCCGGCTCCAACATAGTCTTCCCATAGAACCTCAATTTCCTCGTTGATCTCAGCGATGGCAGCTTTCAGACTGGAATCTTCAGCTCTTAAATGAAATCTATTATTTGATATTATATAATTATCATCTTCATATGATACATCGAGATAAATAGGCTCTTTAGGCTTTATTGGTTTTCCCCAAGGACGATCTATCTGCCAATTTTTTGGCGAAATTCAATGCTCTTGCCTCTTGCTCAGGTTCCACGTTCCCGCCAACCCTTTTCTCTAGAATTTCCATTTGTCTGGCGGAAGTTGAGCTGCAATATCTCTGCTGCCTCTCTTATGCTTATCTCGCCGCATTCATAAAGCTCGGCGACATAATCCACCTCGATCATCATTATGCATCTCACGGCCATTCGATCAAATAAAGCCACCGATTCACTCGTTCGACTGGAAAATCTTCTCCCCTGCAACCTGCCAACGAGGACCCCCGGCCAGGGTCCGGTCATGCCCCAGTTCGATCTGCCGGCAAATCAATCATTCTCTAAAACTCTCCGCAGCCAGCTCTCTTAGCCTCTCCAGAGCATTATTGGCCCGCTGCACACTGTCGCATTGGGAGAGGTCCTTGGGATTGCAGGAGGCCAGGAGATCCATGGCTCTGTCCGCCAGTCGAGAGAATCCTGCGTCTTCCAGCCTCTGCAGCAGCAGAGCGCAACGGCCGCTGAACTCCCGGCATTCTGAGGACTGGCTGATCCCCTGGTGCATAATGCAGAGCGCTTCGATCTCCTGCAAAATCTCTCTCGCATCTTGTTCGTCCCTGGCCATAACCGGCAAAAAGGATTTTGAAGCATTTCAAGGTTATTGCTTCCTCAAATTTACCCAATAAGCGCTGACATTGAAGCAATCAAAATGCTGATCTATTATGATGCGCGTCAGGAAATAAGATGACGGCAGACTCAGGAGATGGGGGGAAAAAGAAGGTTCTCTTCCTGTGCACCCACAACTCAGCTCGCTCCCAGATGGCGGAGGGCCTCTTGCGGGCCATATATCCAGATCGATACTTGGTTTACAGCGCCGGAGTCGAGCCCACCTCCGTCGATCCTCATGCGGTGCGGGCCATGGCGGAAATCGGTATTGATATTTCCGCTCAACGATCCAAAATCGCCCAGGAATTTCAGGATACAGTTTTCGACCTTGCGGTCACAGTCTGCGATCGGGCTAAACAGGCCTGTCCGATATGCAGCACACAGCTCGAACTTCCCAACAAAAATACCAGAGCAAGAGAGGTCATCCACGGAAGCTTTGCCGATCCAGCCGCAGCCGCAGGCTCGGAGCAGGATCAGCTTGAGGCCTTCCGAAGGGTCAGAGACGAGATAAAGATGTGGATCATTCAGACTTTTGTTCCTGAATGATTTCAAATAATATCGGGTGACCTAGGGATCTCGCAGCCCTAAGCCAGCACCTCAATCTCCAGAGCATCCACAAAGGTCTCGGCGTTCCCGGAAGCGGTGGCAACGATGCTCACTTTGTAGATCCCGGGCGCCACATTGGCGCTCCAGATGCCCACGTATTTGCCTGCGGAAGTTTGCAGCATGCTCTCCCTACCCGCCTCAGAGCCGTCGGGTGAATTTATAATGGCGCTGCAGCGTAGAGTGCTGTCCGCTTTCTGTGCATTGGCAGCAGTGGCGGGAGTTGTCTTGCCGGTGGAGCCGATTTGAACGTAGCCGCCTTTGCGGTCCAGGTTGGCAAAGCCCTGTGGAGACCCAAATCCGCAAGTTGCACACCCTTTTATCGTGAGCTTGACCTCTTCATTTTTGGATGAATTCGAGGACGAATTCAATGATGAGCTCTTGGCGGTTATGGATGGCAGCTCCTGGAAAGATGCCGTTATGCTCGTGGCCTGTCCGGTCCTCACGGGATTGGGCTTGGCCTCTGCTTTTATCAGCTCGAAGTTGAATTTCGGCTGATTTTCCAGCCAGTCCCGCCAGGAGTAGAGCCTGGCATCATAACCGGAGAGCGTCAGAGCGAACCAAACCAGGGAGGCCTCGACGCCCAGGTTGGTGTAGACAACGACCGGTCGGTCCTTCTTCAGCCCGGCAAAGACCTTTTGCAGATCCCTTTCAGGCTTTATATTCTTATTTACCAGCACATTTTCGTAAGGAATGTTGACCGCTCCGGGAATAAAGCCGATGCCATAATCCCTGGCCGGCCTGGCATCCACAATCTGGGCTCCGCCATGGAGGACGAATTCATAGGTGGCGAGAAGCTCCGGCCTTAGCCGTGGAACATATTCCGTCTTCGATCTTGTGGCCGACTTATTGCTGATGTTTAACCCCGCCGCGGCCCAATCGTCAACGCTGCCTTCCAGGACTCTAACTTTGTCGTGCCCCAGATACTTGAGCAACCAGTAGGAGAAGAATGCTGGGGATGGCCCGCCGCCGCAGGGAAGACACTCGCCCGTGATAACCAGCGAATCGTTATTTGATAGACCTGCCTGACCAAGCAGCGCGGCAATCTCCTCCACCGACTTGAACTGACCGCCTTCGCCCATGAAGTCCTCATAGTTGATACTTACTGCCCTCTCCATGAATCGAGTCGCATCGGGGCTGATGTCCAGCACAATATCACCAGGCGATACATTTTCGGGTGATACAAGCACCTTCGCAAGGCTCTTCGTTTCCGTATTCACTAAATCGGGGGAGCTTTGCACCAGGCCACACAAAAGGATGGAGACAATGCCGCAAATGAGCATTATCTTCCCGATTGCGAAGAATTCCTTGCCCTCTGCCCGATTGCAATCTGAAAACATATTTAATAATGTCATATCTTTTCCTGACCGAAATCCCGCCACTAATCGGCAGAATCGACCCTTAGTCCTTGATTTGTCGCCCAGTCCCGGTAATTGTAGAGCCTGGCATCATAATCCTTCATTTTAAGAGCGAACCAGACCACTGAGGCTTTCATGCCCGTATTGGTGAACACTACTACCGGCTTATCTTTGTCCAGCATCATGAAGACCCTATTCAACTGGTCCTCTGCCTTGATCTTTTTCCCTTTAAGCACGCTTGCATAGGGTATGTTGATTGATCTCAATATGCTGCCGACCCCATACTCTTGCACGGTTCTGGCGTCAACTATTTGCGCCTGTCCGCTCTTGACGAAGTCGTAAGTGGCAGTATAATTTGCCGTTTCTGCTGGCGTATAGATTTTTCCGGGGAGTGTCTTGGCCTCTTTCGTGGTGGCTTTTCCTGATGCGGCCCAATCTTCGGCCGTCCCATCCAGGACCCTGACCCTCTCATGACCAAGCCCCTTCATCATCCAGTATACATAAGTCGCCACAGATGGCCCACCCCCGCAAGGCAGGCATTCGCCATAAATTACAACGGAATCCTCACGAGAAATTCCCGCGTCACCAAGCATCTGGGAGATTTCCGGCACGCTCTTCAAGACTCCAGATTGTACGTCAAACTCCATGTAAGGTATGACCACGGAACCTGCAATGTGGGTGCTGGAGTTTTCGCTCACGTCCAGCAGAATATCTCTGTCTGTAATACCCTGCAAAGGTGCAATTATGGCTTTTGCTTCTTTGCTGCGTGTAATGTTTGCTGGTTCTTGTGCAGGCTTCTCGGACGCGACATTCCGGGTATTGTCAGTCGTTTTATCATCTGCAATCTTAACATCGGTCGTTTCTGCGGTCTCAGTTGAAGCGCTCATATTCCATCTCAGCTCTCTTGACTTCGCCGGCCACTTGGCAGAGGTCTGCTGCTGGTTGGTGATGATCTCTCCAATCTCATTCAGCTTGGCAGCACCGCTCCAGCCGCCATCGTCGCAAGCACCACCCAGGGAAGCGCATTCAGCACCGGCATAAGCGCTCTGTGATAAGGCCATTACCGCCAATAAGATCGCACAGATTAATGTTATCAGAATTAGTTTTGATTTTATTAAATTCAACATATTCACCTACAATTATTTACTCAGAGTAATCATAAACCTTATCACCACGACTCAAACATGTAATTGGCTCGGGCGGCTTGCAGCCCATCTCTTCCTTGACCTTTTCGACAACTATAGAGCACTCTCTTTTATCGAATGCAATATCATGAGATTTTTCAATACCCAATTCCGTCACAATTATCTGTATGGCCGGTTCAATCTCAGCATGCTGTAATGTCTTTGCGGCACACTGTACCGGACAGCCGTCTATGGCCACTATCAGACCAGCTTCCTTTGCCGCTTTGACCATTCCAGGGATGTGCCCTTCCACTCCTGCCAGACAGAAGAATCCTGCCACTTTCTCTTTAGTAAGCATTATTGCCGCCTGGTTCGCGATCTGTCCCACATTTGAGGCACCCGCGCAGGTCACAACTCGCACATCTGATCCGCCACACAAACATTCTTTTTTCTCTTCCATGAATTGCCTTCTTATTTCTTAAGCATTCTTTTGATCTCTTCTACAGTGGCGGTCCTGCCCATCATCACAGACTTGCCATCGATAAACAGGGCAGGGGTCATCATCACTCCCCGGTCCATGATCTCCTGGATGCTGTCCACCTTGATCACTTCAGCAGCGATGCCCGATTCTACGACTGCCTTCTCGACGCTTTTGAGCAGGCTCTTGCATTTGGCACAGCCTGTTCCTAAGATTTCAACCTTCACCATTTCATTCACCTCGGAAGCTATCATCCAATATTCATACCAGCTATTGCTCCGTAGAGCATGCCCGCGAGAGTTGAGACTATCACTACCAGGCCGATATAAACACCACCTTTCTTTAGACCTATGATTCTTGTGATCACGATCATGCTTGGCAGGCTTAGCGATGGCCCGGCCAGGAGCAGAGAAAGCGCCGGACCTGGAGCCGTTATTCCTGTGCTGTAGCCGAACAGTGTCCCTACGATTGGCACCTCTAATAGGGTCGGCATGTAGAGCAGAGCGCCCACGATAGAAGCAATAAAGCATGATAGGAAGCTGTTCGAGCCTAATGCGGTCCTGAGCAGCTCGGTGGGCATAAAGTAACCAATGATACCAGTTATGAAGGTTCCAATCACCAGTAGGGGGAAGATCTTCTTGGTCAGAGACCAGGTCTCGCCAAAGAAGGCCCTTTTTTCTTCAGCGGAGAAATATCTTGTCAGGACAAATGCAGAACCCACTATGAATGCGGCTACTATCGTCCATTTAATCGAGAATTCTAATTTAGAGGTTGCAGATAGCAACACACCAATTAGGAGCGCAATGAATAATACGGATATGCGCTCAGTTTGGCCGCCTTGGGGCTGGGCTTGTGCTGCTTGGACAAGTGAATTGCCTGGTGGAATCTCACACTTATTGCGGCCTCTCTCGAATATGGCAGCCATGATCAGACCGATGATAACCGCCATAGATACTGCGGCTACCGCCCTGGCAATTCCCAGATCCAAGCCCAATACCCTGGCAGTGAGAACTATGGCCAGGAGATTTATGGCAGGCCCTGAAAAGAGGAATGCGGTTGCTGGACCGATTCCTGCGCCTTTCTTTTCTATTCCTGCGAACATGGGCAGGATTGTGCAGCTGCAGACAGCCAGTATCGTTCCGGATGTGGCTGCTACGCTATAGCATAGCCACTTAGGAGCATCCGCTCCAAAGTACTTAAGCACCATTTCCGTCTTGAGCAGGGCTGCTATGGCCCCTGCTATGAAAAATGCCGGTATGAGACAGGTCAAGACGTGCGCCGACAAATATTCCAGCAATGTTGAGAGCCCTGCCTGCAGGGCTGCCATGATGGTGTAGGTAACCGTAAAATCAGCTCCTGTCCTTCAGTGATTGTTGGTTCAGTGATTTTTCTAGAATTCTTCCTGCCTCAGCAAGCTGTGATATTTGCGTTAAGGCCAGGGAATCTACCATGCGAATTATTTCGAATACCCCAGGGTCTTTTATGCAGTAGATTGTCCTTTTGCCGTCTACCTTGCGCTCCAATATGTCTGCTTCGTAGAGAATATTCAGATGCTTGGATATGGTGGATTGGGACCTCTGAAAAGCGGGGAGAATCTCGCAGACGCACCTATCGCCTTCCGATAAGTATTCCAGCAGCTGCAGCCGCGTGGGATCGGATAAGGCGCACAGGATCTTAACGCGCAGGTTTGAGACGGATTTCGCGGTCATGATAAGAACCTGATAAGGGCCTATTCGAATATAAACATATCGCCATAAGACGATGGATGAGCTATTTAGTCAATTTAATTAAATTGAATTCATGGCGTCTCTCAAAAACAGCTTTGCGCTTCTTACTTCTGCAGGGTCGGCAGCATTAGACATCTTCGCTTCTGCCCTTACGGCCTCTATCGCCTCTTTCAGGATTTTCATGGTCTGGACTGATCCGGGGCATAATTCATTCACCATGACCCTATCCTCAGATCCGTAAATTCCCAGGAAGGGAAAGATGCGGCAGGACCAGGGCCGTGCGCAGTAAATCTTGCAGCCCTTCGCTGATAGGTCGTAAAATTTGCAGGGCAGAATATGCTTGAAGTCCAATACTCCTGCTTTTTCCGGATCCTTGATAGTGTACTTCTTAAGGGCCTTATTAAGAGGTATCTTGAGGCTCTTGGCCAGTAGAGCTACATCCTCCGGCCGCAGCCTTATCGGGTCGCCCGTTGTGCAGCAGTTTCCGCATCTCCTGCACTCAAATATTATGTGGCAAGCCATGCGATAGTAATCTACCGTGGTGTAGGAAGGTGCATCCAGCTCACTGAAGACCTGCCCGTCCGGCAAGGAGATTGCTGAGAGAAGCCTCAAGGCAACATTTTTCGGATCACTATAAGATTCAGTAATTTTTGTCATTTATACCAATAACTTTGCATAGGCATCCTTTTCAATGTTGCCCTTCTTATTGATGATCATGTCCAGGGAGATCGTCCTCATCGGCAGGTCCAACGTCGGAAAATCCACCCTCTTTTGGGAGCTTACGGGAAAGAAGGTCCGCATCGGAAAACGTCCCGGAATCACTCAATACCCCTTCAAGGCAAAAGTAGGAGACATCTATTACGTAGATATGCCGGGATACGGTTTCATGCTCAAAGCGTCCCGAGCTGATCAGGAAAAGACCAAGGATTTAATTGTGCAGTATTTCGAACAGAACGCGCCTGAAATCATTTTGGCAATACAGGTGATCGATGCTGCCTCATTCCTGGATATCGCCGATCGCTGGGAAGGACGGGGGGAGGTACCTTTTGAGATCGAGCTTTGGGAGTTCCTGGTAGATATGGGGCTGGATGTGGTCTTGGCGGCAAACAAGATGGATCGCATAGCCAAGGTGGACGTGGATGGAGCACTGGATCTAATCTGCGAGAGGCTGGGAATGATGCCTCCCTGGACGCAGTGGACGGATCGGATAGCTCCCATGAGCGCCAAGCGAGGCCAGATCCAGCCGCTTCGAAGCATTATCGGGAAGAAGTTATCTGGGAAGAAGGCAGACTGAGAATTGCCAACACGGCCTAATCGCTTGAAGATCTGTCGCTTTGAAGAAATATGTTAAAATGCTTGTTTCATATGCTCCCTATCGCCTCTACCGGGTCCATGCGGGATGCCTTCCAGGCAGGATATAGCCCCGCCACAAAGTTCACAGCCAGGGCGAAGACAATGGCATAAATGAAGAACTCCGGCTTCATGGTAATGTTCATCCGGGATACCATGTATATCTCGGAGGGAAGCTGGATATCATAGGACATTATGAGCCGGGCTGCCAGAAAAGCCAGGATGCTGCCCAGCAGTGCTGCAGGTGGGGCCAGGATCAGGCTCTCCAGCATGAATATCTTGAGAATCGACAGCCTGGTGGCTCCCATAGCCATGAGGATACCAATCTCTTTTGTCCTCCTGCTTATTATCATTATCATGGTATTGGCTATGCCAAAGCCGGCTATGATGAATATAAGCAGGTAGAATATCCAGGAGAAGATGGACTGGGTCTGAATCAGCTTGAGGATATCGGCATTCATATCCTCCCAGGATTTGGATTGGTAGCGGAATCTTGAGTTGAGGTCGGAGACAATGTAAGGCGCCTGATAGATGTCACTTATCCGAACGTCCACCTCGGAGACCACATCTCCCTTTCCAACCAGATCCTGGGCGGTGGTAAGAGGGATGTAGATCAGAGTTTTGTCTTTGGCCGATCCGGTCTCAAAGAGGCCGGCAACCCTCAGCCGCAGGGATATGTTTCCTCTCGCCAGGATAAAATCGTCTTCGGGCTGCAGCTTCAGCTCTTCGGCCAGCTTGGTTCCCATAAAAGCCGAAAGCTTTCTGCTCTCTAGATCCTGAAAGTTGCCTACGACAATATCCTTTTTAACCTTCATCAGCAGGTCTTCATTCGCCGGATTGACTCCCAGGAATTCTACTCCCCTCACCTTATCCTCGTACTTGGCCGCGCCCTTTCCAATCAGCCTTGCTGAGACCGCTTCCACTCCCGGATAATCCCATAAACTGGCGGAGACCGTCCTGTAGAGGTATATGTATTTCTCGTCTGACTTAGGCTGGACGTAAATGTGAGGATTGTTCTCGACAGTAGTAGTGATTATCTCTTCCTCAAAGCCGCCTAAAAGGCCCATGAAGACAACGATTACAGCTACTGCCAGAGTAACTGCTGCTATTGTGAAGAATGCCAGCTTAGGATTTCTGAGGATGTGACTCTTGGCTATGGTAAACTCGTACATTTAATCCTCATCATCATCCATTGATGGCCAGAGCAGGATCAAGCCGGGATGCCTTCCAGGCGGGATACATGCCTGCAATCACGCTGAGGGCCGCCGCCACCAGTACTATTGCCAGAAAGCTGCCCGCATTGATCACCACGGGCAAAGCTATCTCCTGCCCACCGGGCGCTTCCATTTTGATGTCCAGGCTCTTCAGGTAAAGGGCAACGACAAGCCCCAGGATGCTTCCCAGCAAGCCTCCCATCAAACCCAAGATTGCACTCTCCATGAGGAAGATGTTTCTTATGTTCTTGCCGCTTGCCCCCATGGCCATGAACATGCCAATCTCGCTGGTCTTCTCATTAACCAGCATATACATCACGCTGCCAATTCCAAAGGCGGCTATTATCATTATCAATAGCATTATCAGTCGGTTCTGAAACTCTTCTATGGCCAGCGTCTTCAAGATCTCAGGGTAAAGCGTCTGCCAGCTCTCTGCTTTGTATCCCTGCCCCTGCAAATTTGCGGCAACGCCATCCGCCAAATAGACATCCTCCAGCTTTACATCGACAGATGAGACCACATCTCCAACGCCTGCGAATTCTCTGGCTGTGGAGAGGGATACGAAGGCAATGTTCTCGGGCCATCCTGTGGGCAATCTGAAGATCCCGGAGACTACCAGGCTGCTGCCACCAACACCGGGAATGCCTGCAAAGACTGTCTGTCCCAACTTTACCTTCAGCCTGTCGGCCAGCTTTTCCCCCAGTACCACCTTCTTGCCATTCTGGATGGAAGAGAGGTCACCCTGGAAGACATACTTTCCTATGTGGTAGATTTTGTCTGCATCGCCCGGATTTGCGCCTGAAAGGGCTACGCTTTCCACGTTGTCCTTGTAGGCAATTGTCACCTCCGCTCCAAGGCTGGGCGATACGGCGACCACTCCGGGAATGGACCAGATCCTGTCCATAAGGCTCCTGTAAAGGTAAATGTAGTCATCACCTTCCCTGGGTGTGACTGTGACATGAGGAAGGTCCTCGACGATTATATCAAAAAGCATATCCTGAAAACCATCCTGCATGGAAACGGATATCAGGGATATGGCCACGGCTAATGCAATAGCAGCCACAGAGAGGAAAGTGCCTCTCTTTCGGTAGGCGATATGCCGCATGACTACAGAGAGCTCGAAGTCGGGAATGATACTGGGCAGGTCCGGCACCTCTGCTAGCCTTTATGCCGCGTTATGGGTTATCAAGTTAGTGGATTGATATGGAGTCCTAAAAATTGTTTCGCGCCCGTCTCAATTTATCAATTCTTAATTGAAACTATTATAATTGTAACTAGAATTCGCGAAGCCATATACTTCTCCGGCCTTTTAAAAAGGAAACAAAAATGTGTATAATACCAGGTGGCTCACTTCATCTTTTTCTCGAGCTTTTTGAGCTTCTTCTTGGCGTCTTGGCTACCTGCAGCCGCCTGCTTAGAGAGCTCTTCTGCCTTGGCCTTCTTCACCCTGTTCAGCTTCTCCAATTGTTTCTTACTCGTTGGCATATTGTCACCTCGCTACGCTTTGGCTAATCCTATTTAGCCTTTTTCCGTCCTGACAATATCCTTTCGAAAAGCCTTTTTGACTTTGCGTTTGGCTGGAAATTCTTAAATCTGGCTTATATGGGCTTGACGCCATATCTTCTAGCTGATCTTGGATTCGCAGCTCCAGTCATCGCGCTTTCTCGTACAATCTCTTTTGCAGCTATCATCTCGCTTTTTTACGAAGGATATCGCGAGCCTTCGTCTTGTCCATTTCGGTAGATTTGTAGCAAGAATTATATATGTTTATAACGCTTAATAGTTACATTATGGGCAAATTGATTGAAAGACAATCCGAACCGCAGAGCATCGATCTGAGGGGCATCTTTTATGAACACACCTGTGACGCAGAAGACGAACGCGATTGCAATATCATGAAGCATTTAATCTTAGCCGAAATACGCCGGTCCAACGCACCCGCCTGGGTGGCGCAAGAACTTGAGAAAAAGCTGGAATGCCGGGGATGCGGAAATGTCCTGGCTAAAAAGCAGTCGTTTATCTCAGTCCTATGAAAAGTGCCTGCGGTCTTTTTCGCGCATTTTTTGATTCGTTCCTCGAGTATCCCATGACATTAGACCTCATTGTCCCCCTTGGGCTATTCTGCTCACCTGATGATAGTAACCTTTAATTACTGGGTCGGCCCTAGATATCATAGTTGAAATAATATCATAATCTAATCGGAAATGAGGGAAATTAAATGTGTCAAATGGAAACGCAAATGGGAAAACATATGGGGATGAGTCATATGGGAATGGGCATGAAGCATATGGGAATGATGCATCAAATGTGCGGAAATGAGGATGGTTTTCCGCTCATTGGGGACAAGATGCCCAGGATGGAAGTGAAGACCACCCATGGCATGATGACCCTGCCTGATGTCTTCGCAGGAAAGTGGTTTGTATTCTTCAGCCATCCTGCAGACTTTACACCGGTCTGCACCACGGAATTTGTGGCCTTTGAAAAGAGGCGAGAAGAGTTTGAGAATCTCAACTGCCAGCTGATCGGTCTGTCTATTGATCAGGTTTTCTCTCATATGAAGTGGACGCAGTGGATAAAGGAGAATCTAAAGGTAGAGATTAAGTTTCCCATAATTGCCGATGATCAGGGAAAAATTGCCCAGAGAATGGGCATGATTCATCCCGGAAAGGCCACCAACACTGTGCGAGCCGTATTCATCGTCGACCCGGAGGCAACCGTTCGTTTAATACTCTTCTATCCCCAGGAAGTAGGCAGGAATATGGATGAAATAGTGAGGGCTGTTAAGGCTTTGCAGGTTGTGGACAAGAACAAAGTAGCAGCTCCTGCCAACTGGCCCAACAATGAGCTTATCGGCGATCAGGTGATCATTCCGCCACCCGGTGACGAAAAGACTGCGGCTACCAGGAAGACGGGTGGTGACATGATCTGCGAAGACTGGTGGTTCTGCCATAGGAAGCTGTAAATGAACCCGTTCATTTGATATATCTTGTGTTCCCATTCATCTGACCATGCCTCGCAAAAATCAGATGGATAAGACCGTCTCTTTTTATTTCCCCTCTAAAGAACTTCTGGATGATTGGAGGGGAGCAGCAGATGTGTATGGATCATCCTTAAATAATTATATTTTTGAAATGGCAGAGCGTGGGCGACGTTCTGAAGAAGACTCCTCTGGGCCCGACCTCGTGCGAGAGAATTCGGATCTCAAAAGTCAAAACCGCAAGCTGGAGGATGAGATAAAACTTCTAAAAATAAACATCGAGTACGTGTTTAGCTTCTACTTGGGTTTCCAAATTTTTCCTTCAATCTATCAAT